>CANMJA010000048.1 GCA_947498055.1 uncultured Tenacibaculum sp.
AATAGTCTTTGACGTGTTGCCCCTATGGGGCTAATCTGAAAATCAAAGCCTCCGTTTCTAACGGAGGTTTTTTACTTTTAGCGGATTGTTTTTTAAGGAAAGTAAAAAAAATCCCTGTTTTTTAACTCAGAAATTAAATTAGGATAGAAAATTTGTACAAAAACACTAATTGAAGGTACTTTTTTTTTAAAAAAATAAAAATAAATAAAAAAAAGTTGTTTAGATAAAAGAATAAGTTATATATTTGCCGACAATTAAAATTGATAGGGAGTGTTTTTCATTCATTTGATTTTAATAGGAGGTTAATTAAGGACTCCGGCTCTCGCCGGAGTTTTTTGGGTTTTATACGTTACCTTATTTTTTAACCTTGTGCAAACCTTGTAGCTACTTTTTGTGTGATACCAACAATAACTTCCGAAGCTTTTATAATAGATTCTACAGGAACATATTCATAACGACCATGAAAATTATGTCCACCAGCAAAAATATTGGGACAAGGTAAACCTTTATAAGAAAGTTGAGAACCATCTGTACCACCTCTAATAGGTTTAATTAATGGCGTTATTCCCATGTCTTTCATTACTTCTTCAGCAATAGCAACAATATGCATTACAGGTTCTACTTTTTCTCGCATATTAAAGTATTGATCTTTTATTTCTATCTGAATAACATCTTTACCAATTTCAGCATTCATTGTATCAGCAATAGCGAGCATTACTTTTTTTCTTTCTTCAAATAAATGTAGATCATGATCTCTGATAATATATTTTAATATGGTTTGTTCTACTTTTCCTTCCATGGTATGTAAATGAAAGAAACCTTCGTAACCAGAAGTTAATTCAGGAACTTCATTAGCAGGTAAAGCATTTATAAATTTACTAGCAATAGTCATAGAATTAACCATTTTACCTTTTGCATAACCAGGGTGTACAATTTTTCCGTTAATAGTAACTTCTGCACCAGCAGCATTAAAATTCTCATATTCTAATTCTCCAATTTGGCTACCATCCATCGTATATGCCCATTCTGCGCCAAACTTATCTACATCAAATAAATGCGCTCCTTTACCAACTTCTTCGTCTGGTGTAAAGCAAATACGAATTTTACCATGTTTTATTTCTGGGTGTTGAATTAAATACTCCATTGCAGAAACAATTTCTGTAACACCAGCTTTATCATCTGCACCTAACAATGTAGTACCATCGGTAGTAATAATTGTTTGTCCTTTGTATTGTAATAAATCTTCAAAATAAGAAGGAGATAATACAATGTTTTCTTCCTTATTTAATACGATATCTTTCCCATCATAATTCTCATGAATTTGGGGCTTTACATTTGCTCCTGTAAAATCTGGACTCGTATCTATGTGCGCAACAAAGCCAATAGTTGGTACTACGTAATCTAGATTACTAGGAAGTGTTGCCATTAAATAACAATTATCATCTAATTCAACGTCTGCCATACCAATATTATTCAGTTCTTTTTCTAACAAACGAGCTAAATCCCATTGTTTTTCAGTACTAGGGAAAGCAGGGTTATTAGGATCTGATTCGGTATCTATAGTTACGTATTTAATAAATCGATTGATAATATGTTGTTTGTTCATTTTTTTATTTTTATAATTCAAAAATAATAGTATTAAGTTTAGATTTCCGTATTAAAAATTATCTAGAGAATTAAAGGTATTGTTACTTTAATTCTATATTATGCATTAATTTAACTGCTTTACAAATACGCTCATTAACTAAAGAATCTCCATAAATTTCTGTTTTTATATGTAAAAAACCGGTATTTGCTTTACTAAATACATTTAAAACATGATATTGAAACTTTCCTTTCTTTCCTTTAGCCAAATTATAATAAGCTTCATTATTAATAAAAGTTGTTTTTTTTGAATTTACTTCTTCTAGTTGTAGCTTAATATTATCTGCCTTCACCTTATGGATAAACTCTTCATTTATTTGAGTCGTATTTAAAATATAAGAAGCATCTATTAAAGTAGAATTGGTAAGACTTACTGTAGTATCTGCCGAATAAATAGAAGATACAGCATCGTCATAATACAATTTAGTTTTCCAATTTTTTGGAATACTCATATGGAAGTTTTTTTTATAATCTGTAACTCTTTCAAGATTAGAGTAATTAGGTGTTTTGCAATTAAAATCTTTTTCTATTTGATTAGTGTTGCAAGAGAATAACAGAATAGTAATGGTAGATAATAAAATAAGTTTTTTCATCATTTTTTTTGTTCAAAATATGCGATTAACAAATCTACAACATAGCTGTAAGATTCAATTCCTTTCGTTTGATTATTTGCTTTTAAATAAGAGTTATATCCTTTTTTTAAATAAGGTTCTATAGGATTCTCATATTTTTTCCAAAATAAATAATTGTCATAAAGCTCTTTAGAAATACCTTTATGTACGGTTTCTTTTATTTTTTGAAATAGTTCTTTATCTCTTTTTCTAATTTCTCGCATACAATATCTATAAGCCATTCGATATCCTGAATAATTAAAATAGATATCATCACTATAAATACAAGCTAAAAAACCAACAAAATTAGCATCATTTTCTGCAGACCATCCAATTTGATGTGCTATTTCATGACAGGCAGTAGAAGGAAAACCAGCTTTGGGAAGCATATAATTTACTTGCGCTTCTCCTGTAATCGGATTTAAATAACCAGCAGTACCATTATAAGATTGAAAAAGGCTGACTATAGAACTTTTAATGGAAGCATTTTTATAGGCTAATTGTGGGTATGCCTGTGCTAATTTATGATAAGCAGGTATTGTTTTTTGGTATATTTCTTTCGAAGTATATGGTACTTCAATTTTTAAAGTATCTTTTTTTGTAATTTTTAGATGGGTGTTATTTAAAATGGTAACAATTTTCTTTGTCACTGTAATTAACTGTTCTGTATTATATTTTGCTTGGCTCAATTTTAGGTTCTCTGCAAGAGGTTTCCTAAAATAATTAAATCCCCAAAACCAATAAAAACAACCATAAACAATAGATAAAAAGCTGGTAAAATGTAGCAATTTGTACAAAATTCCTTTCCATTTTGTTTTAAAAAGTTGGTAAATTTCATAGATAAATAAACCAATTAGAAAAAAGCCCAAAAGATCTCCGAAGGAAAAAGGAAGCCAACCTAAAATAATTCTAAAAAATCTAGAGATATACGGGTATATTCCATTGGAATAATAGTGTTCTATAAAATCGGATTTATTGCTTATAAATTTCACAAAAATAATTTGTAAAGGCAATAAAACGGCAAGAATTACGTGTTTTTTATGTAGCTTCATTATTTTCAAAAATAAAAACTAAAAACGTTATCAACAACTTAGTAACAATTTTGTTTACATTTTTTGTGAAAAAAGAAAATACCAAGAGGTACAACGAATATCAACCTAAAAAATTACTTTTGTCGTCATGGAGAAAACACAAGGATTAAGAAGTGCAAGAGGCGATAGATCTCGTGTAGTGAATTTGGAGAAAGGGAAACTGCCTCCTCAGGCAATTGATCTTGAAGAGGCTGTGTTAGGAGCTATGATGACAGATAAAAAGGGGATCGATGATGTAATTGATATTTTGCACCCAGAGGCATTTTATGATAAAAGACATCAAGAAATATACGGAGCAATTTATGCGCTATTTCAAAATTCGGAACCTATAGATCTTTTAACCGTTTCTAATCAGTTACGAAAAGACGCAAAATTAGATATTGCTGGAGGTGATTTTTATATTATTGGATTAACTCAAAAAGTAGCTTCTTCTGCACATATAGAATTTCACTCTCGAATTATTCTTCAAAAATATATACAACGTAGATTAATTACAATTTCTTCAGAAATTATAGAAAATGCGTACGATGAAACTACCGATGTTTTTGATTTATTAGACGATGCAGAAGGAAAGTTATTTGAAGTAACACAAGGAAATCTTAAAAAAGGAGCAGAAGTAGCAGAAAGTCTGGTACAACAAGCAATTAATAAAATACAAGAAATTTCTAATAAGGAAGGAATGAGTGGTTTGGCAACTGGTTTTACAAAACTAGATGCACTAACTTCTGGTTGGCAACCTTCCGATTTAATTATTATCGCTGCACGTCCAGGTATGGGAAAAACAGCCTTCGTAATATCGATGGCTAAAAATATGGCGATCGATTTTAACGAACCAGTAGCTTTGTTTTCTTTAGAGATGTCTTCTGTACAGTTAATTACGCGTATGATTTCTTCGGAAACAGGATTAACTTCAGAAAAATTACGTAAAGGAAATTTAGAGCCACACGAGTGGGAACAATTAAATGTAAAGGTTAAAAAATTATCAGATGCGCCTATTTTTATAGATGATACACCTGCTTTATCTATTTTCGATTTACGTGCAAAAGCGCGTCGTTTGGTATCGCAACATGGGGTTAGAATTTTAATTATTGATTATTTACAATTAATGACGGCTGGAGGTTCAGGAGGAAATCGAGAGCAAGAAATTTCTACAATTTCTCGTAACCTTAAGGCATTAGCAAAGGAATTAAATATACCTGTGATTGCATTATCACAATTATCTCGTGCGGTAGAAACGCGTGGAGGAAGTAAAAGACCTTTATTGTCAGATTTACGTGAATCTGGAGCAATTGAGCAAGATGCAGATATTGTATCGTTTATTTTCCGTCCAGAATATTATGGAATGACGGAATGGGACGATGATGATCATTCACCATGTGAAGGACAAGGAGAGTTTATTGTAGCAAAGCATCGTAATGGTGGATTAGATAATATTCGTTTAAAATTTACTGGACATTTAGCTAAATTCTCAGATTTAGAAGAAGGATTTAGTAGTGAATTTCAGTCGAGTATGAATTCTTTTGGATCTGAAGGAGGAGCGCTGCCATCTGCAGAAGATGCTTTTGGACCAATAGATAATGGAGGAGGAATGGATGATGGTGTACCTTTTTAATATTAATTTTGATGGAACGAATAGATCATGTTTTTAAAAAAGTTGTCAATGAAATTAGTAATAACTCAATAAAAGAAGGAATGACAGGTGTACCAAGTGGTCTTTTAAATTTTGATAGAATAACAGATGGTTTTCATGGAGGTGAATTAACAGTAATAGCATCTCGACCAAGTATGGGAAAAACATCATTTTTATGTACGTTAGTCAAAAATATGTCAGTTGATTTTGACAAGAGTGTTTTATTCCTTTCTTTAGAAAGTAAATCATCTAGTATAGTTAATAGATTAATTTGTTCTGTGACTGGTTTTGAATTTAATAAAATAAGAAAAGGAGGTTTAGAGCCTCATGAATGGGAACAATTAAATGTTAAAACAAGATCATTAACTAATGCCTCGATCTATATAGAGGATGAAGTTGACTTTTCTATAGATTCACTTAAATTAAGAATAAAAAAGTATTTAGATGAAGAAAATAAAGTAATCGATATAATTTTAGTCGATTATATTCAATTATTAAATTTAGGTAAAAATAAAAGACAGAATAGAGAAGAAGAATTGTCAATAATAGTTAAAGAATTAAAATTAATAGCAAGGGAATATAATGTGCCAATAATAATAACTTCTCAATTATCAAGGAATATAGAAACCAGAGGAGGAACAAAGAGACCATTATTATATGATATAAGAGATTCAGGAGCTATTGAAGATGATGCGGATGTTGTTTGTTTTTTATATAGACCTGAACATTATGGGATGACAGAATGGGATGACGATGATCATTCACCTTGTGAAGGTCAAGCAGAATTAATAATAGCTAAAAATAGAACAGGGAAATTAGATAATATTCGTTTAAAATTCAGCCCACATTTATTTAAGTTTGATAACTTGGAAGAAAGTTATAGTAGTGAATTTATATCAAGTATAAATTCATTCGAAACAGATAACGGTGGAGGAGGAATGGATGACGTACCCTTTTAAAAAAAAGCTAAACAAATTATAAAAAATAAAAAATACACAATTGCATCGCTGTAATTGTGTATTTTAGTTTCTGAATATGAAGAAAATATTATTTATAGTAGTTTTTATACTGTTTTCAAACACAATTTGGGCTTCATTTATATATGTACCCATGAGTAATGAAAATCAGAAAAATCATTTAAAAGCATATGGTATTGTATATTATGCATTGCAAAATGGTTTAAAAGCAAAATGGTTGTTAAATTATGATGGCGGTGCTTTTTTAGTAGAAAATAACAGTTCGGTAGAAAAAGAATGTAAAATTAGAGGTGTTTCTTATCAAATAATAACAGATGCGAAAGCACAACTTATTTTAGAGGATATTTCTTCGCCAAGTAAAAATCAAGAAGCGGTAACTTTAGAGAAAGCTCCTAAAATAGCGGTGTATTCTCCTAAAAACAAAATGCCTTGGGACGATGCAGTTACGATGGTATTAACTTATGCAGAAATTCCGTTTGATGTGGTGTATGATAAGGAAGTATTAGGAGATAAATTGTTGTTATATGAGTGGTTACACTTGCATCATGAAGATTTTACAGGTCAGTATGGACGATTTTACGGAGCATTTAGATCTGCTCCTTGGTATGTAAAGCAGAAAAGGGACGCAGAAACTTTAGCAACAGAATTAGGATATGCAAAAGTTTCGGAAGCAAAAAGAGATGTCACAAAGAAAATTAGAGATTATGTGATTGGTGGCGGATTTATGTTTGCCATGTGTTCTGCAACCGATAGCTTTGATATCGCATTATCTGCCGATGGCGTAGATATTTGCGAAGCAATGTTTGATGGAGATGCTTCTGAACCTAATTATCAGTCTAAAATTGATTACAATAAAACAATGGCTTTCAAAGATTTTGAGTTGATACGAAATCCGACTACCTACGAATTTTCATCTATTGATATGACTAGAAAGAGAAGAATTAAAAAGGAATTAGATTATTTTGTGTTGAAAGATTTTTCTGCAAAATGGGATCAAGTTCCTACCATGTTATGTCAAAATCACACACAAATTGTAAAAGCTTTTATGGGGCAAACCACTTCTTTTGATAGAAGAACTGTTAAGTCTACTGTAATGGTTTTAGGAGAAAACAAAACAAATGGAGAAGCAAGATATATTCATGGAACCAAAGGAAAAGGATTGTTTACCTTTTATGGAGGACATGATCCTGAAGATTACCAACATAGGGTAGGAGATCCTAAAACGGAATTAGATTTGCATCCAACTTCACCAGGCTATCGACTCATTTTAAATAACGTATTATTTCCTGCTGCTAAAAAGAAAAAACAGAAAACGTGATAAATAATAATATCAATTAACAATTATTTGTAAGCAATAGTCAATGATAAATGATCACAGATAATTGTTAATTGAAAAATTAGTTATTAATTTTAGATAATTCCTTAATATAATAAGAAGGTTTTAAGTTGGTAAACTTATAAAAAGCCTTAGAAAAAGATTCTGCGCTTTTAAAACCAACTTCTTCTGCCAACGATTTTATAGTATATTTTCGTAACTGTTTATCTTGTTTTAATTTCTCTACCATATAATCTACTCTAAGTTTATTAATATAATTGGTAAAAGAAAGTTGTTTGTGCTGATTAACAACTTTAGATAAATAATTAGAGTTAGTATCCAACGAATCGGCAACATATTTTAAGTTGATTTTAGAATTTAAAAAGGCATTATCGTTTTCAAAAACTGTTAGTTTTTCAATTAATTCATTGGTAATTGAATTAGGTAAAGAAGCAGTATTCTTTGTGTTGTTTAAAGTTGGTTTTTCTGTAAGGTGAGAGTCTGTTGTATTTTGATTTACAATTTTTAAAAACCGTTTTTTGTACGTAGCTTTCTTTTTTACTTGATATACCAGAACAAATAATACTCCTAAAATAAGAAGTAGATACACAATTTTATAAATTTTGTCTTTAGATGCTTTTCTTTCTAATTGATGAATAATAGCATTTTTTTCTGCTATTAGTTTGGGTTTGTCGTATTCTTCGGTTAATGATTTGGTTATTTTTTTTTCATCATTATAAATCTTATCCTTTATTTCAATTAATCGATTAATATATATTAGTTGTTGTTTGAAGTCATTCTTAGATTTATAAAAATTAATGAGGCATGTGTAGTTTTTTTCAACATTAGTGGTATAAATATTTTCTTTTAGATATAAAGAGTCTACCTTTTTACTATATAATAATGCATTAACTTTATTGTTTAAATTTTCATAACAAATAGCCATTATTGAATAACTAGATGATAATAATCTTATATTTAAATCTTCATCAGAAAAAAAATGAATTGTCTTTTTCAAATTATCAATAGTCTTAATATAGTTTTTTTGTTTAAATTCTAACAAAGCTTTACTATAATATAGACCATTAAGCATGTGAATATCATTTATTGATGAAAATATATTTTCTGCTTTTTTTAAATAAACATATGCTGAATCATAATGTTTCATTTTACTATATGAAGAAGCAATAAGGGTGGGTACAACTAAAAAAGAATTATTATCTGAATATTTTTTATTCTTTTTGATATAAGAAAAAGCTTTTTTATAAAAAAACAAAGCTTCTTTAAAATCTTCTTTTGATTTTGCTATACCGATATAAATATTTTTTATACAATTAATACTATCATTTTTTTGTTTTTTTAAAAGTTTATTTATTTTTATGAATTCATTTAATGATTTTTTTCTAAGGTTGTTATGGTGGTAAGTTTCACCTTTCTTACAACGAATTTTCATTTCTAATTCTATGTTATTTCTTTTTTTGGATTCGGTGATCATAGAATCAGAAAAGTTATAAAAACCTTTAAATTCTCCTTTTATTTGTACCTCATAATATTTACCATTTACCATCTCCATGATATTATTTTCTTTTTTCGCTTTTAAGAAAAAAGAAGAAGCAATTTCTTTAGCTTTAATTGTGTCATTAAAATTATCGTAAAATAAATCAGCCAATTCCTCGTAAGATTTAGTTAATAAACTGTCTTTGGTTGTGGTGTTTTGACAGTTTACATCTAAAAAAGAAGTAAAAAGCAAGATAGATAAGAGGTGAAAAACAGGTTTTTTCATTCACAAAATTTTTAATAAGAGCAAATTTAGAATTTTTAAGATAAAAAATGGTTTATTTTTTACCTTTCATTATCAGTTGTTTAGATGTTTTAGGACTCTGTTTTCATGAATTCGGACAACAAAACATTGTTTAAATCATAGAATAGCTTTTAATTTGAACAAGGAAGGGTTCGCAAACGGAACATAACATATATAAGGACGGGGAAATTCCGAAGAAAAAGAAAAGTACTATTTAAATACTAATAATAGCGAACCCTTTTTTATTTCAATTAATTGGCATTTATAGCATAAACTATTACTTTTGCTTTCACAAAACAAAATAAAATGCCAACAACGCAACAGCTTCAAGATTTTACACAACAAGTTCGTAGAGATATATTAAGAATGGTACATGCCGTAAGTTCTGGTCATCCAGGAGGATCATTAGGATGTGCTGAATTTATTTCTTGTTTGTATCAAGAAGTAATGGATTATTCTGTCGAATTTAATATGGATGGAACTAATGAAGATATCTTCTTTTTATCAAACGGTCATATTTCTCCAGTATTTTATAGTGTATTATCACGTAGTGGTTTTTTTCCTGTAGAAGAATTAGCAACTTTTAGAAAGTTAGATACTCGTTTACAAGGACATCCAACAACACACGAACATTTACCAGGTGTTAGAATTGCTTCTGGATCTTTAGGACAAGGAATGAGTGTCGCTATTGGTACTGCAGAAGCAAAGAAATTAAATAACGATTCTAAAATTGTGTATTCATTACATGGAGATGGTGAATTACAAGAAGGACAAATTTGGGAAGCAGCGATGTATGCTTCTGCTAAAAAAGTAGACAATTTAATTTCTACCATAGATGTAAATGAAAAGCAAATTGATGGTACTACCGATGCAGTTTTAGCTATGGGAAGTTTAAAAGCTAAATTTGAAGCTTTTGGATGGGATGTATTAGAAGTGAAGAAAGGAAATGATGTAGAAGCTATTTTAAGCGGATTAAAAGAAGCGAAATCTCGTACAGGTAAAGGAAAGCCAGTTTGTATTCTTTTATACACAGAGATGGGGAATGGGGTAGATTTTATGATGCACACGCATGCTTGGCATGGGAAAGCACCTAATGATGAACAATTAGCTTCAGCTTTAGAGCAAAATCCAATTACTTTAGGAGATTATTAATATTTAATATGTTGATTATAAGATAGTAAACGCCATTATGAAAGTAATGGCGTTTCTTTTTTTATATTCTTAACAAATTGCCATAAACAAATACGTATTTTTACCATATAACTTTAGCAAAATTTAAATAAGAATGAAAATCGGAATTGTATGTTATCCTACCTTTGGAGGAAGTGGAGTTGTGGCAACTGAATTAGGAATGGCATTAGCTAATAAAGGTCACGAGGTACATTTTATAACCTATAATCAACCAGTACGTTTAGATTTTATTTCGCATAATTTACATTTTCATGAAGTAGCTTTAGAAGAGTATCCATTATTTCAATACCAACCATACGAATTAGCACTTTCTACTAAAATGGTAGAAGTTGTAGAGGCTAATCATTTAGAGGTTTTACATGTACACTATGCAATTCCGCATGCCTATGCAGCGTATATGGCTAAAAAAATGCTAAAGGATAAAGATATTAAAGTAAAAGTAGTTACTACATTACATGGTACCGACATAACATTAGTAGGAAGCCATCCTTCTTATAAAACAGCGGTTGAGTTTAGTATTAATAAATCAGACGAAGTAACTACCGTTTCTAATAGTTTAAAAGAAGATACTTTACGTTTGTTTACTATAGAAAAAGATATAAAAGTAGTATATAATTTTATTGATTCTACTAAGTATGAAATAGCAGATCAAGAAGAATGTAAACGAATAGCAGTAGCAAGTCCTGATGAAAAAATTTTAACACATATTAGTAATTTCAGACCTGTTAAACGTATTTTAGATGTAATACGTGTTTTCGATAAAGTTCAAAAAGAGGTTCCGTCTAAATTATTAATGGTAGGTGATGGTCCAGAAAGGGTAAAAGCAGAAGCCCTAGTAAAAGAATTAGGAATTACAGAGAAAGTTTTGTTCTTAGGAAATAGCAATGAAGTGGCTAAGCTTTTATGTTATTCCGATATTTTCTTGTTACCATCGGAAGCAGAGAGTTTTGGATTGGCTGCTTTGGAAGCAATGGCAGCAAATACCGTAGTTATTTCTTCTAATAGAGGAGGTTTACCAGAAGTGAATATTCATAATAAAACAGGTTTCCTAAGTGACCTTGGTGACGTGGAAGATATGGCTAAGAATACGATCACTCTTTTAAAAGATGAGGAAAAACTATTGCAGTTTAAACGAAATGCAAAAGAGCATACGAAATTATTTTCTTTAGAAAAGATTTTACCTCATTATGAAAGTATTTATAAAGCTTGTTTTTAATCGTAACAAGATATTTTTAAATTTCCTGAAGCTTTTTCCATCTTGAAATAGAAAAATAATGTTCTTATAGATATATTATGCTTTTGATTTGAGGTAGTTAATTTAATATTCAGCTTTTAAATCCAATCAAGTTGAAATTCTAGTAAATGATGTACAATAGCTACTAAAAAGGTGATTAATAAGATTGAAAGAAACCGATATAAAAACCTTTTTAATTTTGTTAAATCTTGAACTGTTATGTGCTTTATATCTAAAAGTAAAAAGAAAAAGAAAGCACATATCCCTCTTATATTTCCGATAACAATAATGATGTAATGACTAAAAGAAGATAAAAAGTTTCCTTTATTACTGCCTATAGGACAGCCAAGATGAATCCACATACCTATCATTCCAATAATCAAACAAATCAATAGCCAAATAAAATAATTAACTATTGATTTTATTTGTTTTTTCTTCATGAACATTGGATTTTTATAATTTTAAGAATTATAAAACGCAATACTTTCTATAATGATAGTAAGAGAAGCTTCACAATTTATTTTAAAATCTTCATAATCATTTAATAAAACAAATTTTACAACTCCAGCTTCATTTTTTTTATCATGTTTCAGTAAATCTGTAATAGGTGTGATGTCTTGCGGTTCTATGACAATTTTGCCATAAATAGTTTGTATTGCTTTTTTAATTTCTAAAAGCTTAGATTCAGGAAAATTTAAAACTTTAGAAGAAATATATGCTTCACATACCATTCCTATTGCAATAGCTTCTCCGTGTGTTAAACTTTCTTTATGTTCACTTTCTAAAAAATAAGATTCTACAGCATGTCCAATCGTATGTCCCCAATTCAACACTTTTCTTATTCCTTGTTCCTTAGGATCTTCAGTAACAACTTCGTTTTTAATTTCAATAGAACGATGAATTAAATCAATAATATTTAATTCTGAATTATCTTTAATTTCATTGAAAAGATGTAAGTCATGTGTCATACCATACTTAATAATTTCCGCAGTACCAGAACGAATTTCACGAGCAGAAAGCGTGTGTAAATATTCTGGATCTATTAATACCATTTGCGGATTAGCAAAAACACCTATTTGATTTTTTAAAACTCCTAAATCTATTCCAGTTTTGCCACCAACAGAAGCATCTACCATCGATAATAAAGTAGTAGGAATGTTAATAAAATCGATTCCACGTTTAAAAGTAGAAGCAACAAAACCTCCCAAATCAGTAATTACACCACCACCTAAAGTTATTAAAATACTTTTTCTATCGGCACCTAACTCAGTCATAGCATTCCATACACCAACACAAGTTTCTACATTTTTATACACTTCACCAGCATCAATTTGAATAACTTCTAAAGGAGTTTTTACTTCAAAATTTTGCATGAACCGAGGATAACAACACTCTAAAGTGTTATTATCTACTAAGATAAAAATAGAAGAATAATTTTTACTTTTTATGAATGCGGATAACTCAGTATACGCTTTTTCATTAAAATGAATAGGATATGTGTTTGCTATAATAGATTTCATAAATGCGATAAAATATGCTGCAAATTAAACAGAAAATATTAAAATATATGAGACTTCTCTTTTATATTTGCTTTTCAAGTAATAACGGGTTAAAAATACGAATGAAAATTTTTGAAAATACTGAAATAGCTTTTAAGTTAAAGTCTGATTCTGAGTTAGAAAGAGCTTACTTTTTATTTCGTTTAATACAAAGCCAGCCAATGGTTCGTATTGGCACAGCTGTCACTAATTTTGCACTTAAAGCACATTTACCAGTTGAAGGGTTAATACGATCTACTGTATTTGATCACTTTTGTGGTGGAGTAACAGAAGAAGATTGTTTACCAAGTATAGATAAAATGTATACTAAAGGAAAGGTACATTCTGTTTTAGATTATTCTGTGGAAGGAAAAGAAGAAGAAGAAAGTTTTGACAAGGCAGTTCTTATTATAGAAAAAATTATTCAATTTTCTGAAGAAAAAGAAGCAATTCCTTTTGCTGTATTTAAACCAACAGGTTTTGGAAGGTTTGGCTTATATCAAAAAATAAGTGAAGGAAAAGAACTAACTAAAGAGGAAAAAGAAGAGTGGTTACGAGTAAAAAATAGATTTCATCGAGTATGTAAGTTAGCACATAGTAAAAATGTTCCTTTATTAATAGATGCAGAAGAAAGTTGGATGCAAGATGCTGCAGATGATTTAGTGGAAGAATTAATGGAAGCTTATAATAAAGACAAGGCAATTGTTTTTAATACACTACAGATGTATAGGCATGATAGAATGGAGTATTTAAAAGCATTACACCAAAGAGCACACCAAAAAGGTTTTCATATAGGAATGAAAGTAGTTAGAGGTGCTTATATGGAAAAAGAGAGAGAAAGAGCAGAAGAAAAGGGATATGTATCTCCTATTTGTAATAGCAAAGAAGAAACGGATGCGAATTACAATGATGGTATTTTATATATGATGGAGCATAAAAATATGGCTTTATTTGCAGGTACTCATAATGAAGAAAGTTCTTATTTATTATTAAATCTTGCTAAAAAATACAATATCTCTAAAGCAGATAAGCGTATGTGGTTTGGACAATTATATGGTATGAGCGATCATATAAGTTTTAACCTAGCTAGCCAAGGATATAATGTTGCAAAATATGTTCCTTTTGGACCTGTTAGAGATGTAATGCCCTATTTAATAAGAAGAGCCGAAGAAAATACTTCTGTAGAAGGACAAACATCGAGAGAATTGAAATTAATAAAGCAAGAAAAAAAGAGGCGTAAAGTTTAATGACTACTATTGATGAAATAAAAACATTACTTCAAAAAAATAAAAAACGATTTTTAAATGAAGTTCAAGAAAGTAAAGAACTTGTTTCTTTACTTAAAAAGTCAATAGCAAATCCTTTAACCAAAGAAGAGAAACATAAGGTAAAAGAACAAATGTTAGATATTTGTAAAGCAGTACCAGCGTTTACTATTTTTTTATTGCCAGGAGGAGGTTTATTATTACCATTATTGGTTAAGTTAATTCCAACAATTTTACCAAGCTCTTTTAGAACAGATATAGAAGAATTAAAAAATAACAACAACAACAACAATAACAACAATGCAAAAAGACCATCAAATATTTGATTTAATTCAAGAAGAGAAAGAGCGTCAAGTTAATGGATTAGAATTGATAGCTTCTGAAAACTTTGTAAGTGAACAAGTAATGGAAGCACAAGGTTCTGTGTTAACTAATAAATATGCTGAAGGCTATCCAGGAAAACGTTATTATGGAGGTTGTGAAGTGGTAGATATCGTAGAACAAATAGCTATTGATAGAGCGAAAGAATTATTCGGAGCTGCGTATGTAAATGTACAGCCACATTCAGGAAGTCAGGCTAATACAGCAGTCTTTGCAGCTTGTTTACAACCAGGAGATACTATTTTAGGCTTTGATTTATCGCACGGAGGACACTTAACTCATGGTTCGCCTGTAAATTTTTCTGGTAAATTATACAATCCTGTTTTTTATGGAGTAAGTAAAGAAACAGGACTCATAGATTATGAGCATTTAAACGAACAAGCTCAAAAGCACAAACCAAAATTAATTATTGCAGGTGCATCGGCATATTCTCGTGATATGGACTTTAAAAAGTTTAGAGAAATAGCGGATAGTGTTGGAGCTATTTTAATGGCAGATATATCACATCCTGCAGGTTTAATAGCAAAAGGTGTTTTAAGTGATCCATTACCACATTGTCATATTGTTACTACTACTACTCATAAAACATTGAGAGGTCCTAGAGGTGGAATGATTATGATGGGTAATGATTTTGAAAATCCATTAGGATTAAAATTGAAAAGCGGAAAATTAAAGAAAATGTCTTCTTTATTAAATTCTGCTGTTTTTCCAGGAAATCAAGGAGGACCTTTAGAGCACGTAATCGCTGCAAAAGCAGTAGCGTTTGGAGAGGCTTTAACAGATGAGTTTTTAGATTATGCCGTTCAATTAAGAGAAAATGCTAAAGCAATGGCAGAAGCTTTTGTTGAAAAAGGATATCATATTATTTCTGGAGGAACAGATAATCATATGATGTTAATTGATTTAAGAAATAAAAATATTACAGGAAAAGATGCCGAAATAGCTTTAGGTAAAGCAGATATTACTGTAAATAAAAATATGGTGCCTTTTGATACAGAGTCTCCTTTTGTAACTTCAGGTATTCGAATAGGTACTCCTGCTATTACAACAAGAGGTTTAGTAGAAGAAGATATGCCTGTTATTGTTGAATTAATAGATGAAGCAATACGTAATGCAGATAGCGAAGAAAAACTTCATGAAATAGGAGAGAAGGTACAAGAGTTAATGCATCACAGAAGATTATTTGTAATGTAAAAAAATAAATAAATAAAATGAAGAAAATAATAATATTAATAGCTGTATTTATTAGTTTATCGATTAATGCACAAGGAAAATCGATATTTGAAAAAGATACATATAAGTTAGTAGAAACACTAACTAAACCAGCAATTTTACCAGTTTTAAATCAATTTACTTCTATGGTTAAATCAGAAAAGGTAGATGCTTTTAAGAAAGAGTTAGACACCAGTCTTCCTGAATTATATACAGCAATGGCTAAAGTATATATGGAAGAATATACTCATGAAGAAGTAAAGCAATTAATTAAATTTTATGATACAGATTTAGGGAAGAAAGTAGCTGCTAATTCAGGAACACTTGCTCAAAAAGGTATGGCAGCAGGTCAAGCTTGGGGAGTAAAAATACAATCAATTATGGCTAAATATCAATAGTTTATATATCTGTAAAATTCAAAAAAAGCACCTGTAAAGGTGCTTTTTTAGTTTAGAATAATTCTATTTATTTTTTGATTAGTTTGATAGACTTTTCTAATATTTTGTCATTTAATGTAACTGTTAAAAAATAAATTCCACTTTCTTTAAATTCAGTATCTTTTAAAGGAATGCTATAAGAACCAGCTTTATTTGTTTGATTATATATAATTTTACTCTGGCCTAATATATTTGAAATTACTATTTGTAACACTCCTTTTTCAGTAGTAATAAGTCGTATACGGGTATCTTTAGAAATAGGGTTAGGAGCTACAGAAATATTTTCTAATATTTTTGTTTTATTTTGTTGAACAATATTTCTAGAAGCTGTACAACCTGTAGGACAATTGGTAGACCAAACACCAGTTGCTTTTCCGTTAGAATTACCTGTTGCTCTAAACCATCCAGAAGTACCTCTTGTTAAATCAATGGTTTGTTGTCCATTTCCATTATTAAATACGACTCCTGTATTGTTTACCGAAATATCACTAGGTATAGAGAAAGTGAAAGAATCCCAAAAACTACTAGATTGACTATTCATTTGCTGGCCTGGCCATTCTGCAGTACCCGATAAAGTTGTATTTGTAGCTTTATTATATAAGTATACATTAGTAGTATTACCCCAAGAAGAAGTTCTTAAAAAATTAAGAGTAATAGAATTACTATTTGTAGGAGGAGGATTAGAAGCGGTACAATTATTTGGACATTCATTAGACCAAGTACCATTATCAAACCAGCCATTGCTTGCTCTGCTTAAATCATCTGTTTGATTAGTACCATCGTTAAAAATAAGTCTAATATTGCTAGGAGAAACCCCTGAAGGAATAGTAAATAAATAAGAATACCAAGGAGTGCCACTTATATTGGTTACAGATTGTCCTGGCCAAGCAGAAGTACCAGATATAGTACTATTTGTAGATGCATCATAAAAATACACATTCACATTATTATTCCAATTAGTAGGTTTTTTAAAGTTGACTGTAAAATTACTACTAGTAGGAGGAGGTGTAGATGCATTACAATTATTAGGACAATCATTAGACCAAGTACCATTATCGAACCAACCATCTGTACTTCTTATTAAATCATCTGTTTGATTGGTGCCATCATTAAAAATAATGCGAATATCATTCGCAGCAAGATTGGCGGTAGCTGTATATTGATAAGAATACCATGGAGTTCCATTTATATTAGTGGCAGATTGTCCTGGCCAAGCAGAAGTACCATTTATAACACTATTTGTAGAAGCATTATAAAAGTATGCATTCACATTATTGTTCCAATTAGTAGGTTTTTTAAAGTGAACCGTAAAGTTTGTAGCAGGAGCAGGAGGAACCCCTCCGCCATTACCAGTATCACCTTGTGTCCAAACTGCATAATCTGTACCAGAAGCTTTTAAAATCCAGTTATTTCCACTAGGAGACCAATTTCCATTACCTAATTTCATAGCGATTGTACCATTTCTACCATCTATATATGCAGCATATAAATTGTTTCTTGCTTCTGCAATATTAATAGAAGAATTAGCATGAATTTTTACACTTTTTCGTGCACTAATTAACTCTTTAATAGCATTACGAACACCAGAACCTCCATCAAAAAAGTGTGTCCAAAATACCATAGGATTTCCTGGATGCGTTAAAATATAAGCGTATCCTTTTCGTAAATTTGTTTCTCCACCAAGAAAAACATAATCAGGCCCACAGCATTGTTGTGCTGCACCAGTATCATGATTATCTAAAAAAGTGACAGATTTACCAGGATTAATACCTATCATACCAGAAGGTTTACCTTGCCCATCTCTTAAATAAGATAAATTATTATCTCGAATTGCATTTTGTAGAGTAACTTTTGTATTAAAATCAAAAGCAGAAGAAGATTGTTGTGTGAAATTCACCCAATTATTTGTTTGCACTCTGCTACTTTCTAAAAGTTCACCAACAGCAAAGTAAGGACTCGTAGCATCATTATATTCTTTGTTATAAATGGGATCGTAACCATGTACAAAATCATATCTCCAACCATCAAAACCAACATCATTTTTTAAAAAATTCATCCAGTTTTTAATTTCTTGTCGAACAGCAGGATTTCGATGATCTAAATCTCTTGCAGGTCCATAAGTACCGTTTGATCCATCAGCTTTTAATGCATTTCCAGGAAAATAATCGGAATTAATACTAAATTCTACAGGGTAGTTTACAAAATTTCTACCTTCATCATCTGCCGTAATAAAAGTGGTTGGCCATGCTGGATTGGTAAAAGTAACAGCATCATTAGTTCCTACTCTATGATTAATAACAATATCACTAATTATTTTGATATCTAAACTATGATATTGATTAATTAAGTTACGTAATTGCATTTCTGTACCATAATTACTATTTAGATTATATAATTCACGAGGAAGATATCCTTGGTCAGATGCAGCATCACTAGGAGGTGGCATCCAAATAACGTCTATTCCTGCATCTTTAATGGTGTTTCTATTTTGAGAAACGACATCGTACCATGTTTGTCCAGCAGGTTGATTTTGGACATTCCAATCAAAAGCTTGAAATAATACGTCTTCATCTTGAGCTATTAGGTGAAAGGAATTAGCCAAGAGTAACAAGATAATTATTCTTAAATAATAAGTTTTTTTTAAATTCATTTTAGATGATTATTAGAGTTAATTAATAATTGTGTTATTCTTTTTTTATTGATTGAAAAAATAAATAATTTATATTTTTTAGCTAATTTATTGCGATATTATTAATATGTGAAATAAAGAATAAGACTACAACGTTTTCGTGTTGATAAGTTTTTTGTTTTTTAATCTAATTGATTAAAAGACAAAACAATTTTTGTTCGTCAACTTTAATAAAAAGAGGTGTTGTTTTTAAAACTTAAAATACAGGGTGTTAAGTTTTGAGTTAATACTCGTGAATGGTATTGTTATTATTTTAACTATTACCATAAAAAAAAGGCCATCTAAATTTTAGATGACCTTACTTTAATTAATTAAGTTATTTACTTAAATTTTATTTTTTCACAAGTTTTATTTGAGAAATTAATTGACCATTTAGATCAGTAATTCTTAAAATATATATTCCTTGTGATAAATTGCTAACATTAATTTCTCCTTTATGTTGTGCATTAAGTTTAAAAGAAGCAGGTTGCTTAATTGTGTAACCAGATAAAGTGTGAATGGAAGCATTCAACCTTTTAGAGGTATCTATCTTAAAGCTCTTATTCTCATTTTCTTCTAAAGAAATAGTGGCAATATCAAGAACTGGATTAGGTGATATTTGACCAGTTAATGTAGCATTTGTCTCTTCGTCATTATTAACTACATTAAAAGTTATAGTAATGGCAGAACCAGGGTTTCCTTTACCAAATATTTTTTGATAAGGAGTTGCTGTAATAGTATTTTCACCTAAAGGAAGCTGAATAGAGGTAAAGTTTCCAAAGAAATCTCCAGCAATACTATATGGAGCAAAATTCTCTACATTATATGCATTGTTTTCGTTGAAATCAAATACAACACTTCTACTAAAACCATCTACATTAGCCAAAATAGAAAAACTATTAGCTGTATAATCTGAAAGGTTAATTATATCTCCGTTATTTAAATTTCCTATTGGTTTATTAGTAGTTGCATTCATTAATGTTAAACTAGTAATTACAGGAGCATTGCTATCTATCACTTCAAATGTTATGGTAGCAGGAGCTCCATTGTCACCTTTACCATTATTGTTCCTAAATGCAGTAGCAGTAATAGTATTATGACCTATTTTAAAAGGAACGCCTCTAAAATTAGTTCTTCTTCTTGAAGAAAAATCGCCATTAAGAGAGTATGGAATTTTATTATCGGTATTATAACCTATTTCTTCATTAAAATCGAATATAACGCTTTCTACACGTGAACCTGTAGTGTTTGCAATAACAGAAAATCTATTTCTTCTATAATCAGCAAGATCAATAATATCCCCTTCATTTAAAGAACCAATTATTTTATTTCTACTAGCATCTACTAATAAAAACTCTGTAACCGAAGGAGGGTTAGAATCTATGACTTGAAAGTTAATGGTTAACGGTATTCCTATTTCCCCTTCTCCATTTTTTTCACTAAAAGGAGTAGCAGTAATAGTATTACCACCTAATAATAGTTCTACTCCTCTAAAAAAAGTACCATTAAAATCACCATTAAGTGAATACGGAGCTCTGTTTTCAGTTTTAAATTTTGTTAATTCATTTAAATCGAATACAACACTAGCTATATCTATAGCTCCTTTGTTTGCAATAACACTAAAATTATTGATACCATTATAATCATTTAAATCGATAATATCTCCTTCGTTTAAAGGACCAATTTCTTCATTAGTAGTAGCATTTACCAAAGTAAAGCTAATAATTTCTGGAGCATCTAGTACATTTAAAGTAACAGGAATTAATATTTCTGCGTTTTTAGGATCATTACTACTAACAATAATATTAGAGTTATATGTAGTATTTGCTTCTAAACCAACAGCAGAGAAATCTACAGGAACTTCAGCAGAAGCTCCAGGTTCTATACTTCCTGTAGCTGGAGGAGAGTAGGTTATAGCTAACTCATTAGTTAAAAATTCTGTATTAAAAATAACTTGTAATCCTGTTGCTCCCATAGGACCTTCTAAACCAACAGTAGAACTTGTTTTAATAAGAGAATCTACATTTTTATATTGCATTTTAATAGTACCATCTTTAAATAGTATAATTTGAAATGTAACTGGTGTTTTAGGATCTACAGTACCAAATCCTGGCACTTCTTGGTATTGAACTATAAAATAGTCTTCAAAAGCTTGATAAAACACACCTCCACCGTTTTGAGGCTCTAAATCATCCCATAGGCCAGCAATTAACAAATTAGGGTTGCCTTCAGATGGAATTTGTTGATTTAAAAAAGCACCAAAAAGAGCGGTAATAGGAGTAAATGTTAAAAATCCGTTAGCAGCTATAATTACATCGTTTTGATCTTCACCAAAAAAGTTAAACGTAAAAGGTAAACTAACTGTTTCATCTCCATCAGAACCAACATTTGCTTGTGTTCCTGTAGTGCTAATATCTATAAAATTATAAGCAGGACCATTACTATTATTATCTATCCAAGTATAGCCAAAAGTTCCTGGACCACCACTAGCATTTAAAAATTTAGGACCAATTCTATTATCTGCCTGATCTTTACTAGTGATTGTTTCCTCATATACTAGTTTAGTATATCCATTAGTACGAATATTACTTGATAAATTTGTAGAAAATGGCGGATTCACTAAAGAATAGTTTAAAGTACTACCACCAGTATTTTCTATAACTACTGTTTTTGTAGTACTATCTTCTCTTTTTAATGTAATATTAAAATCTTCTGGCGTAACATTTATTACTGGTGGATCCACACCAATTCCAGTTAAAGAAATACTTAAAGATTCATTACCAAAAGCATCGTTACTTGTAATTATTAATTCATCTTCTATAGAGCCAACAGAAGTAGGGGCGAAGTTAACTGTTACAAGTTGAGTTTCCCCTGGTAAAATTGGACTTACAATATCTGATGTTATTGTAAAATCTGAATTTTGATTGTTTAATGAAATTTCAAGAGCTTTGGTTCCTTTATTTTCTATTAAGAAGTCTGTATTACTTTGCAAGCCAACAAATATTGGCTCAAAAGAGATCGATTCTTCAGAAACCATTATTTCAGGAAAACCTTTAACAGTAAGTTCAATAAGTGATGTGCTTTTAGAAGTATCTGGAGAATTACTAGATATTTCTAATTCATCAAAATAGGTTCCATCAATTAAAGAAGTAGCATCTAATGTTACGTTTAAATTTCGAGAGCCTCCGGCTGGAACAACTCCAGACATTGGACTTACTTTGGTTATAAAAGACGTTAAACCAACCTCTGGTTTAACAAAACGAAGTGCTAATTTATTTTTTATATAATCTGAATTAAATACTACTTGTGCACCATCTGTACCTTCCGCATTTTCAATACCCACTGTAGCTGAATTAAGGAATGTAGCAGTTTCAACATCTTCATAAAAGATGTCTATATTTCCATCTGAATATAAAACTATTTGAAAAGTAACAGTTTCTGTTTCTGTTCCTAAAAATACAGAAGCACTTGTCCATTGTATTATGAATGTATCATTTATCGTTTGATAATGTACTGCACCATTAAAATTTTGAGGTTCTAAATCGTCCCATAAACCAGCAATTACATTATTAACAGCATTATCTACAGGAATTTGTGTGTTTGTAAATGTTGCTAGCCCAGGTTCAGTAAAAGAAACAAAACCATTTGCGTTTATAAAAAGATTATTATAAGAAGTTCCATAAAATTCAAAAGGAAATTGTAGAGGTACATTCAAACTTCCGTCTCCTCCAACATCAGAAGTTATTTCTGTTCCAGTTCCAGAAATATCAACAAAATTATAAATAGGTCCTCCATCTTCATCACTATCTATCCAACGATACCCAAAATCAATATCTGTACCAATACTGAATAATACTTTAGAACCTATTCGTGTATCTTTAGCACCTTTCTCAGTATTACTTGTATTAAATTTTAAAATACGAGTGTCATTTAATTGTACATCTGGTTTAGCCAAAGCAGCAGCAACTGCAAGATCTGGAAAAGAATATAGTAGAGGAGCTTTTCCTTCATTTTTTAGGGTAAGCTGTGTATCTACAGTAGTACCAGAATCTGCATTTTCAGATACTTTTGATGGGCTCAGAACAGCTATAGGAGGCTCTACACCAATACCATTAACAACAACTTCTAAGGAAGATGCGTTAGAAGCATTACTTTCTACGGTAATTATTCCATTAATATTTCCTATTGTATTTGGGGTAAAATTAACCGTTATGTCTATACTTTCATTAGCACCAATTACAGCAGATTGAGGAGTTATAACAAAAGCTCCATTGTCTGATGTAATAGAAGAAATATTTATTTGAGCAAGCCCAGAATTATTAAGCGTAAATGTTTTTTCTAATTGATTACCAATAAACACATTATTGAATAGAATAAAATCATCAGATAGCTCAATGAAAGAAGTTTGTCCGGATACTTCTAAAGTTGTAGCAACAGTTGTACTTGGTGTAATAGGATCGTTACTAGAAACAATAATGTTAGAAGCATAATTTCCGTTAGCTAAATTAGTAGCATCAAAAGTAACACTAACTTCAACAGACTCTCCAGGAGTAACAGTTGCCTCAGAAGGTGTTAGTGTTATAAAATCATTTGTTTGTCCATTAAGAGCTCTTGTTAAAAAAGTCAAATCAACAGCAGAATATGTTGCACCTCCATTATCGCTAATAAAAAAAGTATTAGGTATAACAGTAGCATTATTATCAACTCCTTGAGGAAAGTTTATGTCTTGTGCATATTTATGAACTACCCAAAAGGAATCACCGGCAGAAAAATTGAAAGCTTGATCAAGGTTTTCTACAGCGAATATACCATCAATACTAGTTTCTGTTATTGTTTGAGATAGTAATAAAGTTCCATCTACTGGTGTAGCTCCTCCTTGATAAATTTCAAGAATAACAGGCTCTGTAGACGCTTCAGTTCTATAGCCATTACGTATTGCAGTAAGTGTAAAATCTCTATCTACATCAAATTTAACTGCAGTAGTTAATGATGTTCCATCATTAAATCCTACAAAATCATCTGGAAAATTAATACCAGTATCATAAACTATGGAATCAACAACATTTATATTACTTTCTAGTATTTTACTTTTTAAAGTAGCTATAGAAATACCAGATGCTTTAGCAGATTTTAATTCAGATCGAGTAGTATTTCCTATTCCATATTTAGCTAAATTAAGTGAAGTTACAGGGATTTTAGCATTAGCAGGAGGCGTAAATGTTGTATTATTTATGGTAGTCGTAAAATCTAAATTTGTTTGTCCAGTATTTGTAACAGTAAAACGCTCCGTTTTTGTAGCCGGATTATCAGTTTGTACATTAATAGCTGTAGCTAATAAATTAGGAGTTACATTAATAGTAGGAGGAGATACGACTGTTAGTGCTACAGGAATATCGATACTTGTATTGGTAGAATCGTTATTTGTAATATTAATAGTAGCATTATATTGCCCAACGTCAAGAGTTCTTGTATCAAATTTAACAGATAAAGTTGTTTCTTCTCCAAAATTAACGGTACCTTCTATAGGAGATACAGATAAGAAAAAGGCATTAGAATCTCCATCAATAATTTCAATATTATCTACATCTATAGTTGCATTATCACTTTCCATTTCTGATAAAAAAACTATCTGTTCTATTTGATTAGTAGCTGCTCTTCCGCTATGTACTAAATTATCATTAATATAAATTGTTAAAGAAGAATCATCTCTATCAATTACAATACGAACATTAAAAAAACCAGTAGGAACTACTGTGCTAATTCTTGTAAACCCACCTATATCTGCATCAAAAACATCTATAGTATTGTCAGGATTAAATCGAACTCTAGTATTTACTAACTCAGCAGAGTTTGATTGTGGTATAAATTCCCAAGTAGTACCACTACCTTGAATATTAATATCTGCAGAAGCAACCATGAATGGTTCTGAGCCTGGTGTTATAGATGGTGAAAGCGCTAAGGACCTAGTAGTACTACCATCGGCTTGTAATCTTATCGCTTTTTCTCCTTCAAAAGGATTGATATCAGTAACTACCCAACTATTAGGAGGTCCTGTTTGCCAGCCAAACTGATCGTTTAAGTCTCCTATTTCAAAATCTTCAAAATTAGCAGTATATAAATTAGTAGCTAAACGGTTAAAGGTACCATTTAAAGTTACCATTTGAGATTTATTACCAATACTTGAAGCATTTCTAGAAATAGCTCTAGTCGCTTTAAATCCATTAGTAGAAATAAAAGTACTTGTTTTTAGAGATCTGTTAGTAAAAGTACTTTGTGGTGTATCATTAATAGTTACTGTATATGTTAACACTTCATCTCCCGTATTTTGTATTGTTAAATCGCGAGTTTGTATTTGTAATTGTTGTATCGTTTCATTAAAAGAAGTAGGGTTAATAACAATAAGAGGAGCTTCTGTACCATCTAGCACCCGAATATTTACAGGTACGTTAATTAATTCAGTAAAACCATCTATAGAAATATTAATACTTTCTTCATAAATACCTTTAGTAATACCTACAGTACTTAATTCTGCGGTAAAAGTGATGGTCTCGCCAGCTGGTAAAGAAAAATTACTTTCGCTAATAGAGGTAATTAATGTTGCATTTTCGCTAGGAGAAATTGTAATGTTTACTGGGTTTTCAGAAGTATTTGTTACTGTAAAATCTTGTGTTATTGTTTCCTCAACATTTAATTCATTTGTAATTTGATTTGGCGTTACTACTATTGGTGCTTGTGTAGCTAAAACCCATCCCATATCTCTAAAAAAGCCACGAGTTATATCTCCAATATCAAAATTTGATTCTGCACTTCCAATTTGTGGACTCATTAAAGAATTAGGATCACCAGCAGGAAAAGCAGCTTCATCCCAATGCGCTATACTAGATCCTTGTTGAAAAGGATTTGGAGCAAATAATTCAGCGTTTACTCCATTGAGAACTGCTACTGTAAAACCTCCATTAACAAAAACATCTCCGCTAGTATAAAAAGCACCTAATTCAGCAGATGGGTTTGGTAAATCTAAAACAGAATTATTAGAGCCATCTACGACGAAAGTGTCAAAAATAAAAGGATTACCACCATTATTAATGCTACCTGTACCACCATTAACATTACCACCATCTATGAAACCTAGTCCATGTCCGGCTTCATGTAAAGCTACAGAAACAAAGTCAAACAATCCAGCAGGAGTATTTCCATCTGTACCAAAATACCAAGGAATTCCATTTCCTAAATTAACAATTAAATCGAATTCAGTATCTGGTGCTAAATCTTCACCAGCGATTGAATTAGCCAAAGCAATAGGATAAAATACGTCTTGTTTGGGAGCTCCTGGAAAATTACTAACAAGAGTAGAAGGTCCAGCTGAAGCTAATACTCCAGGTCCTAAACTTGCAAATTCGGCAGAAACTCTAATAGGAACAGAAGAAACAATTTCTTCTGCCCAAATTGCTAAAGCAAAATCAAAAGCAGCTCTTGCTTCAGGGTTTGCTTGTGCCCCAGGACCATACGTTACTATAATTTCGGCAGAGGCATTTTTTTTTGCTAAAACATTTTTGGTTTTAGTTTGTTGTTTCATTCCCATTCTGGAATGCATGTCTTCAAATTTAGCAGGACAAACCACCTGATTACCAGGGATTAGTTCCATTTTTTGTGCTTTTAAAGATTGAAAATAGAAACCTAAAAAAAGAGCTAATAATAGTACTCTTTGTAGGTTGAATAAAGGAAATAGATTCCCTTTCATAAGAAACAAGTGCTTGTTAGTCATGATCATTGATTTTATTTGGTTAATTACCGGTTAAAGTAATGAAATAATTTGATTTCTAGTTAATTATGTTTATGTTTTTTTATTTAATAGTAAACAATTATTAATTTTAGAAAGTGAGAAGAAGATTTATAGAGGAGTGAAAATTGTATAAGATAAGTTTATGTATTTTTTTAAATGTCTGATATGTAGGTTTTTAAGGGTCAACGATAATTTATGGGGATTTGTTATTTTAGATTTTTAATTATTGTTGTCCGATAAAAACTAATAAATCCCATTTTTAATTCTCTGCAGTCAGTAAAACCGTTGTTTTTTTAT
>CANMJA010000049.1 GCA_947498055.1 uncultured Tenacibaculum sp.
AACTCTTTAAACTATACAAAAGTTTAAAAGCATTACTTGAAACTAAAAGATATTATTTTACTATATGTTAACTTATTCATTAGTATTGAGAAGTTAGAATTGAGACAAAACTTAAATCTAATTGCTTAAATCTCACTACTAAATAACGATTTAAGGTGATTATAGCAATGGGGCTCACCTCTTACCATTCCGAACAGAGAAGTTAAGCCCATTAGCGCCGATGGTACTGCCACTGGTGGGAGAGTAGGTCGTCGCCTTTCTTTATACAACAAAACACGCATTCATATGAATGCGTGTTTTTTGTTTTTATATACGATGCAGAAAACTATTCTTAAACAAAATATAGGGATTATAGGGGATCATGCCCAATTTTAGTTGACATTCCTGATTGTTTTAATTCTACAATCATTACTTTAAATTCATTACTGTGAACTCGTTTTTCCGTAATTCAAATCTAAGAGTTATAGAGGATCATGTCCAATTGTTGTTGTTACGCAAAAATTTGAGTTAATCTGTATAGGAAGAATTCGACATTTCTTACGCCTCTAAATTATGCTCTAAAAGCTTTGATTTTTGCATTGAAAGATTCAGCTGTTGCATTTGTATTCTATTATCAAAATAATTGAGTATTGATTGATAATTTAAGGCTATTGAGTTCGCTACAATATTAAAAGCTTTAAATCCTGATTCTTCGACTTGGACTGCCCAATAAATTTGGTGCTATTTTTTATGCTATTTTATGATAGTTTTTAATTTTCAATTCTGACTCTTTTTCAGCAGGAGAGAAGTTTTAGAGGCTGCTGATTTACCAGAAAATATTCCTTTAAAAGCAGATAAAGGCTATAAATCAGAAAAAAATGACCAACTTTTAAAAAGAAAAAAACTCAAAAGTCATATTCTAAAGAAAGCTAAAAAGAACAAGCCTTTAAGCAACTGGGAGAAAAAGTTTAATAAATTGGTGGGAGCCACTAGATTTAAAGTCGAACGTACTTTCGGAGGAATAAAAAGATGGTTTAATGGAGCAACAGCTAAATATAAAGGAATAAAAAAAATGCATACTCAAAATCTCATGGAAATGTGTTGTAAGGTCATTTTGATTTGTCTTTTATCAAATATAAGAATGTATTTATTGATATCATATTAATGCATCATTCATCTACAATACAGAATTTTTTGTGATTTTATCTTCAAGAATCATAAAAAACAAGTTAGTTTAAATTTTGTAATTAAGAGTTTTATTATCATTCTCAATTTTTTATCAAATCAAGTTTGAGGTTGTTTTTAATGTAAACTAACTACTTTTTTAATTTTCCATTTTCCATCTTGTTTTTTCCAGATCATCATAAACTTAACTAATGTTGTTTTAGTATTAGGTTCTTGATTATTATGAAATTTGTGATAACCTATTTGAATAGCTCCGTAATTATTTATAGGATGCACCTCAAGGTTTTTCATTGATAAAGTTCTTGTTACTTTTCCACAAATATATTTTTTTGTAGATTCAATAACTTCTTTTTTTGAATTCATAAAACCTGATTTATCATGAAAAAACTCGATATCATCTGCATATATTTCGTTTTGTTTTTTTAAATCACAATTATTGTAAGCATCAAAAAACTCTTTATCCATTTTAAGTATTTCATTATACAAATCTTTGTCTTTTATTTTTGGTTTTATCATTTCATCTAAAATATCTTTATCAAGCTCAATACTTTTCCCAGTTTCTGTTTCAAAAATTTCTTTTCCATAGATGCCTAAATACTTTAATAGTATTTTTTTAGCTATTTTGAATCCATTATCTCCATTAGTAAAAAATAGTAATCCTTGTTTCGTTTTAGGAAATATAAACGTGAGTGCTTTAGCACCATTGTCTGATCCTCCATGTGACAAACAATAATTTCCATCTTTAAAACGATATTTTTCAAAACCTAATCCAAAATGTTTTCCATTTGTTGAAGCTACTTGATTTGAATGCATTTCTTTGACAATTGTATCTGATAAACCATCATTATTAATTACACTGATTAAAAAAGTAGCATAATCTTTAATAGTAGTTAATAAATCATCAGCTCCGTTTGGTGTTTTTCTTTCGTAGGTTGGATATTGTTTTCCTTCAGTATCATAACCTAAAGCAACTCTCAAAGTATCAATTTTTTCATTCCATATATACTGCGTATCTGTCATCTCTAATGGATCAAAAATAAGTTCTGTTGCTAATTCATTTAAAGATTTCTTAAATTTACTTTCTAATGATTTTCTTAAATATTCAAAGCCTTCTCCTGAGTATTGATACTTAGTTCCTGGAGTAAATTGAAAATTTAATTTTCCATCTCTCCAATTAGGAAATCCAGTTTGATGACTTAGAACATATCGTGTTGTTAGTAATTTTGTATTTGAATTATTCTTAATATCTGGATCAATCCAATAATTATACAAAGGTTCATCCAAAGCCCATTTACCTTGACTAACTAATTTTAATGTTACAATAGCTGTAATAGGTTTTGTAATAGATGCTACATTAAAAATGGTATTATAAGGTGCTTTTTTATTATTAGAAAGATTTCCTAGAACTTCAATTGTTTTAAGTTCTGCGTTTTCTATTATTCCCAATGCTAATACTGGAATATTGTTTTCTTTTAACCATTGTGTCATTTTTTTATGCTCAGAACTTTGAGACATTAATGTTAAGGTATAAAAAAAGAAAAGGCTTCTAAGTAAATATAATTTCATTCTATAATATGTTTTTATTGTGAATACAATAGTACTTCAGAATCACGAAAAAAAACAAAAAACACACATGACAATGAGGTGACAATTACACGACATAAATTATAAAACACTAAAATTAAGATAGATACATAATTTTCCTTTTTTATCTAAGCAAAAGGTGTTTTTTAAAATTATATATACATTCACAAAAAATAACAGTAACATAGTTAATGGAATTACTTGATTGCTATATTGAAAAATATTTCTTAGAAAAATGACTACTAATATAATTAAAGGGAAGGCTAGTGTCCATATAATTTGAATAGAAACAATCTTTTTTGTTATTTGATTTACTTCTTTTTTCCAATACATAATAAGTAATGGGAGAAGAATACTACCTAAAGGAATAAATAATAGTAATAAAGACGAAAGATTTATTAATTTAATTAAGGGAATATTTATTTTCTCTAATTCTGTTTCTTGAGTATTAAGAAGTAGGTTTTTACCTACATTTAGAGCTTTCGATAAGGCATCAAGTGTATGACCTTTTAATTGTTGTCCAGCTTCAATTCTTTGAATAGTTCTAACGGAAATTTTAGCTTTTTCAGATAATTGTTTCTGTGTTAAATTTTGACTCTCCCTATATTTAAGAATATTATTCAATTTATTTTTATTAGTAAATAATTATTTTTTAAACACGCCCAATATACAAATTATTAGATGTGTATTTTTAACATTACAAACAGAGGTTGTAGTAAGTGAATTATAGAATATTAATGGTTTTATACCATAAGAGAATTTATAGGTTTATTTGGGATGATTAAGAAAAACCTTTTGTAACCTAGGGTTTCTGTTTTATTGCTAAAAGAGAATATATAACGTTTTCGTAAGTAAAAGAGAAAAAAAGCGGTTTTTTTTTATGATATATATGTATTTGTTGTCTTTTTTTTAACGATTTAATTATATTTTTGAGAGGAGTATTCATTAACTTTAATGAAACTATTAATAAGCTCCTGTTAATGAAAATTCTACATTTAAGTTTTGAATGTTATCCAATAGCAAAAGTCGGAGGACTTGCAGATGTTGTTGGAGCATTGCCAAAGTACCAAGCAAAATTAAAAACGGAATCAAACGTAATTATTCCCTTCTATGATAATTCTTTTGTTAGAAAAAGCAAAAAGAAAGAATTGTATCAAGGGAAAATAAATTTAGGGAATCAATTTTATGAGTATACCATTTATAAAAATGAGTCAAAAAAAATAGCATTTAATTTATTTTATATATACATAGAAAATCTTTTAGATAAAGAAAATGTCTATGGTTATGAAGATGACTTGTATCGATTTTTAAGCTTTCAATTAGCAGCTTTAGATTGGATAAAGAATAATGAGGTATCTTTTGATGTATTTCATTGCCACGATCATCATACGGCACTTATCCCTTTTTTTATAAATTATTGTGAAGATTTTATAGATCTTAAAGATACTTCTACGGTATTGACAATACATAATGCACAATATCAAGGACAGTTTTCACATGATTTAGTTAATCTATTACCAAGTTTTGATACAAATTATTCAGGTCTTTTAGATTGGTATGGTCAAATTAATCCATTAGCAACAGGTATTAAATGTGCTTCTAAAGTAAATACAGTTTCCCCTTCTTATATGGAAGAGTTAAAGGAGAAAGCAAATGGTTTAGAAGGTTTGTTGAGAACAGAAGGATATAAATGTGTTGGAATTTTAAACGGAATTGATGATCTTTTTTGGAATCCAGAAACAGATAAAATGCTGGTTAAGAATTATAAACAGACGAATGTAGTTTCAGGAAAAAGAAAGCATAAAAATGAACTATGTAAAAAATATGGATTAAATCCAGAGTATCCATTGTTTGGTTTTATAGGAAGGTTAGTAGGAGAAAAATCTGCAGATTTATTGCCAGAAGCTATTAAGGAGGCCATAAGTAAAGATAAAGAAATAAGCATTTTTCTGTTAGGATCTGGGCATAAAAATATTGAAGACGAATTAACAAATTTAAAAGAAGAGTTTAAAGGAAATTTTAATGTACATATAGGTTATGATGAAACATTATCTCACTTAGTTTATGCAGGGTCTGATTTTTTAATAATGCCTTCTAGAGTAGAACCTTGTGGATTGAATCAAATGTATTCTTTAAGATATGGAACAATACCAATTGTTAGAAGAACTGGTGGATTAAAAGATACCGTAATAGATATTGGAGATGATGGTTTTGGTATATGTCACGATCAAGCTTCCGTTTGGGATATATGTTATTCTATAAATAGAGCTTCAATACTTTATAAAGACAAAACTTTTTTTAGAAAAATTCAAAAGAAAATAATGAAAATAGATCATTCTTGGGCTAAATCTGCACAAGATTATTTAACTTTATATACATCAATAAACAAACCTAGCCAAATATATAATGATTAATAAAAAAGTTTTAGCAATTATTTTAGGAGGAGGACAAGGATCTAGATTATCTCCTTTAACAGACAAACGTTCTAAACCAGCTGTATCTATAGCAGGCAAATACAGATTAGTTGATATACCTATATCTAACTGTATTCATTGTGATATTAAAAGAATGTTTGTGCTTACCCAATTCAACTCAGCTTCATTAAATAGACATATAAAAAATACATATAGATTTAGTAGTTTTAGTGAAGCCTTTGTAGATGTAATGGCTGCTGAACAAACTCCAGATAATAAAACTTGGTTTCAAGGAACTGCAGATGCAGTAAGGCAATCAATGCATCACATTTTAAATCATGAATTTGATTATGTGTTAATTCTTTCAGGAGATCAATTATATCAAATGGATTTTAATGAGATGTTACAAAAACATATAGATAAAAAGGCAGAGATTAGTATTGCTACGATACCTGTTAATTTTAAAGAAGCAACGCAATTTGGTATTTTAAAAACAAATAAGGAAAGTTTTATCACTTCATTTATAGAAAAACCTTCAGAAGACAAATTAAAAGGATGGGAATCTGAAGTAGACGAACAAATGAAGCTAGAAAATAGAAATTATTTAGCTTCTATGGGAATTTATATTTTTAATAGAGATTTGTTGATAGAGTTAATGACTAATACAGAAACGATTGATTTTGGAAAAGAAATAATACCACAAGCAATAGAGAAAAATAGCGTATTAGCTTATCAATACAAAGGATATTGGACAGATATAGGTACCATTTCTTCTTTTTTTGAAGCTAATATTGGATTAACAGAAGAAGTACCTAAATTTGATTTATTTAATGCTTCAAAAAATATTTTAACAAGACCAAGAATACTTCCTCCTTCTAAGATATATGGAACAAGATTAAATAAAACCATGATTGCAGATGGTTGTATTATTAATGCAGATAAAATTGATGATTCTGTGATAGGAATTCGTTCTAGAATAGGTAAAAATAGTATAGTTAATAAAACCTATATGATTGGAGCAAATATGTATCAAGATATCGCAGAAATAGAGAACGATAAAGAGAAAGGAATTCCATACATTGGAGTGGGGGAAAACTGTATTATAGAAAATACAATTATAGATAAAGATGCTAGAATAGGTAATAATGTAGTTATTAAAGGAGGAAAAAATTTGAAAGATTGTAAAGAAGAAAATTATGTAATAAAAGACGGTATTGTAGTAATTAAAAGGAGAGCTATTATTCCAGATGGATTTATTTTACAATAAATTTTAAGTATTAAATTTTTTTATGAGTAAAATTATAGCGCATAGTTTATTTACAGATTTTGATATTAGTTTATTTAAAGCAGGAAAACATTACAGACTTTATGAAAAATTAGGAGCACATATTATTACTTTAAATAATGTAGAAGGAACTTATTTTGCTGTTTGGGCACCTTCTGCAAAATCAGTATCTGTAATAGGAGATTTTAATTTTTGGAATGCAGAAGAACACCCATTAAATGTTCGTTGGGATGCATCTGGTATTTGGGAAGGTTTTATTCCAAATGCAGGAAAAGGTAGTTTGTATAAGTATAAAATACAATCTCATAACGATATAGTTACAGAAAAAGCAGATCCTTTTGCCAGAAGATGTGAACATCCACCCAAAACAGCATCTGTAGTTTGGGAAGACTCATATAATTGGAAAGATAAAGATTGGATGCAAAAAAGGAAAGCATATAATGCAATCGAAGCTCCCTTTTCTGTATATGAAGTTCATTTAGGTTCTTGGAAACGAAAATTAGAAGATAATAATAGATCATTATCATATATAGAATTAGCTACAGAGTTAGTTAATTATGTGAAAGAAATGCAATTCACACATGTAGAGTTAATGCCTGTAATGGAATATCCATACGATCCATCATGGGGATATCAAATAACTGGTTATTTTGCACCTAGCTCTCGTTTTGGTTATCCAGAAGAATTTAAATTCTTAATAGATGCTTTTCATAAAAATGATATAGGAGTTATTTTAGATTGGGTACCTTCTCATTTTCCTGAAGATGCTCATGGATTGGGACTTTTTGATGGATCTCATTTGTATGAGCATCCAGATAGAAAAAAAGGATACCACCCAGATTGGAAGAGCTTAATTTTTAATTATGGAAGAAACGAAGTAAAAAGCTTTTTAATAAGTAATGCTATTTTTTGGCTAGATAAATACCATATAGACGGGCTACGAGTAGATGCTGTAGCTTCCATGATTTTTTTAGATTACTCTAGAGGAGAAGGTGAATGGGAGCCTAATATATATGGAGGGAATGAGAATTTAGACGCAATTAACTTTTTAAAAGAATTTAATGAAGAAGTATATGCTAGTTTCCCCGATGTACAAACGATAGCAGAAGAATCTACCGCTTTTCCTATGATTTCTAAACCAACCTATCTTGGCGGATTAGGATTTGGAATGAAATGGATGATGGGATGGATGCACGATTCTCTTCAATATTTTGCTAAAGAACCTATTTATAGACAGCATCATCAAAATGACATTACATTTAGTATGACATATGCTTTTACCGAAAATTTTATGTTACCACTTTCTCATGATGAAGTAGTACATGGTAAAAACAGTATCATTGGAAGAATGCCAGGTGATGAATGGCAAAAGTTTGCAAACTTGAGAATACTATATAGTTATATGTTTACACACCCAGGAACTAAACTATTATTCATGGGAGCAGAGTTTGGGCAACATTCTGAATGGAATTTTCAAGAAACATTAGATTGGTACGTGCTAGAATATGATTTTCATAAAGGAATCCAAGCATTAGTTAAAGATTTAAATATTTTATATAAAAAATATCCTGCGCTTCATAAAAAACAATTTGAAGCAAATGGCTTTGAATGGATAAGTTATGATGATTTTACCAACTCTGTAATTAGTTACATTCGAAAAGAGGATACTACAGAAGATCTATTAGTAATAGTGTGTAACATGACCCCAATACCAAGAGAAAATTATAGAATAGGTTTACCCAAAAAAGGGAATCTCATAGAAGTTTTTAACAGTGATTATAAAATATATGGAGGAAGTGGAGTTTCTAATAAAGAGAAAATAACAATAGAAAATATAGATTGGAATTCTAAAGCATTTTCTACAGAAATAAAAATTCCACCATTAGGAGTGCTTGTTTTTAAAATAAACAATTAATAAAAACGATTACGAAAATAAATTAAACGATAACATAAAAAGTATAAATAATAAAGTAAATACTTATGATTATAAATACAGAGTTAGAATATAAAGGGAACCTGTTTCCAGGGAAAATAATTTCATTTTCTCAAGATGTAGATAAGATTTATTTTAAAACGGAAAATGGTGTAATACTTCAGGTTACTATTTTAAGAGGTAGTGTTATACGATTTAGATATGCTACAGATAATAATTTTGAAAATGACTTTTCTTACGCAATAAGTGAAGAAGGAGCAAGAGGTTATAGTAAGCTAGAAGTAGAAGAAAATGAAAATTGTTATAAAATAATAACATCTAGAGTAGTTGTAGAAGTAAATAAACTAGATTTAAAAACAAAAATTTTCGATTTAGAAGGAAATATCATTTGTAAAGATGATTGGGGATTTCATTGGGAGCAAAGTTACGAATATGGCGGTAACATAGTTAAAATGAGTAAATCTGCCCCGCAAGCAGAATGTTATTATGGTTTAGGAGACAAACCAATGCATTTAAATTTAAAAGGAAAACGAGTAGAAAATTGGGCAACCGATCAATATGCTTTTGGTAAAGACCAAGATCCATTATATAAAAGTGTTCCTTTTTACATAGGAATGCACGAAGAAAGAGCTTATGGAATTTTCTTTGATAACACCTTTAAAACTTTTTTCGATTTTTGCCATGAACGTAGAAATGTAACTAGCTTTTGGGCGCAAGGAGGAGAAATGAATTATTATTTTTTCTATGGACCTAATATGCAAGATGTAGTAACTCGTTATACAGATTTAACAGGAAAACCAGAATTACCTCCATTATGGGCACTAGGTTATCATCAATGTAAATGGAGTTATTATCCAGAATCTAAAGTAAAAGAAATAACAGGAAAGTTTAGAGAATTAAGAATTCCATGTGATGCTATTTATTTAGATATAGATTATATGGAAGGTTTTAGGTGTTTTACATGGAATAAAGAATATTTTCCTGATCCGAAAAGAATGGTGGCAGAACTGGCTGAAGACGGATTTAAAACAGTGGCAATTATCGATCCTGGGATTAAAATTGATGATGATTATTGGGTGTATAAAGAAGCAATGGAAAACGATTATTTCTGTAAGAGAGCAGATGGACCTTATATGCGAGGAAAAGTTTGGCCAGGTGAGTGTTTCTTTCCAGATTATACAAATCCGAAAGTTAGAGAATGGTGGTCTGGGTTATTTAAAGAAATTATAGATGAAATAGGAGTAAAAGGAATTTGGAATGATATGAATGAACCTGCTGTTATGGAGGTACCAGGAAAAACATTTCCAAACGATGTACGTCATAATTACGATGGTAATCCTTGTAGTCATCGAAAAGCACATAATATTTACGGAACTCAAATGGCACGTGCTACTTATGAAGGAGTAAAGAAATACGCATATCCAAAAAGACCTTTTATCATAACTCGTTCGGCATATTCTGGAGCACAAAGATATACTTCTTCTTGGACGGGAGATAATATAGCAACTTGGGAACATTTGTGGATTGCTAATATTCAGGCACAGCGAATGAGTATGAGCGGAATGTCTTTTACGGGAAGTGATATTGGAGGTTTTGCACAGCATCCTACAGGGGAATTGTTTATAAGGTGGATTCAATTAGGTGTGTTTCACCCATTTTGTAGAACACACTCTTCTGGAGATCATGGAAATCAAGAGCCTTGGACATTTGGAGAAGAATCTATAGAGATAACTAGAAAGTATGTAGAGTTACGATATCAATTATTACCCTATTTATACACAATGTTTTGGGAATATGCAGAGTATGGAATTCCTATGTTAAAATCATTGGTGCTATACGATCAAAATGATTTACAAACACATTATAGAACCGATGAATTTATTTTCGGAAATCAAATTTTAGTATGTCCAATTCAAGAACCAAATGCAAAAGGAAGAAGAATGTACATACCAAGAGGAAAATGGTATAATTACTGGACAAGAGATTTTGTGACTGGAGGTCAAGAAAAATGGGTAGATGCAGATTTAGATATTATCCCTATTTTTATTAAAGAAGGAGCTATTATACCAAAGTATCCTATTCAACAATATGTAGGAGAAAAAAAGGTAGAAAAGTTAAACTTAGAAGTATATTTTAAATTAGGAAAGAAAGAAGTTTCAAAAGTATATGAAGACGCTCAAGATGGGTACGATTATATGAAAGGAAGATATAGTTTGCGAACATTTTCTTTTACAGGAAAAGAAAATGAAGCTATTATTCAGCAACATAAAGATGGAACTTTTGTTACAGAATACGAAACAATAGAAATTGAGTTAATAGGATTGCCTTTTGTGATTAAAGAAATAGAAATTGATAATGTAGTAGTTGATTTTAAGAGTATTAAATTTGACAAACAAAGAAATACAATCTTGATTCCTAAAAATTTCACAGAATTACATATTGTAGGATAATATAATTTATGACTAAACTATCATCATCATTTAAATAAAAAATATTTACAAATAGCTGTTAAAAAATTAAAAACTAATTTTGTAAAAAATTAGGAAATGAATAAAGCAATTTATATAGCTGCTAGCGGAGCTAATTCGGGGAAATCAATGTTAAGCTTAGGTTTAATGCAATTGTTATTACGTAATAAACCTAAGGTTGGTTATTTTAGGCCTATCATAGATAATCCTGTGGAAGGTAAAAAAGATAATCATGTAAATACTATCGTTAATTATTTTAATTTAAAGTGTGATTATGAAGAAACCTATGCCTTTACAAGATCTGAATTAATAGATAGTTTAAATGAAGACAAAGAAGACGAAATTCTTAATAATATCTTAGAAAAGTATAAGAAATTAGAAGAGAAAAATGATTTTGTAATAGTAGAAGGAACCGATTTTTCCGACCATGGAGCCATTATAGAAATGGATTTAAATGTTCTTATTGCTAAAAACTTAGGCATTCCTGTTATAATTGTTTCTGGAGGTATAGATAAATCGTTAGAAGATTTTATTCAAGGATTACGGCTAACGTATGATTCTTTTACAAATAAAGATGTTGAAGTTATTGCTGTAATAGCGAATAAAGTTGAAGAAAAAAATATTCCGTTAATAATAGAAGGAATAGGTGAAAATTTACCAAAATCATTATTAATAAATGCTATTCCAATGAATAGCAAATTAAATAACCCAACGATTAATGAAATAGTAAACGCATTAGATGCAGAAATTTTATTTGGTAAAAAGCTTTTAAATGCTACTACGGGAGAAATAAAAGTAGGAGCAATGCAGTTAGCACATTTTCTAAACCACTTAACAGATGAATGTGTTGTAATAACACCTACCGATAGGGCAGATATTTTACTAGGAACTTTACAAGCAAATATATCAAGCCGTTATCCAACAATTTCTGGAATTATTCTTACAGGAAACATAGAATTAAGTGCTTCTGTATTAGAATTAATAAATGGCCTTGAGAAAATTGTTCCTATTTTAAAAGTGAAAGGAGGAACCTTTGGTATAGCTTCTAAATTAGGAGCAATTCGTTCACATATTTATGCAGAAAATAAAAATAAAATTAAACTGTCAATAAACACTTTTGAAAAATATGTAGATATTGAAACGTTAAGTAATAAGTTGATAACTTATAAAGGCACCAATGTACTTACACCAAGAATGTTTCAATATAATTTATTAAAAAGAGCAAAATTAGTACGAAAACATATTGTTTTACCAGAAGGAAACGATGATCGAATTTTAACAGCGGCAGCTCAATTACAGAAATTAGATATTGTAGATATCACTATTATTGGTGAAAAAGTAAAAATAAAAGCAGCTGTTAAAAGATTGAATATTTCCTTTGATTTTGATAAAACAGAAATTATTAATCCGATAGAATCAAAATACTTTAAAGACTTTTCAGAAACATTATTTGAATTAAGAAAACACAAAGGATTAAGTCCAGCTATGTCAGAAGATTTAATGGCAGATGTATCTTATTTCGGAACTATGATGGTTTATAAAGGGTTAGCAGATGGTATGGTTTCAGGTGCTGCGCATACCACGCAACATACTATTAAACCAGCATTACAATTTATAAAAACAAAGCCAGGTTTTAATGTAGTTTCCTCTATTTTCTTTATGTGTTTAGAAGATCGAGTTTCAGTATTTGGAGATTGTGCAATAAATCCGAATCCAACAGCAGAACAATTAGCAGAAATAGCTATATCATCTGCTGATTCTAGTATAGCATTTGGTATTGACCCTAAAATAGCGATGTTATCTTATTCTTCTGGAGCATCTGGTAAAGGAGAAGATGTAGAAACGGTAAGAAAGGCAACAGAAATTGTAAAAGAAAAACGATCAGATTTAAAAGTAGAAGGTCCTATTCAATACGATGCGGCAGTGGATCCTACTGTAGGAAAGAAGAAATTACCAAACTCTAAAGTAGCTGGTCAAGCAAATGTGTTAATTTTTCCAGATTTGAATACAGGAAATAATACCTACAAAGCAGTACAAAGAGAAACAGGAGCTTTGGCAATAGGTCCTATGTTACAAGGGTTAAAAAAACCAGTTAACGATTTAAGTAGAGGTTGTACTATTGAAGATATTTATAACACTATTATTATAACCGCAATTCAAGCACAAGAATAAAAAATCACTTTTAATCATAGAATAGCAAAGTGTAATTTATAGCGCTTGTTCTAAGATTGTGTACTATTTTAAAATATAAGATGAAAGTATTAGTCATAAATTCAGGAAGTTCTTCTATTAAATATCAATTGTTTCATATGCCCGAAGAAGAAGTTATTTGTTCTGGTTTAATAGAAAGAATTGGTTTAGAAAATGGAGTGGTTCATTATGAATCAGAAGCAAATTCAATAAAAGAGACTATTGAAATTAAAAATCATAAAGTTGGTTTAGAAAAAGTAGTAGCTTTATTATTAGATACAAAAATAGGAGTAATATCATCTACAGAAGAAATAGAAGTTGTAGGCCATAGAGTGGTTCATGGAGGAAGGACTTTTACAAAAACAACAGAAATAACAGCAGAAGTTAAAGAAGAAATAAAAACATTGTTTTCATTAGCGCCTCAGCATAATCCTGCAAATTTAGAAGGAATATTGGTAGCAGAGTCTATTTTTACAAAAGCAAAACAAGTAGCCGTTTTTGATACCGCTTTTCATCAAACAATTCCTGAAAAAGCATATGCATATGCAATACCTAAAAAGTTTTTAAAAGAGCATCAAATTCGTTTATATGGTTTTCATGGAACTAGTCATAAATATGTTTCAGAAAAAGCAAAAACATATTTAAAAAAAGACAAAACAAAAATTATTACTATTCATTTAGGGAATGGCTGTAGTATTTCTGCTGTTAAAAACGGAAAAAGTATCGATCATAGTTTAGGTTTTGGCCCTGTTACAGGCTTGGTTATGGGAACACGATGTGGAGATATAGATCATACATTAATTTTTTATTTAGTAAATAACCTTGACTATGATATAAAAGAAGTAAATAATTTATTGCAAAAAGAAAGTGGCATGTACGGTTTAACTGGATACAGCGATTTAAGAGACATTGAATCGGAAGCTGCTAAAGGAAATAAAGATTGTTTATTAGCACTCGATATAAATGTATACCGAATTAAAAAATATATAGGTTCGTATATAGCAGCAATGAATGGTGTTGAAGCAATAGTTTTTACCGCTGGAATAGGAGAAAATTCGTCATTAATAAGAGAGAAAGTTTGTAAAGATTTAGATTTTTTTGGAATTGATATAGATGTGGTAAAAAATAATATAAGAGCAAAAAAGTTAACAGAAATAAGTACCGATAGTTCTAAAGTAAAACTGTTAGTAATTCCTACAAATGAAGAGTTGGAAATAGCAAAACAATCGTATTTGTTATAAAACAAAATTACAGGTTGTAGTGAAAACAAACTTCATTAATTTTGCATTATGAGTTACAAATATTCGTATTTAGTACGATTTCAATATTTAGGATTTCGATTTCATGGTTGGCAAAAACAACCTAATTTAAAAACCATTCATTTAGGAGTAGATAAAACTTTTAAATTTATGTACGAAGATGTTCGGTTTAAAACAATAGGAGTTGGAAGAACAGATGCAAAAGTCTCTTCTACAGATTATGCATTTCAGTTATTTATAGATGAGATTATAGATGAAAATACTTTTGTAAATGTGTTTAATATAAATTCGCCAAGTGATCTTAAAGGAATTTCTATAGAGAAAATTGAAGACCCAAAATTTAATATTATTCAACATCCAAAGGAAAAAGAATATAGATATTACTTTTCTTTTGGAGAGAAAAACCATCCATATTGTGCACCATTTTTAGTTGGTTTTTTAGATGACTTGGATATTGAATTAATGAAAGAAGGAGCAAAATTATTTGAAGGGGAGCATAATTTTAGTTTGTTTTGTGTGAAACCATCTGAAAAAACAATAGTAAATAGAACAGTAGATTTTTGTAGAATAACAGAAAACACAGAATTAACAGCTTCTTTTTTTCCTGAAAAAAGTTACATACTTATTGTTAAAGGACAAGGCTTTTTAAGAAATCAAATACGTTTAATGATGGGAGCTTTAATAGAGTTAGGAAGAGGTTCGATAGATTTAAATTTTATACAAGAAAGTTTAAAAGGAAATATAACCAAAGAATTTAGAAGAACAATAGCTCCAGCTTCTGGCTTACATTTGCATAAAATAACGTTTAAATAATTAATTGTTTTTTGTATAATAAATCCAGAATATTTTATCTGTAATTTGAAAACCTAAATCTTTATACAATTTAATTGCACCAAAATTAGTATCCATTACATGTAAAATAGGTGTTTTATTCTTTTTAATGATTTGTTTTGAAGTATAATGCACTAATTTTTTAGCAAATCCTCTTCTAATATAATCAGGATGTGTAACAACACCACTTATTTCAATAAAACTATTAGTTTGTAAGCGTTCACCTGTAGCTGCTACTAGTAGGTTATTTTTAAAAATACCATAATAATCACCTATTTCAAAAGATTTTTCTCTGTAAGTGCCGGGCATTACCAGCATAATTAATTCGTACAACTCTTTTTCATGTGCTTTAGTTAATTTAACAATACTAGAATCAGGTTCTAATAATATTAAATCGGAAGGTAAATTTAAAATCATTTGCTCACAACTAACCGCTTTTTGCAAGGTAAGAACATTTGGATGTTTGGGTATTGTTTTAGATACTATATAAAAACTATCTACTAGTTTAGAATAAGTTTTCATTGCCTTTTCAATATTATTAGACCCCATAAAACTACCAAAAGCACAAAATTCTGGGCGATAAAATTTCATACCCTCAAAATCTAAAGCAATTTTTTTATGAGTCTCACAAAGCGAATGCCAAACAGGATTGTCTAGTTTCTTAAAATTATCCATGCCATAAAAATACAAAAACCCATCAAGCGATGGGTTTTTTAAAACTTACTATTTTTGAATAAAATTTATTCTTTTATTAAACTTCTAGAAATAACAATTTTCTGAATTTCAGATGTACCCTCATAAATTTGGGTAATTTTAGCATCACGCATTAAACGCTCTACATGGTATTCTTTAACAAAACCATTACCACCATGAATTTGAACAGCTTCTACTGTATGTTCCATAGCAACCTTAGATGCATATAATTTAGCCATTGCACCAGAACGAGTATAATCGTTACCATTATCTTTATCACAAGCAGCTTGCATTACTAAATGACGAGCAGCAGTAATCTCTGTATACATATCAGCTAATTTAAAAGCAATAGCTTGATGATTACAAATTTCAGTACCAAAAGCTTTACGTTCTTTAGAGTATTTTAAAGCTAATTCATATCCACCAGCAGCAATACCTAAAGCTTGTGCAGCAATACCAATTCGTCCACCAGATAAAGTTTTCATAGCAAACTTAAAACCAAATCCATCTTCACCAATTCTATTCTCTTTAGGAACCTTTACATCGTTAAACTGTAAGGTATGTGTATCAGAACCACGAATTCCTAATTTATCTTCTTTAGGACCAATATGAAAACCTTCCATTCCTTGCTCAAGAATAAAAGCATTAATACCTCTATGTCCTTTTTCTCTATCCGTTTGGGCAATTACTAAATACACACCAGCACGACCTCCATTAGTAATCCAGTTTTTCGTACCATTTAATAAATAATAATCTCCTTTATCTTCAGCAGTTGTAGCCTGAGAAGTAGCATCAGAACCAGCTTCAGGTTCACTTAAACAAAAAGCACCAATTTGTTCACCAGTAGCTAATTTTGTTAAATATTTTTGTTTTTGTTCTTCAGAACCATAAGCTTCTAATCCATAACAAACCAAAGAATTATTAACAGATACCATTACAGAAGCAGAAGCATCAATTTTAGACAATTCTTCCATAATTAACACATAAGAAATAGTATCCATACCACTACCTCCATATTTTGGGTCAACCATTACTCCCATAAAACCAAGCTCTCCCATTTTTTTAACTAATTCATCTGGGAACTCTTGTTTTTCATCTCTTTCAATAACACCTGGTAATAATTCATTCTGCGCAAAATCGCGAGCAGCGTCACGTATCATTAAATGTTCTTCTGTAAGACTAAAATCCATACTATATCGTTATCGTTATTAATTTTTAAAATGCTCCCAAAGATACTTCTTTAATATCATTTTTTCAATACGCTTTTACTATTTTTACCTTATGCAGAATCAATTTACATATGGCATAGGGTTAATGTCAGGAACGTCATTAGATGGTTTAGATATAGTTTATGTTAAATTTGAAAGTGGCTCTAATTTTTTTGACATAATAAATTGTTATACAGTTGAGTATGGTTTTGAGTGGAAAGAAAAACTTCAACAAGCAATCTCTTTACCAAAAGGAGAATTAAAGATTTTAGATATAGAGTTTGGAAAATATTTAGGAATTAAAGTAAATGAATTTATAGAAGCGTTTGCTATAAAAAACATTGATTTTATAGCTTCTCATGGGCATACTGTTCATCATCAACCAGAAAAAGGAATTACTTTACAAATAGGGAACGGACAAGAAATAGCGAACATAACAAACTGTAGGGTTGTTTGTGATTTTAGAACACAAGATGTTTTATTAGGAGGTCAAGGAGCACCACTAGTTCCTATTGGAGACGAATTATTGTTTTCGAAATATGCTTATTGTTTAAATTTAGGTGGTTTTGCAAATATATCCTACAGAGAAAATAATAAAAGAAAGGCATTTGATATATGCCCAGTTAATATTGTTCTGAATTTTTACGCAAGAAAACTAGGTCTTAATTTTGATAATGGTGGAGAAATAGCAAGTAAAGGAAAACTAAATGAGTTGTTATTTAAAGAATTAAATGAATTAACGTTTTATAAAAAAGCACCTCCAAAATCGTTAGGTTTAGAGTGGGTTCAAAGAGAAATTTATCCTTTAATAGATAAATTAGAAATAGATATTCCATCTGTTTTAAGAACTTTTATAGAACATGCAGCTTACCAAATAGCCAAAAAGATAAAAGAAGGAACAGTTTTAATTACTGGCGGAGGAGCATTTAATAAATTTTTAATAGCAAAAATAGAAAGTAAAATATCTAGTAAAATTAATTTACCTAAAAAAGAATTAATAGATTTTAAGGAAGCTTTAATATTTGCATTTTTAGGATTACTTAGAATTGAAAATAAAATAAATTGTTTACAATCTGTTACAGGAGCTAGTAAAGATCATTCTTCAGGGAAATTCTTTTTTCCAAATAATACTTTTAGTTAAAATGATCATTAGAAAAAAAGGATGTTAAAAAAAAGTAAACTTAGGAAACTCTTTTTGACCTTAGAGTTTCTTATTGTAATTTAGCGCGTCTTATTTCTAAAGTTTCTAGAGGAGAAATAAGTTTTTTATGGTAATTTTGTAATAATCGAATAAAAAAAATTAAAAGATGAATCAGCTTTAGCTTTTCAATAGGAGATATTTTTAATGTGTAAGGGAAAAAATAAAGTTAAATTCATTTATAAAATAGATAATGAAAGAATTATTAAAAAAATACGAAGAAAAACAACCAGAAATAGTTTTCAATTGGAAAGATTCTGAAACAGAAGCTGAAGGTTGGACAGTCATAAACTCCCTAAGAGGAGGAGCAGCCGGTGGAGGTACTAGAATGCGTAAAGGATTAGATAAGTACGAAGTAATGTCTCTAGCCAAAACAATGGAAGTTAAGTTTACTGTATCTGGACCAGCTATTGGAGGAGCTAAATCGGGAATCAATTTCGATCCGCATGACCCTAGAAAAGAAGGAGTGTTAAGAAGATGGTATAAAGCCGTTTCTCCATTACTTAAAAATTATTATGGAACAGGAGGAGATTTAAATGTAGATGAAATTCATGAAGTAATTCCAATTACAGAAGATTGTGGAGTTTGGCATCCCCAAGAAGGAGTTTTTAATGGACATTTCAAACCAACAGAAGCTGATAAAATAAATAGAATAGGTCAATTGCGACATGGTGTAATTAAGGTGTTAGAGAGTGAAGATTTTTCTCCTAATATAGCCAAAAAATACACTGTTGCTGATATGATAACTGGATATGGAGTTGCAGAAGCAGTTAAACATTATTACAGTATTTATGGAGGAACAGTAGTTGGTAAAAAAGCAGTAGTTCAGGGTTTTGGAAATGTAGGGTCTGCAGCAGCCTATTATTTAGCACAAATGGGAGCTAAGGTTGTAGGTATTATAGATAGAGTAGGAGGAGTTATTAAAGAAGAAGGATTTTCTTTTGAAGAAATTAGAGAAATGTTTCTTCATAAAGATGGAAATACTTTAGTAGCAGAGAACATGATTCCATTTGAAGAAATGAATGCAAGAGTATGGAATTTACCATGTGAAATTTTTGCACCCTGTGCGGCTTCAAGGTTAATAACGCAAAAGCAGATTAATCAAATGATAAATACAGGTTTAGAAGTTATTTCTTGCGGAGCTAATGTTCCTTTTGCTGACAAAGAAATATTTTTCGGATCTATAATGGAAGATACAGATAAGAAAGTAAGTTTAATTCCAGATTTTATCTCTAACTGTGGTATGGCTAGAGTTTTTGCTTATTTTATGGAGAAAAGAGTTTCTATGAATGATGAAGCTATTTTTAATGATACTTCTAACACTATAAAAAAAGCTTTACAAATAACATACGCTAAAAATGCTTCTAAAACAAATATTAGTGAAACCGCATTTGAAATAGCGCTAAAAGAATTAATTTAATCAAAATCAATTAAATAGAATATAATTATGTTAAAATATTTTTTAGGAAATAGTCCTAAATGGTTTAAAATGACCATGATTGGGTTTTTAATTTTTAATGTGATTTCCCTTTTTGCTTTTGGGAAAACAATAACTTCATGGTTTTTTATAGGTGAATTTATTTTTACACTAGCGATGGCTTTAAAATGTTATCCGCTACAATCTGGGGGATTACTAGCAATACAAGCTATTGTTTTAGGTTTGGCACACCCAATGTATAAAACAGATCATGGTAAAGTATTATATGATGAAGCAGGAAAAGCAATAAAAGGAGGAGTTCTTTTAGAGGTAGAACATAATTTAGATGTGATCCTTTTATTAGTATTTATGGTAGCAGGTATTTATTTTATGAAACCTTTACTAATGTATATTTTTAGCAAAGTATTTACTAAAATAAAATCAAAACTAGCATTATCGTTATTATTTGTATTCTTAGCAGCTGTGTTATCTGCGTTTTTAGATGCATTAACAGTTACGGCAGTGTTAATAAGTGTATCTGTAGGTTTCTATGGAGTGTATCATAAAATTAACTCTAGTTCTTCCGATTATGATAAAGATGGGGTTTTAGATAGGGAAGAACTAAGTGGAGAAACATTAGAACAGTTTCGTAGTTTTTTAAGAAGTTTAATAATGCATGGTGTTGTAGGTACAGCATTAGGAGGTGTTTGTACTTTAGTAGGAGAACCTCAAAACTTACTGATAGGAGAAAGATTAGGATGGGATTTTGTTACTTTTTTCTTAAAAATGGCAAATATTACAATACCAGTTTTAGTAGGAGGTTTATTAACAACAGCATTATTAGAAACTACAGGATGGTTTGGTTTTGGAGCAAAACTTCCGAAAGCAGCTGCAGAAATTATAGAGAACTATACTATAGAGGAAGATAAACAAAGAACAGATAAAGAAAAGTATGGTTTAATAATACAAGGAGTATCTGCTATACTATTAATTATAGGTTTAGCATTACATATTGCACCAGTAGGTTTTATAGGATTGGCTTTAATTATTGTACAAACTGCTTTTATGGGAATTATAGATGAACATAAACTAGGGCATGCTTTTGAAGAAGCATTACCATTTACAGGATTGTTAGTAGTGTTTTTTGTTATTGTAGCAATGATTCATCAACAACATTTGTTTAGTCCAATAATTAATTGGGCTTTACAGCAGCCTAAATCGTCACAACCAGGACTGTTTTATTTAGCAAACGGATTTTTATCAGCTATTAGTGATAATGTATTTGTAGCTACAGTATATATAGGAGAAGTACAGCAAGCATTTCAAAATGGAGCAATTTCAAGAGAAGAATTTGAAAAGTTAGCAATTGCAATTAATACAGGAACAAATTTACCAAGTGTAGCAACACCAAATGGGCAGGCTGCATTTTTATTCTTACTAACATCATCATTAGCACCATTAATTAATTTATCTTATGGTAAAATGGTTAAAATGGCATTGCCTTATACAATTGTATTAGGAGGATTAGGATATATAATGGTTAAAATTGTATTGTCATAAATAAATTATAGTATATTTATTAAAATTTAAATCCTGAATTTTTAATTCAGGATTTATTTTTTATAATTTTAAATAAAAGAAATCGTTACATTAAAAAGTCATAATTCTATTTTATGTTATTATTTATTCAAGAAATAGCTGAAGAAATTTCAAAAGAAGAAAATCAAGAAAAAACATTATCTATTTTTCAACTAATTAAAGATGGCGGACCTGGTGGGCAGGTTATTATTGCTATCTTATTTGTCTTACTAGCATTGGCATTATATATTTATTTTGAAAGATTTTTTGCAATTAAGGCAGCTTCTCAAGTAGACGAGAACTTTATGAATCAAATTAGAGATTTTGTACTTAACGGAAATATAGAATCTGCAAAGTCTTTATGTGAAAGTACAGATACACCAACCTCAAAATTAGTAGGAAAAGGAATTTCACGTATTGGAAAACCATTAGAAGATATTAATACAGCAATAGAGAGTGCGGGTAAATTAGAGGTTTACAAATTAGAGAAAAACGTTTCTGTTTTAGCTACTATAGCCGGAGCAGCACCTATGATTGGTTTTTTAGGAACAGTAATCGGAATGATTGTTGCTATTCATGAAATAGCCAATTCAGGAGGGCAAATAGATATAAAAATGCTTTCAGATGGTTTGTATACAGCAATGACTACTACCGTAGCCGGTTTAATTGTAGGTATTATAGCCTATGTTACGTATAATCATTTAGTAGTAAAAACAGATAAAGTAGTATATCAAATGGAAGCCAAATCGGTAGAGTTTTTAGATTTATTAAATGAACCTGTATAAAGTTGTAAATTATAAAAATGAATTTAAGAGGTAGAAACAAAGTAGATCCTAGTTTTAACATGTCGTCTATGACAGATATTGTTTTTTTGTTGTTGATATTTTTTATGTTGACATCTACACTAGTAACAGTAAGTGCAATTGATGTTTTATTACCAAAAGCTGGTGGAAAAACAGAAAATAGTAAATCTGTAGCTGTTACCATAACTAAAGAGTCTGATTTTTTTATCAATAAATCTAAAATAGCACCAAATAACTTAGAACAAGAATTATTGATAAAAGTAGGAACAAATAAAGAAAAAACAGTAGTTATTAGAGGAGATAAAGATGTGCCTTATAAAAATGTCATGAAAATAATTGACATAGCAAATAGGAATAAATTAAAAATGATATTGGCCGTAAAAGGAAAATAATATGCAGTTATTTGATACAGAACATAAAAAGAGGTCAGCGGTAATTACTTCAGTAATTTTAGTGTTATTATTATTTATGATGTATGGTTTAGGTATGAAATATTTAGACCCACCAATAGAATATGGTATTGCAATAAATTATGGAGATTCAAATGTAGGAAGTGGTGAGCCTGTTGAAAAAGTGAAAGCTTCAGAGCCAAAAGCAGAAGAATCTGTAAAGGAAGAAGAGATTGTTGAAGAAAAAGTAGAAGAAACAACCACAGAAGAATTTGTAGAAGAAGAGATAATAACAAACGATGCAGTAAAAGAAGCACCTGTTATTGAAAAAACAGAAAAAAAGGAAGAAAAGCCAAAAGAAATTAAAGAGAAAAAAGAACCAAAACCTAAGCCGAAACCAAAACCATCCAAAGCAGCTACAGATGCTTTAAATAGTTTATTGAAAGGAGATACGTCTGAAGGGGAAACTCAAAAAGGTGAAGGAGATGATAAAGTAGCTGGACTGAAAGGCGATAAAAGCGGAGACCCTAATTCAAGTAAATATTACGGAAAAACAGGAGGTGGTTCTGGAGGTAATTATAATTTAGCAGGAAGAAAAGCATTAGCAAAACCTATAGAGAAACCAGATTGTCAAGAAGAAGGAACAGTAGTAGTAAGCATAGAAGTTAATAAAAACGGAAATGTAATAAAAGCAAAACCAGGTAGTAGAGGTACTACAAACTCTGCACCATGTTTATTTAAAGCAGCCAAAGAAGCAGCTTTAAAAACAAAATGGAATGCAGACGGAAAAGCTCCTGATAAACAAAGAGGAACTATTATTTATAAGTTTTCTTTATCTAAATAATACAATCATAGTAGGAGTCTTGGCCGTTATACTATAAAATTACATTAAATTAATGAATTACGAAGAAACAGTTAATTGGATGTTCAACCAATTACCTATGTATCAAAATCAAGGTAAAAAGGCATATAAAGAAGATTTAACAAACATACTTAAATTAGCAACCTACCTTAATAATCCAGAAAATAAATTTAAGTCTATACATGTAGGAGGAACTAACGGAAAAGGATCCACAAGTCATATGATGGCGTCAGTTTTGCAAGAAGCAGGTTATAAAGTAGGTTTGTATACATCACCACATCTTAAAAACTTTACAGAAAGAATTAGAATTAACGGAGAAGAAATTTCTAAAAAAGAAGTAGTAAGTTTTATAACAAAACATAAGATGTTTTTCGAAGAAAATCAATTATCATTTTTTGAAATGACGGTAGGAATGGCATTTGATTATTTTGTAAGAGAAAAGGTAGATATTGCAATAATAGAAGTAGGTTTAGGGGGAAGATTAGATTCTACAAATATAATAACACCAGAAGTTTCGGTGATTACAAACATAGGTTTAGACCATACGCAAATTCTAGGAGACACTTTAGAGAAAATAGCAAAAGAGAAAGCAGGAATAATAAAAACGAACATTCCTTTAGTAATCGGAGAAAAGCAAGAATCCATTAAAAACATATTTAAGAAAAAAGCAAAAGAACTGTATTCAGAAATTACTTTTGCTTCCGAAGAAAATACAGAAAAATATAAAACAGATCTGTTAGGAGATTATCAAAAGAAAAATATAAAAACAGCAGTTGTAAGTTTAAAAAAAATAAAAAGGTTTCATGTTTCGGAAGAATCTTTTGTTAAAGGATTCGGCAATGTAGTGAAGAATACCAATTTAAAAGGAAGGTGGCAAATTCTTAAAGAAAGCCCCAAAGTTATATGTGATACTGCACATAATAAAGAAGGGTTAGCTTATGTTATGAAACAATTGAAAAAAGAAAGTTTTAGAAAATTACATATAGTTTTGGGAGTTGTTTCAGATAAGAATTTAAAAGAAATTTTATCTTTATTTCCTGAAAAAGCAGTGTATTATTTCTGTAAACCAAAGATAGAAAGAGGCATGAATGTAGATGATTTATTTAAAGAAGGTAAAGAATATGGTTTAAAAGGAAGTAAATTTACATCTGTAAAGGAAGCTTATCAAAAAGCGTTACAAGAAGTAAAAGAAAATGATTTAATTTATGTAGGAGGAAGTACCTTTGTAGTTGCAGAAGTAATTTAGAAGAAAACGGAATTCATCATGTTTTTAAAATAATGATTTACATTAAAATTTAATTTTATATAATGAATATAGTAGTTGTAGGAACGGGTTATGTAGGGTTGGTATCAGGAACTTGTTTTTCTGAAATGGGAAATAGAGTAACTTGTATTGATATAGATAAAAAGAAAATAGAAAGATTAAAAGAAGGTTATTTGCCAATATATGAGCCAGGGTTAGAAGCTCTAGTTAAAAAAAATGTAGATAAAAAGAATTTGCTTTTTTCTACAGAATTAAAAGAAAACCTTTTAAAAGCAGAAATAGTATTTATAGCAGTTGGAACTCCTATGGGAGAAGATGGGTCTGCAGATTTACAATATGTGTTAGCAGTAGCTAAAGAAATAGGTAAAAATATTCAAGGTAGATTGGTAGTAGTAAACAAATCTACAGTTCCTGTAGGAACTGCCGATAAAGTAAAAGCGACAATAAATAAAGAGTTGCAAAAAAGAAACCTTACCGTAGAATTTGACGTGGTGTCTAATCCTGAATTTTTGAAAGAAGGAGATGCCATTAATGATTTTATGAAACCAGATAGAATTGTTATTGGAGCAGAAAGTGAATATGCTTTTAAGAAAATGAAGCAATTATATAGTTCTTTTTTTAGAACACACGATAGATATATTACTATGGATGTTCGTTCTGCTGAAATGACTAAATATGCAGCAAATGCAATGTTAGCTACAAAAATTTCATTCATGAATGAGATAGCAAATATTTGTGAAAAAGTAGGGGCTAATGTAAATAATGTTAGAGTAGGCATTGGTTCAGATAAAAGAATAGGATATAGTTTTATATACCCAGGAGCAGGATATGGAGGCTCTTGTTTTCCTAAAGATATAAGAGCTTTAAAAAAGATTGCGGAAGAATATAATTACGAAGCAGATTTAATTTCAGCTGTAGAAGAAGTGAATAATAGACAAAAGTTTGTTGTTTCTAATAAAATAATAAAGAGGTTTGGAGAAGATTTATCGTCTTATACATTTGCTCTCTGGGGATTGTCTTTTAAGCCTGGAACAGATGATATGCGAGAGGCACCTTCTATTTATGTGATAAAAGAGTTGGTGAAAAGAGGTGCTAAAATTAAAGCTTATGATCCGAAAGCGATGGAAGAGGCACAGGAATTTTATTTAAAAGATGTAGAGAATATTTCATATTACAATTCTAAGTATGAGGTTTTACAAGAAGCGGACAGTCTTATTTTGTTAACAGAATGGAAAGAATTTAGATCACCAGATTTTTTTGAAATAGAAAAACAATTGAAACAACCTATTATTTTTGATGGGAGAAATCAGTACAGTGTTTTTGATTTGGAAGAAAAAGGATTTGAATATTATCAAATAGGGAAATAGAAAATAAATTTTTGAGGTTGATTTATAGTTGGTTATAATTTTTTGTTATAAAAAAGTGTGTTTTTTTAAAAAAAAAGGTCTCTTTATTTTGTCAAAAAGAAAAACCATTCTATATTTGCACCCGCAATAACAACAAAGGGCGCGTAGCTCAGTTGGTTCAGAGCACTTGGTTTACACCCAAGGGGTCAGGGGTTCGAATCCCTTCGCGCCCAC
>CANMJA010000050.1 GCA_947498055.1 uncultured Tenacibaculum sp.
AACCTGAATATCAATAGTTCGTGCCATAGAATAAAGATACTCATTATTTGAGTAAAATAAAAGTTAAAAATGTATAACTACAATATCGGTTAAATAGCAGGATAAAAAAATAGCCAAATCTTTCGATTTGGCTATTTTTTTAATTTCTAAGGAATATTAAGATATTTATGTGTTTGTAAAGATATTTTCCATTTAGGATATTTCATTACATAATCTATAATTAAAGGAATCATAGTTTCTCGCTTGCTCCATTCAGGTTGTAAAAACAAAGAACAGTTATCATTAACTTTTGCAGCTTCTTTTTCAGCAAATTCAAAATCGTTTTTATTATGAATAATCATTTTTAATTCATCTGCTTCTTCATAAGCTTTTTTAAGAGGAAGTTTTGTTTTCTTTGGAGACAAACAAAACCAATCCCAAATACCAGAAAATTGATAAGCTCCAGAAGTTTCTATATGTGTTTTAATCCCTTTTTCTCTAAGTTGCTGTGTAATATAATCTAAACTCCACATTAAAGGTTCACCACCAGTAATTACCACTGTTTCTGCATGTTTTTTCGCATTATTAACAATTAAATCTGTTAATGTAGGAGGATGAGAGTTAGCATCCCAGCTCTCTTTAACGTCACACCAATGACAACCAACATCACAACCACCTATTCTAATAAAATAAGCAGCTGTACCCGTATGAGCACCTTCACCTTGAATAGTATAAAACTCTTCCATTAAAGGAAGCATTTTTCCTTTTTTAATTAACTCTTGCGTCTTTAAATCCATCTACTTTTACCGCTATTACATCTATTTCTATTTTTGCTCCTACAAGCAAATCGCCTGCAAATGTAGTTCTTGCTGGTTTATTTTTAGGAAAATATTCGCGGAAAATTTTATTAAATTCAGAAAAATCGTCTGTGGAAGTTAAAATAACTGTACACTTTACCACATGTTCTAAATCTGAACCATGGTTTTTTAATACTTCTTTAATGTTTTCTAAAGCTTGTTTTGTTTCAGTGGCAATACCACCTTCTGGTAATTTTCCTGTTTCAGGATGAATACCAACTTGTCCTGCCAAATATAGAGTATTGCCAACTTCCACAGCATCTGAAAAAGGAGCGTTTTTTTTGCGTTCTAATTTCGATTTATGAAAAATAAGAGGCGCTTTTTGTACCTTTTCAACAATAATTTCTTTTTCTGTAGTATTTTTGCAAGAACTTAAAACTATTACACATATACTTAAAAATTTTATTAGCTTCATGTATCCCTATTTTTGAGTTGATTAACAAATGTAATTAAAACCTAATAAAATTTGATGAAATAAATTAGTTCTCATTTTTTTGAAATGCTAATATTAATAGTATTTTTATCAAAAATAACGTACAATGAGTCAAAAGGAAGCTTTCCTTAATTATATAAATGAAGGATATAAAACGAAAGGCGATTTTATAACATTAGGAGCAGGTATGTTAGGGGAAGAAACCATTACAAATGCATTGGTAAATATTCCTTTAAAAACATTAAACAGACATGGTTTAATAGCAGGAGCAACAGGTACAGGAAAAACAAAGACATTACAAGTTTTAGCAGAGAATATGTCTGCACAAGGAATTCCTGTGTTGTTAATGGATGTAAAAGGAGATTTAAGCGGATTGGCAGCTGCTAGTGAAGGACATCCAAAGATTGATGAAAGGCATGAAAAAATAGGAGTACCATTTAATGCTCAAGGTTTTCCTATAGAAATATTATCTATATCTGAACAAGATGGGGTACGTTTACGAGCTACAGTTTCTGAATTCGGACCAGTTTTATTATCTAGAATATTAGATTTAACAGAAGCACAGTCGGGTATAGTAGCTATTATATTTAAATATTGTGATGATAATCATTTACCATTACTAGATTTAAAAGATTTTAAAAAAATGTTACAATTTGTAACTGCTGAAGGAAAAGAGGAAATTTCGGAAGAATATGGACGTATATCTTCTTCTAGTACAGGTGCTATTCTTCGTAAAATAATAGAGTTAGAGCAGCAGGGAGGAGAATTGTTTTTTGGTGAAAAATCTTTTGAAGTAGAAGATTTAACAAGAGTTGATAAAGATGGAAAAGGAGTGATTTCTGTTTTAAGATTAACAGATATACAAGATAAACCTAAGCTTTTTTCAACGTTTATGCTTCAGTTATTGGCAGAAGTATATGAAACGTTTCCAGAACAAGGAGATAGTGGTAGACCAGAATTAATTATTTTTATAGATGAAGCACATTTGGTTTTCGATGAAGCTTCTAAGGCTTTATTAAGTCAAATAGAAAGTATTGTTAAGTTAATTAGATCGAAAGGAATAGGTTTGTATTTTGTAACTCAAAATCCGAAAGATGTACCAGAAGATATTTTAGCACAATTAGGAATGAAAGTGCAACATGCTTTGCGAGCTTTTACAGCAAAAGATAGAAAAGCATTAAAATTAGCAGCAGAAAACTATCCAGATTCAGAATATTATAATACGAACGAAGTATTAACTCAATTAGGTATAGGAGAGGCCTTTGTTTCTGTATTAAACGAAAAAGGAATACCAACTCCTTTGGCAAGAACAATGCTAAGAGCACCTATGAGTAGAATGGATATTCTTTCAAAAAAAGAGATTCAAAATGTCATAAATGCTTCTAAATTGGCAAAAAAATATAACCAAGAAGTAGATAGAGAAAGTGCTTATGAGTTATTAGGAAAGAAAATTGAAAAAATAAATAAAGAAAAAACAGAAGAAGACAGAAGAGAAGAAGAGGAAAAACTAAGAAAGAAAAAAACTACATCTGCAAAAAGAAGTAGTACAAGGCAAAACCCTCTTGTAAAAGTACTAACTAGTGCTACATTTATAAGAGCTGTATTTGGTATTTTAAAAAAAGTATTATAAACTAAAACGTAAAACCAGTCGTTATATCTAGAAATTAATTTATATGAAGAAACTATTTAAAATTGTATTAACATTATGTATTTCAGTTGTTTTTGTACAATGCGGAAAAGATAATTTCACAATTACTAAAGGTAAAGTAGGACAAATAACAACCAAAACTACTATGCAAGAGCTACAAGAGCTTTATGCAAAAGATTCTGTTGTTAAAATTTTAAGTGAAGGAGCAAAAGGGAGTGATTATTTTCAAGATGATGATGAATATCAAATTTATGAAAAAGGAGGAAAGCATTTATTAACAATTGTTCCTAAAGAACAGTTAGACTCAACATCTACAATTAAAAGTATTGAAATTTTTGATGATAGATTCAAAACAGCCAAAGGTTTAAATATTAGATCTAATTTTAGTGAAATTAATGCAAATAATGCTATTAGTAAAATTGAAACATCTTTTAAATCTGCTACTATATTTATAGATGATTTAAATGCTACTATTGCCATAGATAAAGAGCAATTAGGAATAAAAGATATTAATATGAGAAAGGTTAGTATTGAACAAATACCAGACATTGCTAAAATGAAATCTTTTATTATTTGGTTTAACTAAAAGATAAGAGAGATCTAATTTATATATTAAAAGTCCCATACATTGGGATTTTTTTATGCAAATAAACCTTAAAAGTAATAGAAACCAAATTATATTTGCACAACAAATTATAGAAGATGAATTACGCAAAAAATATATTAGAAACTATAGGTAATACTCCTTTAATAAAAATAAATAAACTAGCTGAAGATTTACCTTGTTTAGTTTTGTCTAAATATGAAACTTTCAATCCAGGTAATTCAGTGAAAGATCGTATGGCTTTAAAAATGATTGAAGATGCAGAAGCAGATGGGAGATTAAAGCCAGGAGGAACTATTATAGAAGGTACTTCAGGAAATACAGGAATGGGATTAGCTTTAGCTGCTATTGTAAAAGGGTATAAATGTGTATTTGTATTATCTGATAAGCAGAGTAAAGAGAAAATGGATATTTTAAAAGCTGTAGGAGCAGAGGTTGTTGTATGTCCAACAGAAGTAGAACCAGATGATCCTAGAAGTTATTATTCAGTTTCTAAAAGATTAGCAGAAGAAACAGAGAATTCGTGGTATGTAAATCAATATGATAATCCAAGCAATGCAATAGCACATTATGAAAGTACGGGGCCAGAAATATGGGAGCAGACAGAAGGAAAAGTTACTCATTTTGTTGTTGGAGTAGGTACAGGAGGAACTATTTCTGGGGTAGGTAAATATTTAAAAGAACAAAATCCGGATGTGAAAGTTTGGGGTATAGATACGTATGGTTCTGTTTTTAAGAAGTACCATGAAACTGGAATTTTTGATGAAAAGGAGATTTATCCATATGTAACAGAAGGTATTGGAGAAGATATTTTACCTAAAAATGTAAATTTTGATATTATTGACGGTTTTACGAAAGTAACAGATAAAGATGCTGCTGTTTATACACAGTTATTAGCAAAAGAAGAAGGAATGTTTTTAGGAAACTCAGCAGGAGCAGCAATGAAGGGTACTTTACAGTTAAAGGATCATTTTACGAAGGATGACGTAGTAGTTATTCTTTTTCACGATCATGGAAGTCGTTATGTAGGTAAGATGTTTAACGATGAATGGATGAAAAAAATGGGATATATTGAATAGTATATTTTTTTAAGTTGATAAAATCAAAAAACCACCTCGTAGAGGTGGTTTTTCGTTAATCAACTAATTCAAATAATTTACACATTGAAAAACAATTATTATTGTTAATAATTATATAATTCCAATATCTGTGCCAAAATTACGAATAATGAAGATTTAATTTTGGCTTTTTTGAATAATTTACATTTTTTTAATATTTGAAAAGGGCTATGTTAAGGAATTCATAATTAAACATTATTTTACTTAGCGTGTTTATGTGCTTTGTAAGAAGATCTAACTAATGCGCCACTTTCTATATACATAAATCCCATTTCCTTACCAATAGTTTCGTACTTTTTAAACTGATCTGGAGTAATGAATTCTTTTACAGGTAAATGCATTTTTGTAGGTTGTAAATATTGTCCTATAGTAATAATGTCTAAACCAACGCTTCTAACGTCTTTCATGGTTTGAATTACTTCTTCTTCTGTTTCACCTAGCCCCAGCATAATACCAGATTTAGTTCTCATTCCATTTTCTTTTAGGTATTTTAAAACACCTAAACTACGATCATATTTAGCCTGAATTCTTACTTCTCTGGTTAATCTTTTAACAGTTTCCATATTATGAGAAACAACCTCAGGATGTACTTCTATAATTCTATCAATTAACTTTTCATTTCCTTGAAAATCTGGGATCAGTGTTTCTAAAGTGGTATCAGGATTCGCTCTTCTAATAGCTTGTACTGTTTCGCTCCAAATAATAGATCCACCATCTTTTAAATCGTCACGATCTACAGAGGTAATAACAGCATGTTTAATCTTCATTATCTTAATAGATCTAGCTACTTTTTCTGGTTCATCCCATTCAACAGTATCTGGTCTACCAGTTTTAACACCACAAAACCCACAAGATCTTGTACAGGTGTTTCCTAAAATCATAAACGTAGCTGTACCTTCTCCCCAACATTCACCCATGTTAGGGCAACTACCACTGGTACAAATGGTGTTAAGATTGTATTTATCTACTAAACCTCTAAGCTCTGTGTATTTTTTACCTACAGGAAGTTTAACTCGTAACCATTTAGGTTTTTTTACACGTTCATTATTATTTATTGGTACAGCAATATTATCTGACATTCTTAGTAAAGTTTGAATTGCAAATTTACAAAGAATCTTTTATTGCATAATATCTAATTCAGTAGCTTTATCAATTGCTAATTGAAGTGATGCTGTATCTGATTTAACAATGGTAACAATTCTACCAATCTTTTCAAGATCTTCTTTATTACTACTCCAAAAAGTAACACCAGTTACTACTACTTTCATTTCTAAATCATCAATTAAATTGTTTTCACAAATTTTAAAGGCACCATAAATAATACCTAACCAAGATGGTCCGCCACCATGATAACCACTTGCTTGTAAATCTTTAGCAATTGAATCTGATTGATACACATCATGATAATCGTATCTATATTTACCATCTTCAGCTTGTAATTTTCCGTGTACTTTTATACTACTATCTGTAAAAGCACTTTGTAACTTTTCTGATTGAGAAAAAATACTTTGGAGAGAAAAAAGTGTAATTATTACACATACCGATTTAAATAAAATTCGTCTATTTTGCATTTTTAATATTGGGGTTTAATTTTGATGTCTGATCTATTTGACCAAAAATCATGCTAATTTAATTTTTTTATAGTTTTTTTATAGTTTTTTTTAATTTATTTTTTTAAGTAGTTGTTTTTCAGTTTTTTAAATTGTTAAGGTTGAGATAAACCAAAAGCTAAAAATTAAAAGAAAAAGAATTCCAAGCCAACTGAGAACTTTAATAAAAGAGGTAGGATGAAATTTTTTAGGAGTATGCTTACTAGTAATTAATTTAAAGTTTAATATGGCAAAAATTGGAGCCGTTAAAAAAGAAAAAATAGTAGCTATTTTTACTAATACAGACATATTATTCAAGAAAAATTGCAATATTATGTAAGTACCAATAGATAGAAATAAAATCCAAAACCAATAATTTAATTTTTTATTGTTTTTAAATAATAAAGAAGAAGCTTTTTCCATAGCCCTAGGAGAAGCATCTAATGTTGTAATTGTTGTACTAAGCATGGTGGTAAAAGCAGCAAAACCAATAATTAATTTAAAAGATTCTCCTAAAGTTTGCGTATAAATATTTATTAATTGTGTTGCAAAACCAATTCCAGTTGTTGCAAACTCAGTTCCAGTTTTAAACATTACTAAAGTGCCTAGTATAATAAAAAAGATACCTAAAAGCATGGTGCCTATATAACCAATATTAAAATCAAGTATAGATTTTTCGACAGTTATTTTTTTTGTCGTGTTTTTTGCTTTTTCTACAGTCCAAAGAGAATGCCAAACAGAAATATCAAGAGGAGCTGGCATCCAACCTAAAAAAGCAATTAAAAATCCTATTTCGGCAATTTCTCTCGGAATAAACGGAGTGAAACTGTAGGTAGATTCATTTTTAAAAATAGCAATAAAAACAGCAATTAATGTACTTATAGTAAGTGAGAGTATAATGTACTTCATTAACTTATCTAAAAGAGAATACTTACCAAACCATAGTATTAATAATATGATGATTAGTAAAATAACAGACCATAAAACTAAATTGTTAGTAATACCAAAAAGTTGTGAAGCTAAACTAGCAGTAACAATGGTTACAGCAGTTTGAATAATAAACATAGTAATTATATTCACTATAAAATATAGTAGAAGATATCCTTTACCCAATTTTTTGTAACCTTCTAATAAGCTTTCTCCAGTAGCAGTAGCATATTTAGGACCAAACTTAAAAAAAGGATATTTAAAAAGATGTGCTATTAATAATGCCCAAAGTAATCCAAAACCATACTCGGCACCTGCTTTTGTTGCTTGTACTAAATGAGAAACGCCAATTGCAGCACCAGCAAATAAAAGACCAGGACCTAATGTGTTAAGGGTAATTTTTTTCATGAATCACTTTTTTTTATAATTTCTGCCAATAATTTCTTAGCCCTAAGTAATTTCACCTTAACATTATTCATAGGCTCATTAATCTGTAAAGCTATTTCTTTATAACTTAATTCTTGAAAAAAACGAAGATGAATTACTTCTTGATATTTTGGTTTTAGCTTTTTAATATCTTTCAGTAATTTGGCTAAATTCTGTTCTGTTATTATTTTATCTTCTGGGCTAGGAGTAGTATCTATAACTTTATATAAGTCTTCTTTGTTTTCTAAAGTAGATTTTATAATAATAGATGATTTATGTTTTCTTACTAAATCTTGATGTACGTTTTTAGAAATAGCTATTAACCACGTACTGAATTGGTATTCAGGATTGAAAGTGTGTATTTTGTTAAATGCTTTTGCAAAAGTTTGTATGGTTATATCTTCTGCATCATTTTCATTACCTACTTTTTTTATTTGATAACCATAAACGCTAGCCCAAAAAGCATCTAGCAAATAGTTGAAAGAAGTTTGGTTATTATTTTTAGCTAATTCAATATGTTTGAGTACCTCTTTATTTATAACTTTTCTATTTTATTGGTGTTGAGGTTCATTACAAGTGTTAAATTGATCGGGTGTTTTGCCACAAAAACCGCATGCTTCACCAGATTTGTTTAACATAGGATTTTGACTAGCACAAGTACCTGCAAATTCTCCATCTTTTTTAGCCCATATTTTTATAGCAATACCAGCAAACGCTAATGCTAATAAACCAATTGTTAAAATAATTAATTTCATAAAAATAAATTTATAGCGCAAAGATACACAACTATTTTTTTATCGTTTGTGACATTTTAAAAATATAAGTGTCTAAAATAATGTATAACCACAAAAATAATTAGTATGAATTTTTTAACTACCCTATTTAAAAATATCGATAAATTAATAGATTTTGTAATAGAAACTAAAAATAAAGAGGTGAAACCTGTTTACATAAAAACAGAAAACAAATCATATAAAAATAAATTTAATAGATAAAAATTATACTTGAAATAAGTAATTTATTAACTCTTCAAATCTAATGTAAATGAGTGTCTTATGCTTTTTTATATTAGATTTTTTTTGTATTTTTTTAACATAATTTTTAAACCTTTTTAAATATAGAAGGTCTAATGATTAAAAAAGTACAAAATATGAGATTTTTATTAGCCCCAATTCTATTTGTCTCTTTCTTTATTTTATCATGTAGTAAAGAAAGTAATTCTTCAGAAGAACCCATAGATCAAGAAAAACCCAGCACCCCCAATATTTTACTGATCATTGCAGATGATATGGGATTAGATGCAACTCCAGGTTTTAATGTTGGAACAATTAAACCTACAATGCCGAATCTTCAAAAAATGATTTCTTCGGGTATTCGATTCACTAATTTATGGTCTTATCCAACATGTACTCCAACACGGTCTAGCATATTAACGGGTAAATATGGATTTAGAACAAATGTATTAAAAGTAGATGATGAGCTTTCTACTTCCGAGATTTCTCTACAAAAACATTTAGATAATACCAATTCAAATTATGAACACGCAGTAATTGGTAAATGGCATTTGTCTAAAACCACTACACACCCTACACAAATGGGAGTTGGTTATTATGCAGGTCTTTTAACAGGAGGAGTAGCATCGTACACAAATTGGAATTTTACAGAAAACGGACAAACGACTACTTCTAATGAATATACCACTACAAAATTTACAGATTTAGCTATCGATTGGATTGATAAACAAAGTAAACCTTGGTTTTTATGGTTGGCTTATAATGCACCACATACGCCGTTTCATTTACCACCGAACAATCTTCATACACAGTCACTGCCTTCAGATCAAGCAAGTATAGATTCGAATCCGCAATCTTATTATATGGCAGCTTTAGAAGCAATGGATACAGAAATAGGGCGATTATTAAATTCTATGACACAAGAAGAAAAAGAGAATACCGTGATTATTTTTATTGGAGACAATGGTACACCAGGTCAAGTTGTGCAGGAATACAATACTAGAAGAGCAAAAGGAAGTGTATATCAAGGAGGTGTTAATGTTCCGATGATTGTATTAGGAAAAAATGTAGAAAGGTTTAATGAAATGGATGATAGTTTATTAAATACCACCGATTTATTTGCTACCATTTCTGATATTGCAGGAACTGGAACTACAGAACTAAATGATAGTAAAAGCTTTAAAGAATTATTAAGAACTCCTATTTCTAATTTTAGAGAATATATATACACTGAAATAGGAGAAAATAATGGATCTGGATCAGATTACACCATTAGAAACGCAACACATAAATATATTTTATTTGCTAATGGAGAAGAAGCATTTTATGATTTAAGTGCGAATCCATTAGAAAACCCCAATTTGTTAAGTACAAATCAATTGCCTTTAAGTTCTAATAATGAGTCTATTAAAAATACATTGATTTCAGAAGTAAATAAATTAAGAAATTAATTAAACAATTCAATTCCCCAAAAAATAATTTTAAATATGAATGCAATAAAAAAAAGTACTATAATTAAAAACTTGTTACTGTTTACGATGACTATAAGCTTGTTTTATGCTTGTAGTTCCGATGAAAATACTAATAATGAAGATGATGATACACCAGTCGCAACAAATTATGATATTACACCTATTTTATCCAAATTTGAAGGTACAGGGTTAACCTATTCTGTTAGCGGAAACACAGTAACTTTTACCACAAAAGATTTACCAAATCACAAAAGTCCGTATTGGGATACTAGTAATCCTTTGTACGAAGCTTATAATGGAACAAACCCAGATTGGAGGCAAAATCCAGGATCTATAGGAGAACAAAACATAACTTTTAGAATACCTTTGAACCCTGAAGAGGCAGAAACCAAAGAAGCAACACCAATGGGAGCAATTGGTATTTCAAGAAATGGGGTCGTTTTTTTTAATCAATATGCAGCTGGAGGCGCTCCTTTAACCGGAGAAATTAATTCTTTCGATCAATATTTAGGGCATCCAGCAAATACACAATATCATTATCATATTAAGCCTAAGTTTTTAACAGATACTTATGGAGAAGATGCTTTTTTAGGATTACTGTCAGATGGTTTTCCTGTGTATGGTTCTTCAGAAAATGGCACTACCATCACCAATGCAGATTTAGATGATTTTCACGGACATGTTGGCCCAACTTCCGATTTTCCTAATGGTATTTATCATTATCACATAACTAGTGAAGATCCGTATCTTAACGGAAATGGTTTTTATGGAACAGCAGGAACTGTAACAAGATAATAAGTTGAAGAGAATAATTATTCTACAAATACTATGTATAATTACAGCGTGTAATTTTGAAAAAGAAGAAATAATAAGCGAAAAATCGGTTGTTATTCCTACTACAGAAAAGAACCTATCTAATGTGAATTTTACAGTAATAAATGGCGTTTTGTTTTTTCATAAAACGCCTTATTCAGGTATTATAAATGAATATTATTCGGATAAAAAATTGAAAACAAAATCTCAGTATTTTGAAGGGAGAAGAGAAGGGTACTATAAAGGTTGGTATACAAATGGGAATAAATGGTTTGAACGAACTTATAAAAAAGGAATAAAAAGAGGAATTCATTTAGGATGGTATGAAAATGAAGTAAAAATGTTTGTATATCATTTCAATAAAAATGGTGAATATCATGGAGAAATAAAGGAATGGTATTCAAATAAACAATTATTGAAGGTATTTAATTATGTGGATGGAAAAGAGGAGGGAAGTCAAAAAATGTGGCAAGAAAACGGAAAAATAAGAGCCAATTTTGTAGTTAAAAATGGAGAACGATTTGGATTAATAGGACTAAAAAAATGTTATTCAGTAAATATAATAGATGAAAGTTTTAATTAAAAGAGCAAGAAAATTAATACCATATAAATTAAAACTTGAAATTAAGGAGTTTAGATACCTTGTTAAAGGTTTAAGTAGAAATGATTATCTGAAAATCATATTAATTATACTATTAACTTTTTTCATATCCTGTAAAGAAACAAATAAAGTAAATAAAGAAACAACATTGCCTTTTTTTAATTCGGCATTGTTTACTCCTGAATGGATAGCAACAGATACACCTGAGTATTTAGATATTCATACCATTCCTGCTTTTAGTTTACTAAATCAGGAAGGGAAATCGGTAACGAAAAAAACGTACGAAGGGAAGATTTATGTAGCTGATTTTTTCTTTGTTTCTTGCCCAGGTATTTGTCCGGTTTTAGAAAAAAACATGAGTAAAATTCAAGAAAAATTTAAAGAAGACAAAGAAGTTCTATTATTATCTCATACCGTAATGCCTACAAAAGATTCTGTTTCCGTTTTAAAAAAATATGCTTTAGAAAATGATATTGTATCAGAGAAGTGGAATTTAGTTACTGGAAATAAAAAAGAAATTTATGATTTAGCACGAAAAGCCTATTTTGCAGATGAAGATTTTGTGAAAACAAAGGATGAAGATGCTTTTGTGCATACAGAAAATTTTATATTAATAGATAAAAAAGGAAGAATTAGAGGGGTGTATAATGGTACCATATCTTTAGAAGTAGAGCGCTTAATTCGTCATATTAATCTATTGAAGAAAGAAGGTGAATAACTAGTGAATTATAGTTTTACTTCTTTAATTTTATAAAAATCAATATACCTTGATTCTTTAGCTTTATAAGCTCGATATATTCTTTGAATACTACTGTTTTTTAGTTTTTTTACAGTAGAATCTACAATATGTTGAGGTATTTTTTTATCTACAAATATGGAGTAATATAAATTCATCTTTACCCATTTATTAAAACTAACTCGTTTTTTAAAAGAATCGTGGAAATCATCATATTCGTTCTTTAAAAAAGGAGAGTTTTCTTTTAAAATACTTTCTATATCATAATCTAAATTGTCTAAGTTTTTAGAGTATTCTGATTTAATAATAAGGGAATCATTTTTGTAACCAATAAATATTTTAATACCATATTTATTTTCTGTTTTACTATATTTAGCATTGTGATTCTTTTCTAAATTAATATTTATATCATTCTTTTTGAATAAGTAGTCAATAAAATTAGCAGATCTTAAGAAAACTTCTTGTTTACTACTATCCTTTTCATAAAATAGGACGATACGATTTCTATGAATTAATTGATAGAGATATTCGTTTTTTATAATAGAATCTTCTTGGAAATGATGTATCCAATTACATGTAATTTGATTTTTATCTGCTTTCCAAGTTCCTTTTCGAGTAATATCATTTACAAATATAGAATCAGTAGTATAAGTTAATTTTGTTTTTTCATCTAAACTATACCAAGTACCGATAATACTTTTTTCATACCTATTATTACAATTATAAAATAAGATGGAGATTAAGGCGAGTAATAGTAATTTTTTCATTTTTTAAAAATTACTTTATCCCAAAAATTCGTTTAAACATTCTTATTTCACATTGATAAAATCGAAGAAAACGAGACATATATTTATTCATAACTAGTGGTTTTATTTATAAGTAGCTAAAAAAGTTCATTCGTTACAATATTTTAATGTATTAAAAAGAGGTTATACAATATCTACCACACTAACACCGCTACTTTTTTTGGTTATTTTAATTTGTGTAGAAATACGTTCTTTTAAATTTTCTACATGCGATATAATACCAATCATTTTACCTTGCGATTGTAAGGTTTCTAAGGTAGAAATAACCGTTTCTAAAGAATTTTTATCTAATGTACCAAAACCTTCATCTATAAAAAGAGAATCTATTCGAACATTTTTACTCGCTAAATCCGATAAACCTAATGCCAAAGCTAAACTGATGATAAATTTTTCTCCGCCACTAGAAGTATCTACCAATCTGACTTGATCGGTTTGGTAATGATCTATTAAATTAAAGTTAAGTTCCTCTTTAGGTTTGTAAGCCTCTTCCATTTTTAAAGAATACCGTTTGTTTAATTTATATAAATGTACATTGGCAAGATCGAGTAAATGTTTTAAGGTTAAACGTTGTACATACACATTAAAAGCATCTTTAGAATTCCCAATAATTTTAAATAACTCTTTCCATACGTTACAAATAATTGTTTGAGCATCTATCTTTGCATCAATATCTTTATTTCTATCTCTTATTTCTTTATTTTTTCTGAAAGCTTCGGCTATTTTACCTTTTTCTGTTAAAAAATCTTTCTTTTTTAGATGTGCATTTTCTAAAACAGATTTACTTTCTACTTCATTAATTTCAAAATTTTTAGAAGCATTTAGTGTTTTAATTTCTTTTAGGTTTTGTTCTTTTAATATTTTTATTTCGTGTTCGTTTTTCTTTATACGTTCTTTTTTGTCGGTATAACTTAAAACTACTTCTTTGTTTAATAAGGCTTTTTCAATAGCTTGTTTGCTATCAAAATCACTATTAGTGATTAGAGAATTTAAGGTAGTTTTTAAGGCGCTTAATTCTGTAGTTATCTTTTTTTGATCCTCTATATTTTGCTCCTTTAAAGTGTTTTTTTCTTTTTTTGTATCTAATTGTTTTTGTAATTCTTTTTTGCTGATATCCAATACATCTGTTAATTTATTTACAGTAGTTTGTAAAGCAATTCTTTTTTGTTCTACAGTTGTGTGTAGAGGTAAAATTTCTTTACGTTGGTTGCTTAATTCTGTAAAAATGCTATCACTATTTTGAATAGCTTTTAGATGTTTTTTTTCAGATTCTTCAAAGGTTTTTAACTGTGTTTTATTATTATCTAACTTGCTAATAAGTAATTTACTGTCAGCTTTTAAATCATTGACAAAGAGTTGTGTTTTATTGTATTTTGCAATAGAAGTTTCTATTTTTTGAATAAAAACATCAGTATCTAAAACAGAAGGTAATTTATAGTTAAATGTAGCTAATTTAGTTGTCAATTGTTCTTCTAAATTAGTGCAAACTTTGGTAAGTTTATCGATGGATTTTTGAATAGAATTAACAACCGTTTCTATGTTTTTAATTTTTTCTTTACGAGTAGCAACAGTTGTTTTTAGAGTATTACTCTCTGTTTTTTTACTTTTGATGTCTTCCGATAACTTATTTTTTACTTGTTGTAAATCCTGAGCCGTTTTTATAGTATCATCTAAGGTTTTTGTTTGCTCGTTTATTAAAAGTAACTCCGCATTTATTTTAGAAAGATTGGATAATTCACAATCAAAAGAAAATTTTTCGGCTTTTGTTTTAAAAGAAGTTAATTCCTTTTCAACTGCTGTAATTTGTGTATTTAAGCTACTTATAGAAGTGTTTAGTTCAACTTCTTTTTTGTCGAACGCATTTTTAGTAGTTGTAATTTCTTTTAACTTTTCTTTTCTAGTATGTACTTCTAATTCTGATTTCGAAATATCAACCGCTTTTAAATCGTCTGTAAATGGATGTTCTTTAGAACCACATAAACCACAAGGTTCGTCTTTTATTAAATGTTGACGGTCGGTTTCATATTTTGCAATACTTTTTTCCAAATCTAAGATTTTAAGAGCATCGGTTACTGCTTTTTCTTGAATTAGAAGATCTTTGGTAATTATTTTTAATTCTCCTTGTACTTTTTTTAATTCGTTTGAAAAAGATTTCTTCTTTTCTAATAAATCAATTTGTTCTTTTTGAGTTTTAAGAGTTTGTTCAGAAAGATTTTTAAATAGTTTCCAATTAGAAGTTGCTTCTGTTACTTTCTTTTTTTTCTCTAAAAGAAGCGTAAGATCTTTGGTAATTAATTTTTCTGATATAGCAGTATATTCGTCTTCAATTTTTTTAATATCAGCGTTCTTTTCCTCTAATAAAACCATTTCTTTTTTAAGAAGAAGAGAAGTGTTTTCTATTTCTTTCTTTTTTAAGGTACAGGATTTAATATCATCTTCTAATGATTTTTTGTCTGATTTTAGAGTCGTTAAATCTTGAGTCCAAGATGAAATTTCCAGATCTACTTTTGTTAAAAAACGGTTCTCTGTTAAAAACAATTCCGATTTTTTAATAGCCTCTTTATTGGTGTCTATTTTTTCGATAAAGCCTTTTAGTTCTTCTTTACAAACTTTAGTTTTAGCAATTACTTCTTGTAATTGTAGCGTTGTTTTTTGTTTGTTTTCAGTTTCATTTTTAAGAGTGTTATCTAATTTAGTAATAATATCAAACTTAGGTAACCAATTGGTGAAATCTTTGTTGGCAGTATCTAATTCGGTAGTTTCTTTTTTAACTTGTTTTTCTAAGCTTTCTATTTTGGGTTGTAAAGCAATTAAATTTTCATCAATTAATTTTAATTGCTTTGTTTTATCGTTTTTACTTTTTTCTATTCTATTAAAATTGTCAATAGTTTCTTTAAAAGGCAATGCTTTTTCATGTAAAACCAATAAATCTAAGATATCTTTATGTTTTTTAATATAGGTATCTATTAATTCAGATTTGTTTTCTATTTCTTTAGTTTCATTTGCTAGTTTTTGTTGTTTTGCATACCAATCTACTATTAACTGCGTAGTTTTTATTTCTTTTTCTGTTTTTTCAAGCTCTTCATCAATACTTTTATCTTTTAGAGATAACTCAGTTTTTGCCTCTTCACTTAAAATATCTTCTGCATTAATTTTCGACTCTAGCTCTTTTAGTTTGTTTTCTTCCTTAGATTTTCTTTCATGAATACTTTGTCCAATTTTCTTATAAATTTCTTCCCCAGTAATTTGCTCTAACAATTCTCCTTTTTTAGGACCTTTTGCTGTTAAAAATGAAGCAAAATCTCCTTGCGCTAACATTACCGAACGTAAAAACTGATTATAATCTAACTGTGTAACCTTTTCAACCGTTTCAATATATTTTCTTTTCTGATCTGCTAGTGTTTTTTGGGTGGATAAATTTTTTAAGCTAACTTTTTCAATCGGATTTTTTAAAGGAATCCCCGCTTTATTTGCCAATCTAATTCCCCAAAAACCTTCATAAATAGTATTATTATTTTCAAAAGTTATTGCACTAAAAGCTTCAATAGCACCATGGCTAACAACATCAATTAACGAACCTTTTGTGCCATTAAAACGAGGCACATTATGATATAAAGCAATAGTAATAGCATCTAAAATAGTGGTTTTTCCTGCTCCAGTAGACCCAGTAATGGCATATAAACCAACATCTTTAAATTGTTCGTTTTCAAAATCTATAACAATAGGAGTGGTAGATTTTAACGAATTTATATTTTGTAATTCTATTTTTAAAATTTTCATATCAACCGAGTCTTATTGATTTTTAACCACTTGTAAAATTTCATTAAAAGCATCTAAAACTGCTGGATTTTTGTCTAAGTCAAAATGCATTTCTTCACATTTCAGCTTAAAAACTTCGGTAGGAACTAATTCTTTAATAGATTTCGTGTTTTCTAATAACTCTTCAATTCCTTTTATTTTTCTTCTATTTTTTAAAGAAATTTTTAATATTTCAAAAGCATACTTTTCGGCAGCTTTTTTTAGTTCATTGGTATGTATGCTATTATCTTCTTTTAATATAATTTCTACCCAAGGAGTTAAGTTGTAAGAATTAGAAGTAATAGAAGGAAATTTTTCTATACATTCAGCGATCGTTCCTTTTAATCTGTAAAACTCTCTAAAACGCGGAATTACTTGATCTTTCACAGAAGAAATTGTATTGTTTTCAAGTGTTAAAACGAGTATTTTTTTATCGTAATTAATTTCACTAAAACTTAAAATATTTGGTGATCCAGAGTATTGTATTTTAGGATTGTTACCAATTATTTGTGGTCTGTGTAAGTGTCCTAAAGCAACATAATCGAAATAGGAAGGAAAATCTTCTGCACCAATATGCCCTAAAGTACCTACATAAATATTTTGTTCACTATCTGAAACCGAACCACCTGTTGCAAATAAATGACCCATTGCAATTACAGGAGCGTTTGTGGTGTTTATTAATTTGCATTGATCGGCAGCTGCATTGTAATGATTAATTAAGGCAGTTTTATATTTATCGGTTAATTCTTTAAAAGATTCACCCGCAACAGCACGTCTTATATCTCCATCACGTAAATAAGGAACTGCAGCGATGATTACCTGTTCATTATTTACATCCACTTTAAAAACTTCCTCTTCTATATTTTCGGTAGCTTTACCTACTACTTTTATAGATAGGGCATCGAGTATATGTTTAGGTGCGTTTAAAGTTCCTGGAGAATCATGATTTCCGCCAGTAATAATGATTGATTTACAGGTGGTTGCTTTTAACTTTACTAAGAAACTATAGTACATTTCTAAACTTTGATTAGATGGGGATCCGGTATCAAAGACATCTCCAGAAATTAGTAAAACATCCATTTTTTGTTCGATGATGTAGTTTTCTATCCAACTTAAAAATAAGGCTTGTTCTTCTCTTTGAGATTGTTCGTGTAATCTATGTCCTAAATGCCAATCGGCAGTGTGAAGTATTTTCATTTAGTTATTAGTAGAGAGTTTTATTTTTTTAAATTTTAGAAATCCTCCTTATTTATATCGAAGGTTTTTGCGATATGAAAGAATAAATTACGAATTGCCTCTTCATTATCATTTTTTGAATTGTTGATTTTCCATAATGTACCATGATCGTCTCTGGTAATACTATCTAAAATCATTTTTTCTTTTAACTCAAAAGTATACTGACTATTCAATCTATTTTCAATTTGTTTCGTAGAATATCCTCTGTTATTTAATCTAGTATTTTGTGTTTTTTTATCAACTTCTACAAGAATAATATTGTTATTAGATAAATATCCCATCTCAGATTCAGCTATTAAAGCAGAATCAAGTAATATAAATCCTTTTTTACCATAAATTTCTCGTCTTAACCTTAGAAGAAGAGGTTTATAAATAAGTAAGTTAAATTCATCTAAGAGTTTTTTGTTGTTAAATAGTATTTTACCAAGTGATTTTCTATTAATGAAGCCATTTTCTTGCATTAAATCTTTACCGAATTTACTAGCTATTTTATTTCTTAATTCAACATATAGGGGTTGTTCAAGACTTCCAAGAATTTGATGTCCAATTTGATCAATATCTACAACATAAGCTTCAATATTTGCTGATTTAGCAATCTCTATAAATTTTTCACTAATAAAAGATTTACCGCTTCCAATTAATCCAGTAATACTAATAATACATTGACTAGAGAGTTTTTGTTCTAATTTTTGTTTTACACAAAGCGGTACATATTCATGAATTAACCCTTGTTCAAGTTGTAATGCTTTTGAAGCTCCAGAGCTAATATGCATTAATTCTTGACTAGATGGAAAGAAAATAGTGTCGATATTTAATTGCTGACTTTTACCAATTTGATAAAGCATAACTTCGTAATTAAGATCTTCATTATTACGAATACCTCTTATCACTGTATTAATTCCATTTTCATAAGCATAATCTACCAATAAGCCTCTAAAAGATATTACCTCTATATTTTCAAAGCTTTTTAAAGATTCTTCAGCAAGTATTCTTCTTTCTTCTAAAGAAAGGAAGTATTTTTTAGCAGGATTCATTCCAATTCCTACAATTAGCTCTCCAAAGACCGCTAATGCTCGTTTAATTACATCAATGTGTCCTTTTGTTATAGGGTCTCCAGAAAAACCATAGATTACTTTTTTCTTCATTCAATATTTATATTTTCTGCTGCATGTAAAGATACTTATTTCTCTATAACCTAAAATCTAAAGAAACTTTTAAATAGGCGTTCAAAGACCTACAGTTTGTGAGGAATTAAAAGTAGTGAGCTTCCGATTAAGCACTTAGCCAAATCTTTTTATTTTGATTTAACTTTTCTGTTTTAAAGGCAAATCAAAATATTTGGCAGATTTTATACAAATACATTAAATTTTAACATTAAAACCTTATTAATTATAGCTTTTGTATAAGTTAAATTTTTTTGTTTGTAAAGAGATATAGATATTAATTATATTTTGAAAATAGTATCTTTCTTGTCTACTAAATATATTTAAAAATCAAACCTATTATTTTCCTATTAGATAAATAAAAATAAAGTTTACAATCATTGCTAAGGCAATTGTAGCAAACATTGTTCGTCTTGAGATTTTAAAAATATTAAGAACACCTTGTTTACATATTAAAAACAAAAAACTACCATAAAATAGTAAAGTTATAACAACTATTAGGAAAAGAATTTCGAAAGCTCCACCCTCCAACCTTCTTCCTGAAGTTTGAAAGAAAGATACAATTGTATTCATTACAGCAAAAGTTAAAATTGATGAAAGTAAAATCCAACCAATTTTATTTCTCTTCCAAAACAGAATTATTGTAATTAATAATATAATTGGATGAAAGTATTTAACCATACTCAAATCCCAATATGAAAAATCTATGTTAAATATAATTTGAAACTTTTTAAAGTGTTGATAAAATTGATAAATAGCTAAGGCACCAAAAATCAGAATTATCAATCTAATAATTTTTTCAGGAGTTTGTATTCCGTTTTGAATTGGGTTTATAGAATGAAATAGAGTAGAAATATTTTTCTTTATTTCTTTCTCACGTTGTTGTCTTTTATCCATCTCACGCTTTTGATTATTTTCCTTTTTTTTGATTGTATATTTCATTTGCTTTAATTCTTCTTCAGTAAGGTTTCGCCTTTCAATTTCCATTTTAGCTGTCTCAACAGCTATTAGTTTGTGATTAAAAACTTAGCTAATACTTTTAATTTTGTTTTATCTTTCTTTATAAAGCCAAATTAAAAAATATTTAGAAGACTTCGTTTTAAGCTCTAAAATTTGGAATAAGCTTAAACCCTGCATTAATTAACATTAGTCTCAGTTTAGGGTGAAAGCCTTTACACTTTTAGTACATAGTGATTTAGTTTTTTGCATCGAATAGTACATCAGCACTTACCCAATAAACCTCTCCCTTTTCAACTCCTGCCCAACCTTTTTTTGCAGGGTTATTATATTTTCTTGAATAGATAAAATACTTTCCGTCAGAAGACATGTAAGGGCAATAATAGCGCCAGTTACTTTCATATTTTAATGGTATCTCTTTCGGTTTTGTCCATTCACCATTTTCATTAAACGTTATTTGAAATTTACCTTTACCGTTAGTTATTGCATATTGTTCATCTGATGAAACATAAGTTATTAGTTCCTTTTTCTCCATCTTAGTGTTTATGATACTAGGTGTTTCAAATTTTTCATTTCCCAAATATTGAGCACGATATGTGTTCATTCCTCCTTTATCACTTGGTCTATTTGAGCGAAAATATAAACTTCCATCAGCGGTGACAACAGGATAAGTTTCTATGTACTTCGTGGAAACTGAAAAACTCACTTTAGAGGCTAATTCCCATTTACCATTTACTTTTTTACTCTTGTAAATGTCTGGAGGTATGGTGTAAAGTTCTTCCCGAGTAACATCATTTTCATAAATCTTAGGGTCTACACCAAGAAAATACATTGTCTTTCCATCTTTGGTAATTGTGGGGTCACAAGCAACAGAAACTAACACATTATTGTCATACATTTTAATGGGTTTAATGTCAGACCATTTCCCATTAATCAATTCGGAATGATGAATGACAAAACTGTTGTTTACAATTCTTGAAAAGAACATTTCTGTATTATTAGTATTAAAAACTACATTAAGTTCGATATTATCAGTATTGACAATTGATGGTGCAAATAATTTAGGAATTGTAGAAGGTGGTTCCTGGTCAAAATATGAAATGGTATTGTTTTTACAACTAATAAAAATTAGTTGTAAAAATAATATGTAAATATATCTCATAGTTAATTTTTAATATTAGCTAATGTATTTGCATAAGATTAGTTATGTGTTTGAGCAACTAATTTAGCAAATAAAAAGCGAATGTTCGTAATAGCAATTAATTTTATACGGTGTTTGTAACTGGCTTTTTTACTATTTTTTCGGATACTTTCGTCCGTTTAAAAATTTCCCTATGAAGGTATTTCTCACAAAATAATGGTAACTAGTAAAACAGATGATTGTTGTTAACGAAAGAACAATTAAAAATTTCAAAAATGCTGGAAACGGAAAATCCCAAATAAATGATGGAATTATTACAGTTAATGGTAGGTGGGTTAAATAAACCCAATAAGAAGAATCTGAGATGTAACGCATTTTTGCAGAATGTTTACTTCCGTATCTAATGAATAGCCCAGTAATACCAAACAAAAATAGACAAACAACAACTGAACTAAATAAAATTAATATTCCAGAATTACCATTTGGTTCTAGTTCGTAAATTTGAATGATAAGACCTTGCATTGTAGCTAAGATTATTGCTGAAATGGTGCAAGTCCAATCGTATAACATAAATGTTTTTAAGTGCTCTTTGGATTTGAACAATACCCAACCGATTAAATAAAAGACAAAAAAATAGATAAAAGTATTTCGTTCAGGAATTAGGGAAACTGAAGCCTTTACCATAGATGTTTTTAAAATTATTAATGTTAGAAAAACTAAAGATGAAAAAAATATTATCCTAACTAAAGGTTTTTTAACGATCCAATTAAACGCTTTCGTTAATCTTTTGGTTAGTTGTTGTCCGTTTTTTAATAAAAGACCTAAAATTACGGTTGTTCCAGTAATTAAGGATAGATAGTACAAAAACCACAAATGAGATGTCGTTTTAGGTAAAAAATCTGAAACATTTGTTAATGATTTTAAAGCCTTTTGAAATGGATTCTCTAATTGTGAAAAAACTGCATTAGTGTATCCGAAAGCAAATACAGTTATTGGCCAAAGTAAAAGTAAAAAAACTACAAAAGGTAAAACTATTCTAAAAATTCTATTTTTTATCATACTAATCGGTTGCCTTTCATAAAATAGCATTGCTCCAAAAAAACCTGCCACAAAAAAAAACATTGGCATTCTAAAAGAATGAATTAAAAGCACAAGAAAATCGCTCAAGATATGAGTTGTATTTGGGTCTTTTGGAGACCACGTATCTCCATGATAAGTCACGTTATATGTCAATGCTGAATGCAAAACAAGACCAAAGAGCATCATAATTGCTCGTAAAGAGTCCAAAGAGTGAATCCGTTCTGTTTTTTGTATCGCTTGGTTCAATTTTCTTATTCTGTTCTGATTTTTATATTTTGTTTTTAATTTTTCTCTTTTTGAAAGCCAAATTAAAAATTTGGCGGACTTTCTTAAATGTACACATGAATATACATAAACCTTTCGGTTTAGAACTTATAAGCTATGTTTCAAAGAACACTATGTTAGCTACTGGCTTTATGTTCTGAGTTTTTTTAAATATAAATCTTCAATTATTTTAATATGATGTAAATCGTGCCCGAGAATATGATAGCCCAAAGCTCTTGCGCTTGCTTGATTTCCATTTGCAGTTCCCATACGTTTTAATGATTTGTCAGATAATCCATTAAACAAAGTAATGGTTGATAATCTTAAAGCTACGTATTCTTCTAATATATTTTCAATTGTTCTCTCTGATGTATCAGAATTAAGATTATAATCTTCCTGTTCAAACCCTGGGAGGTTTGTTTTGTCATTTCTTGCAAAAGAAAGAGCTCTATATCCATAAATTCTTTCGTCATCAATTATATGAACTAAAATTTCTTTAATAGACCATTTGTTTTTTTCGTATCTATATTCTAATTCTTTATTAGATAGGTTATTAAATAATGTCTTAGTTTTCTCTAAACTTAATTTCAATTGCTCAATAAGACTTCCATCTTTTTTTACTAATTTCATATACATTTCTGCATAAACAGGATATTCATTTTTTGAAGGAAATTCAATATATCTATTCATTCAATCTTTGTTTTCTGGTTGTAGTTAAAGTTACGTATGAGTGATCGTTTTAATGCTATTTATACATTTTTATATTTTCGTTTTTTAATTCATTTTCTATCTCTTTCAAACTTCTTTTTTGTTTGACAACTTCTCGAAACGACAATCCTTTTACATCAATAAGATAAGCTATTATTAAGTGATATTTGTTGTACAAACCCGTAGCTGGATTCATAGTAAAATGGTTGTTTTTGAAGTTGTTTTGATACTTCTTGAAGTCAAATAATGAACCTTTTCCGATATAATCTGCATATCCCTCAACAATATATTTAGGAGTCGTTATATGCATAAATCTTTCGATTTTTGTTTGAAGGCTATGAGTAATTTCGTGTGCTAAAAAATAAGACAAAGGACGCTCTTCAACTAAAGCAATCTCTTGTCCTTTAGTTGGACTAACTATTTTGTTCTTTTCAATTTCAGATTCCCTAATAAAGACATTATTTGATAGCCCTTGATTCACTAGTCCACCAACATTTGGGTTTCTAGTTAATAGCAATAACCTCCATTGAGTATTACAGAAATAAATAGAGAATTTATCGGTACTTTCATATAGCTCTGATTTTTTGAGTTTTTTTAAAACTTCAGTAAGTACGTCTTCAATTTCGATTGGAATTTTTCGGTCAGAATAAATATCAAAATTTTTATACTTATGACGATTTGCAAATAAAAAATTTGGACAAAGTAGTAACCCCAAATAGATCAAAAAGGAGAGGGAAATTATAAAACCACTTATTTTAACTTTTTTATTTATTCTAGTCATCAAATTTTTTGTGAATGAAATATAACGTTAAGGCTAAATAATGTTGTGTAAAAATAACGAAACGATTGGATAAAGGCAAAGATTAATTTGTCTGCGTGATTTCCTTAGGGAAAATCTCCGGTAATGTTTTTTAGGCTTTGTGTATGTTAGTTTTTTTCGTCTGCTCCAGCATCTAGACTATCAGAGCTTCTAGTATCACCATCAATATCTAGTATGGGATAGTTCGACAGCCCAACAGCAAAGTCAATAGCGCTGCTACTTGCGGTGATATGTAAATCGCGTAAATTAAAATTAACAAAACCGATATCGGTATAGCTTTGTAAATTTTGATTTTGTGTCACCGGATCTGATGAATCTATATAGTTTGTTCCATTATCCATCCTAATTAGAATGTTACCATAGGCCTCAACAGAGACATCACTCATACCAGAAGAAACTCCAATGCATGATTTATTAGCAGTAATTATTGTATTAAATCTGATTATAGCTCTTCCAATGTGATTTACAGAATTTCCATCAGTTTGAAGGTTTGATCCTCTACTGCTATTATCATAAATGAAATTATTTTCTACAAGTAATAGCCCATCTAATCCTGGATGATCACTATAATATGAAATACCATGTTTAGTTGCACCATATAACCTATTTGATCTTATTGTTCCATATGATCTTACGCTAATGCAATTACCATTATTATTAATAACATCATATATTGTATTCTTTTCAATGAGAAAGTTTGGGCCTTGAAAATAAATACCGTGATGAGGGCTTCCAACAAGACTTCCTGATGCATCAGTCCCAACATTATAGATTAGATTGTCAGTGATCGTTGTGTTTTCATGTGTTTCATATGAGAGAATTCCGTTATGAGTGATATTATGTATTTCATTGTTCTCAATGGATATGTTATTTGACGAACCACTATTTCTAAATCTTATAGCATTTCCATCTATATCTTTAAATATACAATTCCTGATTATCAGATTATCTACATCTCTAATCTGCAAACCGTCACCATCAATATTTTCAAACGTGCAATTCTGTATGATTAAATTATCATAGTCGTGACCATCAATTAGCAGTGTTTGATTAAATGTTTCTCCATCTATTAAATCAGTTTGCGAAGTAGTAATGGTATCATCTTTTTTACAAGAGAATAGACTAGTGGCAATCAGGAATATTATCATTAGTTCTAATTTCATCTTCGATTTATTTCAGTTTATATATTATCAATGTGAATCACCACGGTTTTATTTATTAACCCTAACGTTTAATGTAAAATGCGTTTTAATGGTTTTTATACCTTGTGTGTGCCTTAAATGGTAAATATAATTCAAAAAAATGAATGTCCCATAGGTTGTAAGTCCCGATTACGAGGAAGTAACGCTCCTAAGTAAAGCAAGTGGCATCTTTTAACAATCAATTTCATAGTATTAGCCATATCTAAAGTAATTTCTTTGACTTTATTACGTTTAGCGCTTGGTATTTTATGAAGATACTGGATGATTTGCACAGCTTTAGTTCCTGCAATAACAGCTACAATACTGCCTGCTTTACCTTTGGCTTTTTTATTGGTTAGGATAGTATATAAACCAGATAGGCGGAAATGCTTTCCGTGCCGATTACGAGTAAGCGAAAACAAATATATAGAGAAACTACTTTAAGGAATTGAGGTAGTTTTTTTCTATTTGAAGTATAGTTTTATAATAGGGCACAGATTACAAATCTATACTATCAGCTTATTATTTTAAATGATGAATTTTACTATATTTAGTTTCAAAAGAGCTAAAAAAGAAAAGTTATATCTACAAAATATAAAGCTATAGGGGACTTCTAAAAACTATTTTCCTCCGCCCAATAACTTTTCTTGACTTTTTTAAATTTCAAAAGCAACTTTGATT
>CANMJA010000051.1 GCA_947498055.1 uncultured Tenacibaculum sp.
AATAAAACTGTTTAAATTTAAAACACTAAATAAATAAATCATTGATAAACAGGTCTTTACTTGAAAAATCAAAGTTGTTTTTGAAATTTAAAAAAGTCAAGAAAAGTTATTGGGCGGGGGAAAATAGTTTTTAGAAGTCCCCATTTTTTAAAACTACTTCTTTTTGGGGTGCATTTTATTTATCAAGAAATGTGTTTAACAGTTGTAATTAATTGATTATTATTGATTTATATCTTTTTTGTTATATTTAAATATTACAAACCTTAAATTATTAATTATGTTAAAAAACATTGCAAGCTTAGGTAAAGCCTTAAAAAAATCAGAACAAAAATCTATTAATGGAGGCCTTGGTTGTACACCTTATTATTGTTGGGTTAAATACGGAGGACCATGGTTAACACCAGATGATTTTTTCTGTAGTGGCAATATTTGTGGAATTGAAGCTTTTTAATTTTCAGTATATACCATAATAAGCGGGTTTATCCCGCTTTTTTAGTTGGTTATAGAAAAATATAAAAAGGATAAGCATGACAAAATTAAATTTTTAGAAAATCTAATTATTTATTTTACTTTTATAAATTAAAAAATGAGTTGGACCTTTTTAAATATATTGATTCTTTTTGGCGCATTACAAGGCTTTATACTCGTTTTAATTTTAATTTTTAAAAAGGAAGACAATAAAAAAGCACGTTTATTTTTAACGTTAATTTTATTTGGACTTTCTATGAATTTACTTTATTACTTTTTTATAGTATCTAATTTCTCTAAAACATACCCTTTTTTAAAACTTCTTTATCTACCATGGTCTATATTGGCAGCCTTATCCTTTTATTTATACATTGTTTTTACAGCACCATTTCAAACTAAACTAAGTGTAATAAATAAAATAGGTTTTATACCATTTATTGTATTCTCGGTAATATTAATTATGGTAAACTGTGATATTTATTTTTCTTCATCATCTAAATACTTTAGTGTACATTTTATTAATATTATTTATCTTTCTGAAGAATATTTTGCAATGATTTTTGCGCTTTTTATGGGGTATTTGTCTTATAAAAAACTAAATGAACTAGAACCTCAAATACAACAACAATTTTCAAACTATAATAAATCTAAATTACAATTCCATAAACGTTTAATAATAGTAGTTCTTATATTTTGTTTAATATGGGTAGCAGTAGTTACTTACACAAAAATTAATAATATAGATTCTTTTTCTATTTATTTTAGTATATGGTTATTTATAGCTTTTGTAATACACTGGATTTCTTGGACTGGTTTTATTAAAGATGAAGCTTTATTACCAGTTTTTGAAAACACAAAAGTATTAGAAGATGCTTTTGTAATAGAAGATTTATCGCAAAATAAAGGAACTTTAAAACTTAGTAAAGACAGTGAATATTATAAATCTTTAATCTCTTTATTTGAGAAAGATCAAATTTATTTGCAACCAGATTTATCATTAAAAACTCTATCAGATAAATTAGGAATAAGTAAAAGTTATTTATCTGCTTTAATTAATAAAACAACAGATAAGAATTTTTATCATTTTGTAAATTCTTATAGAACAGAGCATCTTATTCGTTTACTTAAAGAGAAAAAAAATAAAAACTTTACTATTTTGAGTTTGGCTTATGAATCTGGTTTTAACTCTAAATCTACTTTTCAGGCTTTTTTTAAAAAAAATAAAGGAGTAACTCCTACACAATTTATAAAAACATTAGAGCTTAATGAAACATTAATGTAAACTTAAAAGCAACATTTTTTTCTTATAAATAAGTCCGAATACTTCTAATTAGTGATTCTCGGTCGATTTCTTTTCTCCTATCACCTAGGTTTGTGCTTCTAAAACATAACTAGTACAATGATATTAAATATAGTACAACTTCATTGTATAGATTTTTTAAAACTAATAATTTTTTTATGAGAAAATTAAATATCACTAAATTACAAAGCTATTATTTGCATCTTTTCAACGTATTTATTTTTATGCTCCTATTTAGTTCTTCTACATTTTATGGGCAAAATATAGATACCAATAAAATGTACAGTATTCATATTAAATCTGCTTCTGGAAAAGCTTTAGACTTAAAAAATAATAGTAAAAACGACGGAACGAAAATTATTCCTGTAAGAATAGGAAATTCAAAAACTCAAAAATTTTATCTAAAAAGTGCAGGAAATAATTACTATTACATCTATAATGCATTATCTAAAAAGGTAATCGATGCTAATAAAAAAACCTCTAGTGTTAGTCAATGGGCTTTTCATGGGGGAGATAATCAAAAATGGAAATTTGTTGCAAAACCAAACGGATATTATTGTATTCAAAACAAAAAAACAAAGAAATTCTTTGATATATCAGCAAGTAAAAATGTTTTAATACAATATGGGCTTACTGGAAATGCAAACCAACAATTTAAATTGATGGAAACAAGTACTTCTAGTGCTCCAGCATTAGGGAAACTATATAAAATTAATATTAAATCTCAACCAGGAAAAGTATTAGATATTAAAGGGGTAAGTACTTCAGATGGTGCAAAAATTCATCCTTATAAATCGAAAACAAAAAATGCAGAAAATCAAAAGTTTTATTTAAAAAGTGCTGGGGGTGATTACTACTATATTTATAGTGCACTTTCTAATAAAGTTATTGATGCTAGTAAAAAAACTTCTAGCGTTAGTCAATGGGCTTTTCATGGGGGAGATAATCAAAAATGGAAATTCGTTACAAAACCAAACGGATACTATTGCATTCAAAATAAAAAAACAAAGAAATACCTTGATATATCGGGAAGTAAAAATATTTTAATACAATATGGTCTTACAGGAAATGCAAATCAGCAATATAAGTTTACACAAGTAAAAGGTACTCCTAAAGATTATATTTCAGAATCAGGGTTTAGAGTAAAAATTAACGGACTTTATTGTTTACAAACTAATGACGATGTAAATGGAGCAGATGAACCTTATTTTGAAATATGGGCAGATGGAAAAAAAGTAAAAACTACTAAATCTAGAAAGATGAACGAATCTGATAGGAGTTGGTGGGAAAAAATTAATGATGATATAGATGCACTTACTCAAATAGCACAGCAAGAATTTTGGTTGATGCCCGGAAGTGTGTATGCAGAGCGAGAAGTTATTATAAAACTTTATGAAGAAGATGATGGTAGAGGAGATGATTTATTTATAAATAACGATGATTTTATTGGAGAAGTAAAAATTACTAAATCTACAGCAAACAGTAATTATATAAAAAAAGAATTTAGATCCAAAGAAGAAGGTGATTGGGATTTAGTATACTCAAAATCTACACGCTCTAAAATTGATTTTACTGTAGAAGGAACTTCTAGAAAAGTAAAGGTAAGAGTACCAATACTAGATCAAGGTAACGAAGGTGCTTGTGTTGCTTTTTCGGTAGTGGGAGCGCTTACTACGACATATTTAAATAAAATTACACCAGGAACTTCTAAAAAAGAACTTTTTGATCCTTTAAAACTTTATGATAGAAGAGATCAAGTTTATAAAGATTTAGAAGGAGGTGGTTGGTATATATCAGAAGCACTAAATGAAATTTTAAAAAATGGTATTCCTTTTAAAAATAATGGTAAAACATTATTTCTAAAATCATTTTATGAGTATAAGAAAGATGGTACAGTAACTAAGTATAGTATGCAAGGAAATAGAAGAATAGCTACTAAAATAGAGAGAGCAGATAATAATGGTTATAATAAAATGCGAAAAGTTATAAAAGGAGGTAAACCTTTATTAGCGAATTATATTGTACATCCAGATTTTATGGCTTATGCTGGAGTTCAAGGAATATATGGTGGGCAAATTGCTGAAAATCAAAATAAAGGTTCACATGCAGTATTTGTTGTAGGATATAAAAATCCAAAATTAAAATCAAATAGTTATCCTACTTGGATATTACAGAATAGTTGGGCACCTAGTTGGGGTAAAAATGGATTATGTGAATTTGCTGAAGGTGCTTGTGATTTTGATGACATTATGTATGAAATAGGAGAATTTGAAGTAAGGTAAAAATTAACTATATAGAAAGATAAATTTAATCCCTCAATGTTTTCTATGCAATGCTTCTCTGTAAAGGAGAAGCATTTTTATTATTTTTTAATACTTTTATAAAATATTTAAAGTATAATATTTATTACGTTTCATCACTTTTTTAAAATATCTTATTGATTATCAAATAAAAAGATTTTTAAATCAACTAGAATTAGTTAATATAAACCGTTCTTTATACCTAAAAAATATTTATTTTTAAATAAATTTTGATTACATAAAAAAATAATACCTTTTAATTGTCTTAAAATTAAAGTTTTATGAGAAAAACACTTAGTGTATTTATAATTTTAGTTGCCTTTATAGCTTGTACTAAAAAGGAATCTAGTGAAAACATTCAAAATACTTCTGATATTACATATGGCCCAGATGGTTCACGTTGGATAACAAAACCCGATAGCTCGGATTTGTAATTCGTACCAGTTATAATTGATTACGAATTAAAGAAACAATAAAAATAAAATGGTAAAAGAATATCTTGTTTTAAATATTTTATGAAATTGAAAATTAATGATATGGAAATAAATTTAAGTGTAATATATAAAAAAGTAATATTAGTTATTTTATTACTCGTTGGATTCCAGGGGGATAATAGAAAAAAAACATGAATTATAAGTTAAAAATCAAGAAAACAAAAGGAGGATTTGATACAATTTTTATTCAAGATAAGGGTATGTCTACTTTTTTTGATTTAGATGCTTTTAAAAGTATAGAAAGATTAGAATTAATAGTTAAATTAATAAATAAAAAAAGTAAAGAGAAATTGTATGAAGAATATATGTCCGCTATAGAGTCTTTTATCAGGTTAGTTGATGATAAAGTATATTTTGGGCAGTATATTGATGATAATTTGGCACAGCTAGATGTGTTTTCAGGGTTTGCAGGAGGTGAAAAGATTTTTGGGGTTTTATCAACAGATGAATTTTTACCTATTTTATTAGAATTGATAGAGTATTTAAAGAAAGCTAAATAAAACAGCCCCCCAGCTAGCGTGGATTTGTAATCCGTGCCAATTATACTAAACTAAAATTAGGCTCGAATTTTTTAGAGTATGGTATATAATTAGTTGGAGTTTAGGAATGTGAAAAATGATAACAGGAAAGAAAACGAATATTAAAGATAAGGTTAACAGAATAGAGAAAAATAAGATTGATTATTAGTAGTTGTCACCCGAAAGGATTCGGGCGCGAGCTGGGGATCTGGGGAATTGAACCTTTGACTATCGCCCTGCGATTAAATATTTTTAAGTACTTTACATAAAAAACTATAGTTATGAAAATAGTATTATCTGTAATCTTACTTTCAATAGTATCTTTTTCGGTAAAAATTAGATATACAAAACCTACTTTATCAAAAAATCACCAAATAACAACCTCTGATTCAATTAACTCTTCTACCCCCATTAAAACTAAAAATGTTTCAGGAATAATAAATATACTCGGTAAAAGAGTATACAAAGACCAAAAAATAACCAATAGTAACTTTGTAATTTCATTTACTGGCATCCCTCCTAATCTTACATTTTCAAAACAAATAGATAAAGATATTTTAATAAATAAAAATCAGTTTGTAATATTAAAAGATTCTTCCAAATACGATTATTTAAATACTTCTATTATAAAAAAAATAGAATTTGATTTTATACGGTCGAAAACACTTTATTTTAAAACCACTTTAGAAAATCCAGGCAAAAAAAAATTAATTATTGGTAGATTTAATATCATGTATAATGTAAAGAGAAAAGGGTTTGTTTTTGGTTGGATTACCCACAAAATTAAAAATACACCTTAAAATATAATACTAAAAAAAGCTTTTTCTCATTCAAGAAAACCTATCTATTTTTATATATTTGACATCGAAAAAGAGTCTGTCTTAAAACAGTTATTACTAAAAACAAAAAATGAGAAAAGAAAAACTATTACTATTTAGCCTTATTATTTTATTAGCATTCACTAAATGTACTTTTATAGAAGATGTTAGTGACCTTCCTGAAAAAAATATAGATAATAAAGAATTTATCTTTAAAAACTATACAGATAATAAATACCTTAATACTAAAATTTCTGTAGGTAAAGTTGTAGATAACAAAATTATAAATTATCATTCAGAATATTTAGAAACAATTACCCCGAAAGGAATGAATGTTTTTTCTGAAGTTACCACAGAAAAAAGAGAACAATGGGACTTTTATTTATCCATTTTTATGGACACCTCAGAAGATTTAGGGTGTTTTATTATTGAATTTTCAGATGATCGAAAAATTTTCATTGAAATTAAATCTTATGAAGATGGAATTTTTTATGGACTTGAAATCCCTGATCTGTTTGAAATAGAAATCCATAACGGTGAAATTCTTACAGAATTAAAAACAGATATAATCAATGGTATTCCTGTAGAAGAATATGAAATCTTTAATTAAAGGAGAAAAAACAATCAAATGTTCTAATTCCTTTTTAACTTTAATCTAACTTACAAACAAATTACTTTTCACTATTTTAGTTGAAAATAGAAGATAATGAAAAGTATTAGCATAAAAGATGAAGCTTTAAATGGTGATATTCTAAATGAAATTATTTTAAAATTTAAAGAAGAATATATTACTGTTTCAGAATTAATTACTGCTAGAGTAACCGAAGAAGTTGAAAAATATCATAAAAACACAACTATTTATAAAAATGGTTTAGTAATACCTACCAACTTAGAAGCTCGTTTAAATAAAAAAGAACGACCAAAAATTGATATTGAAAAACAAGTTTATATTGCCTTAGATGCTTTTCAAAAAAATGGCTTTTTTATCTTAGTCGATAATGAACAAGTTGAAGATATTACTCAAAAAATACTAGTAGATCAATCAACTGCTATTTCTTTTATTAAACTTACTCCTTTAATTGGAGGATAAATAATGTGCTATGCTTAATTTTTTTAAATCAAAATCTGAAGTTGAAGATGCTAATTTTCAGAAAATAGATGTTATTATTAAACAAATTAATATCGATAAATCATATGTGTACTCACCTAATGATTTAACAGGTATTGCTGTTTATGAAAACTTAAAAAAAGAAAAACCTGATGTTATTAAACCTTATATTCTTAGTTTATTAAAATATATTGAAAGAGAAAAAACGTTGCTTTTCAAAAAAACAACTAAAAATGAGAATATTTACTACAGTAATTATTACAAAAAAGCAAAAACAGCTAAAGTTTTATTAAATGCTTTAATGCGAAAGAATCAATCATATAATGAACAAGAATGGATTGAATTTTTCTCTATATTATACACTACTTTTTCTAATTTAAGTAAATACAACAATCATTATGTTAAACTTTCAGATTACCCTATAAATTATGCTATTCAACAAATAGAAAGACACCTCAAGAAAAGTGAACTTTCTAATACGTTAAAAACATATATTCAAGGAATTATAGAATGGGAATTTTTTGAAGAAAATAATAAGCAGTATTGGGGAAATGATTTAAAAAAATCGATTACCAAACTTTATAAAATCATTCAATCTGAAGATGATATTGTGCTCTTTAAATTACGCACCAATGATATTGGTGATGAAGTAAATGAACTCCTTAATAACCATAAAGATTCTAAAGAGCTCCATCAACTATTAGTTTTAGCAAATACTGCTAGTGGTGGTAAACCTACCAAAAAATTTAAAACACAAACTACAGCATATATTTCTGCTTTAAAAAAAGATACCTATAGAAAAATTGGACAGCAAATTCTTTCTATAGCACTTCATAAACCAATAAAAGAAGAGTCTAAAAAATACACCTATCAAGATGGTAGTGAATATAATTACACAAATTATGAATATTTGTGTGATCCTTCAAAACAATTTATTAAAGGTATTGTATGGACTATGGATATTTTCTCTGACAAAGAAACCATTTCTATTATCAGTCGTTTATTAGAAAAAGCATACACTAAAATACCAGGTGTTGGTCCTACCGCAGCTGCAATAGGCAATGCATGTGCTTATACTTTAGGCAACATGAGAGGAAAAGATGGTTTGGGGGCTTTATCTCGTTTAAAACTAAAGTTAAAGCAAAATAATATAAAAAAGACGATTGATAAATACTTGACTGAAGGAGCTAAAAAGTATAATGTTTCTGTGGAAGAGTTAAAAGAAATGTCTGTTCCCGATTTTGGGCTTATCAACGGAGAAAAAACAATCGATTTTAACGATTATAAGCTCACTATTTATATTGAAGATAGCAAAGTAAAACAACAATGGTTTAAGCCAAATTCCACTACTTTAAAATCGGTTCCTAGTATTGTAAAAAACACAAAACCTTTAGCCGACAAATTAAAGAGTGTCCGAAAAGAAATTAAAGAGATTCAGAAAGTATATGCTTCTCAAAAACAAAGAATAGATAATCAGTTTATTTTAAATAGAACTTGGGATTTCATTTCTTTTGAAAAGTTTTACGTAAAGCATGGTTTAGTGCAAACAATAGCTAAAAAACTTATTTGGTCTTTTACTAAAGCTTCTAAAAAAGAGCATGTGATTTTTAAAGATGAGGAATGGATTAATACTAAGAATGAAGCAATTGATTGGATAGACAAAGATTGTAATGTGCAGCTTTGGCATCCTGTTTTTTCTACGGAAGAAAAAATTACTGCTTGGCGTGAAAAAATGATATCTATTCAGTGGAAACAACCTATAAAGCAAGCTTTTCGTGAATTATATATTGTAACAGATGCCGAAATAAACACCAAAAATTATTCTAACAGAATGGCTGCTCATCTTTTAAAACAGCATCAATTTAAAACATTGGCTGTTATGAGAGATTGGAAATATTCTTTAATGGGGGCTTATGATGATGGTAGAGAAAATGAAATTTGTTCTAAACTTTTACCTGAGCATAATATTACTGCTGAATATTGGATTGATGAATTAAACGATTATGATGCGTATAACGATGCTGGTATTTGGCTATACATTGCCACAGATCAGGTTCGTTTTAATGATGCTGATGGTACTATAATGGATTTAGTAGACGTTCCAAAAATTGTTTTCTCCGAAATTATGAGAGATGTCGATTTATTTGTTGGAGTTTGTAGCGTTGGTAACGATCCTGAGTGGAGAGATAATAACGGAGCTAGACAAGCACATAGAGATTATTGGAATTCCTATTCTTTTGGTGATTTAAATGAAATTGCTAAAACTAGAAAAACAATTTTAGAAAGATTACTACCAAGACTTACCAAAATAAAAAACAAAGCGCATATTAACGGTAAATTTTTGGTTGTTAAAGGAGATTTAAGAACTTATAAAATTCATATAGGTAGTGGTAATATTTTAATGGAACCGAACGATCAATATTTATGTATTGTTCCTGCTAGGTCTGCGAACAATGCAACAGATAAGTTATTTATTCCTTTTGAAGGAGATCGTGGACTTTCTATTGTATTAAGTAAAGCTTTTTTACTAGCAGAAGACACTAAAATTACAGATACTACAATTACTAGCCAAATTAATAGAACCATTTAATGGTTAGTAATTGTAGTATCTCATTTCTAAAAACAGTATTTTATTTTTAAAAGAAATTAAAACTTCAAGTTTGTTTCTAGTTTATTAACTCTAGTATCTTTTATAATACTATTCTAATAATTAAAATACTAGACAGTTCTTTATCAAAATGTACTTCCTAGTAATCCTTTTTATATCATATATGTATCTGTAAAACTTTCTTTCCAAAATATCGTACAAAAAAACAAACACCAAAAACTCAATAAAACCAAGCAAAAACACCAATATTCATACTAAAGAAAACAAAATACTAATAAGTTTTTTATTTTTTGGCACATTATTTGAAAATACAATACCAAACGCGGTAGCCGAAAAGCATATAGAGTAAGCATAACCCTAAACTTAGAAATTATGAAAAAACAATTAATCTTATTCGTTAGTATTATGTTCGTGGCAACAATAAATGCCAATAACTTTAAAACTTATACCAGTAATTTAGAGATTAACAATCGCTATAACGATGCTGTTACTTTTGTAGAAAGAGGCATCAAATTTCATATATTCCTAAATGGTGATTTTGACTTTAATGCACATAGAAATAATAATTATGGTGTAAAAATTGAAAGAAATCGTAGAGGGAAGGTTAGAAGAATTGGTAATGTTTTTATCAATTATGATTACAAAGGCAATGTAAAAAGAATTGGTAATGTTTTTATGAACTATAGATTTGGTCAACTAATAAGAGTTGGTAATTTATATATAAAATATGATAGATGGGGAAATCCAAATTTTAGAGGATCTGTACAAAATAACAGATACTATTATCAAGATGATTATGATAACAACTCTTGTTCTGTAGATGTAGATATTTCTCTTGGTGATGTATATGATTATGATGATGTATATTTTTATAGAAGAAACTTTAAAAGAAACCATATAAAAATAAGAGAAGATAATAACTTTTACTATTACAGATCTAAATTAGGTAGAAAGAATAAAATAATAAAAAGAAGAAAACAACAAAGAAAAAAAGCGTATCGTAGAACAAAAAGAAGTAGACGATAGTTATAAATAAAAAGAGAAAAGAGGCTGTTTGAAATTAATTTTTCAAACAGCCTCTTACTTTTTCTTAATATTTAATGCCTCTTTGTAAATTTTCAATAAGAAAATTCCAATTATTGATCTCCTAAAATAATTGGCATTCCATTTTTTCCTCCTCCAATTAAAACCACTTTACTATTAGGTGATTGTGATAATTTTAATGTAGCTTCTATACCTTTATCTTGCAGTATTTTTTCTGTTAGTGATGCACTTAAAATTTTATTTGCATCTGCCTTTCCTTTTGCTTCAATAATTTGTTTTTCTGCTTCTTTTTGAGCTGTTACTAATCTAAACTCATATTCCAAAGATTCTTGTTCTTGCTTTAACTTACGTTCTATAGCTTCTTTAATGGTAGACGGCAAAGTAACATCTCTAACTAATACTTCGTTTAACTGAACATGTTGTTTTTCTAAAATCTTTTTAGTTTCTGTAAAAATCTCATCTTGTATAGCATCTCTTTTACTTGAATATAATTGTTCTGGAGTATAACGACCAACAACACTACGAGCAGCTGAACGAATAGCAGGCTGAATAACTCTTTGTAAATAATTCTCTCCTAAAGTTTGGTGTAATTTTCCTAAATCTTCGTAAACTGGTTGGTACCAAGCAGAAGCGTCAATTTGAATCTCCAATCCATTAGATGATAATACTTTCATCTTTTCAAAAAGTTCTTGCTGTCTTACCTCATATACATGCATTTCGTTCCAAGGTGCAACAAAATGAAATCCTTCTCCGTACGTTTTTTGAGTAACAACACCTCCTCCGAAAGTTTTATATAAAACTCCTGCTTGTCCTGATTTTATTGTTTCTGTAGATTTTGATATAAAAATTATCAAAATTATAATGATTGGTATTATTGCGATTAATTTTTTTGGAAAATTAATCGTGGTTGGTTGATTATAAGTATTCATTCTTCTATTTTTAGTTTTCTTCTTTATTTAATCTATCCTTAACGTATTCTACTTTGGTTTTGCCATGAGGAACAGGATTTCCTTCTTTATCCAGGCTAACCATAATAATTTTATCGATAGTAATAATATCTTTTCTTGTTAATTTGTTTCTTACTTTACAACTTAATGTAATAGAACTGTTACCAAATTTTACAACATTAATACCTATTTCTATAATATCACCTTTTCGTGCAGAGCTTACAAAATCTATTTCAGACATAAATTTTGTAACTGTTTTAGGTATTTCTAGTTGAATAATAGCATATAAAGCTACTTCTTCGTCTATCCATTGTAATAATCTACCTCCAAATAAAGTTCCGTTCGGATTTAAATCTTCTGGTTTTACCCATTTTCTTGTATGAAATCTCATCATTGTTCTATACTTTTCACTTCAAAATTTATTAATTCACTTCCATTAAATTGTGTGGTAATTTCAATAGGGTTACAACATATTTCGCAATCTTCAATATAAGTTTCAGAAACACTTTTATCTAATAGCATAGAAATTTGTTCCCAACAATAAGGGCATTGAAAAAAATGTTCTATCATCATATTTTACCAAAATACTTTCGTAAAAACCATTCTACAGTCAACAACGCAACTACTAAAAATAAGATCCATTTCCAATGAATTAAATTTTCTTCTTTAGTAATTGATTTTTGTATTGTAAAATATTTCTTATTTTCTAGTAACTCGTTTATAAGTTGTTTTTCTTGGTTTTTATAATATATTTTTCCGGCTGTTTTTTTAGCAACACTAGCCATTTTCTTACGATTGGCATTGGTAAACTGTTCTTCAATTTGAAAATCTGCTACTTTAAATTTACCATATTTTGTTATTTTTTGTCCATCAACTTTAACTTTGTACGAATAGCTTCCCGAAGATAATCCTTCAATTGCCGTTTGGTAAGAATTATTCATTAAAGAAAATGGGTACCTTTTTATCTCTTTCGTTTCTTCATTTGTTAAAATAAGTTCTAAAGAAGCTCTGTCATCAAACTTATAATTATTATCAAGATATAAAGCAGAAATAGCTATTGTTTCATTTGCTAAATACAAATTAGATAATTTAACATCTAATCGTTTTCGTTTTTTATTAGAGGCTAAGAATTGTACTAAATTATTTATGAATTCATCAAAAACTTCGAATGAACTTTCTTTTACATAACTAGACGATCTCCATTTCCAAATCCCTTCTCCTAATAGCATCGCATATTTCTCCTCCCCTTTTTCAAAAGTCGATAAAAGTGGCGCTTTTGTCGTAATTCCTTTAATCTTTTGAAATAATAAAGATTGGTTTCCTTTCATATTTACAGCTCCAAATTTATCTTTTAAAGGAGGGAAACCATTAAATCCGATATCTTTTTGAATGTAGGTTAAATAATTAGTATTGTAATTAGCACTGTAGTTTTCTGACTGATTAATAGAAGATTTATGAACTCCTATTTCTAAAGAATTGATGAAATTCCAATCTGTTTTTACTCCTGATATTATTAAGAAATTAGATGTACGCTCTTCAAAAAACTTTTTAAAATATACATTTGGCTGATAACAAATTACTAATTGATATTCTTTACTATTACCTTTAAATGAATTTATTTGTGCTATTTCAACTTTACGTTGTTTATTGCTTTCTATTGCCTTCTTTAAAGCTCCTAAATCTGGATGTAATATAGAGGTTAATAATAATATTTTTGTTTGTTCATTGATTACTTCTACAGAAAAGTTCTTTGAATTATTCTTCGTGTTTTTTTCTTTTTCTAATTTTTCTATACTTGTAGAGTAATAGTGAATTCCTTCTTTAGTAGAGGTAAGGTTTGTAGTTACAATTGCTGAATTGTTTGTTGGAGATAAAGAAACTTTCTTTGTAAAAATTCTCTTGCCTGATTTATAAATAGAAAAAGTTGGAGTAATCTCTTTCTTTCCTTCATAATTAAGAAATACTTCTACCGGAAATTTATTATTTAAATAACTATATTTATTTACATTTAATTGCGAAATCTTAAGGTCTTCATACACCGTTGTATCTCCTATTACTAAAGGATATATCGCTTTTTTAGAATGTATAAATTCATAATCATCTCCTATGGTTTGATTTCCGTCAGAAACTAAAACAACTCCTCCTAAATCATTTTTATATAAATTATTTATACCAGTTATTGCTTTGGCTATATTCGTTTTACTTTTTGTAAAAGTTACACTGTCTAATGCTTCTAAGGTATTATTAAATGAATATACATCGACTTCAAATTTTTCTTTTAATTCTTTAGATGTTTTAAATGTATTGACAATATTTTTAATTGTTTTCTCTTCTTTAAAAAAACTAGTAGACATAGAATTATCTACTAAAACTGCCAATTTTGGTTTCTTATTTTCTGTTTTTTTTATTTTTACTTTAGGATTAATGAACAACAGAAATAATAAAAACAGCGCTAAACTTCTTAATATAAATAGTATAATATGATGCTTAGGTGCTTTTTTAACCTTAAAAAAATATTGAAAAAAACTAATAGCCAAACTAAATAAAACGGCTAAAATGATATATAAGAGTGTTGTTGTTGACAAAAATTATGTATTTGAAATGTGAAGATATAAATAATCCTAATGAAACTTCAAAATGTACTCCATAAATTGTTTTCAAAAGGTGTACTTTTTATTTTATTGCTTCTTTTTAATTAGTATCTTTTAAATTAGGCTTGGCACTAAAAATTTTTAGAAAGAGCATCGATCCAATATTTCGGGCTCTTTCTTTTGCTTGATTTGCTTTTTCTCCATAAAAAAGTTCATCTATAGTAGTAAACCATAGTTGTAGCCATCTACCAAAATGTTCTTGAGAAATGGTATGCTTAAAATTGGTGTCTACATTTTTATGCACTTGTATTGGATTTCCTTTATACTTTCTAACAAAAAACAAATTCGTTTCCCAGAAATCTGTCAATTTTTCTAAATGATCATTCCATTCATTTTCTGGTATCATTCTTAAAAAAATAACACCTAATACATCGTCTTTTTTTATTTTTTCATAAAATGATTTCACTAATAAAAAAACATCTGCTCTATGCATTATTTCTTTTTTATCCATTCTTTAAAATTGAATTACGTTGTAAAAGTATATTTTTATATTTTAATTCTTTCTATAAAATGATACTTCAAAAAATTAAGTTGAAAAATATGGAGTGAGTAAAAATATATCTTTAAAAATTTTCACCTTATACATTATATCTTTTATCTTTGCAAAAAAAAAGTTATGATTAAAAATTATTTTCTATTATTCGTTTTCTTTATCTTCTCTTATAATGTAATTTCTCAAATAAATATACCTGATAACAATTTTAAAAATGCACTTTTAAATCACGATCCTGTTATTGATCTTAATGATGATGATGAAATTCAAGTATCAGAAGCAGAAAGTTTCAAGGGCACACTAACGATTCGTAATTTCAGAAAACCAGACAGTGAAAAAATAACTGATTTAACAGGTATAGAATTCTTCATCAATATAACAAAATTAGATTGTCAGTTCAATAAACTTACTAGCTTAGATATTTCGAATAACAAAAATCTTACCCATATTATTTGTAGTACTAATCAAATTAATGAATTGGACCTCTCAAAAAACAAAAAGTTAACTCAACTTTTTTGTGGATCTAATCAACTATCTAGTTTAGATGTTTCTAAAAACATTGAACTAACACATTTATCATTTACGCAAAATAATATATCAGATATAGATATAACAAATAATAATAAATTAGAATTACTAGAATGTAATAATAATGCGTTAACCGATATTAACACATCTAAAAATGTTGTGTTAAAAAGATTAAGATGTTCTAGTAATAATCTTACAAACATAGATATTTCTCTTAACACTCAATTAATAGAACTACTTAGTAATTTTAATCAAATATCTAATATTGACTTATCTGAAAACAACAAATTAATTTCTTTGTCTTTAGAAGTAAACAACTTAACTAATTTAAACATAGATAAAAATATCAAATTAGAAACTTTAAGAATCTCTGAAAATCCTTTGTCTAAAATTGATTTATCTAATAATCCTCTTTTAACATGGCTAACTTGTAGAAGATCTAAATTAACAGATTTAGATGTATCTAATAACAGTGAGTTAACGGATTTATATTGTTCTTTTAATCAAATTGAAAATATCAATTTAAAAAACGGAAATAATCAGGTTCTTATAAATATTGATCTTACCGAAAACCCTAATCTTACATGCGTAGAGGTAGATGATGTAGCACTCGCTAATACTAAAACAAACTGGTTAAAAGACCCTACAGCTGATTATCGTGAAACCTGTGGTGCTACCGCTAGTTTAAATGAAATCAAAGAAGCTTCTATAAAATTATATCCTAACCCTGTAAAAAATACACTTTTTATTGAGTTAAAGAATAATCAATTTATCAAACAAGTGAGTCTTTTTACTATTTCAGGAAGAAAAATTGTAGAAACAACCAAATCAACTATCAGCTGTACTAATTTATCAAATGGAATATACTTAGTAAAAATTGAAGACAGTAATAGTAAAATTGGAATTAAGAAATTTATTAAATATTAAATATACTTTCACCAAGTTTGTTTAATTTGTAATTAAACAAACTTTTATCTTTTTTAAAATCAGAGGAAATTTCCTTTATAATTAAAGTATTTCCATTTTAGAATTTCTATTTTTGTTCTTTCAACACAACAAATTACAATGAGTTTAACAACATTAAACGCCATCTCTCCAATAGATGGAAGATATAGAAATAAAGTAGCACAATTAACTAATTATTTCTCTGAAGAAGCTTTAATTAAATATCGAGTAAAAGTAGAAATAGAGTATTTTATTGCTTTATGTGAACTTCCTTTACCACAATTAAAAGATGTAAATAAAGAACTTTACCCTCAATTACGTAATATTTATAGCCATTTTACTTCTGAAGATGCTCAGAAAATAAAAGATATTGAAAGTATTACTAATCATGATGTAAAAGCAGTTGAATATTTTATAAAAGAGAAATTTGACGCTTTAGGTTTGGAAAAATATAAAGAGTTTATTCATTTCGGATTAACTTCACAGGATATTAATAATACAGCTATTCCTTTATCTATAAAAGATGCTATGGAAGAAGTATATTATCCTACTTTAGATAGTTTAACTTCACGATTAGCAGAACTTTCTGAAGAATGGGAAAACATTCCTATGCTTGCTCGTACACACGGGCAACCTGCCTCTCCTACTCGATTAGGAAAAGAATTGTTTGTTTTTGTAGAGCGTATAAATCAGCAAGTGTTATTTTTACAGCACATACCTAATGCTGCCAAGTTTGGTGGTGCTACGGGTAATTATAATGCGCATAAAGTAGCATATCCAAATATCGACTGGAAATCTTTTGGAACTTCTTTTGTTGAAAATATTTTAGATTTACATCATTCTTTTCCAACGACACAAATAGAACATTACGATCACATGGCAAGCTTGTTTGATGCCATGAAAAGAATTAATACTGTTTTAATTGACTTAGATAGAGATATTTGGACGTATGTTTCTATGGATTATTTTAAACAAAAAATAAAAAAAGGAGAAGTTGGTTCGTCTGCAATGCCACACAAAGTAAATCCTATCGATTTTGAAAATTCTGAAGGAAATTTAGGAATTGCAAATGCTATTTTTGAACATTTGTCTGCAAAACTTCCTATTTCTCGTTTGCAAAGAGATTTAACAGATAGTACTGTGTTAAGAAATGTTGGAGTTCCTTTTGGACATACATTGATCGCATTCACTTCTACTTTAAAAGGATTGAACAAACTTTTATTAAATAAAGAAAAGTTTGCTCAAGATTTAGAAAACAATTGGGCAGTTGCTGCAGAGGCAATTCAAACTATTTTACGTAGAGAAGCATATCCAAATCCGTACGAAACTTTAAAAGGATTAACTCGTACTAACGAAAAGATAACACAGAAATCTATTGCTAATTTTATAGATACTTTAGAGGTTTCTAACGAAATTAAAGAAGAATTAAAACAAATTACACCTTCTAATTATACTGGTATTTAATGAAATATTTTGTTTTAATATGTACTTTTTTAGTATTTACTTCTTGTGAAGTAGAAACAAAAAGTAATGCAGATCGTTTTAAGTATGGAACATTTGAAATTCCTGCAGGAAATGGTATTGGAATAACTACTATTATTAGAAAAGATAGTATACAAATAGAACGTTACACAAAAAAAACTACGATTTCTACAGATAGTACAGTCACTGAAAAGGAAGTAGAAAGAATAGATACTTTATTTATTACTTGGAAAAATAATTTCGCTTACACATTGCGAATGAAAAATCCGAAAACAGATTTAGATAAAGATCCCATTTTTGTACAAATAGTAAAAGTAAAAGATTCTTCTTACGATTTTAATTCTAGAATTGGATATTCTAATTTTACACCTAGTGGTACTGTTTATATTAAAAAATAGTTTACTTATGAATCCATTCAACTAATTAAAAAAGAAAATATATATCTTATAATAGATATTTAAAAAAGCCTTCACAGATTTAAAAACCTGTGAAGGCTTTTTTTTGATTTAACTTATGGAAAAGAAAATAAATTCATGCAAGGTTGGTTAGTAAATGGTATTTAAAATATATACTAGTTCAAAACAATAATTCTCTAAAATTATAACAAATAAAGCAATCTAATATAAACCAGAAAAAGCTATTTACTCCATCTAAATCAAACTTCAAGTGATTTTTTTTTAATTAAGTATATTGTTACCTAAAATACAAGTTTTTTAAATTTACTTGTATTTACTATTAATAGTATGGTATAATATGAAACAATATTTTCTTTTTTTATTTAGTTTATCCTTAATTTTTTCGCAATGTTCATCTGAAAAAAGTAAAAACAAACTTAAAAAATCAGTAGCATCGAAAATTTCAATAAATTATACGAATAAAACATGGAATCAATATACAGGTCCAAACAGAAATGGTAAAGTTGAAAGTAAATTTATACCAAGTACAAAACCTAAAGTTAGTTGGAAATTTGAATATGATGGCGGAGCTCCAACACCTCTTATTATAGATAAAGGAACTACTTTTTTTGGTACTGAATCTAAAAATATTTACGCAATTGATAATAATGGTAATTTAAAATGGACGGTTAAACTTGATAGTGAGATTAAAAATAGTTTACTTATTTCAGACAATATTTTAATAGCGGCTCCAGATTCATCGTTTGTATATGGTATAAATGCTTCAAATGGAGAAATAATTTGGAAACGTGATTTTTCATATTCATATAAAAGTTATACTTCAAATAAAAAAGGTTTTTTTGGAAAGCCCATTATAACTGACTTAAACAAATTCACGATTAAAAAAGGCGGTAAAAACATAACTGCTCCTTTAATTGAAAACAATAAAGTTTACCTTACCGTATCTAAACAAATTATCGTAATAGATATTAAAAACGGTAACATATTATACGATACAAATCAAGATTTTAATCCAACAAGCTTACCTTTAATAACAAAGGATGTAATTTATACTAGTAACGGTAATGAACACTTATATGCCTTTAATAAATTAACCGGGAAACTAATATGGGAATCTTCAAGAATTTTTCATTTAATGTCTGGAAAACCCTTCATATATAAAGATTCATTATATACCTCAACGCATTATCACTTAAAAAAAATAGACAAAGAATCTGGAGAAGATTTAGGAATTATATCATCTATACAATCAAGAAAAGAATATGATATTATAGATACAAATACGTATTATGTAGCTGAAGATGGACATCATACAGGCATGGGTATTAATTATGGCTCTTATGTTACTGCATTTAATTTAGATTCTAAGAAAAAGAAATGGGATTACAATCTTGATGGTAAGTATATAACAGAATTAATTATGGTAGGTGATTATATTTATTTTGGAGATTCTTCAGGAAACGTTAGGGCTTTACATAAAAATACTGGTAAAAAACGATTCGGAGTTTTTTTAGAAGGAGCTATCTCTAACCCTTTATCTTATGCAAATGGAATAATTTATGGGACTTATAAAAAATTTAAAGACGATAATCATGTACTATTTGCTTTAAAGTAATATATTAACTTATTATAGAGATTTCAAATGTCTCTTTTATGAAAATTACTGAAAATTTAATTCTCATACATCTACCTCTAATTTCTACAGTTAATAAAATGAGAAATATTTTTTTTAACATAAAAATCAATAGAAAAACACCCATAAATTGAATAAATTTGTGAAAAACATTTAACAAACTAGATCAAAATAAAAATGAAAAATCACAAATACGAAATTAAAGTTGAATGGACTGGTAATGAAGGAAAAGGGACGCTTAATTACAAAGCGTATAACAGAAATCATACTATTTCAGGAAATGGAAAATATAAGGAAATATTAGGTTCCTCAGACCCTTCATTTTTAGGAGATAAATCTAAATACAACCCTGAAGATCTATTTTTATCTTCTTTATCTGCCTGTCACATGCTTTGGTATTTACATTTATGCTCTGTACATAAAATAATTGTTACTAATTATGTAGATAATGCAACTGGTATTATGGAAGAATCTAAAAACGGTAGCGGTAAATTTAAAGAAGTTACATTACACCCTTCGGTAACTATCGAAAACAAAGAACTCGTTGATAAGGCAAATGAACTTCATTCTGAAGCTAATAAAATGTGCTTTATTGCTAACTCTTGTAATTTTAAAATAGCGCATAAACCTAAAACGATTATAACATAAAGATTTTATAAATAGTAAAAATCAGGTTTAACTATTTAATTACTGTTTTTTTATCTACTTAAATTATTTTCTTTAATTTCATTAGTTTAAAAACAGAAACTATTGACTATACGGTTTTCAAATTAACATTTTGAAATATAAAGTATATGATGCGGAATAAATATTCACAAATAGTAGTAAACATCATTTCAAAAAATAAAAAATTGAAAAAAAATATTTTAACAATATTATTCTTACTCACTATAATTATTATTAATGCACAATCAGATTCTATAAATACAATACCGCCTCCACCAAAATTACCAAATGCAAAATTTGCTGTGTATAACTATGACTCTCTTTTACAAACAAATATCCTCACTTATCAATACTGGGGTTTATGGGACTTTGATAATGATGGTATAAAAGATTCTTTATCTTTTGTTAGTAACGGTGGCGCTCATGCTTATTATTATTTAAAGATATTATTAAGTTCTAAAAAAGAGTGGACTATTTACCCTACATTTCAAACAGATATGCCTTTTTTGAATACAGAAAATACGGTTAATAAAATAACGCCTTTTTCTGTGTCTGATTTTGATAAAGATGGTATCGATGAAATCTATTTAAACATCAATAATTCATTTAGTCACATACCTAAAAAATTAAAGAAAAAAGGAGTTACATCTAAACAAATAGTAATTGAATTTGAAAAAAACACATTAGTTGTAAAAAACTTTAAGAAAAGAAAAGGATAAAAATTTTAATAAAAAGCATTACTTTTTTCAAAAACACTTAGCTTATTAAGTTTTTTTATTTTCATCTTACAGTAAGAAATTCGAAGTTCACCAAATACAATAAATTAACTAATGAAAATTAATTTTAGACTAAAAATTTTAATAGCACTTGTTGCTGTTTCTAGCTATGGGCAAAAAATAGAAAAGAATAATACAAATGATTTATGGGCAGAAAAAAATCAACTTTTATTATTGAATTTTGAGAATGATAGCAACTATGAGTCTATAGAAATTGTAGGTGAAGCTAAAGCTAGTGTAATTACAAATAAAGGAGTTACTTTGGGTAAAAAAGCATTAAAATTTAATGTAAAGGAAAGAGAAAAAAAAAGTGGAGTCGTAATAAAATTAACAAAACCTGTAAGCACCAAACAATTTAAAAATTATAGTTTAGTTTTTGATATTACGAATAATACAAAAGAATATTCGGTACAAATTTTTGCAACGATAAAAGGTGGAGGTAGCGAAGTGAGAAAATCGGCAGCGATTGCTAGTAATGTAACCAAAACTTGTTTTTTTGAATTAGCAGGAAAGTATCTAAATAAAAATATTGGTTTTAAAGATGATCCTTCACCATGGAAAACCCAAGCGATACACATGAAGTATTTGGGAGGAAAACATCCTTTTGAAATCTCGGAAATAAAAGAAATTCATTTTAGTGTTTTACATCCAGCTATAGATAAAACAATTATTATTGACAATGTACGCTTAGTTGAAAACCCAGTAATACCAGAAGACTATTTAACACATATTATAGACAAATATGGTCAGCCAGCAAAAGAGGAATACGAATATAAAATTCATTCCGATGAAGCTTTAAAAAAACAATCTAAAAATGAATTAAGTAAACTAGCTAAAGAAGGACCAATGAAAGGTAGAAGTAAGTTTGGAGGTTGGTTAAATGGTCCGAAGCAAGAAGCAACAGGTTATTTTAGAGTGGCTAAAATAGATGACAAATACACATTAGTTGACCCCGAGGGTTATTTATTTTTTTCTACTGGCATCGCTAATGTTAGAATGTCAAATACGACAACCTTTACAGGAAGAGATTATAAAAATGATAAGGTAAGAAAAGAGGAAGTAAATGGCGTAACACCCGAGGATTCTAAAGGAATGATTGCTTTAGACGAATCTATTACCAATACGTCATTTGTAGCTCATTCCGAGCGATACCATATGTTTATGGATTTACCCTCATATGACAGTCCATTAGCAAATCATTACAGTTACAGAAAAGAACATTATTTAAGTCCGTTTAAACAAGGAGAAACTTTTAGTCATTACCAAGCAAATCTAGAACGTAAGTATGGCGAAGAAACTCCCAGAGCACATTTAGCTAAATGGGAAGATGTTACTTTAGATCGATTTTTAAATTGGGGGTTTACTTCATTTGGAAATTGGACAGGCATTGAATTTTATCATAAAAATAGAATGCCTTATTTTGCTAATGGCTGGATAATAGGTGATTTTAAAACAGTACCCTCTGGATATTGGGGTGGTGTTGTTCCTGATGTTTTTGATGTTGCTTTTGAAAAACGAGCAGCAATAACAGTTAAAAAAATTGCAGATGAGGTTAAAAATAATCCATGGTGTATTGGTGTATTTATTGATAATGAAAAAACTTGGGGATTACCAGGTTCCTTAAAAGGACAATATGGTATTGTATTAGAAGCTTTAAAATTGAAAGCTAGCGAAAGTCCTACAAAGCAACAATTTACTACTAAACTTAAGAAAAAATATAAAACAATAACCGCATTAAATGCAGCATGGGATACAAACATTGAAAATTGGACTGTTTTTGAAATTGGTATAGATTTAAAAAAAGAAGAAAATTTTAATAAAACGATAGTAAATGATTTTTCTGAATTGCTTGAGTTTTTTGCTAGTAGATACTTTGAAATAACAGAAAAAGCTTTAGAAAAGTATATGCCTAATCATTTATATATGGGATGTAGATTTGCAGCTTGGGGTATGAATCAAGAAGTGATAAGAGCAGCTAAAAAGCATGTAGATGTTATTAGTTATAACTATTACGAAGAAACCATTGGAAGTAAACATTGGGATTTTTTAGATACTATTGATATGCCAAGTATTATTGGAGAATTTCATTCAGGAGTTATAGGGCCAGATACGTTTAATGCAGGCTTGGTTATGGCTTCAAGCTTAAAAGATAGAGCAAGAATGTACACAAAGTATATGGAAACAGTTATTGATAATAAATATTTTGTAGGCGCGCATTGGTTTCAATATATCGATTCTCCTGTTTCGGGTAGAGCTTATGATGGAGAAAACTATAATATAGGTTTTGTTAGAAACACAGATATTCCTTATATAAATATGGTCAATGCTGCTAAAAAATTAAATAAAAATTTATATCAAAGAAGGTTTTCAAAAAAGTAAAAACTTAAAAAAACCATTGATATAATTATTTAACTAGTAGAAACTCAGATTTAAATATTTAATTACTATTTTTCATGTACTTAAATTAGTTATACATTTTTAACTTTTATTTTGCTCAAATAATGAGTATCTTTATTCTATGGCACGAACTATTGATATTCAGGTTAT
>CANMJA010000052.1 GCA_947498055.1 uncultured Tenacibaculum sp.
AAAAGTCAAATCAATTACTGCTTATAAATATCTCACAAACTCTTATCACAGTATTTTTAATTGAAAAATGGTATAATAAACAATTTATTATCTCTGATTTAACAATTCTACATTAATTTTCATTTTTTTTTCAATAGGTCGAATCATACACTCATTTTATGATTAATGCTGCTTAAAAAAGGAAGTACTAATCTTTTTAATTACTATTTATATATGAAAAAGAAGGCTTTTTGTTTCCTTTGGCATCTATAAAGCCAAAATACTTTTGTTTATTTCTTTTCCACGGAAGTTTCCCTGCTACTGAAGAAGGAATTTTTTTAAAATCATACAAAGTCCAAGATAAATGAGAAACATTATTTTCAGTTAAAAAAGACTGTACATGCTTATGATACGTTGCTTGATTCTTTTTGGAAGCTCCTAAAAATAGGTTCCAAATACTTTTGTAAGACGGAACTCCAAATTCTTCTAGGAGAATTGGCTTGTTTAAAACCTTCTTTTTCAACGCGTTAAAATCTTTCTCTATGTTATTATTAAAATGATGGAAAGACACAATGTCTACTGCTTCTTTTAAATAATTGGCTGCTTTAAAATTAGACCATCCTATCGTTATTAAATGGTTTTCGTCATATTTTCTAATCTCTTTCATCATATATTCTAACCATTTTAAAACTCTTTCTTTCCCTCTACTTTCAAAATCTAGATCAGGTTCATTTTTTATATCCCAAGCTATAATAGTTGTATCGTTTTTAAAAGTAGAAACTATTTTTTCAGCATGTCTGTGTGTTAAAGTCCAATCTTTAATAGAATAATCTCCGTAAAAATCAAATAATGTTATCACTACTTTTAAATGGTTTTTATTTGCTAATTGTATGGTTTTCTCTAACTTTTCCAATTTTTCTTTTAGTACCTCTGCTTTCCCAAAATCGGTATATTGAATAAAAATTCGAATGGTATTTAACCCCACTTTAGAAAGCATTTTAAAATCGTTATTAATGGCAATAGTATCAAATTTTTCTCCAAACATATCCCAAGGGCTTTTCTGTGGATAATAATTAATTCCTTTCATCACAAACTTTTTACCATGTAATAAAATGGAATCGTTTTTAGTTGTAGCGTAGGTATTTTCTTTTGCTTGTTTCTCTTTAGCTACTGGAATTTCTTTTACCATATGTCGTACTCTCCAAAAACCATCTTCTAATAACATTAACACCTTATAAGAAGCTATATCATTTGTTTCAGTAAGCTTTTTTTTATTCTTATAAAGCTGCGTGTATTTTTCTACGTTTTCATCTGTAAAAACTACTAATTGCCCATCTGCACTGTAAAAATTTAATTTTAAATGATGACGAAGTGTGGTGGTTTCTACATGTATTTTATTTTTCTTATTGTATTTAATCGCATTTAATAAATGAACCTGTGCACTATCTGTATAATAATCTTGCACACCGTAAGCACTATTTTCTTTCAAAGCTATATTTTTTACATGCCAAGCTTTTAAATAATCTTTCTGAATTTTTTTTAAGGTTTCTTCTTCCATTTCTCTACCCGGATTTTCTATGGAAGTCCAAGTTGTTTTAGGTAGGTATACTCTGCTGTTTTTTAGCTCTAAGTTTAATATGGAAGCTCTATCTGCACCTGTATTTAAATACGAGAAAACAGCACTAATTCCTGAAATTGTAAAAGAACAAAGCGTTATAAATAATACAATTAATACGAATCCATATTTTTTTTTCTCCTTCATATCAATCTTTTATTACTAATTGTTTAAAAAATTGACGATTCCCTCCTGTTTCTATTCGTAAAGAATATGTACCACTTTCATAAAAATCTTTTTGTAAATAAAATTTAGTGACCCCATTTATTGTTAACTCTTTTTTTATTTCTATGATAGAATCTCCTTTCTGCAATGTGCAAGTTGTTATAAACCCATCTGGCACCAATTGATTCATAAAACTTTTTAAAGGCCCTACTTTAATTTCTCTGTTATTTTTAGTAAAACCGACTTTAAATTCATGAAATAATTTTTTAAAATTCAACAAAATAGAGTTGCTTTCAGCAATTCCTGTTATATAAGCATATACATTCCATTCTTCACTTACGTTAGGATGAATCATTTTAGCAGTAGCTATTCCATTAATGGTATTGCCTGATGTTTTTAAAAAAGTAGTATCTCTTTTTTTAATGATAAAATTTACATGTGTTCCATCGCTAACCATATTTCCGTAGACATCTTTAATAACAGAAGTAGAAAAAGTAGTAATTTGATTTCCGTCTGCATACTCGTGAACTCTCGAAGCTGAAATTTTAAAATCAGTAGCATTACTAGGAAATACTTCTGTAGTTATTTCTTTAGAAGAAACGTTATTACAAATAGCATTAATTAGCATTCTTCCAGAGGAATCGTAAGAGAAAATATTTTTCCACCCTATTAAATAATCTGTAAAAACAGTGTCTTTTTCGATTGTATTTAAAAACTGATGGTGCATACTAATTTTCGTGTTATTTTTAATAGGATTATCATACGCATCTGTTGGAATTACTACTAACATAGAAAAGTCTTTTCCGCCAGCAATAATACTTGGTGGACCAGCATACGATTCTATTATTGTTTTCTTTTCTGAAGGAGAAATAACTATGTTATCTTCTAATAATATTTTCTTATCTACAATTAACTTCCAATCTAAAACACCACTTTTTTCACGTATATGTTTCGGGATTTTAAATGTAAGTATATTATTAGAATAATTGCCTTCTAATAGGGTAGTTGTATAGGAATTAGAACAATAAAGTACGGCATTTTTTTCTTCAGAAAGAAATTCTAAGACGATCGAATTTCCTGCAATACTATTTGTTATTTTATTTTTAACTGTCGTCTTTTTTGTTTGGTAAACAGCTACTCTACCAGTAACACTGTAAAAAAACGTTACTGTACATAATAACAAAACAATAGGTAGCTTTTTAAAACTCATTAATTCGGTTTTCCTATATAATTATTTAATTCTATTTTAATATAACTAAATCCTTTTCCATGTACTCTTAACAAATCATTTTCTTTGTGAGTATGTATTCTATTAGAAACTAATTTATTGGCTATTTCTTTATTTGGTAAGCCATTTACAAAACAAAACTCTAAACTATTATGTATTACATGTAAGTTGCTTAAATCTTTTAATTTAAAATTAAAATCTTGTTTTCGTTGTTGTCTAATACCTTCTTTTAAAAAGAAATTATCTATCCAAATAATTTCTTTTTTTTCTGAATAATAAGATACTAATAATTGACAAATAGTAACTTCTTCTGTATCGGTATTAAAAACAGAACCCGATACTTTATTATTCTTTATTACTATATTATCAATTGCTACTTTTTTATACAAATCGGTATTCGCTACATTACCTTCACAGTGTAAATTAAATAAAGTAGGTTGTTCTTCTAATTCTCTAGGAGTAAATTCATCTGGATTAAAAGTTTTTGGAATGGAGTCTTTAGTTTTAGACCAAGCTATTCCTTCAAAATTAATTCTAAAATTAGAAGTTTCTTTAGGCATTAACTTGTGCTTTACATGGTATTTCGCATTATAAGCTGCCAATTTTTTATTAAAATCATTGTATAAAGTTGCTTTTAAAGCCACATCTGCGGGTACGTTATCTACATTCTGTACCGTTCCTACAATCGCATAACTTTTTCTATGTTTTACTAATTTAGAAGACAACACTTCTAAAACAGGTTGCTTTAACACATCTTCATGCAAGGTTTGTTGTGTCGTAATTCTTCTTCTTCCATGGTTAAAATAGGTAGTTTTATTGGCAACTAATAATTGATCTGGAGGAAGGTCTGCATTTGGTTTTTCTATTTTTAAATACCAACTATCTTTTCTTTTTATCAACTCAAAAACATGTTCTTTTTTCACTTTCTCTAAAGGGGTTACCCAATTCGTGGTTACCAATGCTTTTGCTTCTTTTGTTGTTTTGTTTTTAATATGAATATGTATCGCATTTAACTTAGCATAAGAACTTAATAAACCATCGTTTACTGCTATTTCTAACATGTATTGATCTAATGGAATATGTAATTTAGGATCTACATAAGAATGTGCTTCCTCAAAACGTTTAAAATCGAGCGCATCAAAATAAGAACGAATAACACTTTTGGGAGTTATTTGTGTTTTGTTTTCTATATAAAAATGAAAGAAACCAAAACCTACTAAGAATAAAATAAAAACACTCCAAATAAAAGAAATTTTTAATACTGGATTTGAAAATTTCGTGTATGTAATTTTAAATGGAAGATATTCTGATGTGGGAGCACTAAAAATTTTAAATACTCTATTTCCTAAGGATTGAATATTAATTACAAAAAAAGTGAAAATTACGGTAAAAAAAGGAATAACTCCCCACATTATTTTTTGATACTTAGGCACATCTTGCTTGGGAAGTATTGTTGCTAAAGGCGGAACTCCTAAGCGTTCCCAAACCATTATACCGTTTTCTAATTGTTGTAAACGCTGCCAACCTGTAAAATACAATATTGGGTCATAAAACTTATCATTAGAAAAAATGTATTTTAAATGGTACTTTTCTGGTACTGTTAAAAATTGCTGTAAAGAACCTAAACCTTCTATTCCTTTAAACTTTGAATTTTCTAGTCGTTCAATGGCTCTGGTAGTAAGCTCAGGTAGTCTTCTTGCAGAATGATAATTACCATCTACACTCATTGCTTTTGTTTGTGCACTTAACCAAGCTATTTGATCTCCAAAACCTAAAGTGAGATACCTCCAATGATCGTGTTGGTCTTGATTTAAAAAGTTTACAATAGGTAGCATTTTTATTTGCTGCGGTTGTGAAGGTCGAAAATACCCTAGAGTTATCGAAAAAACAGAAATAAGAAGAAATGATATTGCTAGTATTCCTCCTAATAAACGATGCGACACTGCTCCTATTTTTTCTTGCAATAGTTTTTTTAAATCTGTTTCTACAAATCGATATGCAAATTCTCCAAAAATAGGCAATGACATAATGGATGCCCAAAGCGTAAATCGATCTAGAGTTAAAATATTAAAAGCTGTATCTCCTAACATTTTTCTAGGTATTGGGGTGGTTCCACCAGTACCTAAAATAGTAAGTATGGTAATAGATAAACCAAAAAACAAATATCTTTTGCTGTAATATCTATAAAATATATAAGGTAATATTAATAAAATAATACCCCAAGGAATTAAAAAAAACACTAATCCTGAAGATGTAACTTCTAAAAAATTATCTCTAGATCCGTGTGGTATAGGTACTTGGGTAATTGGATTTTTCTTTGTATTTATCCAATAAGGAAGAATACAAAAAAGGATTAAAAGCAAAGAGGAAAAGCCAAAAATCAACATCCTTTTAAATAAACGAGCAAATGTTTTTAAAAAGATTTTTAAATCAATTTTTTTAAAACTCCCTATCTCTTCTGAAGCGGTATCCATAATAACCATTCCTATTAATGGAAAAATAAAAAACACCATTCCGAATATAGGAGTAACATGATGAGAAGTTACGGTTACAGATAATAATGCTAAGGCTTTTATTAAAAAATGAAACTTACCAACTTTTAACCATAAATATATTTCGGGTAAAGCATGCATTAAAAGAGAAATACCTACAATGCTTGGTAATTGCCCAAAAACATGCAGTGTTTCTGCAAAAGAAGAAGAAAACACTCCAATTAAAGCAGCATAACCTGCTACTTTTCTATTTGCTGTTAGTAACAATGCGAACCGATATACCCCAGTAATAAATAAAACTATTGCTATAATACTTACTAAAAACAATCCAAATTTTAAACCTCCTACATAAGATAAAAGTCCGATAGATTGATGTACTAAAGGCGGATATCCCATTACTGTAAAACCAGTATACCAACTATAATTCCAAGGTTCAAACCAACTATTAGCATAATGATTTGCAAAAAACAAATGAATTAATGCATCATAAGTATATTCCAAAGTATAAAAAATACAAGTTGTATGGTATACAATTCCTATGAGAAGTGCACTTATAAGGTATTTATTCGTTTTTTTATGCAAATACTATTTTTTTCTTTAAATATACAATAATGAAAAGTAGCTTGAAATAGCAACCGTCGAATTAAAATGGGCATTCATCTAAAAAATTAACTTATGTTTATCTTTTATGCTTAAAATAGTGGTAAATTACCATTGGGGAGGTAAAGAATTAATTAAATATTAAAATTATGAAAATACTTACCATAGACGATCAAACATTAGTTTTGCTTTCCCTTGAAAAAAAGTTAACCGATCTAGGTTACGAAGTAGTTACCGCTAAAACTGGTGGCGAAGGAATAGAACTTTTTAATATAGAAAAACCCGATTTAGTAATTGTTGATATTAACTTACCTAAAATGTCTGGTTTACATATTGTACAATATATTAAAGAGGCTGCTATTGCCTGTAAAGTCATGGTTATGTCTGGTGATACTAATGAAGATACCATTTTAAAAGGTTTTGAATTAGGAATAGATGATTATATGAAAAAACCCGTATCTCTTAATGAAGTAGTAGCGAGAGTTAAAAAACTGATTGGAAAGCCTGTTACAAAAAATAAAGAATCTAGTACCAATGGTTTTATAAGAGAAAAATGTATTGGAGTGGTTATACCTTGTTATAATGAAGAAGACAGATTATTAAGTGAACAATTTACAAGTTTTGTATATGCTAATTTAGGCTATCATTTATGTTTTGTGAATGATGGTAGTACCGACAAAACATTAGAAGTTTTAAATAAATTAAGTAAAGGAAGAGAAGATTATATTAGTGTGTATAACTGTGAAAAGAATGGAGGTAAAGCAGAAGCAGTAAGGCAAGGAATGCTGCATTTAGCAAAAAACAGTGAATTAGATTATATTGGATTTTTAGATGCAGATTTATCTACCGATTTTAAAGATTTTGACGATCTAGTAAAAACCATAGAAACTACAGATTATAAAATTGTAAGTGGCTCTAGAATTACCAGAATGGGTGCTAATATTCATAAAGAATCTACTCGTCAATTAATAAGCATGACTATTAATTTCATTATTCAAAAAATACTAGGAATGAAGTTTAAAGACACACAATGTGGTGCTAAAATTATAGATAAAGAATCTATTCCAATGTTGTTTAAAGATAAATTTATTACAAAATGGTTGTTTGATGTTGAAATGTTTTTACGAATGAAAAAGCATTATGGAGAAAAAGCAAAAAAATTAATCTGTGAACAACCTTTAAAAAGATGGGTGCATGCAGATGGTTCTAAATTATCTATGAAAGATTCTTTAAAAATAGTGTTTCAGCTTACAAAAATAGCGACACATTATCGATAAAAAAAACTCCAATATTTTTTGAAATTATTGGAGTTTTAGTAGGTTATAAAAGTACAAACAAATTTATTTTTGTCTGTACCAATAAGCAGTTCTTCCTATTAAAGCAAAACCAATATATCCTCTAATTTTTAATTTATTATCTTCTACTAGTTGAATATAACATTTGTAGGTTTTTCCATTTTTAGGATCTAAAATTTTCCCTCCAGACCATTCGTCTCCATCTTTCTTTAAACCTGTTAAAATAGTCATTCCTAAAATAGGTTTATCCTTATTTTTCCCTTTACATAAATCACACACAGCCTCTTTTCTAGCTGTATCTGTAATTTCAATAATTTTAGCGTATGCTTTTCCATCTTTTTCAAACACTTCAATAACGCTATCTACTTTACCTGTTTCTTCGTCTTTATTCTCCCATTTTCCAAAAATACTTTGGGCGCTCATTGTTATTGCTACTGCAAAAAATAAAAATGTTAGTGCTACTCTCTTCATGTATATTAAATTAATTGTATTAGTATGTAAAAATTAGTATTAAAATCGATTTGTAAAATAACAAATGTTAGTTTTCTTATACTTTAATCGTATTTGGCATCAAAATTATCATCCCATTTATCTTGTACTCGCATTACTTGTTCTATAACATCTCTTGCACATCCTTCTCCTCCTTTTTTATCTGAAATATATACCGATATTTCCTGTAATTCTCTCACTCCATCGTTAGGACAACAAGGAACACCTACTTTATTCATTACTGGAAAATCTGGAATATCATCTCCCATGTATAGCACATTTTCTGCTTTTAATTGGTATTTTTCTACAAGTTCTTCATATTGAATAATCTTATTATGTGCTCCTAAATAAATATCTGTGATACCTAAATTTGCTAATCGAGTACGAACTCCTTCATTTTTTCCGCCAGAAATAACACAAACTCTATATCCAGATTTTACTGCAGCCTTTAAAGCATATCCGTCTTTTATATTCATTTGTCTTACTAATTCTCCATTAGGAAAAACAGTAACAATACCATTGGTTAATACTCCATCTACATCAAAAATAAGAGTAGTAACATCATTAAAAAGTTCCTTATAGCTTTTATCCATTTTGGATTGATTTTGTAATTGTTTTATAAATTTCTTGTTGTTCTTTAGTTAACAAATGAAGATGCCTCTTCATCGTTTCTATATCGTTTCTTTTAGCAGGTCCTGTTTGTGCTTCTTTAGGCTCCATATATTCCATTTTTTCTGCTGTTTCTTTTATCAAAGGATATAAAACTTCAAAAGGAACATGGTATTCATTACAAATATCATTCCCAATTTTATACATGTGATTTGTAAAATTATTAACAAATACAGCAGCAGCATGTAATTTACTACGTTGTTGCGAATTAATACGATATATTTTTTCGCCAATAGTAGCAGCTAAACGTTCTAATAATTGCAAATCATTTTCATTTTCTGCTTCTAAACAAAAAGGAATTTCTTTGAAAGTCACTTCTTTTTCTTTTGAAAAACTTTGTAACGGATAAAAAACACCTTTCCTTCCTTTATTTTTTAAAGAATTCATGGCAACACTTCCTGAGGTATGCACTACCAAGCCTTTTATATTTAATTGAGAAGAAATTTCAGAGATAGCCCCATCAGAAACTGCTAATATGCAAATATCTGCTTCTGTTATTAACGATAAATCATCGGTTATAGAAGTAGTATTTTGTAAATATTTTATGTTTTTAATAGTACGTGCATATACTTGAAGCAACTTAATATGTTCATTTTTAATGAATGTTTTTGTTAAATGATGCGCTACATTACCATTACCAATAACTACTACAGATATCATACGGGCGAAGATATTGAAATTATTTGAAGCTATAGAATGGTTTTAGTAATTTAGAGGCTAAATTTTTTTACATGAAAAAAACAAATAAACTAGGCGTAAACACTATATGTACTCATGTTGGTGAAATTAAAGACGAACAATTTAAAGGAGCTATTTCTCCAATTTACATGTCTACCTCCTATCAATTTTATGATGTAGATGTAAAAAGATATCCTAGATATTTTAATACTCCTAATCAAGAAGCTTTATGTAAAAAAATAGCTGCTTTAGAAAAAACAGAAGCAGGTTTAATTTTTGGATCGGGAATGGCTGCAATAAGTACTACTATGTTAGCTTTTTTACAAAAAGGAGATCATGTGGTATTACAAGAAACATTATATGGAGGTACTTATAATTTTGTTGTAGAAGAGTTTGATAAATTTGGTATTGAATATTCTTTTACCAAAAGTTTAAAGATCGAAGATTTTAAAACGGAAGTAAAAGAAAACACAAAAGTTATTTTTATAGAAACCCCTTCTAATCCGTTACTAAAAATTGTAGATTTAAATGCCGTTTCAGAACTTGCCAAAGCAAATGGTATTATAACAATGATAGATAATACTTTTGCCTCTCCAATTAACCAAACTCCGGTTGATTTTGGTATTGATATTATGATACACTCTGCTACTAAATATATGGGAGGTCATTCAGATATTTTAGCGGGTGCAGTTGCAGCATCTGAAATACATGTAGAAAGAATATGGAATTTGGCGAAAAATTTAGGGGGAAGTTTAAGCGATTTTACAGTTTGGATGTTAGAAAGAAGCATGAAAACAATGAGTCTTCGTGTAAAACACCAAAGTGAAAATGCTTTAAAAATGGCAACTTATTTAGAAGGGAATTCTAAAATAGCCAAGGTATATTATCCCGGTTTAACTTCTCATGAAGATCATGAGTTAGCAAAGAAGCAAATGAAAGCATTTGGAGGAATGTTATCTTTTGAATTGGTAGAAGGAATAGATGCTATGGATTTTCAGCGTAATTTATTGTTAATAAAACCGTCTATGAGTTTGGCAGGAGTAGAAAGCACCTTATTAAGTCCGTCACAAACTTCACATGCGCTACTTTCTCCAGAAGAAAGAGAGAAACAAGGAATTAAAGATGGGTTAATTCGTTTTTCGGTAGGAATTGAAGAAGTAGAAGATTTAATTGCAGATATTGAACAGGCACTAGAAAAGTAATGAAAAAAATAAAAGGAATTCTTTTTATCTCTATCATTTTTATAAGCTATTTAAGTACAGCCCAAAAAGCAAAAAAAGACACCTATTTAGATAGTTTAGCTAGAAAAATACAATTTAAATATAAAGAACTCTTTTTTAGAGAAGGTTCTTTAAAAGCAATAAAAGAAATAGCTGCGTATATTAAAAAAAATGAAAATTATTATTCTATAGAGAGTCATACTTGTAGACAAGGAAATCAAAAAAACAATCAAATAATAACTGACAAAAGGGCTATTTTAATTGAAAAATTATTAGTAAAATTAGGAGTTAAATCTTCTAAAATTCACTCTATAGGTTATGGAGAAAATAACCAATGTTGTACAACAAAAACTAGAGCAACTAGATATTTAAATAGAAGAATAGAAATTAAAAAAATTACTGAAGAAGAAATTAAAAATTTAAAAAGTAGAAAATAATGAAACTAGACATATTAGCTTTTGGTGCACATCCTGATGATGTAGAATTAGGAGCAGCTGCAACCATTGCAAAAGAAGTATCCTTAGGAAAAAAAGTAGGAATTGTAGATTTAACTCGTGGAGAGTTGGGTACTAGAGGCTCTGCTGAGTTACGCGATAAAGAAGCTGCAAAAGCTGCAGAAATTTTAGGCGTTAGCGTTCGTGAGAATCTACGCTTTGCAGATGGTTTTTTCACAAACGATAAAGAACACCAATTAGCAATCATCAAAATGATTCGTAAATACCAACCAGAAATCGTTTTATGCAATGCTATTGATGATCGACATATAGATCACCCTAAAGGAAGTAAAGTGGTTTCTGATGCTTGTTTTTTAAGTGGTTTATTAAAAATAGCAACAGAAATAGATGGAATACAGCAAGAAAAATGGCGTCCAAAACTAGTATACCACTATATACAATGGAAAAATATAGAACCAGATTTTGTAGTAGATGTTACTGGGTTTATAGATAAAAAGGTTGCTTCCGTTTTAGCATATTCTTCGCAATTCTATGATCCTAAGAGTAAGGAGCCAGAAACTCCTATAACCAGTAAAAATTTTACAGAGAGTATAGAATATAGAGCTAAAGATTTAGGTCGTTTAATTGGAGTACCTTACGCTGAGGGTTTTACAGTAGAACGATATGTGGGTATTGATAATTTAAGTAAATTAATTTAATTTTTTTTTGTTGAATTGTAAAAAAAGAATATATTTGCACCCGCAAGTTGCAAATGGTGATTGTAGCTCAGTTGGTTAGAGCATCGGTTTGTGGTACCGAGGGTCGCGGGTTCGAATCCCGTCTTTCACCCAGAAATACAAAGTCCTTTTATTTTAAAAGGGCTTTTTTTGTACCCTAAATTCGGATCATGCCCAATTGTTGGATCAAGAACAAAAGTTGTGTGTGAATTGAAATAGATTTTCGATTTTTGTAAAAAAAACAGATTACTTGGAATTATCATTAGAGGTTTTAAAATTTATATTACCAGAACTATTAATTACTCACTTTGACTTGACAAAACATGAAGTGAAAGAAAAAGATGGATCATGCCCAATTGTTGTTGTTACGTATAAATATAAATTTAGAATCATACCTAACTTAAAATTATAAATTCTATTAGAGCCTTAAAATCAAAAAAGGAGTTACTTTTAAGCAACTCCTTTTCTCCTATACTTTTTCTTCTTTTACTTAGAAGCTAACATTTTAATAGGTAAAGTATATACCTGCGTTGTCATTTTTTTTGTTAATTTTTTATAATTCAATCTAGATTTAATATAGTCTTCGATGATATTATTAGCATCTTCAGATTCTATATCTAAAATAACCATTTCGTTATTCTTATTTATAGTTAATTTAACTATAATGTCCATATCTTCTTTTATTGGAAAATTTGGCTTTTCTAATAATTTTTGCACTTGTATTGATACAGTCGATTTTGTTTTATCTATAGGATCTGTTGTGAAAGCAAAAACTGAATTTGCTACAAATAAAAGGGTAATTACTATTAATTTGATTGATTTCATAATAATTGATTTTTGTTCGAGGGAGTTTTAATTTTATTTTATTAATTCTTTTTTCTATTTAACTTCTTGTTAAGAAAGATCATAATACATTGATTTGCAAATCACTGCAAACATACATCAGATATTTACTTTTCATGTTACCTAATTTTTATTTAAATAATAATCATGAGTTACGAAACCATAAAGAGATATAAGAAACTATTAACAATTAATTAAAAAACTAAAAAACAGATAGTTATATATTTTTAGAGATTCTTCAATGATTTTGATTTTTTCTAAAAATATGTGCATCCTATAGAAGCAAAAATTTAACAATAAAGCAATAAAAAAGCCATACTGAAAAAAGTAAGGCTTTTCCATTTTATTAAGAATTAATTTACATTCATAAACGCTCTGAGTGCCTACAATTTCATGTACAATATGGCATCACGCTATGATATGCTCTTTTTTAGAACGATATAATTCTTATCCATAAAAAAACCCATCAAAATTTGATGGGTTTTGTATTCTTAAAAACTGGAAGTTTATATTATATATGTTAATATTATAATACTCTAACATTAACTGCGTTAATTCCTTTTTTTCCTTGTTTAAGTTCGAACTCTACTTTGTCGTTCTCTCTGATATCATCGATTAAACCAGAAATGTGTACAAAATGTTCATTGTTTGTTCCTTCTTCAGTAATAAATCCGAATCCTTTTGATTCGTTGAAGAATTTTACGGTACCTGTATTCATATTAAAAATTATAAGTAACTAGCTTAATTGCTAGCATTGTTTATTGAATTGCAAATGTAGTGCCAAAATATGTGTAAACAAAAAAAAAGTTACTGAATTTCAGTAACTTTCATATATTTTTAAAAAAAATCGAAATTAATCGAAGTCCGTATCCATTTTTAAGTAATCTAAAAACTCTCTCTTAGTATCTCTGTCTTTAAATTTACCACCAAATTCGGCTGTTACTGTAGAGCTTTCAATGTCTTTAATTCCTCTAGAATTTACACATAAGTGTTTTGCATCTATTACACAAGCTACATCTTGTGTACCTAGTGCTTCTTGCATTGCTTGTACAACTTGCATGGTTAATCTTTCTTGTACCTGTGGTCTTTTAGAAAAATATTCTACAATACGATTCATTTTAGATAACCCTATTACCTTACCATCAGATATATAAGCTACATGCGCTCTACCAACTATAGGTAATAAGTGGTGTTCACAAGTAGAATACACTACAATGTTTTTCTCTACCAACATTTCACCATACTTATAGTTATTATCAAAAGTAGATGCTTTTGGCATATTCTTGGGGTTTAGTCCCATAAAAATCTCATTAACAAAAGACTTTGCTACACGTTTAGGAGTACCTTGCAAACTATCATCTGTTAAATCCATTCCAAGTGTTTCTAAAATATCTTTTACACTTTCTTGAATTCTTTTAATCTTTTCTTCATCTGAAATATCAAATGCATCGGCACGCAAAGGTGTTTTTGCTGATGTACCTACATGATTTTCTCCTATTTCGTCTATTCTCTCGTCTTTCATATTTGTTATGGTATCAAAACTTTGTTCACTTTTAATATAAACTAAAAGATGTTTCTTATTGTATTATTTTAATTATTTCGTCAATTGTTACTAAATGTTGTTCTCTAGTTTGACTATTTTTAAGGGTAAATTTATCATTTTCAATTTCTGTAACTACAAATTCAATGGTTCTTTTATCTACGTACTTCCATTGTTTTTTTTGTTGCTTGTTACTTGTTGCTATATCTGGATATAATTCTGCTTTAATTCCGTTGGCTCTTAAAATTGCTATTGCTTTTGTTTTAGGTAAAGCTTCACTTTCATTAAAGTTTAAAAATAATACTTTTGGTTTTGGTAGTTCTACAGTTTCAAACAAACTTAATTCTTCCATTACCAAATATATTCTATCTAATCCAAAAGATATTCCAACTCCACTAACATCTTTTAATCCAAAAATACCTGTTAAATCATCGTATCTACCTCCACCACCAATAGAACCTATTTTCACTTCTTTAGGTGCTGCTACTTCAAATATTGCACCTGTGTAATAATTCAAGCCACGTGCTAAAGTTACATCTACTTCTAATGTTGCAGATTGCAACCCTATTTCTTTAATAGCATCTATTACAAATTGTAATTCTTCTACTCCTTTAGTACCTTCTTCAGAAGCAGCTAACATGCTTGCTAACGACTTTAATTTATTTTCATTATCGCCATTAAAATCGAATAGTGGTTGTACTTTTTCAATGGCTTCTTCAGAGATTCCTTTTGATAGCATCTCCTTTACAACTCCTTCTTTACCTATTTTGTCCAACTTATCTAAAGCTACCGTAAAATCGATCAATTTGTCTTTCGCACCAATTACTTCTGCAATACCAGACAGTATTTTTCGGTTATTAATCTTAATGGTCGTACCCTGTACCTTTAGCTTACTAAAAACAGTATCGTATAATTGAACAAATTCTACCTCTTGCCATAAAGAGGTACTTCCTACGACATCTGCATCGCATTGAAAAAACTCTCTAAAACGCCCTTTTTGTGGTCTGTCTGCTCTCCAAACAGGTTGAATTTGGTATCTTTTAAATGGAAATGTAATTTCATTTTGGTATTGTACTACATAACGTGCAAAAGGCACCGTTAAATCGTAACGCAAAGCTTTTTCAGAAATTTGAGAAGTTAGTTTAGTACTGTTTTTAGTAGACAATACTTCTTCCTCTGCTTTACTAAGATAATCACCAGAATTTAAGATTTTAAAAATTAATCGATCTCCTTCTTCCCCATATTTACCCATTAAGGTTTCAGAATTTTCAAAACTTGGTGTTTCAATAGGCTGAAATCCAAATAATTCAAAAGAATGTTTTATGGTAGTAAATATAAAATTTCTTCTAGCAACTTGTGTCGATGAAAAATCTCTTGTTCCTTTTGGAATGCTTGGCTTCATTACTTATATTCAATTATCTGTTAACTATTATCATTTATCAATTGATTTTTGTTAATTGATAAATGAGCATTGGTTATTTTTAGTTGGCAAATATCTGAATTTATTAGCGGATTATGAAGTTTTATTTCTACGTTTTAATCGGTAGATAGCTGCATTTAATTCAAATCCTAATAATAATATTATTGCATTTAACCAAACGAATAACATTAATACCATTAAAGTACCTATAGAACCGTATAACTGATTGTATTTTGCAAATTCAATTACATAAATTCCGAATAAATAAAAAGTGAATAAAGATACAATGGTAGTAAGCATTGCTCCTGCTGAAAAGAATTTTATTTGACGTCCTTGTTTAGTACCATATCTGAATAATAAAGATACTATGGTATAAATCATGATTAAAAAAATAAGGCCTCTTCCTAAATAAAATAAATTTAATTCTCCTGTATCAAACCAACCTATTTTATCTATTCTAGATAATGCTATTTGATACAGTATTACTAGTATAACTGTTATTATTAAGAAAAAGGACATTAATAGAGAAACTGCTAAGGATATAAAATATGCTTTAAATACATTTCTAAATTCTTTTACATGGTACGAATATTCAAATCCACCAAAAATGGCATTCACTCCATTGGTCATTAAAAAAATAGATCCTAAAAAACCAAACGATAGTAAACCTCCATATTGGTTATTTAATATATCTTTTATAACTCCGTCTACTGCATCAAAGGTTTTTGGCGGTAACCCTTCTCTAATTAAATCAAACAGTCCTTCTTGAAAACCATCTATTGGTATATAAGGTATTACGGTAAGTATGAATAGTAAAAACGGGAAAATTGCCATAAAAAAACTAAATGCAATTCCTCCTGCTCTGGTTGTTAAGGCTCCTTTAACGATACCAATAACATACATTTCTATAACATCGTATAAAGACATTCCTCCTAAGCCTGGAATTTTAATTTTTTTTCCAACCTCAACAAACCAATTTATAAATGGAATATTTTCGAGTTTCTTTTCAATCTCTTTTGACATTTTTTAAGCTCCCTGTTTATAAAGTTCAAAGGTACAAAGGTTTTCCTAGATCATTAAAAAATGCACTAAATTTTCTCTTCCTTAGAAAGAAGAAAAACTATGAATGGTACTTACTCTACTTTAATCTTGTATTTATCTAATAAATTAATCACATTATCTTTTGAGAACACGGCTTTTTCTAGCTGGTTTGTTTCTAAATTTATAGAAAAATTGCGTGAGGTTTTAAAATTTACACTTCTTAAATTAGATGTTTCAAAAATAGTTCCTAGTAAATCGCAATTATCAAAATAACTCTGTTGTAAATCAGCTTCTGTAAAATCTACTTCTCGAATACTACAATCTATGAATTGAAATTTTTGCGCTTTTAATTGATAAAACGAAGAAAAATCTAATTGACAATTGGTAAAATTTATTTGTAGCAAAAAAGGGTCTATCTCATGAAATTTAATTCCTATTAGTTTAGAATTAATAAAATGTGTGTCTTTAAAACTACTTTCTTTTAATCGAGTGTTACTTAAATTGCAATCGATAAATTCACATTCTAAGAACTCTGAATTTACAATATGCATATCCGAGAAATTACAACTCTTAAATATACAAGAATCAAAATCTGTTCTGCTTAGTTCTTCACTTGTTAAACTAGCCTTATTAAAAGTTTCGCTATCGTAATATTCATTCATCTAACAAAGCTCTAAAGAATATCTTTTAGGATGCTATAAATTGATACTTGATTAATTTGTCATTCTGGGTTGTTTTCTTTCTACCTATAATTTTACCTTCTTTTATCTCTATGGTTAAACCTTCAAAAGAAGAGTATCTTAAATCCTCTGGTTTAGAGTAAATTTTTAGAATATTATCCTTTGTTAACTCCCATTTATAATTGAAATTTAACATGATTGTTTCTTTTTTACAAGTAGAAATATTTTTTTCTATTAGAGAAACTGTTTTCTCTTTAAATTGTAAAACTAGGTAAGTTGTGAAACCAGCACAAGAGTCTGCTATTTCAACTTCTTCACAACCCGTTCCTACATAAGCAGAAAACGTTTTATTTTGTAACTTACTCTCTTTTTCTTGCGCTTTTAATAATGGGGCTATTAAAAGAGTTAGTATTATTAGTACGTTTTTCATTTTTTTTCAACATTTTAACTACAAATATAACGTAATCATCTCATTAAATTACGACAGTAATCAAACTCACTAATAATTTTACTATAAATACTCTATTTTACCCCTTTTAATTCAAATTCATCTATATATTTTAATAATTTATACGATTTTAATAAAAAAAGTATTTTAGAAGCTCCTTTTTTAGAGCAATTATCCCTTTTCTTCTTTTTATTTAACTTATTAGAAATGTACACATTACCTGTAATAGTAGAAATTTTTACTTCTGAGGTAACCATACTTTTATTATATATTTCGAAGAATATATTGTAATGATATAATAACGCTACTTTATTATCATACGATTGAGCGTCTAAAATGGTATTTATAAATAACTGTTGGTCTTTCAGTTTTAAAGTTACCTTTTTTAATTGTTTTTGATATTCTTTGGGATTACTTGGAGAAGACGTCTCTTTAGTTTGCACCTTCCAAATAGATAATTGAATAGAATCTATTTTTGCTTTAGGTAAATAATAAAACACGCTATCTAATTGAGAATATAGCATTGTAGAAGACAGAAACAAAATGGTTACTATAATTCTCTTCATTTTTTAGTTGTTTTTTTAATACCTTACATCACATTTAATCCAAATTGGCTTTTCTTTTTCTTTTAAAATTAGTTTTCCCATTTTATTCTAAATATTCATTTCCACTAGAATCTATAAAACCTTTCTTTCCATTCTGCAATTCAAAACTAGCCAAGTTAAAAATGTACTTATCTAATTTTTTATATTTTATGTCTGTGGTATTATAATAGCCCCATAAATTATTCTTCTTCACTTTAACATGTATAAAATTTGTTACCTTAATTTCATCATAATATTCTGTCGTTTCTCCGTTTGCTTTCACTCCTTTTTCACCATCTTTTGTTTCAATAAGTAGTGTTTCTGGAAAAAAGGAATTTTCGTCGTACCTAATCCTTTTTTCTTTTGTTAAAAAAGAGATTTCTTTAATGTTTTCTTTTGGAACAGAATGGATGATTACTTTTTTTGTAGCCTTTTTACTATCTATAAAATTGATTGTTTTTTCTACTAAAAAGTGCTTCTCTTTTTCTATTATTTCTACAAAATAATCATCTACTGTACCACAATAATATTCTTCAATTTCTTCAGGAAAAGAGGTTTTATTAAGCTCTTTATCTATATAAATCAATTCATTTTTATTAGTTAAAACCTGCAAGGCTCCTTCTGCATAATCTACAAACTTTAAGTGGTCATATATAACTTTACCGTCAGATGTTATTTTGAATATTTTCTTTTTATCATCTTTAAACACCTCTGCTTTATGAAATTTAAGGTGCTGTTTATACTGAGAAATTCCTTTTAACTGAAATAATAGAAGTATTATTAAAAACTTTATTTGTCTTTTCATTTTACTGTTTTTTTTACAGGTTATCTAATCTTTTTCTTTTGTATCCAAGAAGCCATCATTTCATCTGACATTAATTTGCCTATTATTCGATATTTAGAATGCGCTATTGGACTATAGGAATCTATTTTTTCAGAAACAACCCCTTTTTCTGGTTCGTAATAATCGGCATGAACAAACCTTACTTTGTCTTTATTTACATAAATAAAACCAGTATGAGAATCGAGCCCAACTAAATACAAACCGCTTCCTGCATTTATAAGGTGTTTTTTAACTGTAGCAATTGGTTTATTCGTAAATCTTTTAATCTGGTTTTTTGCTAATTTTTTTATAAATACTTCAGATGCTGATTGTGCCCATTTTATTCTTGGTATATGAAAACCTACATCTGTTAATGTATTTGTAATAAAGTAACCACATGCTATTTTTCCTTTTTTAGGAGTTCTAGTTATCCCATTAAAATCCCATTTCGTTCCGTACCAATACGGAAACAATTCAACTGCCATCGTATTTATTAAATATTCACGAGCTTTTCTAATTATTGCTTCTTTTTTTATTGCATTAGATCCTTTGTATTCTTCCTTAAAAGCATCTTGTTTACTAAGTATTTCTTTGATAAAAACAGTGTATTCTTTTTTATTTTCTCTTTTGTTTTCTACTTGGGTATTGGTTTCTTTTTTTTCTTTCCCAAAACAAGAGATTATTGTAATAAAAGTTACTAATAGGATTGTTTTTTCATATTTATTGATTTTTTACGTTCCTTTTATCTCCATTTAAATACTAACTTTATTATTCTATTTTTCTTTGCAATATTTTACTTATAAATTAATGCCTATTATCACATTTAACATAAATAGACTTTGTTTTTTTATCTAAAAAAAACATTTCCGAACAACCGAAAGATTCATTGGTAAACCCGAAAACAACAGGAGGTTTATTTTCAACTATTTTACCTGTCCATTGCTTTAACGTTTGATTTTTTTTATCGTCTTTAAAACTTAATCCTGCTGGAAAAGTACCTTCCCCTCCCACACCAAGTATTTTATTGAACACTATTTTAGTGTTAAAACGCACCACTACATAATACAACTGCCTGTGTCTATCTTGATGTCTATTCACCTTTAAAAAGTATGTATACTCATTGTTGGTAAAACGAAAAGTTTCTATAAAGTCATTATTCATAAATTTGCGTACCTCTTTTCCTTCTAATACTTCAGTAGGAAAAAATGAAGCATCTATTTTCTCCCATATTATTGGTTTTAATGCTCCCGATTTTTCTCCTATAGTTGCATAAAAACTTAAACCATCTACCAATGTATTTATTTTACTTGTTAGGTTAAAACCTATTAAATAATCTTGTTCTGTTACTATTTTTCTACTACCATAAGGGTTTGGAGTTGCTACTAAAGGTAAACTTTTAACTTTATATTTAAGAATAGTATTTTTTCTATAAATGAATACTGTGTCGGTTTCTTTAACTCCCATTCTAAAAAGAAACATTTTTCTGTATTCTTTGGTTACTGTATGTTGCTTTATTTCATTATCTCCCAAATATTCTTCTCGTATAATGGCTCCTGCTTTATGAAATGGATAACTGTCTGATAAGACCACAAAATCTATTTTCTTTTTCTCTTCGTAATAATGACCATAAACACTAAAAACATCTAACGGATTCAATGTTTTTTCTTTGTCTAAAAAGCCACTAAAAACATATACTTTCTTAGCTCTATTTTTTGTTTTTACACCTACCCATTCTCCTATTATTTTATAGTATTCGCCTTTCGTTATAGTATCTAAGACTCCTGTTTTTTCTATTACTTTTACCTTGGTTAAAGCTTTAAATTTCCCTAAAACTTTCCCTCTAGGTGCATCTCTATAGTTTAAACCAGAAGTTGCTACTGAATAATATACCGCAGTATCTTTTTGTATATCATTGGTCATTATTATTGCTTCTACTTTGTAAGTACTGCATAAAAAAAGAACCAATACTGGAATAAATACAAGATGTTTTTTCATAATAAAAAGTTTAAAATTATTGATTCTTTATATTTCAAATAAAGATAACCTACTCAAATAAAAAAACGATCGGAATATCTAATTCTGATCGTTTTTAATGTATTTCTGTAGTGTAAGAATCTATTTTAGATTTTTTACTTTTAAAATTCAAAAGTCTACTTTTAACTCATTTTCTAATTCCCAATATTTTAAATCCTCTTTTAATAAAACATGTTTTATTTTTTTCTACACTTCTTAATCAATTCATTATTATTAGTTGCTTCTCCTAGTTCACAAAACAACCAATCTTTTAATTTAAAATCACCGTAAAGTTCTTCTCTATTTAATTTCTCTAGCATGTCAAAAACTTCTAAAAAATAATCTTCAATATACGCTCCTCCTTCAAATCTAAATTTTAAAGTACTAACTAATAATTGTTCTTTAATAGCAGATTTCTGTTTCTCTAGAACAACTTTATATTTTGCTAATAATGCTCGCATTTCTTTAAAAGTTAAAACAGCGGTTTGTGGTAATAAAGCATCTTTTTCAAAATTCTTAAAAGGAGAGGTTTTCACTAATTCCATAGACTTCTCAACTCCTTTTTGCATACTGAAATTAAGTACAAACTGCCTTTTAATCTCTTTTATTTTATCTTTTTCAAAAGTTGGTACACATTTTTTTAAATATATTTTAAACTTTTTCACATCTACATTTTCTATAAACTCGTAAATACGTATACGATATCCATACAGAGAAGTAGAAAGGTTTTTCTTTTGAAAAGAATCCATTTTAAAAACAGGCATTTGTTCTATATAAAATTCCATTTCTTTCCATTTTTTTTGTTCTTTCATGTATTCTAATAAAGCAATAAACAAATGCTTTCTACCAACATTTGTATTTACTTTTAATAGTACTTGTAACATTTGTTTTTCATCCAATCTTTCATTCTTAAACAAACGCTGAATTCTATATATGTAATTTAAAAAAGAATAGCCAAATCTATAGTTTTCCTTTCCTTTTTCTATTTCTCTTTTTAATAGATCTGTATATTCTATATACATTTTTTGATATATAGAGGAATCAAAATAGTTTCGATACCCATACTTATAAATTTCATGTTTTTTTATACGCTCTTCTAGTTTTATTTTATCTAAATAAACTACTTTTTCTTTATATCCTCTCTTCTCTATTTCTTGTAATATAAATGAATTTGAATTCTTCTTATTTTCAAACAGATTTATTATTTCTACACAATATGCTATTTCTTCCATGGTATTTTTATTAGCATGAATACTAGTATCGTTTTAATTAAGAGTGAAATCATTTATGCAAAAAAGTATAGAGCATATCTATTTTGCTATTAATCGTACTTCTAAATGCAGTTTTGTATTAACTTTTTCGCCATTTTTTTCTCCTGCTATTAAATTATTTTGATAAGCCAAAATGCTACTAGCTATACCTTCTTCTATTTCTGAAAATGCTTTTTTCTCTGTGTATTCTTGTTCTTGTTCTGATTTAAAAATTACATTAGGAAACCTTCTTTTAGTATCGTTAGGTTTATTTTCTTTAGACTGTATTGTAATGTTATTAATTTTCCCTTCTTTATCTACAATAAAATGGATTAAATAACTGGTATCTCCTTCTACTTTAGAGTAATCTATAAAATATTTTGTGCTAGAATTAAAAGAAGCATACAAACAATCTATTAAACAATTAGTATCAAATTCAGCAGCTTTTAATTTTGGTGGTGTATCTAACTCATCTACCAAATAAACTTTTTCGAATGCTTTCTTTTTTTCTCTAAGAACTTCTGTTGCTTTTAGGTTTTCAGCAGGTAATTTTTTAAGCTTTATTTTGGCGTTTGAATATGTTTCTATTTTTTCTATTTGCAACATAATAAGACCGTTGCAAAAGCCTTAATGAACAGAGTTATTTTTGCTTTTTGATTTTTTGATTCGTATTTTTCACTTTTTA
>CANMJA010000053.1 GCA_947498055.1 uncultured Tenacibaculum sp.
TAATATCGGTAAACTTATCTTCTTGGGCATAATACAAGATACAAAATATTACAGTAATATCATATTATAAATGGTATAATTGCAATTATTTCTTTAACAGGTTTTTTTACCAAGAACACGCTTCCTCCTAGAATTATTATAACGTCATCTCTCCCTTTATTTTTATTTTATTGGTTATATATTAGAAAAAAAGATTGGTTTAAAACTTTGTTAGAAAATATTACAATAGAACAACTGATATTTATTCATGTTTTTAGGTTTGTTGGTATATTTTTTTTCTTTTTAAACTATTATCATGTTCTTCCTAATTCATTTGCTGCTATTGGAGGTGTTGGAGATATTCTTACAGCCCTTCTTGTATTTCCAATAATATACGCAATAAAAAATAAGATAAAATTTGTAAAACTATATATCAAAACATGGAATATAATAGGCTTATTAGACATCATATCTGTAATTATAAGTGCAACATATTTCACAAAACTAGCTATTGAAAACAAGGAAGATGGTGTTGTTCAATTTGGATCTTTTCCTTTTAGTTGGATTCCTGCTTTCGCTCCTGCAACTATCATTTTTTTACATCTTTTAATATTTAAAAAAATGAAAAAAAAGAATTTCAGGAGGTTTTGATTTCTATAAATCTCCTAATGGTGAAGTTTTTGATGAATCTGATTACACACCACGTAATCCAAATACATACCCAAAAATAATTATGGATTATAATTTAGTATGTATTAACTAAATACGACAGCAAAAAACTCCTAGAATTATCTTCTAGGGGTTTTACTTTATTTGTAAAAAGTAACTTTTATTGTTTTTTATGCTGCTCATCTATAACTTCTCCATTTCTATATTTAAAGCATTTATGTAAAGCGTCATATGCTTTTTTTAGTTTTTCTATAAATTATAGCAAAAAACACAACCAAATATTTTTTTTATCTTAGTATTAAAAAATTAGTTAATAATACTAACAAGTACAACAACCTTTCACAATTAAACTTAAATTACTATGAAAACAACATTATTTTTACTATCCTTTTTTTCTTATACCTTACTTTTTTCTCAACTAAAAATTGAAGAAAGTTATGTAAACTATTTTGAAGATACCCGAGAAATCCCCTTTTTACACCTTAATAAAACAAGTTTTTTAAAAGGTGAAGAAGTTTGGTTTAAAGCTTATGTATTAGACCAAAATTCTCAAAAATTACACCCTACGACTTCTAATCTTTATATTTCTATTTTTGAAGAAAATGGAAAAATGAAAGACCAACAACTAGTTCATATTACAAGGGGAATTGGAAAAGGAAATATCCTTATAGACTCTACTTACACTAAACAAAGTTATTATTTAAAAGCTTCTACTAAATGGATGAAAAATTTTAATGAGAATGCTTCTTTCATTCAAAAAATAACCATTATTCCTCCTATATCAGAAAAAAAACCTATAGCAACTACTGCTGAAAATTTATTTGAATTCAAATTGTTTCCTGAAGGTGGTCATATTGTTGCTAATACTACCAATAACATTGGCATACTTATTAAAGCCCCTAACAATAAAGGTGTTAAGATAAAAAAAGGCCTCATTAAAGATGATAACAACAATATAATAAGACAATTTACAACAAATGATCTTGGAATGAATAGTGTTCGTTTATTTTTTAAACAACAGCAACGATATACTTTTTATGTAACACTTTTTAATGGTTCTGAAATAAAAGTAAAAACTCAAAAGCCTATTCAAAAAGGAATTACTTTAAAAGTTAACAATAAAGACCCTAAGTACTTGGTTGTTAATTTAGATACTAACAACGAAACATTAGAAGAAATAGGGGGAAATGAATATAAAATAATGCTTCATAACACTAGAAATTTCAATAAACATTCTTTAAAATTTAAAAAGGGTAAAAAAAAATATGCCCTTCTATTAGAAAAAAATAAATTACCCTTTGGTGTTAATATTATTACTTTATTTAATGAAAATAATATTCCTGTATCTGAACGATTAATTTATCATCACTCTAATGATTTATTTAAAGATATAAACATTAGATACAAGAAAACGAAAAGTGACTCTCTTGAAATAGAAATTTCAAATCCTTCTAGTGAAAAACTATATGCTAGTGCTTCTTTATTACCTATTAATTCTAAAGCCTACAACCCTAAAAACAATAGTATTTCTTCCTTCCTATTTATCCCATATATTAAAGGGCATATTCCAAATATTTCTAAGTCTTTAAAGAATTATGACTATAATAGTCAACGGAAAATTGATTTATTACTACTTACCCAAGGTTGGAGTAAATATAATTGGGAAAATATTTTTAATAATAAAAACAAAAAAATATTTGAGTTTGAAAATGGTATTGACCTTACTTTAAAAAGTAATAAAAATATAACTAAAAAGCAGTCTCTTTTAATTTATTCAAAAGAAAACAACTTAGTAAGAACTCTTAACAATGACCAAATTCCTTGGGTTTTAAAAAATAGTTTTATGAAAAAGAATTCTATGATTGATTTTTCTTTAAAGAGTAATGATAATTTCTATAAATTTTCTCCTATTTTATCTTATTCTAATGCTAAATTAACTGAGAAATTAAATCTCACTTACAAAATCGTTTCTAAAAAAACATACAGCAAAGAGTTAGAAATTTCTAATTTTAAATTTTTAAATAATGAATTTGAAACTTTAAACGAGGTAGAAATCACATCTAACAAAAGAAATGAGTTAGAAAATTCTGATAATATTTTTGGAGGTTCTACTATGTTAACTGGTAAAAAAATGGAGAATTTGATCATCAATTCTGGTGAAACTGTTATAGATTTTATCATATCTAAAGGCTATAAATTCGAAGGAAGGCAAATAAAACCAAGGAGAAGTGGTTATAAAAGTGGTGTACTAATAGGGTCTACGTCACTTGAAGAAAATACTGAAAAGTTATCGAAGAGACCTCCGGTAATAATATACCTTGATAATCATGATATTTCACAAAGTATTTGGATCATAGAAAGGATGTATTTAGATACTGTAAAAGAAATATTTTATGGTGAAGACCCTAGTAGCAATTTCGGTTTAATTCATATATTTTCTCTATCTCCTTCTGAATATGACATAAAAAATTATAAATATAAAAGCGTTAAGTTACCGGTTGGTTTTGCTACAGAAAAAGAATACTACAACCCACAATATCCTTCTTTCACAAATGATACTTATACAAAATATGGGTCTATATTTTGGAATCCAAATATTATAATACAATCTAATTCTAAATCAATTTTTAGGATCCCTAGCAATAGGCAGAAAAAAATTAATATCCATATAGAAGGTATTTCAGAATCTGGAAAATTACTTTCTAAAAAAGCTATAATAACAATCAACAAATAATTAAAATCAAAAACTCCTAGAATTATCTTCTAGGAGTTTTACTTTATTTATACAAAACAACTTTTATTGTTTTTTTTGATGCTCTTCTATAACTTCACCATTTCTATATTTACAGCATTCATGTAAAGCATCATATGCCTCTTTTGACGCTTTTGCCTTTTTTGTGTCGTGCCCAGCATTTGCTAAATTTTCACAAACTTTCACCTCATTTGTCTTACGCTCATCAATAATTACCATTAACTCATGAGATTGCACGTTCCAACTAGCAAACTTAACTCCTTTTGTTTTCAATGCAGCTTTTTCAATACGTTTTTTACACATACCGCAAACTCCATCTACTTCTAAAATTAATTTAGCATTCTTTTTTTTCTTTTGTGCTTCTGTAGAAATCCCTACAAAAAGAACACAAATAAGTATAATTATTTTTTTCATGATATTTTATTTTTAATTCAATTAATGTCTTTAAAACTATTTCAACATTAATTACTAATCTATTTTAAATCGAAACCCTGCATAAAAAGTACTTCCAAAAATTGGAGCATATACAATAGTACTATCAAAATTCGCTCCAAACGGATTCTCACTTCCTAAGATAGGATTTTTTTGTTTAACATTTGTCATATTTTCTCCTCCAACATACACTTCAAAATTTTCTGAAAAAATTCTTGTCATTTGGGCATTTAATAAACTATACCCTTTAGAATATTCTGCCAGTTGAAATTGTGTTGGATTAGAATTCGTATTTGGCAATCTTTGTTTTCCTATAAAGTTATAAGTAGCATCAAACTTCCATTGAGACCCCTTTTTTCTTTTATGAGTTTCTGCAGACAAATTTGTAAAAAATCGATGTTTAGGTTGTATTGGTTTTGAAAAATTTCCGGAAACATAATCCGTAGTAACATCAAAAAATTTATATGCTAATCTTAAATTAAAATGATGATTTAATCTATAATTTGTTTCCAATTGAAAACTATTTGCAACACTTCTTCCTTCTAAATTATAAAAGGAAATTTGTTGTGGATTTTCCCAATCTACGACTACTTGATTCTCAAAATTGGTTTGATAAAAATCTAAAGATATATCTCCCTTTTCATCAAGAAAACGAAACCCTTGTAAAAAAGAAACACCATAATTCCATGCAATCTCTGGATTTAATCCATAAATATTACCGCCAGAATTATTAATATTAATTTGTCTTGAAGAAGCAAATAATTGTTGATTTTCTGCAAAAATATTAGCACTTCTTTTCCCCCTACCAATAGAAGCTCTTAATACCCCTTTTTCCCAAGGAACATATCTTAAATGCATTCTTGGTGTTACAAAAGTTCCTAACAAATTATGATGATCTAAGCGAACCCCTAAAGTAGCACTAAAATTTTCTGTATTATCATACGCATACTCAAAAAAAGCACCTAAAGAGTTTTCATTTCTATCAAAATTAGTCGTTTCAACAAGCTCGTTGTATTTATCATACGTAACACTTAGTCCTGTTTTAAATTTGTGTCTTGTATCTCCTATAATAGAATTAAAAATGAAATTTGAATATACACTTTGATGGTTAATATTATAGTCTCGCAAACCAAAATAAGATTCTTGGTCATGGTTACTAAAAGCTATTTGTAATCCCATGCTTTGAAATGGTAACTCAGGAAATACATAACCAACTTTTCCAGAAAAATCAAAGCGTTTGGTTTTAATTTCGCTTCCCCAAATAGTATTTGAACCTTTGTGTAAATCTGGATTAAAGTTTAATTGACCTGTTTGTTTACGATCATTTAAAAATCTAAAATTTAAAAAACTTACCCATCCTGTTTCATTATTGGTAAACTGCCAACGATTCATTACATTTATTTGTTCTGCTAAGGGAGTATCTAAAAAACCATCTTTATTCTTATCAAATTTCTCTGTTCGTATGTTTCCATGTATATATAAACCTGTATGCCATTTCTTATTAATTTTATGATTAAAATGCGTATTTAATTCTAATCGTCCATTTAAATTACCATAACCATTAATAAAAAACTTTTTATCGGAAAAAGGTTTTACTAGCTCTGCATTTATCTGTCCAGAAATACTTTCAAAACCATTTACTACACTTCCAGCTCCTTTTGTAATTTGAATACTTTCCACCCATGTCCCTGGTGTAAATGTGAGTCCGTATACTTGAGAAGCTCCACGAACCATTGGTATATTTTCTTGCGCAATTAATAAATATGGGCTATTTAATCCTAACATTTGAATTTGACGGGTTCCTGTTAAAGCATCAGAAAAATTCACATCAATAGATGGATTCGTTTCAAAACTTTCTGCCAAATTGCAACAAGCAGCCTTTAATAATTCTTCACTATTAACTGTAAATACATTTTGTGTTTGTAGAAAAGACCTAGACGTGGCTTTTTTTTGAGCAGTTATGGCTACTTCTTCTAAAACACTTTCTTCTTTAAGAACATGCGTTAAAAAATTCACCTCTTTAACAACAAGTGTATCTGTTTTAAAACCTACAAAACTTATTACTATTTTTTTATAAATTGATTTATAAGGTATTTGAAACTTACCCTCTTCATTCGTTGTTACTCCTACGGAAGTATTTAACCAATAAATATTAGCTCCTAAAATACCTTGTTTATCTTTATCGGTAACTTTTCCTTTAAGAGTTTGCTGTGCAAATACTTGCAGAAACCCTAATACAAAAAAAATACTGAATATTATTTTTTTCTCCATTATATATTATTATAAAATTATGCATACTGTTTTAAACGACTTTAGTCTACTTAAAAAGATGTAAAAATCATATAATAAAAACTTCGTGAAGTACCCGAATATCGGCGACTAAATTTGGTGGTGAGTAATTTTTATGAGGTACAATTTGTTTTTTAAAAGCAATAAACAAATTGTTGTAACTACTTACAAAAGCAATTATAAACTGTTGCTTTTCTATTGTAATTTTCTTTGTAGCTGTTTGTAAATCTTCTTGTCCTTTTATTTGTTCTACTTCATCTTTACAACAATTCTTTTTTTGAATTGTTTCAGAAGTATCACAATCTTCTTCTCCTAATTCCTCTGCACAGCCTTCACTATTTCCAAAATAAGAAATATCTACTAAGAAATCTCCGCAAAAATGCTTCTCAATAGTTAAAGAGAAGGTAGAAACAAGCACTAAAAGTGCCATTACAAAAGTTGCTATTTTAAAAAATATTGATTTCATCTACTTTACAAAAATAACAAAGTTTATTCATATCTAAGTAAATATTAACTTTTCGACAACAAAATAATGGCAAAAGGTAGGTTTTAATAGATGAATGGTATTCTCCATTTATATTATTCGAAATAAGCGAACCCTTAGCCAAAAATGACTATAGGGTCGCTCTTATTAATTTAAGACACCTTAAAAACGAAGACTCCCCTATCAAAATAAGTTCCTACATCGTGCCAATTAAATTTCATTAAACAACTGTTTCCTATATAATTTGTTTCCTCTACAGAATTAGGAACGTTTAAAGTAAAATTAAGTGTTGCAGATGCACCTGGCGCTAAATTTAACCCTGAAAAACTTGGCTCTGTAAGTCTAGGAAAACGCTCGTCTACATTATTTAAAAAGCTTCCTGTATCTCCTACAATATTACCTGAACCTACCCAAACATGTGCGAAAACCCAAAAGTGTTGTGTTGGATCTGGATTATAAATACCTAGGTTATAATTAATAGATCCTCCTTGCGAAGTATTGTTCCACCCTTGAGAAACTATCATTGGAGAGTTAACTCTTAAAAACTTACTTTCTACATCTTCTACAGATACTGATGTAAAGTTTTCTAATTCATTTTTTTCTTTTTGTGTTTTTACAATTCCTTGAATTTTTTCAATGTGCCTTACCACTTCAGCAGAAGTCCACTTTCTTGTTTTAATTTCCATTTTTTATTATTTAAAATTAATTACTTCAAAAGTAGAACTCATTAAAAAACTATTTCACAGTCTATTGACTATAAAAAAAATGGAGAAACCCTATTTATTTCTAAGGGTAAAAATGTAGTATATCCAATTAATTACTGAAAATATTAGTAAATAAAAAATCTAAAAATCGTACTAGCTTAGTCTTTTAAATTTTCCTTTCTACTACGTAATCAATCATTTGCAGTAAAGAATTTCTGTATTCAGAATCCGGATAATTTTCAAGAATAGCTATTGCTCTATTTTTATAATCATGCATTTTTTTTATGGTATATTCCATACCTCCATTTTCTTTTACAAAAGCAATTACTTCTTTTACCCTTTTCTTGTTCTTATTATGCTTTTTAACAGAGTTAATTAGCCATTTTTTTTCTTTAGGATTACAATGATTGAGTGTATAAATTAATGGCAGTGTCATTTTTTGCTCTTTAATATCTATACCTGTAGGCTTCCCTATTTTAGCTTCAGAATAATCGAATAAATCGTCTTTAATTTGAAATGCGATGCCTATGTACTCTCCAAATTTTCGCATTTGTTGTACTGTCTCGGTATTTGCACCAACAGAAGCCGCTCCAATACCACAGCAAGCAGCAATTAATGTTGCTGTTTTTTGTCTGATAATTTCAAAATAAATATCTTCCGTAATATCTAATTTTCTGGCTTTTTCTATTTGTAAAAGCTCTCCTTCACTCATTTCTCTAACTGCAATAGATATTAATTTTAATAAATCAAAATCCTCATTGTCTATAGATAATAAAAGTCCTTTAGATAATAAAAAATCTCCAACTAAAACTGCTATTTTATTTTTCCATAGTGCATTTATAGAGAAAAACCCCCTTCTTCTGTTACTATCATCTACCACATCGTCATGTACTAAAGTAGCAGTATGTATCAGTTCTACAATGGAAGCTCCTCTGTAAGTTCGTTCGTCAAAACCTCCTTTAGACACCATTTTAGCTACTAAAAAAACAAACATTGGTCGCATTTGTTTCCCTTTTCGCCTTACAATGTAATAAGTAATTCTATTGAGTAAAGGAACTTTGGAGAGCATTGAATCTTTAAATTTAGATTCAAAAAGTTCCATTTCTTTTGCAATAGGAAGTTTAATTTGTTCAACAGGTTTCATTAAAAAAATTCATTTCACAATGAATGCCCAAAGGTAAAGAATATATTTCGATTGGTTATTTAAAAATCACTCTCTAAGTTACTTGTATTTGTTTGATTTTTTTAAATCGTTTCCATACTTTTTTATGCCTTCTCTTGTAGATAGACATTGTACCTCTATCTAAACCATAATAAAACAGACAAATACCCGAAGGTGGATTTGCACTTGGCAAAAAATCAAAGGTATTAAAAGCTATTTTTGGCCACTCCCAACAATCTAATGACGTACCTACAATTTCTACACAAACAACCATTGCATACATCGTTAAATAAAACAACCGTTCTTTAGGGTATTTCTTTAAAGAAAAAAACACCAAAACAGTCATCACAAAACCAAAAACATCTCCTTTAAATAGGAGAAATAAAGTAGCGTAAATAGCAATGGAAATACTTAAAAATAATTCTATTCCTTTATGTTGTTTTCTTACTATTGATTTTCTAGAGAAAAAATAAACACCTAAAAAAATAACTGCATGTCCAAAAGGAACATAATGTGGTATGTTTTGCAATCGATAGCTATACATTCCTAATCCTAGAGAAAAAATATGTTCTCCTATAATACCTATTAAAAAAGCATAAATAAGTTGTTCTCTAACTCTCGAAGTTCCTTTGTAAAGGAAATATATAAATACTCCTATTACCAAAACATTATTAATCCACTGTGAATGTTTAAAATAATTTTCTGCAAAAAACCTACTATCTAAAAAAAGTCCTAAAAAAATAATGGTAAAAAGCCAGCCTAATGATTGTATTGTTTGACCTAATAAAGATTTTGAAAAATTCATTTAAGAAGATTTATTCGCTAATTGACCGCAAGCTGCATCTATATCTTTTCCTCTAGAACGACGAACATTTACTACAATATCGTGCATTTCTAAATTAGATATGTAATTATTTAATGCTCTTTGTGAAGCTTGTTGAAATTCGCCATCATCAATAGGATTGTATTCTATTAAATTTACTTTAGCTGGTACATATTGACAAAATTTAACCAATGCATCAATATCTTCTTTTCGATCGTTAATACCATTCCAAACTACATATTCGTAGGTTATTTTTCTTCCTGTTTTTTCATACCAATACTCTAACGATTCTTTTAAATCTTGTAATGGAAAAGTAGTATTAAAAGGCATTATAGAAGTTCTTACTTCATCGATAGCTGAGTGTAAAGAAACTGCTAAATTAAATTTCACCTCATCATCTGCCATTTTCTTTATAATTTTAGGAACGCCCGATGTAGATACGGTAATTCTTTTAGGAGACATTCCTAAACCTTCTGGTGAGGTAATTTTCTCTATAGATTTTATTACATTATTATAATTCATTAATGGCTCTCCCATTCCCATAAAAACAATATTTGTTAATTTATGGTTATGATACAACCTACTTTGCTGATCTATAGCTACCACTTGATCGTAAATTTCATCTGCATTTAAATTCCGCATTCTTTTTAATCGAGCTGTAGCACAAAACTTACAATCTAAACTACAACCAACTTGACTAGAAACACAAGCTGTAGTTCTTTTTTCTGTAGGTATTAAAACAGACTCTACAATAAGTCCGTCATGTAATTTTATCGCATTCTTAATAGTACCATCCTTACTTCTTTGCATGGTATCTACTTCTATATGATTAATTACAAAATGTGTATCTAACATTTCGCGAGTAGCTTTAGAAACATTTGTCATATCCTCAAAAGAATGTGCTGCTTTACTCCACAACCATTCATACACTTGATTCCCTCTAAATGCTTTATCGCCATTTTCTACAAAAAAATTTCTTAATTGTTCTTTTGTTAGCGCACGTATGTCTTTTTTCTGAGATTTCATTGGTGCAAAAATACGGTATTGCTAACAATTAAAATGATGTAATTTGGAAAAGAATCATTGAGTTTTCTATAATTTTAAACACTAATTTCTTGTAAATGAGATTATTTTTTTGAATACAATCACTCCATTAAATTGCATAAAAAAACTGATAAGCTACAGCTTATCAGTTTCATCTATTATTATGTTTTTATTTCTTATAAAATTAACATGGCATCTCCATAAGTATAAAACTTATACTTTTCTTTAATTGCTTCTTGGTAAGCTTCCATGATAAAATCATGACCTGCAAAAGCAGCAACCATCATCATTAGTGTTGATTTTGGAGTATGAAAATTAGTAATCATACAGTTAGCAATACTAAAATCGTATGGAGGAAAAATGAATTTATTTGTCCAACCTGTATACGCATTTAAGCGTTGACTAGCAGATACCGAAGACTCTACAGTTCTCATTACTGTTGTACCTACAGCGCATATTTTTTTCTTCGTTGCTAGTGCATTATTTACAACATCACATGTTTCTTCAGGAATAATAATTTTTTCCGAATCCATTTTATGCTTCGATAAATCTTCTACCTCTACTGGGTTAAAAGTTCCTAAACCTACATGTAATGTCATTTCTGCAAAATCAACTCCTTTAATTTCTAAACGCTTCATTAAGTGTTTAGAAAAATGTAGTCCTGCTGTTGGCGCAGCAACTGCACCTTCGTGCTTTGCAAAAATAGTTTGGTAACGAAACTCATCTTCTGGCTCAAGCTCTCTCTTAATATACTTAGGTAAAGGAGTTTGCCCTAATTGTAATAATTTTTTACGAAATTCTTCGTAAGAACCATCAAATAAGAAACGTAATGTTCTACCTCTAGAAGTAGTATTATCTATCACTTCTGCTACTAAGCTTTCGTCTTCTCCAAAAAATAATTTATTTCCGATACGTATTTTACGAGCAGGATCTACCAAAACATCCCACAATCTATGCTCTGCATTTAATTCTCTTAATAAAAAAACTTCAATTCTTGCTCCAGTTTTCTCTTTGTTACCGAACATACGAGCAGGAAAAACCTTCGTATTATTCAACATCATTACATCTCCTTCGTCAAAATAATTAATTACATCTTTAAACTGTTTATGCTCTATCGTTTGTTTTTCACGATTTAAGACCATTAAACGAGCTTCATCCCTATGTTCTGAAGGGTATTCTGCTAATAATTCTTCTGGTAATTCAAAGTTAAATTGAGATAATTTCATTACGTACTGTTTATTAATGGCGGCAAATATACGATTTCGACATAGGCCTTGTCAAGCGTTTCGGTCTTTATTTTATTACATCTTGTACGATTCCTACTTCTTTCATGTCTTTCCAGAAATTTTGATACGATTTTGTTACTACCTCTGCATTTAAAATAGTTATGTCTTCTTTTAATGCTAAGGGTGCAAATGCCATAGCCATTCTATGATCGTTATAGGTTTTTATAGAAACTCCCTCTTGCATACTTTCTGCCTTTTCTAAATGTAAACTTTCATTAGTTACCGATATATTGGCACCTAATTTTGTTAGTTCTTCTTTTAAAGCTTCTAATCTATCTGTTTCTTTTATTTTTAAAGTATGTAATCCTTTTAAATCACAGCTAATTCTGCTACCAAAACAAGTAACAGCAATTGTTTGTGCTATATCTGGCGCATTTTTTAAATCTAACTCTAAATTATTCGTATTACTTTCTTTCTCTTTTTTAAGCGTAATTATGTGTTCAGAAAAACTAGTAGTCACCCCAAAATGTTTATAAATCTCTGCTAAACAACTATCTCCTTGTAAACTTTCTTCTTTGTAGGAAGATAGTTTTATTTCAGAACCTATTTCGCTTAATGCTACTAATGAATAAAAATAAGATGCCGAACTCCAATCTGCTTCTACAACAAGTGTTTTCTTTTCTATGGTAGTCTTAGGTTCTATTTTTATTACTGTTTTATCAAAAACTCCTTGTATCCCTAATTGACTTAATAAGGTTAAAGTCATTTTAATATATGGAATAGAGGTAACCTTCCCTTCTAGTTGAATTTCTAAACCTTTTGGTAAACTTGGCGCTATTAACATTAACGCAGAAATGTATTGACTGCTCACATTTCCATTTATACGAACACTATCTTTTACCAAAGTTTGTCCTTTAATTTTTAAAGGAGGGTATCCTTCTTTTTCAAGATATGTAATATCTGCTCCTAAATCTTGCAATGCATCTACCAATATTTTTATTGGCCTGTTATGCATACGCTCTGAGCCTTGTAAAATTTTTGTTTCTCCTTTTTTAGCAGCAAAAAAAGCAGTTAAAAAACGCATTGCTGTTCCTGCATGTCCTATATCAGCAATTTCATTGTCGCTAGATAACGCATGTTGCATGTGAACAGAATCGTCAGAATCTGAAAGATTTTCGATACTGATTTCAGGAAAAATCTGCTGTAAAATTAACAATCTGTTCGATTCACTCTTAGAGCCTGAAATAGTAATATTATTTTTTAATAATTGATTTTTAGGATTCCTTAACAATAAGTCCATTAACAAAATTTTATATTTAGCTTCTTAAACAACTAAATCAAATGAAACAACTACTTTTTTTAGGATCCTTTATTGGAATCCTAATCATGGGCTTCAAAGTTAACGCTCAAAAAAACAATAGCCAATTTTCTGAGGAATATTTTAACGCAATAGAATGGAGAAATATTGGTCCCTTTCGAGGAGGACGAAGTTGTACTGTAACTGGCGTCTCTAAAAAGCCGAATTTATTTTACATGGGAACCACTGGTGGTGGTATTTGGAAAACGATAGATGCTGGTAATACTTGGCAAAACATTTCTGATGGTTTCTTTGGAGGATCGGTAGGTGCTATTGCTGTTAGTGAATGGGACAATAATGTAATCTATGTTGGTATGGGAGAAAAAACCGTTAGAGGTAATGTTTCTTCTGGAGACGGTATGTACAAATCGGAAGATGCTGGAAAAACTTGGAAACACATTGGTTTGCCAAATGCAAGACATATTCCTAGAGTACGAATTCACCCTAAAAATCCAGATATTGTATACGCTGCTGTTTTAGGTGATTTATACAAACCTTCTTCTGAAAGAGGAATTTATAAATCTGTAAATGGAGGAAAAACTTGGAAAAAAGTTTTGTTTAGTAACAAAAATGCTGGTGCTATCGATTTAATTATTGATCCAACCAATCCCAGAACATTGTATGCTACTACTTGGAATGTTAGAAGAACTCCATACAGTTTATCTAGTGGTGGCGAAGGTTCTGGTATTTGGAAAAGTACTGATAGCGGTGAAACTTGGAAAAATATTTCTGCAAACGATGGCTTACCAAAAGGGGTTTGGGGAATTTCTGGGGTAACAGTTTCTCCTTTAAATTCAGATATTGTTTGGGCTATTATTGAAAATGAAAAAGGGGGAGTTTATAAATCTATCAACGGAGGAAAAACCTGGAAATTAATAAATAAAGAACGAAAACTACGTCAGCGTGCTTGGTATTATACTCGTATTTATGCAGATACACAAGATGAAAACATTGTGTATGTTTTAAATGTTCGGTACCACAAATCTACCGATGGTGGAAAAACCTATAAAACCTATAACGCTCCTCATGGAGATCATCATGATTTATGGATTGCTCCTGAAGACAACCAACGTATGATTATTGCAGATGATGGTGGTGGACAGATTTCTTTTGATGCTGGTGAAAATTGGTCTACTTATTTAAACCAACCTACTTCTCAATTTTATAGAGTAACAACCGATAATCATTTTCCGTACAGAATTTATGCGGCACAACAAGATAATTCTACCATCAGAATTCCGCATAGAACCAATGGCCGTTTTATTTCTGCCCAAAGCTGGGAAAGTACTGCTGGAGGAGAAAGTGCTCATATTACTGTAGATCCTTTAAATAATGATATTGCGTATGGTGGTAGTTATAGTGGTTTATTAACACGTAAAAACCATAAAACAGGAGAAACTCGTGCTGTAAATGTTTGGCCAGACGATCCTATGGGACATGGTGCAGAAGATTTTAAATATCGTTTTCAATGGAATTTTCCTGTATTATTCTCTCCTAATAATCCTAAAAAGTTATATGCTGCTTCTAATCATTTACATGTTACTACTAATGAAGGACAGTCTTGGAAAATTATTAGTCCAGATTTAACAAGAAACGATCCTAAAACATTAGGTCCTTCTGGAGGACCAATTACAAAAGACAACACTAGTGTTGAGTATTACGGAACTATTTTTGCAATTGCCGAAGTACCTAAAGAAGATGGCGTTATTTACACAGGTTCTGATGATGGTTTGGTACATATTACTAAAAATGGAGGTCAAAATTGGGAAAATATCACTCCTAAAAACATGCCTGAATGGATGATGATTAATTGTATAGAAATTGATCCGCATACCAAAGGTGGTGCTTATATTGTGGGAACCAAATATAAAACAGGAGATTATCAACCTTATATTTATAAAACTTCTGATTATGGTAAGTCTTGGAAAAAAATTACTACAGGAATTGGAGAGGAAGATTTTACGAGAGCATTAAGAGCAGACCCTAAACGAAAAGGATTATTATACGCAGGTACAGAACGTGGTATGTATGTTTCTTTTAACGATGGAAAAAACTGGCAAAAATTCCAATTAAATTTACCTATTGTTCCTATTACCGATTTAGCTATTAAGGAAGATAATTTAATTGCTGCTACACAAGGTCGTTCTTTATGGATTATTGATGATTTAACTCCATTACATCAAATTAATTCTAACATTACAAAAGAAAACTTCTTTTTGTACAAACCTAAAGATAGCTATAGAATGTCTGGTGGTAATGGCGCCAAATCAAAAAGAAATGGCACTAATTATTATGGTGGTATTGGAATTAATTATTACTTAAAAAACTTTACAAAAAAAGATACGATTACGCTTCAGTTTTATGATAAGAACGCCACTCCTATCCGATCATTTAGTAATTTTCCTGATAAGAAAAAGAAAGAAGGAAAGTTGAAACCTAAACAAGGAAACAATGTTTTTTATTGGAACATGATGTATACTGGCGCAGATCGTGTTAAAGGAATGATCTTATGGTGGGCTTCTTTAAATGGCCCAATGGCATTACCAGATGCTTATAAAGTAAAACTTTTAGTAAACGGAAAAACCAAAGAACAGTCTTTTTCTATTCTTAAAAAACCAAACTCTGAGGCTTCTCCTGCAGATTTAAAAGAACAATTTCATTTTATAAATAGCATTAATACGAAGATGACTGAAATTCATAAGGCTTTAAAAAATGTGAAAAAAGTTCGTGCTCAGGTAAAGCAGTTAAAAAAATCTATCACCGATAAAAACAAGCATAAATCTTTACTAGATTTTGCTTCTAAATTAGTGAAAGAAATGGGCGTGATTGAAAATAATTTATATCAAACAAAGAGTAAGAGTAATCAAGACCCTTTAAACTTTCCTATTAAATTGAATAATAAATTAGGACATCTAAATTCTTTAACTAGAATTGGAGATTATAAACCTACCGATCAATCTATTGCTTTTAAAAATGAAATTACTAAAGAAATAGATATACAACTTTCTAAGTTATATACTTTATTTAATAATGAAGTGAAGGAATTAAACACTAAAGTGAAAGAAAGTCAGATTGATTTTATTCAATTAGATTAAATATATTTTATGCAAAAGATACTATTATTAATTGTATTACTTGCTCAAACATCATTTCTCTTTGCACAAAGAGAAATGTATGTTTCTGCTAAAAATGGTTTAGTTATACGCGCTAAACCTAATAAAAACTCTGAAAGAATTGGCAAATTTAAATATGCTGAAAAACTAAAAGTGCATGTAAAAACTGGAAAAAAAATTAATATTATTGATAATGGAATTATGCTAAAAGGAGAATGGTATAAAGTGAGTAGCATTAAAAATAATTCTATTACAGGTTATGTTTTTAGTGCTTATTTAACCGAAAGTGAAATTAAAAATACTTTTAAATTTATTTCTTATAATGACGATTTTGATTATTTTTTTTTGAACGTAAAAGACAGTAAAGATTCCCTTTTAACTTTCATACATAACACAAAAGACGTTATAAATTACCTAAAAGATGATATAGTTGAAATAACATGGAAGCATGACACTATAACTATGGCCGGTGACAATAGCATAAAGGAAGCTGTTAAACTTTTAATTTCTTCTAAAAAAATTAAAGACGGAAGTGTTTCTAGATTCAGAAAAACATATAAGAAAAAATTATTTTACACCGTTTTAAATGAAAATGAGTTTTCAACTTCTTTTTTAGACACAATTTATTTAGCTGTTGAATATTATATTGCCAATACCGAAAACAAACTTATTAAGTATACTGTTAAAGAAAGAGAAAAAATATCTTTCTCTATAGAAAATACAAAACGTAATAAAAAACCGTATCTATTATTACAAATAACTAGTTCTTTTGAACATAAAACAATTCCTTTAAAATCGTTGTATTATGGTCTTGATGAAAACAAATTATATGATTACGATATAATTAATGATACTTTAGTAGAAGTAAACTAGTTTCAAGTATCTAAAACAAAAAAGAGGCTGTCTAAAATATTTTTAGACAGCCTTATTTTTATTTTAAAATTTCTATAACACCATTTACGTAATTTAATTTCGTATAAATATTTTTATCACTTCGAGTCGAATTATTCGTAATAAAATGAAGAATAATTTTGTGTCGAGAAGTTATCAAACTGTTCTCAACACATTTTTTATTTCGTTATCTCTTCATAAAAAACATTCGAACTGACATATGCGGAAATTTTTATCGTAAATCATATAATTATTTAACTATGAAACGTTCGGACTTATTTGTGAATTCGTTTCTTAAATTAATTAAATACACTCCTGGATTTAATTTATTTGTAGCTATTAATCCATTTTTTATATTTCCTTTACTAACCGTTTGACCAAGCATATTAACTATTGTATAAGAAGTTTTAGACAATACTTTGCTAGATGCAAGAACCCTCATCATACTTCCTTTTTCAACAGGGTTTGGCGCTAAAGTTAAAGAAGTTAAAATGTTTTCATCTTCATCTCCTAACACATCTGACCTAGTACCAAATGCTATTGCTGATCTAGAACTACTATTTGTACATGATGTTTCATAAATTTTCACATTAGAGAATGTAGAATTATTTCCAGATCCATTATCATTATCATTAATAAAAACCAATCTATCCATACTACCAGTATAAGAATCTCCTACTGGTATTATATAGGTTTTAGTTCCGCTATTGTAATCATCAAAATTAGTTATACCATAGTTTTGTGTTCCATAAACTTTAAAGTATCTACTAGATGTTAAACTTCCATCGTTTTCAAAACCAACTCCATGTATTTCTCCTTCCGAAGTACTACTAAACTCAAATTCAATTACTGTATTTGCAGTAACATTATAACTTAAATTTATTTCTTTCCATGTATTGTTAGTTAAGGTTAATGAGTTACCTCCTCCTCCAATAGAGAAATCACCTGCACTATCTTGATTTGAAAAAGAACTTACCGTGTAATCATTAAAATTTAAAGTATCACAACCAGGATCTGGATTACTACTTCCGGCTGTTAATGAGATATTATCGATAGCAATATCACTTGACCATCCATTTCCTGTAGTTCCTACAAATCGAAGACTCACATCTCCTCCAATATATGTATTCAAATTAACAGATACATTATTCCATTGATTTCCTTGACTTCCAGAATCGTTCCATACGCTAGTCCAAGTAGTACCATTAGTAGATGCTTCTAATCGCAAAGACCCTACATTATTACCAAACATATGATTACTAAAGGAGAAGTTTGCTGAAGAAACTGTTGATAAATCAAAACATGGACTTTCTAAAATTGCTGTAGCATTAGATCCTATTTGACCAGTACTTCCATTTGTAGAAGCTTCTAAAAACATGTAGAAGTTACCATCTGTTGCAGCGCTAGGACCTGTTCCTGAAGATGGAGTTCCGTTTGCATCTCTTACCCAATTTCCATCATCTCCTGTAGCTTGTGTCCATCCTGCATTCGACTCAAAACTCTCGCTATATGGTAACGATTCACAAGAACTTCCACTACCACCTGTAGTTGTAAATGTTGTTGAAGAACTATATGCCGAATTACTACTTGTACAACTACTACGCACCTGTACTTCATATTGTGTAGATGCTGATAGCCCTGATAAAGTAGTAGATGTAGCAGAAATATTATTTGTAGTCCAAGAAGAACTTCCTACTTCTCGATATCTTATTCCATAAGTTGCACCAGCCACAGCATTCCAAGACACGGTAACTCCTGAATTAGAAACACCAGAAACAGTAACACCTGAAGGTATTGTAGCCGTACAAGCTACAGCTCCAGTAATTGTAAAATTGGTGTTGGAAATATCAAAAAAGATATGATTACTTCCTTTTACCATAATTCTATTTTGATTTCCTACTTGATTAGGAATTGTAACGCTTTGAGACCCATCATTTGTTACTCCACTAGCTAATGTTATAGGATAAGTATCTCCTCCATCTGTAGAAAGTAAAATATCTACATTTGCTGCATTTACTCCATTACCAGTTGTTCCTGCAACATTCCATGTTACAGTTTGCGAACTTCCTGCTGCATAACTTACATTGGTATTTGGTGAGTTTACTACAAAAGGACCAGCACTTGCATTCACTGTTACTCTCATATCATCACTTTCATTAGCACCTCCACCAGCTCTGTTATCTCTTACTGTAAGTCTAAAATTTAAGTTTCTATTTACATTAGGTACTGCTTCCCATTTCCAAGAAGTGTTTCCTGTTTTTACAGTTTGTAATCTAGGAAAATATCTAGAGGTATTTGCCGTCGGCGGATACGATCTAAATGCTACTCCTGAGGTTGCATTTACACTAGGAATTGTGGTACTTGCGTTATTTTCATCAACTTGCTCCCAACAATAAGATAATACATCTGAAGTATCTGCATCTGTTGCTGAACCAGTTAAAACAAAAGGAGTTCCTCTAGGTATTGTATAATTACTACCTGCGTTTACTACTGGTACATTATTACCTGTTGCTGTGTTTGTTTGGCAAGAAGTTGTTTTTATATAATTTGTAATTTGCTGAATGGAAATTGCATGAAAATACGGATCGCTATTTTGTTGTACGTCTGTATTAGTACCAGTAATACCAGCATACCCCATAATTGTTGATCCACTACCAGGCTCCATTTGTACATTTCTTCCTTCGTTACCACCATGTGTCCAAGTATGATTTCCTCCAAACTGGTGTCCTATTTCGTGAGATACATAATCTACGTCAAAAACTTCCCCTTCAGGAATGGTAGTAGCACTAAATCCGCTACCTTTTTCACCATTAACACATACACTCGATATAAAACCTGCATTTCCATTATTTGATGCTCTATGAAATAAATGACCTATATCATAATTAGCTTCCCCTATTCTATTTGTTAATGTTCTTTGTAATTGTGAATTTAAATTCCCTGAATAAGGATCTGAACCTGCATTTGTATAAATTACATCATCTGTATTAGCTATAACTATCATAGTAACATTAAAATCAGACTCATAAAGACCGTTCACTCTAGTCATAGTAGCATTTATAGCTGCTAGCACTCCAGCAATAGTACCTCCATGATAACTTCCGTATTCCCCTGTAGTTGAAATCGCTATTCGATATGTTCTTAAAGTTCCGTCATCTGCATTTCTCTGTGCAGTTTCTATTATTTTTTTTTCTCTTTTCTCTGGCTTCGTAGAACAATTAAACCCTTCTATACTTCTTGGTTTGTCTGCTCTTTTATATACAGAATACGTATCTAATCCATTAGAATAAGGCTCAATAAACACTGTTGGTTTATCTATACCTAAACGCATACTTTGTAAACCTTTAGGAGAAAGACTAAATCTTATTCTGTCTCCAGAATTATGAACACCTACACCTACATACGACTTAATATCAGGATATTTAGCCGCTAAATCTGGGTGTAATACTGGTGCTTCAAAAACGTGAAAATTTTCCAAAACCCCATCTGAGTTAGGAAAAGATATAATAAGTTTTGATTTCCTTGCAACACCTCTTTCTGGTGCTACAGTTAATGCATTTCTTAATGCTCTTACATCTAAATGGTAAATTTCTTTACTAGGTAGATTTTTTTCTACAGCCGATTTGCTAGCTGTTACTTGAGACGCATTCTTTTTTTGCCAAAAATTACTGTTTTGAGACGATAACACAGTAGTAGCCATTAGCATGGCTAAAAGTAGTTTGTTTTTCATATTTTGAAGGTTTTTCTATTTACTGCTAATATAAAAAAAGAGCTTCAAGAACTATTATCGAAAAAACAATATTTTAACAAAAAAGAAAAATAAAGTGTTTTTTTTTAACTAAAAAATAATAATTTTAAACAATTCAACTAAATTTTAACACAAACGTCAAAAAACAAATTAAAAACTCTAAATCAAATGATTTGTAGACTTAAAAATCATTTCATTTTCTTATTTGTTAAATAAATTCCATAAATTAAACTAATTACAATTTTAGAAAGCCAAAAACGAACCCACTGTTTATTTGCAAAATGTACTTTATGAACTGCATCGAAATTACCTGAAAAAATATCTCCTGCACTATTAAATAATAATGTAAATAGTGTTACTATCAACAAAAATGGGAGTCCTATTTTTAATACATTCATCCAAAATAGTTTTTTAAATACATTTTTCTGTAGTGGCATTTGTTTGTTTTATAAAAATTTAATTAAATATAAAGATTTGTTTATCTCCTTTCTTTTATTCACTTCTAAAGAATGTCCATTATTGTTAGTAATAGTCTAATACAAAAACATTCATAATTTTGAGATCACTTCTATCCTATTTTTGTAATTTCTCGTTATTATGATGACGATCGTGATCTCGTTTTGTTTTCACATCTAACTTTTTATCGAAAGCTTCTTGTAAGTTTACTCCTGTTTGATTTGCTAAACATAGCACTACAAAAACAACGTCTGCTAATTCTTCTCCTAAATCTTTTCCTTTATCACTTTCTTTTTCACTTTGCTCCCCATATCTACGTGCTATAATTCTAGCAACCTCTCCTACTTCTTCTGTAAGTTGTGCCATGTTTGTTAATTCGTTAAAGTAACGAACTCCATGGTTTTTTATCCAATTATCAACTTGCTTTTGTGCGTCTTCTATGTTCATGTATTCAGTATTCAGTATTCAGTATTCAGTATTCAGTATTCAGTATTCAGTATTCAGTATTCAGTATTCAGTATTCAGTATTCA
>CANMJA010000054.1 GCA_947498055.1 uncultured Tenacibaculum sp.
ATATAAAGGAATAAAAAAAATGCATACTCAAAATCTCATGGAAGCCATTTGCTATAATTTATATCGAAGTCCAGGGAATAAGCGTTTAATTTCAAAATTAAGGAGAAAATGAGTCCTAAAAGCTGGAAAATGACGCTAAAAATTCTCTAAAAAGTAAAAAATACGAATCAAAAAGCAAAAATAACTCTGTTCATTAAGACTTTAGCAACGGTCTTATATAGTCTTTAATGATTTATTTTATTTGCTTGTAAAACAAGTAAAAGGAAGATAAATTTTCTTGAGCAGATAAAAACGAAAATTCATGCTGTAACTAATTGATTTTTTGTGTTTTAATAATTAACGAAAAGTAAAACCCTGTTTTTAGCTCCTAATTACTCTTTTCGGGTTTTTATTTACTTTATTTTATAAAAAATTATTAAAATTCACAATGCTTTAGGCATTTTTTGAATGCCTTGAAAGGAAGAGTAAAAAATATTTGTCTTTAAATATCTAATGGATTTGCCTCATGTTATTTACTTTGAAAATTGTATGATCTTTCAAATTACTAACTATCTAATTCGGTATCTATTTTTAAGATAGCACCATATTCAATTTTTAAATCAAATGATTTTTCTAGAGGAATACTATTCCAGTAAGCCCATAAACTTCTCATTACACCAGCATGTGTAACCACAATAATTCGATTATAAGATAATTGAATTATTTCTTCAAAAAAAGTAGTAACTCGTTTATGTAACTCGATATAAGACTCGCCATTTTTAGTTTTTTCATAGACAAAATTTTCCATCCAATGGTTAAGGTCTTCTTTAGCAACTTCACTCCAAGGATGCAATTCCCAATCACCAAAATTCAACTCTTTAATACGATCGTCTATAATAACATTTGTATTAATTTTTTTAGCTAATTTTTTACATCTAATTAAAGGGCTTGTATAAACAGCATCATAGTTAATATTTTTAAGCTCTTTTAAAATAGGTAGTGATTCTTCTAAAAAATTAGAAGTAACATCAATATCAGATTGTCCGTAACAGATTCCTTTTTCAATATCAGGAGTTGTATGTCTTATTAAAATAATTTCCATATAGTAATTAATGAAAGGTAAAAAATAATTTCAGAAACTTGTTGTAATGCTCCAGCACAATCACCAGTTTGTCCACCTATCCATTTCTTAAAGAAATAGCCACAATAAACATAAGTAATAAATAAAGGTAGCAATACTAAGAACAAAAGTACTTCGTTTAAAAAAAAAAGTGGAGTTATACCAAATATAAAAGATGCAACTACAGATTTTTTATCTATTTGTTTGGCAGTCGGTTTTATTTTTGAACTATTAATATCTCTAACATATTCATGTGTGTATAATAAAAGAGTAGCTACAAATCGACTAATAGCATGTGCCGAAATTAAAATTAAAGGAATATTGTGATGTATAGCTAAATGTTGTAAAGCAAGAAATTTTAAACTAAGAATGCCTATTAAACCAATAACCCCGAAGGTTCCTAAACGAGAATCTTTCATGATGGTTAATATTTTTTCTTTAGTCCAACCTCCACCAAATCCATCACAAACATCAGCAAAACCATCTTCATGAAAAGCTCCTGTTATCCATATAGAACTTATCATACTAATAACTAGAGCAATATCTGTAGTGAAAATGAAGTTAGCAAAGTAATAAGTAAGAGCAGCAATACTACCAACTAAAATTCCTATTAAAGAAAAATAACGATTACTTTTTTGCAATGCTTCAGAAGAATGATCTACCCATTTTGGACAAGGAATTCTTGTGAAGAATAAAACAGCGGTTAAAAAGTAGTGTAGTTGTTTTTTCATTTTATAAATAGAATATTATTATCAGTTATCATTGATAATTGTTTATTTATCACTGACCATTATTTAAAGTTCAGCTTCAGAAACATTAGCACTTTTAAAAGTAGCCATATTATTTAAAAAAGTAATGGCTGATTTTATAATGGGAAAAGCAACAGCAGCACCAGAGCCTTCCCCTAAACGCATACCTAAATTTAAAAGTGGTTCTACTTGCAAGAAAGATAACATTTTTTCATGTCCTTGCTCTCCAGAGGTATGTGCAAAAATACAATAGTCTAAAATGTTTTTATTTATTGCCGCTGCTGCAAGTAAAGCAGAAGTAACAATAAAACCATCAATTATAAGTGTCATTTGTAAAGAAGCAGCTTCTAACATTGCTCCACACATCATTACAATTTCAAAACCACCAAAAGTAGCTAAAGCATCTTCAGGGGAAGAAATATTGTTACGATGTAAATCATAAACTTCTTTTAAAATAGTAGTTTTCTTAAAAACACCCTCTTTATTTAGTCCAGTACCTTTACCAACGCAGCTTTCAATATCTGTATTTGTAAAATAACTCATTAATAAAGCAGCAGCAGAAGTGTTACCAATCCCCATTTCTCCAAAACCGACCGTATTAGTTCCTTCACTATATATTTTCCTAATAATTTTTTTACCCGTTTCAAAAGCTAAATCATATTGTTTTTTAGTCATAGCTTTTTCTGAAGAATAATCTTTAGTACCATAACCAATTTTATAGTGTAATAAATTAGAAACAGTGTCAAAATTAGCGTTTACACCAGCATCTATAATATGTAAATTAATATTGTTTTGTTTACAAAAAACATTAATTGCAGCTCCTCCGTTAAGAAAATTAAAAATCATTTGCTGTGTAACTTCTTGCGGATAAGGACTTACAGGTTTGTTGTTTACTATACCATGGTCACCTGCAAAAACTAAGATAGTAGGTTTTGAGAGTATAGGAGTTAATGTATTTTGAATACAACCTATTTGTTTTGCAATAGTTTCTAAAGTACCTAATGAACCGATAGGTTTTGTTTTATAATCTATTTTTTCTTGTAATTCTTTTGCTAACTCTTTAGAAATAGGTGTTATCATAAAGTGGTTATTTTAAAGTTAAAGGTAAACCAGATACCATAAAAATGGCTTTATCTGCTCGTTTTGCAATATACTGGTTTATCCATCCTTGTAATTCAGTAAATTGTCTTCCAGATTTTGTTTGTGCATGTAATCCCATTCCTATTTCGTTAGAAATAATGATTAAAGTAGCATTTATTTTAGCAAGTTTATCAAATTCATCCTTTGCTAATTGTAAGCATTTTTCAACATTATATTCAGTATCGGTAAAATAGTTTGTAAGCCATAAAGTAACACAATCAATAACAACCGTGGTGTTATCAAGAATTATAGAGGAAATATTTTTTTCTTCCTCTATGGTTGTCCAACGATCATCTCTTTCATTAATATGCCTTTGTACACGTTGTTTAAAATTATCGTCCCAAATTCTTGAGGTTGCTAAATAATATGGGGTGTTAGATAAAGATTCTGCTAATTGCTGCGCATAGGCACTTTTTCCTGAACGTTCACCTCCGCTTATATAATATATCATTTTGTATTATCAATAATAAATAATGACAAAGATTGTGATTTTTGTTGATAAAATAGCTTAGAATAAGAAACTTTCGTCATTTGAAATATATTTATTTTTTAGCTAAATAAATTGAGTAAATATTTTTGATACTACTAAAGTAAAATTACTATTATCATTTATTTAAAACGAAACTCAATAAACGTGTAAAAAACCTCTTTAAGTTTAATTAAAAATAAGATGTACTGATGTTTAGGTATAAAAAAAATAGTTAGTAGTATTTCTATTGGAAAAAAAATAATGAAAGTGAAGAAGAATAAATAAGAATAATACGAAATTACATATAGGTTTTAATTTTTAACATCCTAGAAGAATTTCAAAAACAATAATTTTTCAGAAATCTGTTTGTTTTTATCTGTTAGAATAATTTTAAAAATATTCTCCCCATTAATATTCCGCTAGGATATTCATTTACTTTTTTGATGTTTTTTACTAATGCAGTATCTATCTGAAAAAGGTAGGGAATATACAAATTGCTAGTATCTTTATTATTTGAACTCTATAGTGAAAGTACTGTCAGGTTTCTTTTTACTAATAGCTCGAACTTCATTTTTAAAACCTTCACAAGCATTAAAACAATCTCCTCCTTTAAAATAAATATCATCGTAGCCATCTTTATTAATATCTATTTCTTCCATCTCTGTATATTCAAATGCACTATCAGCACTTGCTAATGATTCATGAAAAATAATTTTTTCTTTGGTTAAATGGTTTTTAGGAACAAAATGTATATACGTATTAAGTTCATGCTCATATTGTACATAAATTTTAACTAAATAAAAAGGTAACAAAGAATTAATACCACTTCTTAATTTTTCTGCATGAAAGTCAATAAAATGATGGTTATCTATAAGTGGGAATGTTATTGTTTTATTTGATAGTAATTCTAAATCTCTAAATATCATTTCCCGATTAAGTACATAAACACGGTTAGAATCTTTATCAGTTCTAAAAATTATTTGCTTCCCGTTCTCATGAAATTTACCCTTTTGTTTAATTGTATTTTGAAATGTGTTATCTTCAAAATGGAATTTTATATCTGAAATAGATAAATCATTATATTGTGTCCCTTTTTTTATGTCGTCTACTTGAATTCTTATTTTTTGTGCAAATTGATTTAGCCTAAATTTTCCATATTTACCAATTTCATGTTGGTAATTGTGAATGAGTGTTTTTCTACCATCTACATATAATGAAAAACTATGCATTCTATTATTTTCTGAGTATGTTTTTTTAGATTTTTGATACCCATTAAGAATTTCCATTTCTTTGATCAGTTGTTTTTTTTGAAAAGTAATCTCAATCCATTCACCAATACCATTACCATCACTTCCTTCTACCCAAGCTGTATTAGGGTTATTGTCAAAAGCATTAGCAGGGGAGTATTGTCCCTCTTTTTTTCCTATTAACTCTGAAGATGCACTAACTTTAAATTCTCTATTATTTGGATTACTAGTAATTTTAATTTTTTCTGATTTTACAGTTTTTCTTTGTGTATTCTTATTTTTTGGATCTTTCTGATTACAAGAAAGCAATAGTGTGGAAATAAAAAAGAGTATATATTTAAAATTCATCTATTTATAGTATATTTTATATGAATGCTAGTGTTGAGTTTAGCAAGGAGCATATAGATTAATAAGAGTCATTCTTTTGATTTATATATTTAGTGAAAAAATGTTTTATCATGTTTATATAAGTTTGGTAGAGAGCAACGATTACCATAATTAACAATAGTTTTCAATTTTTTATTTTAGAATATATATACTTTATAGTATAACCTTCAGATTCGATAACGTAATAATATGTTTCCTTTTCAAAAATAATTTCAGAGCTGTTTTTATTGTTAAATAGATATTTGGAGTTACCAATATTTTTCCAATTTCCGTTTCTGAATTTTGGAGAACAAGTATTATCAAATTCAGATTCTTCAGTGTATTCTGAAATACTATAAGTTCCGTTTTTAAAAAATTCAACGGTTGTTTTTCTTGTACATTCAGTTGAAATTTTTTTTCCATCTTCAATCTCTTCAGATAATTTCCATTTACCAATTAATTTTTCAGGTTTAGATATTTGAGCAAAAACATTGGAAATTAGGAATAAAAAGATAAAGAATGTAAAGTGTTTCATGATTGGTTTTTAATTTTTTCGAAAATACTACTTAGTAAGTAAATAGATAAATAAGAATTTGTTAAATGTGAGATGATCAATTATGCTGTTGAACACAGAACAAAATTTTTATATTTTGTTTTTAACGTCTCTATTTTTAAAAACCTTTGCAAATTTACTAAGATATAAACCCAATCACTATTTTCTATATCATGTTATAACCAATTTTAATTCCAAATTCCATTTGATTCTGTTAAAATCATGGGCTTATTATCAGTAATCAATATTGTTTGTTCGTGTTGCGTTACTTCAATATTATACATCTAGTGTATGTTGGACAAGTTAATAAAAAATAAAATTGAATTTGTTTTTATTCTTTTTGGATAGGAAAAAATTAAAATATATCAGAAAAAACATTTAATAATTTAGTTAAATTATTGATTAATAGTTTTTAACATGATAATAAAGTGAAAAGTAGTGCACGTATCTTAAATAGATTATTTTTATAAAATCATAAGCTTATTATGAGTAATCAATATTGTGTATAGGTTTTTTATTCAATTTTTGCTTTATCTATAATCCCATTAAAAATAGGTTGCATAAAAGACCTTTCATAACTTATGATACATTTAGAATCAGCAGCATATTTTAATGCTTTTTGGCATTCCTCACAATCTGGTATTTTATTTCGATATTGTTCATATTCAGATAATGATTTGAACGAAAATGAAGCATAACCAATATTGTTTGGACCTTCATAAGGTTTTAAATAACCGTGGTGAATTCCTCCCATTTTATTAACAAGATCAATCCATGTTTTTCCATATTGTTCAAACTCTTTAATTTTTAAAGGGTCAATTGTGTATTTTAAGAAGCAGGTTATCATAATTTAGTTATTTTAGTTTTCATAGTTTTAAAAGACTCATTTGGCATGGTCTTTTATATAATTATAAGAATGTGTAACAGATACTTTTGTTGGTAGTAGTGTTTATTTGTTATTTTTCAATTCTTTTTTCCTTTTCAATACTTCTTTCCATAAAAATTCAGCATCATCAGAACCAAAAAGAGAACTTAAACTGCTGGATAAAATATAATAAGATAAAGTATCAGTTTTATCTTTATTGTAAGTATTTACTTTTATATGTTTTCTTCTAGTTATAAATAATCTTTCTTTCTCAATATTATTTATATTCTCTAATTTTATTATTCGTTCTTTTTTTCTGAACGGTTTTTTTAAAAGGAGTTCATTATTATTGGTATCTAAATAACCTAAAAATGAATAATAATACATTCCAATGTTTATCAGAATAACCAGCAATATTAAGCCCATATTTGTATAGCTATAAGGTTTGTTTAAAAATATCCATCTATAAGATAGTATCGATAAGAAGCCTGTAAATAGAATTATAGAAGTAAGATATAAATTTATAAAAAATTTCGCTTTTATAGAATGAAGTTCAATTAGGTTTTTTTTCATGTTTAGTAATATTTCAATTTCAAATTTACGATAAAATTTTATCACTCGATTCACAGTTTTTTTCTAAATTTAAGTCTCCAATAACGTCAACATTCATTATTTATCAAAATAGGAATTATAAATTTTAAAAAGGTTATTACTCTTTTCATCAGTTTATTTTTTGACGTAAACATTTGGATTATGTTTCTCCATATAAAATTCAGGATGTGGTAATTCTTTAAAACCAAATTTTTTATAAAGCCACTCAGCTGTATTTGTTAATAGAATCCACCTTCTTAATCCTTGAAGATTAGGATGCTCTATTATTTCATTAATCAACCATTTACTTAATCCATTTCCTCTATATTCTTGTAAAATATAAACATCTCCTAAATATGCAATAGTGGAATAGTCAGAAATTATTCGAGCAAATCCAATTTGCTTGTTTTTGTAATAAAGTCCAAAATTTAAAGAGTTTTCAATAGATGTTTTCAAAGTATTTATTGGAATTCCGTTAGCCCAATCGGTTTCGTTTACTAGGAATTTGTGAATGCTCAAAATATCTAATTTGTCTTTGTCAGTCGAAATAACATAGTCATTTCTATGCGCTTCTCTAATTTTCATTTCAGTTTTAATAATTAATGCTAACATTTCATGTAAAATACGTTGTAATGCATTTTACATTGTTTTTTGTTGCCCAAGTTAACAAAAAAACAAATTGAAATAGGTTAGATTTTTAATGGCTTTATTATTTTTAGTTATGCAAGGAATTGAAATATATCAAGAATAATTGTTTAACCGATATGTGTTGTACAAGTTTTTGTGTTTTCGTTTTTTATTCTCTTTCAAATAAAATGCTTCTTAATAAATAATTTTGAAACTAACCAAAGTGAAATTCCAAAAAACAAAAAACCAATTGTTAATACTATTCCGATTGGAAGTTCTTTGCTTAAATTATCGATACTTTGAAAAATCCAATGAGTGGGTAGAATGCCAAATATGTGTTTCAGTTTTTTAGGTAAAAAAAAATGCTGCAATTGGCATTAAAACAAAGTATATTGAATACTTTGATATATACCATTCCTTGCATTCTGTTTTTTACAATTACGGATATAATAAGAATTGCAATTTAACTTGTTCCATTTTTTAGTACCACATTTACAGCCTATCTTCCATACTTTTCTTTAAAATCTTGCGGTTTGTCTGTAGCAATTAATTCGCCATTTACAATAAAAGAAACTTTGTAACAAAGTTGATCTGCTGTATCCATATTATGTGTTGTGATAAAAATGGTTTTTCCTTTAGACTTTAAATCTAAAATATGTTGTTTGATTTTAAATACATTTATTGGATCTAAACCAGAAGTAGGTACATTGAAAAATAATTAAAAAAGTTTGATAGCTTCTTGTTGAATTTTATAATGATTTGCAGTAATATTCACAAGTTTTAAATGGTCAACCGCTAGCCATTCCGTTAAATTAATTGATTCAATTTTTCTATCTTTTATATCTTTCAGAAATTCCAATAAAGTCTAACATTAATTGTGCTTTTTTAAGCTTTTTTGTGTGTAAATAATTGGTAATGAGATTAAGGAAACGAGTAGTCCCATTAAACCAAGTGTCCAAAACGTAAATTTGAGAACAGCAAATGTAGAATACGGAAATATTATGACATCGTTAAAATTAGTAGGGTTAGCTATCATTAAAAAGGAGACTATGTTTTCAAGTATATCAAAAGCCGCAGCTATTGGTAAAGCAAAAGCTAATTTCTTTCCATACTTTTCAAAGAAACTTCCTTTAGGATGTAGGTTTGCAACAAAAGTCCAAAAGGTAAATCCTGCTAAAATAACTGCTGCAATAAACGCGAAATCAATAAACTGGGTTTTTAGATAAATTCCGAATGTATCTTGTTCAATCATAAAAGCATACCATTCTTTCATCTTTACTGCATCAAAAGATGTTTGCTGTTCAAAATAAGGCACTGGAAACTTTGAAAGGAGGTAGCTTTTCTCTAATATGTGACTACTTAGAAAGTAGAGACCTAAACACACCAATGCAACAATTCCTTGAATAGTTCTACTAGTGTTTCTGAATAATTTAATTAATCGCATTATCTTTTTGTATTTATTATTTGATAATGCAAAATTGGGAAGCAAAAAATAATTTTTCATTCACCTATGTGAATAAATATAAATATTTCTATTTTTCTGCTCTAATTCTACTCAAAGATTGTGGTTTAATACCTAAAAAACTTGCTATATGGTATTGGGGAACTTTTTGATGAATATCTGGAATATCCTTCAATAAAGCCATATATCTTCCTTTGGCATTAAGAAGAGTCAGATTTGTAGCTCGTTGAGCAGATTTCGTGAAATATTCCTCAGCCATTGTAGTTCGTATAGAATTTACCTTTGGCAACTTCTGGCTCAAAGATTCCATTTTCGACATGTCCATTAGCAATATTTCCGAATCTTGAAACGACCTGATGTTCATTTCAGATGGTGTATTTGATAAAAGGCTTTTATAATGTGTTATCCAATCGTTTTCAAATGCAAAATCGCAAACTTTCTCTTCTCCCTCTACAATCTGATAGTATAGAAAACTTCCTTTTTTGATAAATCCGACATTGCGACAATATTGTCCTTCTTTAAGGAAAAATTCTTTTTTTTTAAATGTTTTAACGCTAAAACAGTCCATAATACGTTGTATTTCATTTTCTGAAAAATCGAATTTATTCTGTAGATATATGTTAAATTTTTTCATTTTTTAATGGAATATAACGGTCTCGTATAACTGGTTATATATTGTTGTGTAACGTTTTTATTTTTCCTATTTCAGTTTCTTGATGAATATAGTACATTGGATAACTTCCGAATTCCCATTTTCCATTTTCAAATTTGAAAGATATATATTCCATTATTACAGGTCGTTTGTGATTATCAAGTTCAATGAACTTATATTTTTCTTCAATTTTGATAAAATCTTTCTCTTTAGGTTCGTAATTAAAGTCAAATGGATTACTTGAATTTAAAACTTCCAAAATACTGTCAATGGTCAGTTCTTCATTAATTTGTCTTTGCGGGTATATTATCATTCCTATTACACTATTCTTATTTGCTTCTTCTTTAGATGAAGAAAGAGTCCATTTAAAATAAGTCTCAGTATAAGATCCATCATCATTCAATACTGCCATTAACGAATCATTCCTTTTTAATTGATATAATTTTACAACTTAATCTGCAAAATCAATATTAACTTCCTGTTTATTTGAGCAGGTACAAAAATGAATTTTTAAATTTTCTTTACACATAGCTTTTCAAATATTACAAAACAATTGGGCTCAACAAAATTGTGTTGAGCCCAATTATAACTATTTTAATTAAATTAATTTTTTAACTTCTTGTTTAATAATAGCAATAGCAGTTTCTGTAGGGCTTTCTATTTGAGAATAATCAATTAATAAATTTTCTCTAAGTTCTTTAGCATCCTTACTCTTTTCTGCAATACTTCTTATTTTATTTATAATAGATAATTTAGAACCTATAACTGCTTTCCAAGCATTTTCATGTACATAAATTTGTTGTACCAAATTATGCTCATACTCTTGTTCAATATTAGCAATTAATAAATGTACAAAGCTATCCACTTCGTTACCAATAGGCTGAACTCTAACTAATAATTTAGCCGGATTTATACGCTCGCTAAACAATAAAAGTCGTTCGTAAGCTTGTAATTTAGTAGGTAAGCTTTCTCTTTTTTTGTTTACTAAAGCCTGGAATTGTTTTTCTTTATCATCTCTTTCTAAAAAAGCACTAAACATAAAATAAGCAACTCCACCAGTAACCAATGCTGGTAAGGCAAATGCCAATCCTTCTATAATTTTACTATCCATGTGTTTTTAATTCGGTTGTTAGTTATTTAAAAAATCTAAAGTTAATTGTGTCATCGATGTTACGCCTAATTGCATACCACTTTCATCAATACTAAAATCTGGAGTATGGTGTGGGTATGGATTATCGTTACCTACCGTTTTTCCACCTAAAAAGAAATAAAAACCAGGTACTTCTTTTTGAAAGAATGAAAAATCTTCGGCACCAGTAATTGCTTTTATTTCTTTTACATTTTTTACTCCTGCTACTTTTTGTAACGTTGGTAAAACTTTACTAGTTAAATCAACATTATTAAAAGTAATAGGATATCCTGTTTCTATTTCAATAGTAGCCTCCGCTCTATATGCTTTTGCAATTGCAGGCACCATTTCTTTCATTCTATCATTAATTTGCTTTTGCATTCCATAGTCTAAAGTTCTAATAGTACCAATCATTTCTGCAGATTCTGGAATAATATTACTACGAACGCCACTTTCTATTTTTCCAACTGTAATTACAGCACCTTCATTGGTAAGATCAATTTCTCTACTCACAATAGTTTGCAAAGCATCAATTATTTTTGCTGAAATTAGAATCGGATCTATACTAGTCCAAGGTCTAGAACCATGCGATTGTTTTCCTTTTACTTTAATTTTAAAAGCCTGAGAAGCAGCCATAATTCCACCAGCTTTATAGCTTATCGTGTTTACATCAAATCCAGAAGAAATATGAAGTCCAAAAATAGCATCTACATCTGGGTTTTTAAGAACTCCTTCTTTTACCATTAGTTCAGCACCACCTTCTTCACCTTCTGGAGCACCTTCTTCCGCAGGTTGAAATATGAATTTTACAGTTCCTTTTATTTTATCTTTATTTTTAGAAAGTACTTCAGCAACACCCATTAAAATAGCAATATGCGTATCATGTCCGCAGGCATGCATTACACCAACATCTTTTCCTAAGTAAGTAGAAGTTTTATTCGATTTAAAAGGTAAATTATTTCTTTCTGTTACGGGCAAAGCATCTATATCTGCTCTTAAAGCAACTACTTTTCCTGGTTTATTTCCTTTAAGAATACCTACAACTCCTGTTTTAGCTACATTTTCTTGTGTTTCTATTCCTAATGACTTTAGATGCTTAGCAATAGTTTTAGCAGTGTTAAATTCTCTATTAGAAAGTTCAGGGTTTTGATGGAAATGCCTTCTCCATTCAATTACTTTTTTTTCTACACTTTTTAAATCATTTTTTAAGTTTTGAGCAAAAAAAGATCCAGTTAAAAATAAACATAATAAGCTTAAAATTATTTTTTTCATAATAAAGAAGAAATACGAATTAATATTGGTTGATACTTATGATAATAAAGACGAAAATACATATTTTTTTTTGGCTTAAAATAAATGAATATGTTCTCTGCTTTTTTTTGCATAAAATTGTGAATAAAAAATATTTGTTTTGGAAAATTTAGCACAAATAATGAGTAATTTTCCATTTTAATATACTTTCAATCTTTTTTTCATTGAATACTTACTTAGAACAACTTAACGAACCACAAAGAGCAGCAGTTTTACAAAAAGACGGGCCAATGATTATTATTGCAGGAGCAGGGTCTGGTAAAACAAGAGTGTTAACGTACCGAATTGCTCATTTAATGCAACAAGGTGTAGATGCATTTAATATTTTATCATTAACCTTTACAAATAAGGCGGCAAGGGAAATGAAAGAAAGAATTGCAAATGTAGTAGGGCATAGTGAGGCTAAAAATTTATGGATGGGAACTTTTCATTCTGTTTTTGCAAGAATTTTAAGATCGGAAGCAGATAAACTAGGATATCCATCTAACTTCACTATTTACGATACACAAGATGCCGTTCGGTTAATTACTTCTATTATCAAAGAAATGAATTTAGATAAAGAGAGGTACAAACCAAAACAAATATTAAGTAGAATTTCTTCTTTTAAAAATAGTTTAATTACGGTTAGAGCTTACTTTAATAATCCTGATTTACAGGAAGCAGATTTAATGGCAAGCAGACCAAAAGTAGGAGATATTTATAAAGAATATGTAGACAGATGTTTTAAATCTGGAGCAATGGATTTTGACGATTTGTTGTTAAGAACGAACGAATTATTAGCTCGTTTTCCTGATGTTTTAGCAAAATACCAAGATCGTTTTCGATATGTAATGGTAGATGAGTACCAAGATACCAACCATTCACAGTATATTATTGTTAGAGCATTGGCAGATCGTTTTCAGAATATATGTGTAGTAGGAGACGATTCACAAAGTATTTATAGTTTTCGTGGTGCAAATATTAATAACATCTTAAATTTTCAAAAAGACTATCCAGATGTAAAAACCTTTAAGCTAGAACAAAACTATCGTTCTACTAGTAATATTGTAAATGCCGCTAATTCTGTAATTGCAAACAATAAAACAAAGTTAGATAAAGAGGTGTGGACAGCCAATGATGCAGGTGGAAGTATAAAGGTAATGCGTACTATTTCTGATGGAGAAGAAGGACGATTTGTTGCGCAGTCTATGTGGGAAAACATGATGAATAATCAGTTAAAAGCAGATTCATTTGCAGTTTTATACAGAACTAATTCACAATCAAGAGCCATAGAAGATTCTTTACGAAAAAAGAATATCGATTATAAAATTTACGGAGGAATTTCTTTTTATCAACGTAAAGAAATTAAAGATTTACTATCGTATTTACGTCTCATTATAAATCCGAGTGATGAAGAAGCATTAAAAAGAGTTATTAACTATCCTGCAAGAGGAATAGGAGCAACTACAATCGATAAAATTACAATTGCTGCCAATCATTACAGCAAAACTATATTTGAAATTATTTCAAATATAGATAAAGTAGACTTAAAAGTGAATTCGGGTATCAAAATCAAAATGCAAAACTTTGCAAATATGATACAACGTTTTCAAATAGAATCACAAACTAAAAATGCTTACGAAATAGCAGATTTGGTAGTAAAACAGACTTTATTAGTTAAAGATTTACAAAAAGATGGTACTCCAGAAGGAGTAAATAAAGTAGAAAATGTTCAAGAACTATTAAACGGAATTAAAGATTTTATAACCGATAAAATAGAAACAGGAGAAGACCCTTCTTTAACTTCGTTTTTAGAAGATGTAGCATTGGCTACCGATTTTGATTCTGATAGTAAAGAAGATGTTCCAAGAGCAGCTTTAATGAGCATTCACCAATCTAAAGGACTGGAATTTCCGTATGTATATATTGTTGGTTTAGAAGAAAATTTATTTCCTTCTGCAATGAGTATGAATACACGAAGTGAATTAGAAGAAGAACGTCGTTTATTTTATGTAGCATTAACACGTGCAGAAAAACAAGCCTATCTAACCTATGCGCAAACACGTTACAGATGGGGAAAGCTGACAGATGGAGAACCTAGTCGTTTTTTAGAAGAAATAGACGATCAATATTTAGAATACATAGCACCTAAATTACCAGAACCAAGTGCCAATAGATTTATAGATGCTAGCTTGTTTGACGATGCTCCTAAAAAAATACGTTTTCAAAAACCAATTCAAAGAAAACGAAAAGAGTTTGCGCAAAAGAAAACAGAAGCCATGTTGCCTAATAAAGGTAAAATGAAAAAAGTATCTGAAGTAAGTAGTAAAACAAATTTATTCGATGGCGAAATTGCGGTAGGTAATATTGTAGAACATAATCGTTTTGGTAAAGGAGAAGTGTTATCTTTAGAAGGAAAAGGGCCTAATAAAAAGGCAGAAATTCAGTTTACTACTATAGGAAAAAAGAAATTACTATTACAATTTGCAAAATTGAAAGTGATAGGATAGTATTTTAACTATTAAAAGAATGTAGGTTCAGGGCAAAAATCATACTTTAATAATTCTTTAGGACACCATAAAAAAGTGTCTGTTTAGTTAAAAAATAATGATTTATTTATTGTTTTTGAATCAATAAATAAACATTCTCGTTTTTAGGAGTAATAGAAGAAATGAGTATTTATAATTTAGAACAGTGTTTCACCATAATTTTTTAACTTTCTAACCTCTAACCTCTAACCTCTAACCTCTAACCTCTAACCTCTAACCTCTAACCTCTAACCTCTAACCTCTAACCTCTAAATAAATCCTTTTTCTCGAGCTGTTAAAATAAGATCTCTATCATCTGAACTCTCTATAGAAAAAATTGCTTTTAATTGTCTTTTACGCTTTTCAATAGCAGGCATAGATAAACTAACAATTTTAGGTAAATCTTTTGTTTTAGTACCAATAGAAAGTTCATACATGATTTTACGATCTATATCATCTAATAAATAGTCATTAGAAACCTCATTGCGGACTAATTTCATAACTGTTTTACTATAATAAGGAGAATCATTTAAAACATTTTGAATAGCAATAACTAATTCCTGAGGTGTTAAATCATTTTTTACTAAAAACCCCAGTGGATTAATGTTTTTTAAAATACTATGTACTCTGTAATTATCATTAAAAGTAGTAGAAACAATAATTTTAGTTTCAGGAAGTATTTTATTAATTTGAATACCTAAATCTTCTCCAGAAAGAATTGTATTGTCTTTAGAAGGAGGTAAACGCATATCTAAAAAAACAACATCTAAATTAGTAGAACTAGAAGCAAATTCTTTTAAAATAGCATAGGCACTATCACAATCGATTGCAGTTTGTATAGAAAAAGAAATTTCTTTGTTTTGACTTTCTATGTATTTAAAAGCACTTTTGTAGGCTTCAGCGATTAGAGGATGATCGTCTATTAGTAGAGCGTGATACTTTTTAATTTGCATTCTTGTTAAGAGTATAGGGGATTTTTATAAGTAAAACAGTTCCTTTATTAATTTTTGATTGAAAATGTAAGATACCATTTAGTTTTTTAATACGCGAATTTATATTTTTTATTCCAATTCCTTTTTTGTTCTTTTTAGTATCAAAACCAACACCATCATCTTTTATTTCTACAATTAATATATTATTTTCAACCGAAAAATGAATATAAACATTATCCGCCTTAGCGTGTTTTATAATATTTTGTAATGCCTCTTGTATAATACGATACACATTGGCTTTGGTAACTTCATTAATTGTTTTCCAAGAAATTGTTTTATCTGCAGAAAAGTGAGGACTGAATTTTCCGATAACACTTTTGTCTTGTAATAGTTGTTGAATAATACTAACAAAATTAATAGTAGTATCATCAAAATTATCACTTAATTTATGCGAAACGTCTCTAATTTCTTTTTCTATATCTTGTAAATCATCTAAAAATTTTTGGTGACTATCTTGGGTTTCTGTATTCATTTGCATGCCTAAAAAACCTAAACTAACACGTGTACCAAATAGTTTGCCTAAAATACCATCGTGTAACTCTGCTGAAATACGGTTGCGTTCTTTTATACGTTCTTCTTCTAGTTTAGCTTGTTGTGCTAAAGTTAAAATATATACTTCTTCATTGGCTTTTTGTTGTTCTGCTTCTAATTGTAGCTTTTCATTACGTACTTTTTGTACCCTTAAAAAATATAATAAGCTTAATATTAATAATAAAGCAAAACTACCTCCAAAAATCCAAATACGTTGCTGACTTAGTATTTCTGCTCTTAAAGCATTACGATCACTTTCTTCTTTAATTTCATCGGTTTCAAACTCAATACGTGTAAATTTGTTTTGAGTTCTACGTTCTGAAGTGATTAAACTATCGTTAAATTCAATATATCGATCTAAATATTTTTTAGAATTTTCAAGATCTAACTTTGAAAGTTGTTTTAACGAGGTAAGATAGTCTCCACCATTTTTTAGTTCTTTAGCTAAGTTATTAGCTTCTTTAGCATATTTTAAGGCTTTTAAAGTATCTTTTTTATAAAAATAATAATCTGATATGTGGATTTTACTAAAAGCTACTGCAGCTTTGTTTTTTAAACTATCTCTTATGTGTAAAGAATTGAAAAATAGTTTTTTAATGCCAATTGTGTCTTTCATTTTTAATTTGCAATATGCCATATTATCTATTAATCTAGCATATTGTGTTCTAGTTATATTATTTTTCAACCCTTTTTTATATGAAATTAAAGCATATTTATACTTTTTCTGTTTTAAATAAGTGTTAGCTAAATTATTATATGTTGCTGCATAATTCTTTTTACCTTTTTTTATTTTTTTTAGATATTCTAAAGATTTATTAAAATAATTAATAGCTTTATCAAATTCTCCTATATCTTTTTGTAATAAACCAAGATGATTGTAAGTTTGATATAAAAGTTTATTGTTTTTTAATTTTTTGAATATTTTGATAGCTTTGATATTTAAAATTTCACTACCACTATAATCTTTATAAATCCCTTTTATATCAGACATTCCGTATAACATTCTTGCAGTTTCATATTTGAAATTACCTGAATTAAAAGCTTTATATCCTTGATTAAAATGCTGATAAGATTTATCATAATTTTGTAAGTTTATGTAGTGTGTGGCAAAATTCCAATGTACATCTCCTTGAGCATAAAGATCTTTATTTTTTTTTGCAAAGAATAATGCTTCATTATTGATTTTAATAAAATTAAGAGTGTCTTTTAATTTATAATATTGATACGCTATAGTGCTTAGGTTTAGAGGTTTGTTTTTTAAGTTGTTGTTTGTAGTACTCTTATAAGCCTTTAATAAAAAAGTTTTTCTAATCTTAGATTGTATTTTTTTATTCTTTGATAATTGAATCCAATTTTTGACGCTATCATTTTCTCTTTTAAAACTATGATTTTCCTGTAAACAAAAAAGAACCTGAGAATACAAATAAAAGATTAAGAGAATTTTTATATTGATAATAATAAGTTTTTAGTTTAGAACAAATCTAAAAAAAACCTCTAACATGTGTTAGAGGTTTGTAATATTAAAAGATTATTTTTATTCTTTACCTGTGTTACCACCTCTATCATCTCCTTCTCCAGTGAAAAAAACTTGATGATCTAGATTTATAACTTCCATGTTTTGTGTGTTTGTGATTAGTTCTTCTGTGTTATCCGTACAACCAGTAGTGACGACTAATACAATGAACATTAATAGCAATAATTTTAAATTTCTCATAACTTATGTTTTAGTTTTTAGACAATAGTTTTCCTTGCCGCATAAAGCAGCGTATTATTAGTTTTTTATTAATTTCTATTCTTAAAGCATCAGTAAAACTGAGGCAATAAGCAACCAGCCCGAATATTTCAGGTGGTATTTGTAGAATTGAATTGAGTTGAAATCAATTCGTGAAGTCTTGAACTACCAAGGCCTATTGAGTGAAGCCTTCAGCAAATTCTACATGGTCGTTTTTTTAAGGAAGCGTTTTGCAATTTTTAGTAACGCTAGTCAATTTTAAATTAAATTATATTTAATATATCTAATATCAAACATACTTTTAGTGTGCGCTACGTTTGAATGAGTAAACGTCCTTTTTCACTTAGAATTAGCAATATTGTATTTATCATAACTTTTTAACTTTCTTTAACATATAAGATACGAAAAATAAATGATTTTAGCAAATTTTAACACTATTTTTTTAGTGTTTTAACTAAAAAAGCGCCTTCTAAGAAGACGCTTTTGTATTTATATATCGAAAATGTAATTAGTTATCCATTTTTCAAATATTGTAAATTACAATAAACATCTTTACTCACTCTTACATCAAAATTCACTCCTCTTATTGGAGAAGATTTCATGCTAGTACTTAAATAAATTAGTTCCATAATTTCTATATTAGATTAATATTCTTTTTTATCCTGTTTAAGAATTGTTCTTACGTTAGGATGGTGCAAATATATAGTTTTTTTTAATTTTCACAAATTTTATTTGCATTTATTTTATTAAAAATCAATATGTTAAGTGTTTTTATTCAATAGTGTTCCTGTCCAGATTTTTTATCTAGATAGTGAAGGTTTTTTACCTTTTTATTCTTAATTGTTTATGAAATAAACTTTTCAAACTTTATATGTTAACTAAATTTTATTATTATCATTTATTATTTTTTTAAATAAAAAAAGACGTTCAAATTAATTAGAACGCCTTTTATAGTATTGGTTATTGATTTTTGTAAATCATTTATTGTATATCATAAAATAACATTCTATCTTGAAAAAGCATTTTTTCAGCTCTTCTAAAACTATCAAGAACAATGAATGTCCAAGCAATTGTATGTAAATTTATTTTTATCATCTAAAGCAAATATACAAAATTTAATCGAATTGTTAAAAAATGTTAAAAAAACATAAAAAATGCAAAAGTATGGTTTTACCATACCAAAAGTAAGGTAAAACCATACCACATTGTTAAATAGTAGAAATATATTTGTATCAGTCAAAAGCCTTATATACAAGGTCAGGTATAAATAGCCTTTATATCATAGTCGTTCGGGGGAAATCTATGAAAAAAAGAAAAAACGTATCTCACATTAGCTCATAATGAATACTTAATTGAAGATGCATAAAAAAAACGCCAGCTAGGGCGTTTTTTTTATTTTACAAAGAGTTTAAATTATTTTTATATCAATTTATAATATTTTGTTTTAAAATAGGTTAACCTTGCTTAGGTTTGTTAATAATGAATTCGATTAGCATTTGAATATAAATCCATTTTGTAAAGAACAATTTAGATCGATGTTTCACTTTAGAATGACATTCTCTATTTTTAGATATGATACATAAAGAAAAAAATAGATTAATAATCTTTTTGGGTATTTTAGAAAGAAACAGTGGTTAACAAATATTGTAACAAATCTAAAATTATTTTGTCTTTTGAATAAAAAACATGAACAAATACATTTCTCTAATCTTCTCTTTATTTTTTTTAGGATTTATATATGCTCAAGAACAAAAAAATGAACTTCTTTTGAAATACAATAAAACTATTGATTCGCTTATGCAAATTAGTTATGAAAGAGGAATTTTTAATGGGAATGTATTAGTTACTAGAAATGATTCTCTTGTATATCAAAAATCATTTGGTTACACAGACGCTTCTGAACAAACCAAGTTGACAAAAAAGTCTATTTTCAATATAGGTTCCATAGGAAAAGAATTTAATGCGGTTTCTATTATAATGTTAATAGAGAAAGGGGAATTAGAATTTGACGATAAACTCTCTCAGTTTGGTTTAGATTTGCCTGCTTGGTCTAAAAAGGTTACTGTTAAACATCTTTTAAACTATACTAGTGGACTTCCACAAATTGATTATGAAAATGTGGAAAATGAGAAAGACATTTTAGAAAACTTACAAACGCTACCCAATTTACTATTTGAACCAGGTACAAATTATAATTACAATAACAATAGTGTTTTTCTTCAGAAAAAAATTATTGAAAATGTTACAAAGAAAACATATCAAGAATTTGTAACAGATAACATTATTTCCCCTTTAAAAATGAAAAATGTGGTATTTGATCCTTATTTTGATTATCCAAATATAACTAGATGCTTTGATGTAGATAAAATATCTTGTGAAAATACTTCTACTAGTAAAGGTTGGTTGTGGGTGTCAATAGATGATTTAAATAAATGGATTACTGCACTACATAACAATAAATTAATTTCTAGAGTGTCACTAGAACTACTTTTAAAGAATTCGTATTTTAAAAATAAAGAATCTAGTTTAGGTTCCTCTCATGATTCATTTGCATTACATCTTCATGGTGGTCAATCTTATCAGTTTGAAGCAGCTTTTTTGAGTGAACTTAAAAATGACCTTAATATCATTTTAATGTCTAACAATAAAAGTAAAGGCTTTGAAATAACTCACTCGCTGTATAACATAATGAAAGGAAAGTCTTTTAGTATTCCCAAAAAATCTATCTACAGACAAATCCGAAGTAAATGCTATGATAACATTGATTTGGGGATTCAATATTATTATGACTTAAAAAAAAGCAGTTTGGATATTTACGATTTTGGAAATCCAAAGGAATTAAATGCATTAGGTGATGATTTAGTAGCATCAAAAAAAATTAATGAAAGTATAGAAATTTTTAAAATCGCTGTTTCTGAATTTCCTAAGAATGTAAAGGCATATAATAGTTTAGGTGAGGCTTACTATAAAAATAATCAATATGATTTGGCTTTAGTTAATTATAAAAAAGCTTTTGAGCTAGATAACACTAATATAAAGACTAAAAAAAGGATTGATAAAATTAAGAACATTTCAAAAAATAATTAATACTATTTGATATTTTAATTTACTCAATTAAAGGTTTTGTATAGATGTCGTATGCTGTAATGGACATAATCAAT
>CANMJA010000055.1 GCA_947498055.1 uncultured Tenacibaculum sp.
ACGGTAAATCCAAGTCCAGCAGGAGTAACAAATCCAACAGAACTGACATTGAATCCAACAACAGGAGAAATCACAGTAGCTACAGGAACACCATCAGGTACGTATGTGTATACGTATGAGATTTGTGAGAATGGGGCAAGTCCAACCAATTGTGATACAGCAAGTGTAACAGTAGTTGTAGCGAATCCAATAGATGCGGTGGATGATATGCCAATAGCAGTAGTACCAGGTAATACTATACCAAGTGTTTTAGGAAATGATAATTTCGAGGGAACGATTCCAGTAATAGGTACAAGTATTGGAGAAGTGAGTTTATCTGTAGCACCAGGAACTATGGTTCCAACTGGTTTAATCTTAAACCCAGATGGTACAATATCAGTAGGAGTGAATACGCCACCAGGAACATATACTTTAGAATATCAGATTTGTGAAAATGGAGCAAGCCCTGCGAATTGTGATATAGCTGAAGTTACAGTAATAGTTTCTCTAGACACGGATGGTGATGGTATTCCAGATAGTGTAGATGTAGATGATGATAATGATGGTATTCCAGATGTAGCAGAAGGAACCGTTGATACGGATGGTGATGGTATTCCAGATAGTTTAGACTTAGATAGCGATAATGATGGTATTTTAGATGTTGATGAAGGTGGAAATGGAGATTTAGATACCAATAATGATGGAGTTATTGATAGTAATGATACAGGTCATACAGATACAAATGGAGATGGTCAATCAGATGGATCAGTAGATCCAAATGAAGAACCAGATACGGATGGTGATGGCGTTCCAGATTATCAAGATTTAGATAGCGATAATGACGGTATTAACGATGTTATAGAAGATGAAAATGTAGATGCGAATAATGATGGTATAGCAGATGGCGTTGATAGCGATGGTGATGGAATTGTAGATAGTGTAGATGCAGATCCAGCTGCCTTTGGAGAAGGAGCAGGAGGAGAACCAGTAAGTACAGATAGTGATGGCGATGGTGTTCCAGATTATCAAGATTTAGATAGTGATGATGATGGTATTAATGATGTTGTAGAAGGCGGAAATGAAGATACAGATGGAAATGGATTAGTAGATGGTCCAGATGGCGATGGCGATGGTATTTTAGATGCTGTAGATGAGGATCCGTCAACATTTGGAGATGCAGGAAACAGTGATATGAATGCAACCGACCCAACCGATCCAAATAGTGGAGGAACAGGAGTAGTACCAGATAGTGGAACGGATAGTGATGGCGATGGTATTTCTGATAGTCAAGATGCAGATGATGGTACTTTTGGAGATGATTTAGATACGGATGGCGACGGTATTCCAAATAGTGTAGATGTAGATGATGATAATGATGGTATTCCAGATGTAGCAGAAGGAACCGTTGATACGGATGGTGATGGTATTCCAGATAGTTTAGACTTAGATAGCGATAATGATGGTATTTTAGATGTTGATGAAGGTGGAAATGGAGATTTAGATACCAATAATGATGGAGTTATTGATAGTAATGATACAGGTCATACAGATACAAATGGAGATGGTCAATCAGATGGATCAGTAGATCCAAATGAAGAACCAGATACGGATGGCGATGGCGTTCCAGATTATCAAGATTTAGATAGCGATAATGATGGTATTAACGATGTTATAGAAGATGAAAATGTAGATGCGAATAATGATGGTATAGCAGATGGGGTTGATAGCGATGGCGATGGAATTGTAGATAGTGTAGATGCAGATCCGGCTACTTTTGGAGAAGGATCAGGAGGAGAGCCAGTAAACACAGATAGTGATGGCGATGGTGTTCCAGATTATCAAGATTTAGATAGTGATGATGATGGTATTAATGATGTTGTAGAAGGCGGAAATGAAGATACAGATGGAAATGGATTAGTAGATGGTCCAGATGGCGATGGCGATGGTATTTTAGATGCTGTAGATGAGGATCCGTCAACATTTGGAGATGCAGGAAACAGTGATATGAATGCAACCGACCCAACCGATCCAAATAGTGGAGGAACAGGAGTAGTACCAGATAGTGGAACGGATAGTGATGGCGATGGTATTTCTGATAGCCAAGATGCAGATGATGGTGCTTTTGGAGAAGCTTTAGACACGGATGGCGACGGTATTCCAGATAGTGTAGATGTAGATGATGATAATGATGGTATTCCAGATGTAGCAGAAGGAACTGTTGATACAGATGGTGATGGTATTCCTGACAGTTTAGACTTAGATAGCGATAATGATGGTATTTTAGATGTTGATGAAGGTGGAAATGGAGACTTAGATACCAATAATGATGGAGTTATTGATAGTAATGATACAGGTCATACAGATACAAATGGAGATGGTCAATCAGATGGATCAGTAGATCCAAATGAAGAACCAGATACGGATGGCGATGGCGTTCCAGATTATCAAGATTTAGATAGCGATAATGATGGTATTAACGATGTTATAGAAGATGAAAATGTAGATGCGAATAATGATGGTATAGCAGATGGGGTTGATAGCGATGGCGATGGAATTGTAGATAGTGTAGATGCAGATCCAGCTGCCTTTGGAGAAGGATCAGGAGGAGAACCAGTAAGTACAGATAGTGATGGTGATGGTGTTCCAGATTATCAAGATTTAGATAGTGACGATGATGGACTAAATGACGTTGTAGAAGGCGGAAGTGAAGATGCAGATGGAAATGGACTAGTAGATGGTTCAGATAGTGATGGCGATGGTATTTTAGATGCTGTAGATGAGGATCCATCAACATTTGGAGATGCAGGAAACAGTAACGTGAATATTACAGATCCAACCGATCCAAATAGTGGAGGAGCAGGAGTTGTATCTGATAGTGGAACAGATAATGATGGCGATGGTATTTCGGATATTAATGATGGAGACGATGATAACTTTGGAGATAAAGAAATGTGTTTAGAACCATATAATTTGATGTCACCTTCAGATGGTAATGGAGAGAATGAAGTTTTCTTTATCCGTTGTATAAACAATCCAAAGTATTCAAATAATACTGTAGAAATCTTTAATAGATGGGGTAATACTGTTTATAAAGCAAGTGGATATAATAATGCCGACGTTTCTTTTAGAGGTATATCTAATGGAAGAGCAACCATAGCAGTTGATAAGAAATTACCAGTGGGTACTTATTATTATGTTATCGATCCAGGTAATGGAGAGAAACCTAGAACTGGTTGGTTATATATAAACAGATAAAAAGAAAATTATATTAAAGTAAAGCATATTATAATTATGAATAAAATATTTAAATATAAGTTAGTATTGTTTATGGTTTTCTTGGGCTTAGGTATTGTTTTTTCGCAGCAAGATCCACAGTATACACAATATATGTACAATACCATGAGTGTGAATCCAGCATATGCAGGTTCTAATGGGCATACCGTTATAACTGCATTAGGTAGAACTCAATGGGTAGGATTACAGGGAGCTCCAGATTCTCAAACTATAAGTTATGATACTCCAATTGGTTATAGTGGAGTAGGCTTAGGAATAAATTTGACAAATGATCGTATAGGACCATCGAATGAAATTTATTTAGATGCAAATATATCTTACACGGTAAGAACAAGCGATGTAGGTAATTTAGCTTTTGGATTAAAGTTAGGAGGTCGTCATTTAGGGATCGATTGGAATAAAGGGACTGCACAACAACAAGAACGTGTTTTTGAAGGGAATATTAGTAAGTTTTTACCAACTATAGGTGCAGGAATCTATTATTACGAATCTAATTGGTATGCAGGAGTAGCGATTCCAAATTTTTTAAGAACAGATCATTATGATGATACAATAACTACCAGTAGTTTTGGTAGTGGAGATGTGGCAGATGAACGATTACATTTCTTTGGTATTTTAGGGTATGTTTTTGATATAAGTGAAAATGTAAAATTTAAGCCAGCTAGTTTAATAAAGGTAGTAAATGGTGCGCCTATTTCTATAGATGTTTCTGGAAATTTTTTGTTTTCAGAAAAATTTGCAGCAGGTTTGGCGTGGCGTTGGGATGATTCTATAAGTGCATTATTAGGTTTTCAAGCAACTAATAATCTAAACATAGGATTTGCATATGATTTAACAACATCGAATTACAGTAATTACAACTCAGGGACATATGAATTAATGTTACGCTGGGACATCTTTAGAGAGAGTATCATGAAATCTCCTCGATTTTTTTAAACTTAAAACTTATGAAAAAAATATTATTTGTTTATTTGTTTATAGTAAGTGTTGCTGGTTACAGCCAACGTAGATATGCAGCGGATCGTTATTTTAAAGAGTATGCCTATACAAAGTCTGCTGAATTATATGAAGTAATTTATAAAAGAGATGGAGCTTCTCAGGAAGTAATTAGTCGTTTGGCAGATTCTCATTATTTCAACATGAATTTAATAGAGGCTGAAAAATGGTATAAATTATTGTTTGAAACTTATGAAGAAAGTACTTCACCTGAGCATGTATTTAGATATGCTCAAGTATTAAAAAGTAATGGAAAAGTAGAAGAATCAGACAAATGGCTTCGAAAATTAAAGGAAGTGAAAGGAGATGATTCTAGAGCCTTAGCTTTAGACGATAATTCGAATTATTTTGTAGAGTATAGTAATAAGAAAAAAACATTTGTTAGTTTAAAAAATTTGTCTATAAATACTAAGTATTCAGACTTTGGAGGCTTTATTTATGGAAATGAATTGTATTTTGCTTCTACACGACCAGAAGGAACAAAATATGATAAGAAGTTATATAAATGGAATGATCAACCTTTTTTAAATATTTATACAGCAGAAGAAAAATTTAGTAAAGAATCTTTAACTTTAGATGTAGATAAAGTGCAACGTTTTTCAGATGTAAATACACGTTATCACGAATCGAACGCTGTGATTACTTCCGATGGAAATACCATGTATTTTACAAGAGATAATTTTGATGGAAAGAAATTACGAAAAGATTTAAATGAAGTTACTCATTTAAAGGTTTATAAATCGGAATTAGAAGATGGAAAATGGCAACCTATAGAAGAGTTACCGTTTAATAGTGATTTATATTCTTGTGGACACCCAGCACTGAGTTCAGATGAGAGAACTTTATATTTTGTTTCAGATATGCCAGGCGGAATTGGTGCAACAGATATTTATAAAGTTTCTATTAATGAAGACAATACGTATGGAACTCCAGAAAACTTAGGAAACAAAATTAATACAGAAGGAAGAGAAATGTTTCCATTTATAGATAACGAAAATACATTGTATTTTTCTTCTGATGGGCATTTAGGATTAGGAGCTTTAGATATATTTGAATCAAAAATATCTGACAATAGTTTTACAAAGCCAGTTAATTTAGGGAACCCAATAAATGGTCCTTTAGATGATTTTAGTTTTGTAATCAGTGATAATAAATCGTACGGTTATTTTTCTTCTAACAGAGAAGGAGGAAAGGGAGATGATGATATTTATAGTTTTGTTATTTATCGTTGTAAAGAAAATATTACAGGAGTTGTAACCGATGTGAAAACAGGAGCACCTATAGAGAAAGCAACAGTACGTTTGATAGATAAAAAAGGAGAGCCAGTAGCGAGCCTAGTAACAGGAGCAGATGGACGTTACACATTTAAAGATATTGAATGTGAGAATAGTTTTACAGTTGCTGCATCGAAAGATGATTATAGAAACGATCAGAAAACTGCAGCTACAGAAGATATAGATAAGAAATCGATCCAGGCAGATTTAGCATTATCTTCTTTAATAGTAGAGAGCCCGGAGGCAGCACAGATTGTGATTAATCCTATTTATTTTGATTTTGATTTATACAATATTCGAGAAGATGCAGAGTATGAATTAGAGCATATTGTAAGTGTTATGAGAAATCATCCAGATATGGTGATAAAGATAGAATCTCATACAGACAGTAGAGGAACAAAGTCTTACAATAGAACATTATCTACCAATCGAGCAAAATCGACAAGAGATTACTTAATTTCAAGAGGGGTCACATCTACCAGAATAGCAAGTGCTATAGGTTATGGAGAGGATCAATTATTGAATAATTGTAATGATGCAAATCAAAAACAATGTACAGAAGAAGAGCACCAAAGAAATAGACGTTCTTATTTTTACATTGTAAAAGGAGGAAATAATGTAAAGTCGAGTATTGGACAGGTGCAAAAAGCTAATAGTAACAAAATAGAAAAGAAAGGTTATTACACAGTATCTTCTCAAAAAGATACTTTATATAACATATCTAAAAGGTTTGGTCTTAGTGTAGAAGAGTTAAAAGGTTTAAATAGACTAAAAACAAATACGATAGTTTTAGGGCAGAAATTAAAAATTAATGATTAAATTTTATTTGACTAATGAAATAGCTTTTTTTACTTCTTCAGTAGGTAGTTTACATGCTTTATTAACACAGACATAAATGAAAGTTTTATTTTCAATAAATCTATTTTCAAGTAAAGGTAAGTTACTTTTTTTAGTACTTCCAGAAAGTAGGTAGTTTGGTATGTATTTACTTTGTAACTCTATTCTTTTAGCAAAAGCATCTTCACCATTAATAGCAATTTCGTAAAAAGGAAAAGAATAATTTAAATAACTGTCTAACCAATTAGAATATATATGAGGGTGTTTTTCAATTCTTGGCATTAGATTGTGTAGTATCTTTTTACTTAAATCTAAATACTTTTTGTTATCATAGTAGTGTCCTAAATAAAATAAGTTTTTATTCATCACAGAATTAGAAGAAGGAATTACTATATCTTCAATATCTAAATTATCAGAAATTAAAGAAATATTATTCTTAGAAGTATAATTAAAAATAGTTTTATCTTTTCTTAAAAAATGTTGCAAAGTTGTTTCAGATAATTTATAAGAGTATTCTAGCCATTTTTCATCGAAAGTAATTTGATACAAAGAAATATAACTATGAATTAGTTGTGCATAGTCTTCTAGGTATCCTTTGATTTTTTTCTTTTTAACATTTAAGCTTCTGTAAATTTCCCAGTTTTCAGATATTGCATTTCTTTTTAAAGAGATGGCGTTTTCAATAGCTTTCTTCTTAAATTTTTCATTTCCAAAAACTTTATAAGCATCTATAAATGCTTGTAATAAGAGGGCATTCCATGAGGTTAAAATTTTGTTATCTAATTCAGGTTTTTTTCTTTTTTTTCGTTCCATTAGTAAAATATTTTCCCATGATTTTACTTTTTTCTTAAATGAATTTAGGTTTAATTGATGTTTCTTTACAAATACACTGTCTTTGCATAATTTAACTAATACATGTTTTTCTTCTATAGTTTTAATACTATCAATTCCAAAATAATCATTAAAAAGAAAGTAGTCTTCCTTCATAAATAAAGTCTTTAGGTTTTTTTTACTCCAAGTATAATAAGCACCTTCTTCTAGTTTATTAATTTCGTTAAAACTATCTGCATTTAAGGAAGAAAAGTACAGTCCTTTGGTATAAAATTCTTTTTCAATAAAATCGAGTGTACTTATAACAATTTTCTTGTACAGCTTATTTTTATTTATCTGGTAGGCATAAGAAAACAAAGAAACTAATTGGGCATTATCATATAACATTTTTTCAAAATGTGGAATATGCCATTTGTTGTCTGTAGTATATCTAGCAAAACCACCTTCTATATGATCGTTTAAACCCCCTAATGCTATTTTATCTAAAGTTTTAAAAACATAATTTAATAATTTTTTGTTTTTTGTTTGATGAGCATAACGTAATAAAAATAGGTAACTGTTAGGTTTTGGAAATTGTTTTTCACCTAAAAAACCTCCATTTATAGTGTCTAATTTTTGTTTCCAATTAACTACAAGATTCTTTATTTTTTTTGGAGTAAATTGTAAAGTATCATTATTACGTGATACGCTTTGTAAAGACATTAAATCTGAAGTTAATTGTTTTGCAAAATTATCTGTGTTTTTAGGGTTTTTAGTATAAATTTCATGAATATTTTTTAAAGAAGTTAACCATTCATTTTTACTAAAATAGGTTCCTCCCCATACAGGTTGACCGTTTGGTAAGAGAACACAGTTTAGAGGCCATCCGCCATTACCAGTCATAACTTGAACAGCTGTTAAATAAGTTTTATCTACATTAGGATGTTCCTCTCTATCTACTTTAATATTAATGAAGTGTTTATTCATGAAATTGGCAACTTCTTCATTTTCAAAAGTTTCTTTTTCCATTACATGGCACCAATGGCAAGAAGCATAACCAATAGATAGTAATACCAATTTTTTTTCTTTTTCTGCTTTTTTCAAATATTTCAGATCCCACGGATACCAGTTAACAGGATTGTGAGCATGTTGAATTAAATAAGGGCTTGATTCGTTTATAAGTTGATTCGTAAATTTAAAATCTGTATTTTTTGAAGTATTATTACTGTTGTTTTTACAGGAAATTATTACAATAAATAAAATAATAAAAAGAATATTTTTCTTATAAATTGAAAATAATAACATGAACAAGTAGATTAGTTTATAAAACTTTAATATTAGAGTGAAAGTAGTACTTTAGAGTTGATTTATAAAATTTTCATTTCCTTTAATTTAAGGTTTTTTCTTGAAAAAAAAGAGATTTGAGCTATTCGTCTACACTTTTCTACTACTTATCGTTATATATTACACTTTAAACTAAAGAAAGATTGAACGGCTGATTTTAAAAATTAAATTGCATGATAAAGCTACTTAAAACATAAATAATGCAAAAAAAATTAACAATTTTGTTAATTGAAGACGATCAGATAGAAGTGATGAAGTTTAATAGAATCTTATCTAAAATAGATTCTAAGCATAGAGTTATTGAAGCAAATAATGGAGAAGAAGCATTAAATATTTTATCAAATAAAGACGATTTACCAAATATTATACTATTAGATTTAAATATGCCAAAGATAAATGGTATTGAGTTTTTAAAAATATTAAAGAAAGATGAAGTTCTTAAATATTTACCAACAGTAGTTTTAACAACCTCTAATAATCAGAAAGATATGTTAGAATGTTATAAAATTGGAATTGCTGGTTATATGGTGAAACCATTAAAGTATGAAGATTACCAAAGTAAGCTTATTAAAGTACTGTCTTATTGGAGTGCGAATGAATTAATATCAGTACAATAATTTTTACTACTTATTTATTTAGAATTTAATCATTAAATTTTATTACCTTAAACTCGTAAATTGAAGTAAAAGATATTTAGCTTTTATAATTATTCAATACCTGAATTTATGAGTAATATTGAAATAGAAGAATTAAAAAAATCTCTTCAAGAAAAATTAAAAGCTTTAGAAGATTCTGAAGCTATGATAACTGTACTACAAAAAAATATTCATAAACTTACAAAAGAGAATCAGCAATTACAGAAGGTATGTAAACAAAAAGATGCGGAATTAAGAAATGTTTTTGAGAATGTAAATGATGCATTTGTTTCTATTGACTTGAAAGGTAATGTGTTTAAAATGAACAATATAGCTTCTGATATTTTTGGCTATAAATATGATAAAAATAATCCGTTAAATTTAATGAAATTAGTACATCCAGATGATTTTGAGTACACTCAAAAAGCATTTGAAAAACTAATAAAACAAGGATCTTATTCTAAATATAGATCTAGAATAATTGCTAAAGGAGGATTAATAAAAAAAATAGAAGTTAATCCTAGTTTATTATTTGATAGTGACAAAAAAATTATAGGAGCGTTAGGTATTGTTAGAGATATAACACAAGAGATTGCATTGCAAAAACTTTTAGAAACTCAAAAAAATCAATTAGATATTATTTTTAATAATTCACCAGTAGGTATAACGTTATCAGAAAAAAAAGAAAATGATTTTGTTTTTGTAAATGAATCACTAACAACTATGTTAGGGTATTCTTTAGAAGAACTAAGAGAATTAAAAGTAAATGATTTTACACATCCAGAAGATAGAGAAAAATCTAAAATTTTAAAAGAGAGATTGTATAATGGAGAAATAGATGGATTTGGTTTAGAAAAAAGATATATTAAAAAAAACGGAGATGTTTTATGGGCAAAAACAACTGTTAAAGCTGTTAGAAACGAAGAAGATAATATAAAATTTCAAGTAGCCACTGTTGAAGATATTACTGAAAATAAATTATCTAAAGAAAAATTAATCGAATCAGAGAACAGACTAACTTCTTTAATATCTAAATTATATAGTGGCGTATTATTAGAGAATGAAAAAAGAGAAATAGTAATATCAAACGAAAAGTTTTGCGATCTATTTTCTATTAAACATACACCAAATGAATTAAAAGACAAAGATTCTACAAAAATTTTTGAAGCATCCAAAAACATATTTGAGAACTCAGAGTACTACATGCTTCGTATCAAAAAATTAATAAAAGAGAAAAGAGTTGTTTTAGGAGATGAATTAAGGTTAACAGATGGTAGAATTTTAGAAAGAGATTATGTGCCTATTTCTAAAGATAAAGAATACAAAGGGCATTTATGGACATATAGAGATGTTACACTTTCTAGAAATTACAGAAAAAGTTTAGAAGCTCATAAAAAAAGATACAGTAACATTATTGCTAATTTACAACTAGGGTTAGTAGAATTAGATAATCGTAATTTTATTCTTTCTGCTAATAAGAGTTTTATAAAAATGACAGGTTTTAAGGAAGACCAGATTATTGAAAAAGATATTCGAGATTTATTTAAAAAAGAAAAGGTAAAAGAACTTATTCAGAAAAGAAGTATTAATAGAAAAAATAGAAGATCTGGTTCTTACGAGTTTAAATTCATTAATAATTTAAATGAAGAAAAGTCTTTATTAGTGAGTACCGCACCAAATTTTAATATTAGAGGAGATTTAATTGGTTCTATAGGAATAATTTTAGATATAACACATATAAAAAGTTTAGAATCTCAAAAAGAAATACTATTAAAAAAGCTAGAACAGAGAAATATAGAATTAGAAGAATATGCGCATGTTGTTTCTCATGATTTAAAATCTCCATTAAGAAGTATATCTGCCTTAACTAGTTGGTTAAAAGAAGATTATGGTGATTTTTTAGGAGATGAAGGCCTTAAGAATGTAGATTTGATACAAGAAGTTGTAGAAAAAATGGAGCGTTTAATTAATGACATTTTAAACTATTCGAGTATTAATAATGATTCTGAAACTGTAGAAGAAGTTAATACTTATGAAGTTATAAACGGCATTAAAAAATTAATATATACACCAAAGCATGTAACAATTAAAGTAAATGAGAATTTACCAATAATTAAAGCAAATAAAGTTAGAATACAGCAGCTTTTTCAAAATTTAATGAGTAATGCAGTAAATTATATTGATAAGGAAAAAGGTTTGGTAACTATCGACTTTAAAGAAAAGAAAAAGAGTTATATATTTAGTATAAAAGACAATGGAATAGGTATACCAGAAGAGTATCATGCTAAGATCTTTGAAGTTTTCCAATCATTAGGAAACGACAAAAACTCAACAGGTATAGGATTATCTATAGTAAAAAAAATAGTAGACATGTACCATGGGAAAATATGGTTAGAAAGTGAGAAAGAAAAAGGAACAACTTTTTTTATAGAATTTAAAAAATAGTAATTATGATCCCTGAAAAACCTAATTTAAATTACATAAAAGAATTATCTGGAGGAGATGAGGAGTTTGAAGAAAAAATGATTTCAATACTTAAAAAAGAACTTCCAGAAGAAATTTTAGTGTATAAAAACACGATAAAAAATAAAAAATTTAAAGAATCGGCAGAAATCGTTCATAAAATTAAGCATAAAATTAGTATTTTAGGCTTAGAAAAGTCATATGAATTTGCTGTTTCTCATGAAAAAGAACTTTTAGAAGGTAGAAGAGAAGGGAATATTAAGTTTATAGAATTATTAACTATAATGTCTAGTTTTTTAGACAAATTGTAAAAATTTTCAAGGTACATGAATTGTTTAATTATCGACGATGAATCTGCTGCAAGAGCCATTGTTAATCAACTATGTAAAAGTGAAGGAACTCTAAATGTTTTAGAGCAGTTTTCAAATGCAATAGAAGCTATAAAATATTTAAATCAGAATGAAGTAGATGTAATATTTTTAGATATTCATATGCCAGATTTTACTGGTTTTGATTTAATTCAAACACTTAAAAATCCACCGAGAGTAATTTTAACAACATCCGATAGTAAATTAGCTATAGATGCTTTTGAATATGATTGTATCGTAGATTATTTAGTAAAACCTATTAATCTTCCTAGATTTAAAAAAGCAATTGATAAAGCAAGGAAATTTACAATAGAAAATAAACAAAGCTCTAAAGAAGTAACAGAATCTAAAGAAGAAGCGCAACAGTTATATATAAATATAGACAGAAGATTAATTAAAATCGAAATACCAAGTATTAATTTGGTGGAAGCAAAAGGAGATTATATCTTGATTAAAACGAAAGAAAAGAATTATACAGTACATTCTACATTAAAAAAAATAGAAGAGAAATTACCAAACGACCTATTTTTAAAGGTACATAGATCTTATGTTATAAACTTAAAAAGAATAATTGATATTGAAGATAATAGTGTTTTAATAGGAAAAGATGTGATACCTGTGAGTAGATCGAACAGACCAGAACTAATGAAAAGATTAAACTTATTATAGAGAGTTATAGTGTTTTTTTAGCTAAAAATATTATATCGTTCAATACTTTTTTTAACTACATGTTAAACTAATTATAGGAGTTTCTTGCTGGCGACTTTAGGTTTTTAGTGTTAAACAGTTTAGTAAACAAATAATGAATTAGGAATAAAAAAAGTTTAGATGTGAAAGATAATTTTACAACAAAAATTTCATCAAATAAATTAATGAAATTTAGAATTTCGTTCAATATTTTTTAACCCTTTTTTTATTAGTTTAGGCATCATTTCAGGAATAATATCTACTTTTAGTCCATCACCAATATTATTACCATTTACTTTATCAAGAAAACCAGTAACTCGTTCACTAAGCATCAGGTTTTTATTAGTAATGTTATAAATATCTATAAAAATTTCTGATTCTCTAGATATCGTTTTATCTACATCTTTTGTTAAATAAATATTTATTATGTACTTATAATTTGTTGTTTTATTTACAAATTCTAATTCTTTATAATTAGGTTTATTAGGTATTTCAAAGAAATTTTTTTTCCCTTTTTTATCTATCATTTTTATTTTTTTAATAACTTTATTATTAGTCCACCTTGAAAATGTTTCATAAACAATTTCTTCTGAATTTGAATTTCTGTGTTCTGGTAATTTCATGGTATTTAATAACCAATAGCCTGATGTGTTTGTAAAGTCTATTCCTTTCTCAAAAGTGATGAACTCATGAGAGTAATCTATAGTTTTAAAAGAACATGCAATAAAAATGGTTGAAATAAAAGTTAGTATGAGTGTTTTCTTTAACATGATTTTTAGTTTAGATCAAGAATTATTTATAAGAGTTGAAAACCATTATATAAAAACCATTATATAAAAACAAATTTAAAATATTGATCAATATTGTAAAAAATATATAATAAAAACATTAGTGTCCGATAAAAAAACTCAAATATTGAGGTTTTTTTATCGGACACTAATGAATTATAATCTAATCTTAAACCTCTCTATTCATTACCTCTTCTAGCTACCCCATAAACATCTATTGCTTTATACTTATATTCTCCAAGAAAGTCAAAAGCAGGTGATCCTGTAGGATTTAGGTTTTGTAATCCGTGATCAGAACTCCAAGATTTCCCTGTATTTGTGGATTTAAAGCCAATAATAAATATCCAATCTGAATCAAACTTTCTTTCTAATTCATCAATATTATAGGCTCTTTTGTATTCATCAAAATATAAAACATCTATCTCATTTAGGTTTCTTTGAACCGTTACAAAAAAATCTTTACGTATAGAACCAACTTGCTTTAAAAAATCCGCACCTAACTTGTACAACTGCTGATAGCTTATATATAATGCCTAAAGATGAGAAGCATAGGAGAAAGGCTAAATTATATTATTTTTTGCCATGTACTTACTAAAGAAAACTATTTAAAGTATAGTTTATCGATTTAAACACTCCTTTAGTCTAAATACTTTTAATAGTATATCGAATAGTTTTATATATGGCAGCTTAAGTGTATACTTTTGTATTGTAAATAGTTGAAATATAAAAAAGTTTTTTTTTTCATTATTTTAAATCCAATTAATACAGTTGGAGGTTTATAGATTTATTTGATTAAAACCCCTTTTACAGCTTTGTTTAAGGGGTTTGTTATTTTATACTGTTAATTTAAGTTTTTGTAATACAGGTATTTACGTTTGGTCGATTCATATATGCATTTAATCTATATTTAAATACGAGATAACGAATTTAAAACGAAATAGAAACAAGTCTGTAGTATCTTTGAAGTGTAATTAAGTTCAAAAAATAGTTTCAAAATATAGAGAGTTTTTTAAATACTCTCCAAAGAGTTTTCATTTTTTAGAAATCTCCACACACTATGGAGGTTTTTTTTAGATTTATTTGGTTGATTAAATAAAATCCTTTTACTTTCTCAAAGTATTAGGATTTTTCTCTTTTAAAAAATATTTTAACTTTTTTCTTTAATAATTTCTGAGATAGTTTTATTCTGTATTTTACTTTGTAACCACGATAAGATATCTAAATATAAGAAAGCTCTTTTTTCATAAGGATGGTTTTCAAAAGTTTGTAAACGCGTATAAATTTTTTGAAATTCCTTTTTAAATTGATGAGGGTATAAATCTCCTAAAGAACGAATAGATTCAATAAAAACTTTTTGTACCTCTTGTAAACTCTCCATTTTAAGAAGAAACCTATAGGTCTCTTTAAATTGACGCTCTAAATGATAATCTAAACCACACTCATAATGAGCAATTAAATTTAAAATTCGGGCAAAGCATTGTAAATCTTCTCCAACATATAATTTCTTAGCATTAATAATTTTAGATAAATATTCGATACACATTTTATTATTTCCCATGCCGAAATAAAGACAAGCTATTTTGTAATAAAAACGAATAACATGATGTTTGTCTAAAAGATAATTATATAAATCAATTTTGTCATTAATAATAGGAATAAGATATTCTCCTTCTTCAAAAGTACCATCAATAAAATGTTTATGTAATTTATTAGCATATAAATATTGAAAAATTAATATTTCAGTATTGCTATTTTTTACAATAGAGTTATTTTCTATCTCTTTTTCAAACAAAATTAACTCATTATTAAACTCCTTTTTATTCCGAATAAAAAAAAGAGATTCTAAAAAATAATTATAGCCTTTTAAATAAAAAACAGGATTAATTGCAATCATTTTTGGATGCTCTCTAAATAAGTGTACCCATTTAGAAGCATATTTATATCCATGTAAAAAATCTTGGGTTAAAAAACAACGCCATAAATTAGCTTTATATAGCCACAATCGTTCTCTAAAACCTAATGTAGAATATTCAAAATCTGGAAGTTTCGTATTAAAATAATCATTTACTTTTTTCAGTTCATTATCATTTCTAGCATAGCCTATTTTTAACAAAAGACCATATAATTGTAATGAAAGATTAGATAATTTACTAGTAATAACATTTTGTTTACTTAATATTTTAGCCTCATTAGTTAAAGCATCAGCTCTTGTACTAATGCTTCTTGTAATGTATTGACTTTCAATTATTTTTTCTAATTCAACAATTTCATAGGCAACATTTTTTTCTTCATTTTCAATAGCCATAGATTTTGCTTTTTCCAATAATCTCAAACTTTGTTTGTATAAACCTTTTTGGTATAAAACAGTAGCAAAATCTAATTGTTCTCTTATTTGAACCCTTATGTTTTTATGCACAGGATTCATTCGTAAACTAATTAATAATTGTTTATAAAGATGCGCTTTTAAGTTAGAAAGTTGTTGTTTACTAACGATACCATTCTTTATTATAACCTTTTCATCGTACTTTTTTTGCTTCTCTAAAAATTTAAAAAGAGAGAAAAATTTAGCATCTGTGTTACCAACTAATCTACCAACATACAAATTAAACTGACGCTTTTCAGATTTAGTTAAAGATTTAATTAATATAAATAAAGCATCGTTATGTTGATTAGCTTTTGTAAAATTATTCATACTAAAGTGTTGTGTATCAATGGTTTTTGTTTCTTTTTATGGGGGTAGATATCGTAAGAAGTATTTTACATATCTACATTTCTACGGAGCCAATATATACATTTGAATTATAATGACAATTATTTAAGAATAATGAGTGCAAATAAAATTCAAATTTTTGATACAACGTTACGTGATGGAGAGCAGGTACCAGGTTGTAAATTAGATACTAAACAAAAGTTAGTTATTGCAGAACGCTTAGATATGTTAGGAGTAGACATTATTGAAGCTGGTTTTCCTGTTTCAAGTCCTGGAGATTTTACTTCTGTAAATGAAATTTCAAAATTGGTAAAAAGAGCCACTGTTTGCGGTTTAACAAGAGCAGTAGAAAAAGATATAAAAGTAGCAGCAGAAGCACTTAAATATGCAAAAAGACCAAGAATTCATACAGGCATAGGAACAAGTACATCGCATATAAAATATAAATTTAAAACTACAGAAGAGGCAGTAATAGAAAGAGCTAAAAAGGCAGTTTCATATGCCAAAAAATTTGTAGAAGATGTAGAGTTTTATGCAGAAGATGCAGGAAGAACTAATAATGCGTTTTTAGCAAAAGTATGTGAAGAAGCAATAAAATCTGGAGCTACTGTTTTAAATATACCAGATACAACAGGGTATTGCCTTCCAGAAGAATATGGAGCAAAAATAAAATACTTAAAAGAGAATGTAAAAGGAATAGACTCTGTAATTCTATCTTGTCATTGTCATAACGATTTAGGGTTGGCAACCGCAAACTCTATTGCAGGTGTAATAGCAGGTGCTAGACAAATAGAGTGTACTATTAATGGAATAGGAGAGAGAGCAGGAAATACTGCTTTAGAAGAGGTCGTCATGATTTTAAAACAACATCCTTATCTTAATTTACAGACAGATATTAATACTAAGCTTTTATATGATACGAGCTTAATGGTTAGAGAAAAAATGGGAATGCCTGTACAACCTAATAAAGCAATAGTAGGAGCAAATGCTTTTGCACATAGTTCGGGTATTCATCAAGATGGAGTTATAAAGAATAGAGAGACTTATGAAATTATAGATCCAATAGAAGTTGGAGTAACAGAAAGTGCTATCGTATTAACAGCAAGAAGTGGTAGAGCAGCTTTGGCTTATAGAGCAAAGAAAATAGGATATGAATTAACAAAAATTCAATTAGACAAAGCATATGTAGAATTTTTACAATTTGCAGACAAGCAGAAAGAGATAATAGATGAGGATATTCATTTAATAATGAAACAGATAAATAAAATATCTAAAATAGCAATTGCATGATGGCAAAAACATTATTTGACAAAGTTTGGGACGCTCATGTGGTAGATACTATAAAAAATGGACCTCAAATTTTATATATTGATAAACATTTAATTCATGAAGTAACCAGTCCGCAGGCTTTTAATGAGTTAAAAGAAAGAGGAATTCCTATTGCGCATCCAGAAAAAACTATAGCTACTGCAGATCATAATACTCCCACAAAAGATCAGCACCTGCCAATAAAAGATGCACTATCTAGAAATCAATTAGAACAATTAACTAAAAATTGTAAAGAACATAATATAACGTTGTATAATCTTGGTCATAAGTATAACGGAATTGTACATGTTATAGCACCAGAATTAGGAATTACTCAACCAGGAATAACTATGGTGTGTGGAGATAGTCATACTTCTACGCATGGAGCTTTTGGAGCTATTGCGTTTGGAATAGGTACAAGTCAGGTGGCACAAGTGTTTGCAAGTCAATGTTTACTAGTTCAAAAACCTAAAAGTTTACGAGTAAATGTAAACGGAAAATTAAAGAAAGGAGTATTGCCTAAAGATGTTATTTTATATATAATTTCAAAGTTAGGAACAAACTCAGGAACAGGCTATTTCTGTGAATATGCAGGAAATGTATTTGAAGAAATGTCTATGGAAGGGCGAATGACTGTATGTAATATGAGTATAGAAATGGGAGCAAGAGGAGGAATGATTGCTCCAGATGAAACAACATTTCAGTATATAAAAGGAAGAGAGTTTGCACCAGAAGGAGTAGAGTTAGAGCAAAAAATTGCATACTGGAAAACATTAAAAACAGATGAAGAAGCAGTTTTTGATAAAGAATTTTCTTTTGATGCAGAAGATATAGCCCCTATGCTTACCTATGGAACAAATCCGGGCATGGGAATAAAAATAAATGAAACTATTCCAATAGAAAGTAATGAATCTTTTGAGCAATCATTAGCATACATGAATTTTCAAAAAGGAAAAAAACTAATAAACACACCAATAAATTTTGTTTTCATAGGCAGCTGCACCAACTCTAGAATCGAAGATTTTAGAATAGCTGCCAATTATGTAAAAGGAAAACAAAAAGCACCTAATGTCAACGCATGGTTAGTGCCAGGTTCACAACAAGTTGTAAAACAAATAAAACAAGAAGGACTACAAGTTATTTTTGAAGAAGCCGGATTCGAACTAAGAGAACCAGGATGTTCAGCGTGTTTGGCAATGAATGAAGATAAAATACCAGAAGGAGAATATTGTATTTCTACATCTAATAGAAATTTTGAAGGTAGACAAGGGCAAGGAGCTCGAACTATTTTAGCAAGCCCTTTAGTGGCAGTAGCAGCAGCAATAGAAGGAAAAATAGTAGATATTACTAAACCATTTTAAGCATGGAGAAATTTATAAAACTATCAGACACTGCTATTCCATTAGCAATAGAAAATATAGATACTGATCAAATAATACCTGCTAGATTTTTAAAAGCAACAGATAAAAAAGGATTTGGAGAAAATGTTTTTAGAGATTGGCGATTTTATAAAGATGGTAGTGTAAATAAAGAGTTTATATTAAATAATAAAAACTATAAAGGATCTATTTTAATAGCTGGAAATAACTTTGGCTGTGGTTCTAGTAGAGAGCATGCTGCATGGGCACTAGCAGGTTATGGGTTTAAAGTAATTATAAGTAGTTTTTTTGCAGATATTTTTAAAGAAAATGCATTAAATAATGGTATCTTACCTATTGAAATAAATATAAAAATTTTAGAATTATTATTGCAAAAAATAGAAAATAATCCAACCACTAAATTATCGGTAAATTTAGAAGAGCAAGAGCTTAATACTCCTTTTGGAAATATAGAATTTGAAATTAATTCATACAAGAAATTGTGCTTGTTAAATGGATACGATGATATAGATTTTTTAGTAAGTAAGAAAAAAGAAATAGAAGCCTTTGAAGTTTCTTATAAAAAATAATTATGAAGTTTAAAATAACTACAATTCCTGGTGATGGAATTGGACCAGAGGTACTTATGCAGGCAGTAAAAGTACTAAAAGCAGTAGAAGAAGTATATGACCATACTTTTGTATATGATGAAAAGTTAATGGGAGCCTGTGCTATAGATAAATTGGGTACTCCTTTACCAGAAGAAACTATATTATCTTGTAAAAAGAGTGATGCCATTTTATTTGGAGCTATTGGAGATCCAAAGTATGATAATGATCCATCTGCAAAAGTGAGGCCAGAACAAGGTTTGTTAAAATTACGTAAAGAACTAGGTCTCTTTTGTAATGTACGACCAGTTAAAGCATATGATCAATTAATAGAAAGTTCTCCTTTGAAAAAAAATATAATTAAAGGAACAGATATTGAAATATATAGAGAATTAACTGGAGGAATTTATTTCGGAATAAAACAGTTGAGTGATGATCAAAAAACAGCATTCGACGGTTGTTCCTATTCAATTGAAGAGATAGAAAGAATAGCGCATTTAGCATTTAAATCTGCTCAAAATAGAAGAAAAAAATTAACATTAGTAGATAAAGCAAATGTTTTAGAAACTTCTAGATTATGGCGAAAAACAGTTACTAACTTAGCATCTCAATATACAGACGTAGAAGTAGATTATATGTTTGTAGATAATGCTGCAATGCAATTAATAACAAACCCTAAACAGTTTGATGTGTTACTGACGGAAAATCTTTTTGGAGACATACTTTCTGATGAAGCTAGCGTTATTGGTGGATCTATAGGGTTGTTAGCTTCTGCTTCTATAGGAAAAGAAAATGCATTATTTGAGCCTATTCACGGCTCTTTTCCTGAAGGAAAAGGAAAAAATATAGCAAATCCTTTAGCTTCTATCTTGTCAGTAGCTATGCTACTAAAGCATTTAGAATTATATAAAGAAGCAGAGGCGGTAGAACGTGCTGTAGATAAATCATTAGAATTGGGAATAACGACACATGATATTAAATCAGAAAAAGATTTTGGAACATCACAAGTTGGTGATTTTATAGTTGATTATATTCATAACCAAGAAGATAATAATCTTAACTTTCAAAATATACACATGGGACAAAGTACTATTATTTAACCAGATAGATGCTTTTTTATATGTATAAAATCATAGTAAACAATAGTTAACTATGATTTTTTTCTTTTTCATAAAGCACACACAGTTCAAGTTCTTTGTGTTTTTCTAATAACGGATGTTTAAAAGTCTTCTTTTTCGTCATACCAATTTTTTTCATTACATGCTCAGACTTATTATTTAGTATTGGACAGATAGATTTTATTGTTTTCAATCCTATATCATTAAAAGTAAAATCAAGGCATCTTTTAGCTCCTTCAGTAGCATATCCATTTCCCCATTCTTTTTGTGCTAATCTCCAACCAATATCTACACAAGGAGTAAAATCAGAATCAAAATTTTGTTCAGAAATTCCAATAAAACCAATAAACTCGTTGCTTACTAATTTATCTACAGCAAAATAACAAAACCCGTTCTTAGAAAACTGATTCTTCATTTTATTTCATTAGTGTCCGATAAAAAAAGCCTCAATATTTGAGGCTTTTTTCGTATATACCGATTAAATCTCTCACCAAATAA
>CANMJA010000056.1 GCA_947498055.1 uncultured Tenacibaculum sp.
AGTGCTATAGGTTATGGAGAGGATCAATTATTGAATAATTGTGATGATGCAAATCAGAAAAAATGTACAGAAGAAGAGCACCAAAGAAATAGACGATCGTACTTTTATATTGTTAAAGGAGGAAACAAGGTAAAGTCGAGTAATCAATAGAGGTTTAAAATACATCATTGCAGAAATAAGCAAAAACACTTTCAAATGAAAGTGTTTTTGCTTATTTCTATTTTTTTAGAATACAATTTGAAATTAGTATCTTTCGAGACCAAATGAATACACTAATGAAATCAAATATTTTAAAAATAGTTTTTATAACTGGATTTGTAATGTTAGCATCTTGTAAAAAAGAGGTGAATAAGATTAAGGAAATTTCTCCAGAAGAAATTAAAAAAGAATCTGCAAAAGTAAATGCATTTTTTAAAGATCAATTTCAACAAAGTTTAGATCGTCATCCAATGTATCAATCTTATTTAGGTATTAGCAAAGACGCTGATAAATGGGATGATATGTCAGATGCCTTTTTAGATAAAGAATTAAAATTAACGAAAGAAGCTTTGCAATGGATAACAGATTCTGTAGATGTAAAGTTCTTAGATAAGAATACGAAATTGAGCTTAGATCTTTTTAAAGAAGGTTTAGAAAATTCAATGGCTGATGATGCATATAGATTGTATACCTATCCAGTAAATCAAATGCATGGAGCGCAAGCGGAAATACCAGCTTTTTTAATCAATATGCATCAAATAAAAAATAAAAAAGATGCAGAAAACTATATTAGTAGATTAAAAGGGATTGAGCCAATGTTTGGTCAGTTGGTAGAGAACCTTAAAAAAAGACAAAAAGCAGGAATTATGATTCCTAAGTTTGTTTTCGAAAAAGTATTAGATGATTCTAAAAATTTAATAAAAGGACAGCCTTTTGATACTTCTAAAAATAAAAGTACACTTTTAAATGATTTTGAAACGAAAATTTCTAAATTAAGTATAGAAGATTCAGAAAAATCGACATTATTAGAAGAAGCAAAAAAAGCTTTAAAAGAAGAAGTTTTAGCAGGATATACAAATTTAATAAACACTTTAGAAGAGCAAGAAAAAGTAGCTTCTACAGAGGATGGAGCATGGAAATTTCCTAATGGAGAAGCTTTTTATAATAATGCTTTAAAAAGAACGACTACTACAAATTTAACAGCAAATGAAATTCATAAAATTGGATTAGATGAAGTAGCTAGAATTCATGGAGAAATGAAAGCGATTAAAGAGAAAGTAGGGTTTAAAGGAACTTTACAAGATTTTTTTCAGTTTATGAAAACAGATAAGCAGTTTTACTATTCGGCAGATGCTAAAGGAAGAAAAGAGTATATGGATAAAGCAGCATTTATTATTGATAGTATGAAAACTCGTTTAAATGAACTTTTTATAACAAAACCAAAAGCAGATTTACAAGTAAAAGCCGTGGAGGCTTTTAGAGAAAAATCTGCTGGAAAAGCATTTTATCAACAGCCAGCAATTGATGGCTCTCGACCGGGAACATATTATGCAAATATGTATGATATGGAGAGTATGCCTTCTTACCAAATGGAAGCATTAGCGTATCATGAAGGAATACCAGGGCACCACATGCAAATAGCAATTGCACAAGAATTAAAAGAAGTACCTATGTTTAGAAAGTTTGGACGTTATACGGCTTATGTAGAAGGTTGGGGATTATATTCTGAATTTATTCCTAAAGAAATGGGTTTTTATGCAGATCCGTATTCCGATTTTGGTCGTTTAGCAATGGAACTTTGGAGAGCATGTCGTTTAGTAGTAGATACCGGAATTCATGCTAAAAAATGGACAAGAGAAGAGGGAATTAAATATTATACAGATAATACTCCAAATGCAAAAGCAGATGCTGTAAAGATGGTAGAAAGACATATCGTAATGCCAAGTCAAGCAACTGCCTATAAAATTGGAATGTTAAAGATTTTAGAATTAAGAGAGAAAGCTAAAAAAGCATTAGGAGAAAAATTTGATATTCGTAAGTTTCATGATGTGGTATTAACTAATGGACCATTACCTTTAAATATTTTAGAAAATTTAGTAAATAATTATATTTCGTCTGAAAAATAATAGATAGATAATTATGTATAAAACCCCATGGAGTAATTACTTCATGGGGTTTTTCATTTTACACTTTTAATAGAATAATTTCAATTCATTTAAAATGTAAATATATTCGATGAAATAAATAGAAATATTGGTATTACTTACAAATGTATTTTTTAATCATGTATGGAGTAATATGTTTTAATGTTTTTCCAGTCTCCGGATGTAAACCTACCGAGGTAAATAGCTCCAAATCTCCAGAACGATTTCTTCCATACCAAATAGTAGGTTTTCCAGCTTTATTAAAAAAGGGATATTCACAAGTTCCTTCAATTTTTTTAAAGTATTTGATACGATCTTCTTTATATAATTTTAATTGCTCAAGGCTATATTTTTTCGTGTTAAAAGATACTTCTTCATAATGATTTTCATTCCAAACCATCCAACGTTGTTTCGTAGAAGCATAAAAAGCGATACCTGTAAATAGAAGAATAAAAGGTATTATAATAGCAACCTTGTTTCTCTGAATAAAGGTTTGTGTTTTTTCAATAAGGTTAAGTGTAGGTTTTGTCGGTTTCTCAATTTCTGGTAGATTTGGTAGTATACTATTTTTAGTTTTAAACTCTTCATAGCTTTTGTAATTTAAAAACTCACAAAGAGATACTACGACTTTAGATTTTTTAATATCAATTAAACCATTAAAAATATCTCTTAATGTTCTATCACTTAAAGGGGTTTTATAATCTTCTTTTAAAGTAATAGATAAGAGTTCTGAAGCTTGTGTGTCTGATATTATAACTCCTAATTTTTTTTCTTCAATTTTTTTAATTTCTTCAAATGCTTGTTTTACTAGTTTTTGATGCATAATAGGTTGGTTTTTAGTTGTGTATGAGTCGGAAATTTTTAAGAAAAAAGCTTCCTAAAATTTTCTTTGTAATTTCTTTAAACTTGCTTAATCATCTTCATGATCTAACGTTTATTTGTTTCAGAATCAAGGAGTTGATCATATTGGTAAAAATAACTAATATCTCTTTATTCTATTAAAAAGAGTGGTGAGTATAGCAGCTAGAATCGGAAAGTGCTATCTACTTTACCTACTTCTCTTTTCACTTTCCATAAGGCCTTTTTTAAATGTGTAAACACACAAAAACAATTCGATGCATTAAACGAATAGGCATCACTTATGTAAAATTTTAAACAAGAGTAAAATGAAAAAAATATTTTCAATTATGGTTACGGGTATCCTCATGTCTGGTTTATTTTCATGCACAGATAATGACGAATTAGTAAAAAAGAACACAGAATTAAACACCAATGAAGTAAAAGCGTGTTGTGATGAAGAAGGAGAAATATTACCTCCTCCACCTCCTAAAAAAAAGAAAGAGTAAGATAAAAGTTATTTCAAATCGTTATAGGATTTAGTACATTAGAGGAATGAAAAGCATAAAGAAATCATTCCTCTTTTTTATTTTATTTATAAGTTTTCAATTATTAGGACAAAAGCAAATAGATAGTCTAACGTTTTATTCTGAAATGGTTAAAAATCCGAGCAAAGAATTTGACCTAGTGAAACCTTATCTTTTTTTTAATAAAATACTAAATAAACCCTTAAATGAAACTTCAAAAATAAATATAATATATGCCTTATCTTATAAATCTAGTATAGAGCTAAAGCAAGGTTTTAATTATGAAAGTGAAACAAATGCCATCAAAGGATTAGATTTAATTAAAAAAGAAAAACAAACAAATTATTTACGAAAGATTAAAACAGGTTTATATAATCATTTAGGGATTTTATATAGGAAGCAAAATTTTTTTATAAAGTCTCATGAATTATATAATAAAGCATTGAGTTTTTCAAATAATTTGAAAGATAGTATAACAATATTAAATAATATAGCAAATGTTTTTAAGAAAGAAAATAAATATACTAAGGCTAAAGAAACTTTATTAAAAGCTTATGGGAAAATTGGAAAAAACAAGTATGATAAATTATTGGCTAGGGTTTTAGATAATTTAGGAGTTGTAAAATCTAAAATTAATAAAAATGATGGAGAGGAAGAAATTTTATTAGCTCTAAAATTAAGGAAGAAGAAAGGGTATCTTTTAGGAATACAAACAAGTTATAATAATTTATCAGAGTTTTACAGAAGAAATTTAAATTTGAAAAAAGCGAAAGAATACGCTTTGAAAAGTTTAAAAATAGCTAATGAAACTAGAAATACTCTTAACAGACAAAAATCATTAGGACTTTTAACAGAGTTAAGTGGAAATACTTATGTAATGGAGTATAAAAAAATAAATGATAGTATTGTTAAAGCAAGACAAAAGAACTCAAATAAATTTGCTTTATTAAAATATAATACTACTAAGGAAAAAGAGAAAGCTAAAGAAAGTGAATTAAAAAGAGAAAAAGCAGAAAATTCAAGAATTTTATTTCAATTATTAGGATTGTTTGTAGTGGTACTATCTATTATTACATACTTTTTTTACAGAGAAAAACATAAAAAGAAAATAGTAGAACGAGTAATAGAAACAGAAGGGAAAATTTCAAAAACTATTCATGATGTGATAGCTAATGATATTTATCATGTAATGGCAAAGTTTCAATCTGAGAGTAGTACAAGAGAAGAATTATTAGACGATTTAGAAAAAGTGTATGATAGTGCAAGAGATATTTCGAGAGACAATTATATTATAGAAGAACATATGAATTTCGAAGAAATAATCTACGATCTTTTTATGAGTTATAAGAATGAAAAAGTAGGAATTGTTACAAAAAATTTGCAAAAAATAAACTGGACCAAATTTTCGGTTCAGAAAAAAAATATGCTTTATCGAGTATTAAAAGAACTAATGACAAACATGCGAAAATATAGCGAAGCAACACTTGTAACCATTGGTTTTGAACAAAAAGGAAAAATTCATATAAAATATAAAGATAATGGAGTCGGTGCTGTAGTTTCTAAAAAGAATGGTTTATTGAATGCGGAAAACCGTATAAAATCTGTAGGAGGAAGTATTATTTTTAACTCTGAGCCAGGGAATGGGTTTATTATAAAAATAATGGTATAGCATGTTTAAAAAAGTTTTAATAGCAGAAGATCAAGACGATATAAATATAGGATTACATACTGAACTAAAAAAATTGGGAATACTTGAAATAGATCAGGTAAAATATTGTGATGATGCGTATTTAAAAATACAAAGAGGAATTTTTGATAAAAAACCGTATGATATTTTAATTACCGATTTGTCTTTTGAAGCAGATTATAGAGAACAAGATTATAAATCGGGAGAAGAATTAGTACGTGTTTTAAGAAAAAAACAAATAGAAATACCTATAGTAGTGTACTCTGTAGAAGATAATTCGGAAAAAGTAAGAAGATTAATTCATACCTATAATGTAAACGGATATGTTTGTAAAGGTAGAAAAGGGACTAAAGAATTAATAAAAGCTTTGTACCATGTTTATAAAACTAGCGCTAAATATTTATCTCCTAAAGTAGCTAATGCTAAACAAAATACTATTAATAATGATATTACAGATTACGATACATTACTACTAAAAAAATTGTCAGAAGGATTATCTCAAAAACAAATTAGTCAGTATTTTTTAGAGCACGAGATTATTCCAAGTAGTTTAAGTTCTGTAGAAAAGCGGCTAAATAAATTAAAAGATATTCTTAGAGCCAATAATCCAGCACAACTTATTGCTATAGCCAAAGATGCGGGCTTTATATAAAACTTCTTTCTTTTAAGGCTTACCGTAAAAATTACGACGAAACCTGTTTTAAATTTGAATTAGATGAACTATTTAAAATTAAAACAGATGAAAAAAAATAATATCAAAAAGTGGTATGAATACAAATTACTTGTAGTTTTTTTATGCATAATATTCTTTCCGTTAGGATTGTATGCTTTATGGAGAAACCAATTTATATCTAAAGTATGGAAAATAGGGGGAACCATTATAATAGGTTTTGTAATAACTATTTCTATAAATAATGATGTAAAAAACGATCAATATACTAAGAAAGAAAGATTATATTCTAAAAAGAAACAGGAGCTAGAAATAGAAGATAAAAAAAATATTTCAAAGGAAGAAATAGAGAATCCTAATCAACAAATTTTAGATCAATTAACACGAGAAATTAAATTTCTTAACGAAAAAAAGTTTGACGGTTCTATTTATAGAGAAAGTTTAAAGTCGATTGAAATGGAAATTATACTTTTTAATGTATGGGCAAGAGTAATAGAAGAAGCAGAAAACACAAAAGATAAAGAAATTTTAAAATTAAGTAAACAATTGAAAAAGAAAGTAAAATATATTCAAGTTAAAGAGTTCCCAAAAATGAGAAAAGCCTATAAAGATTTTGTTTATCAGAAGCTGTGGCTAGAGAACATAGAAACAAAATTGAGAGGGAAAAAGAGTACAATATTAGAGTTTATTGGAAGTATATATGTAAATAATAAGATGAAGCAAGAAACACAAGAAGCATTGAGTCAAATTCTTAGATTTTTACGTTTTAAAAGAGTTAATTATAAGTATGCTAGTTATGATGATGAATACACTTATTATACATTAAAAACACCTAAAGATCATGAAATAGTTAACATAATTAAATAAACCAAAATTAGATAAAAAACAAAGCCTTACGGATTTCCGTAAGGCTTTGTTTTTTATAGTGATTAAGTTTGACCAACTAACTATTAAAATTAAAAATGATGGCTTATAAAGTAGTACCATTTAAAAGAACTGAAAATGTTTCAAGCGAACTTCAAAGAATAATAGATTCTGAAGCTGTTGGAGGATATAAATATTTAAATCATGAATATTCAGATAAACTGAAGCCAGGTAATATAGGATGTTTTGGTATAGGAGCTACTCCTAATACATATATACATGTTGGATTTGTAATTTTTGAAAAACAAGTTCAATGAAAAATATATTACTACTAATAATAAAAATTTATTGGAAATTAATTCCAAAATCTAAACGGAGAAAATGTTTATTTAAAGTATCATGTTCTAATTATGTTTTTAAAATAACAAAAGAAGAAGGGCTAACAAAAGGAGTAAAAGCTTTTTTATTTAGAGTGAAAAATTGTAATCCTAATTATAGTCTAATAGAAATGAAAGAAAAAAAAATAATAATAACTAAAAAAAACTTTCTTCTTGAAGAGTGTGATATAAATGAATCTATTTTAAACTAAAACTATTTCAATAAGTTATAAAAAGAATGTACTTCTATACAAAACTAAAGAAAGTAAGGCCTGTAGTACATGAAAAGAAAATAAGGATTCCAGCAAAATGAAAGTAATACAATTTTTTATTCTTTTTGTCTTCTACTCTTGTTTTTCTGATGTAACAGCACAAACCGTTTATGTAACTAAAACAGGAAAGAAATTTCATAAATCATCTTGTCATTATTTAAAGTATTCTAAAAGAGAAGTTCAATTGAAAAGTGTTTTAGATATAGGGTATTCAGCATGTAAAGTATGTAAACCATCTTATAGAGTCAAAAGAAGAGCTTCAAATTTAGAAAAGAAGAAAAGTTATAAGCCAATTTTAAAAAGAAGAAGTGCAGTACAATGCGCAGGAAAAACAAAATCGGGTAGGAGATGTAGAAGGAAAACCAAAAGTAGTAATGGTAGATGTTATCAGCATTAATTTGTAAGTATTTCTTTATTTTATAGACACAATAAAGTATACTAAATAAATTAAAAAACATGAATTTACAAGAAGCATTAAATGCAAGAGTAGCGTTAAGTAAAGAGAAAATCCCCAATGATATTCTAGAAATAATGAGCAAAGCCACTAATAATCTAAAACAAGAAGGTTTATCTAATAAAGCGTTACAAGTAGGTGCTACTTTTCCAGAATTTAATTTACCTAATGAAAAAGGAGAAATAAAAAGATTAGAAGAAGTAAAAGGAGAAAAAGCAACTGTAATTTCTTTTTATAGAGGAGGTTGGTGTCCGTACTGTAATATAGAATTGCAAGCATTACAGAAAGCGTTACCAGAGTTTAAAAATTTAGGAGCAAATTTAATTGCTATAACACCAGAAACACCAGATAATTCTTTGTCTACTAGTGAAAAAAATAAGATAGAGTTTTCTGTAATAAGTGATGTAGATAATAAATTAGGAAAAGAAATGGACTTAGTTTTTCAATTACCTAAAGAAATACAGGAGATTTATTATACTAAATTTAATATAGATATAGAAAAACATAATCAAAATAAAGATGCTGAATTGCCTTTGGCAGCAACTTATATAATAGATAATAATAACGAAGTTAAGTATAGTTTTCTTAATGAAGATTATACAAAGAGAGCAGAAATATCTGAAATAATAGAAGTATTAAAAACGATATAACTCGATCGATTTTAAGATAAAAAAACTCCTCTTAATTTTGTTTTAATTAAGAGGAGTTTTTATGTATAGAAAAATACTTTGTTTATTTAGTAGGTTTATCAACTACCAATCTATTTTCTCTATTAGCAACTTCCCAAGCTGTGTAAAAAACTAGTCTAGTTCTGTTTTCCAATAACTCGTAATTTATTTTATCAGGAGTATCTGTTGGTCTATGATAATCTGCATGTGTTCCATTAAAATAAAATATAATAGGAATATCATGTTTTGCAAAATTATAATGATCTGAACGATAATAGAAACGATTAGGATCGTTTTCATCGTTATATTTATAGTCTAAATTAATATTCATGTATTTTTTATTCACTTTTTCCGATAAATTATGAAGTTCAGTACTTAATTTATCAGACCCTATTAAGTAGACGTAGTTAGGGTTTTCTTTATGACGATCATCAATTCTACCAATCATATCAATATTTAAATCGGTAACCGTATTTGCTAAAGGGAAAATAGGGTTTTCGGTATAATATTTAGACCCTAATAAACCTTTTTCTTCTCCAGTAACATGTAAAAATAAAATAGAACGTTTTGGTCCTTTACCAGCATCTACTGCTTTTTTAAATGCTTGTGCTATTTCTAAAATAGCAACAGTACCAGATCCATCATCATCGGCACCATTATATATTTCTCCATTTTTAACACCTTCATGATCTAAGTGAGCAGAAATAACCACAATTTCATCTGGCTTTTCTGTTCCTTTAATAAAAGCTACAACATTTTCAGAGTCATTTAATTTAAGGCCTCTTCTGTTGCTACTTAAAAAAGCAGAAGGAACTTTTTGAAAATAATTTTTTCCACCTAATGGAGAAGCAATACCTTCATTAATATAAAAATCTCTTAAATAGTTAACAGCTTTTTTTTGTCCCGGTTCTCCAGTATTTCTTCCTTCAAACTCATCAGAAGCATAAATAAATAAATGCTTTCCTAAATCTTTAGCAGTAATGGTTGTTGCATATTTCGTAGCATCTTCTGTATTACTACTATTTTTACTGTAAGAAGATTTTTTATCCGTTGTTGCGCAAGATGTTATAAGTAGTATGCCAACGCTATATATTAATTTCTTCATGTTAAAAAATTCTCTGTTTTAATAAATTGGATACCAAAAGTAATTAAAAGATAACCAACGTCAAATTTACTTTAAGGTAAACATAAAATATTGTAAAAATTTAAGATAATTGAGCTTAGTTGAGACTTATTTAAAGTCTCAACTAGGCTCAATTGTGCATTATTTTGAGTAAACTATAAAAAAAAAGCACCTAAGTGGCTGTTATAGAGTTGTAAATGAATTAATACATAGCATTCAAAAAATCAATTAGTTTTTTTATAGCTCTCCCTCTATGACTTATTTTATTTTTTTCTTCAGAAGACATTTCAGCGAAAGAAATAAGAAAGTTTTCTGGTTGAAAAATAGGATCGTATCCAAACCCTTTTTCTCCTTGTTTTTGAGTTAAAATTTCCCCTTTACAAATACCATCAAATAAAAATTGATTTCCATCTAAATTTAAACAAACAGAGGTTCTAAATTGTGCAACTCTATTTTCAGTATTTTTTAAATTTTCAAGAACTTTATGCATGTTTTTTTCAGCATTTGCAGGTTCACCAGCATAACGAGCAGAGTATACACCAGGATCACCATTTAAAGCTTCAATTTCTAAACCAGTATCATCAGCAAAACAATTATATCCAAACTTATCGGTAATATAATTAGCTTTTATTTGCGCATTGCCTTCCAAAGTAGTAGCTGTTTCTTCAATTTCATCAAAACAATGTATATCTTTTAAAGATAGTAATTCTATAGAAGCAGGAAGCATTTCTTGTACTTCTTTAAGTTTATTAAGGTTGTTTGTAGCAAAAACAAGTTTCATTATAAAATATTTTTAGGCTAAAATAATACTTTTGTTCTTTTACATTCTTAAAATACAAAGTAGTAAGCTTTATTGTTGAGTGTCTTGTTTTCAAAGGAATGTCGGGTAAATGTCGTGATAAAAACAAGTGAAATATTTGATAAAAAAGAGAAGTTAAAGTAACATTGTATTATTATATGTAGTATACACATCTTTTAGGGTAGAAAAAAAATTTACTCATGATGGTACGGTTCATTTTTTAAAATAGTAAAGCCTCTATAAATTTGTTCCACAATAAACAAACGAATCATTTGATGAGAAAAGGTCATTTTAGACAAAGATAATTTTCCATTTGCTTTTTTATAAACAGTATCCGAAAATCCGTAAGGACCGCCAATAACTAAGACTAATTGTTTAATACCTGAATTCATTTTCTTTTGAAGAAAACTAGAAAATTCTATAGAAGTATATTGTTTTCCTTTATCATCTAGTAAAATAAGTTGATCGGTATTCTGTATTTTAGATAAAATTAATTCTCCTTCTTTTTCTTTTTGTTGTGCTTCAGAAAGGTTTTTAACATTTTTAATATCAGGAATAATTTCTAATTCAAATTTAATATAATGCTGCAATCTTTTTTGATACATGCTTATTAATTGCATTAAATTTTTATCATCTGTTTTTCCTATGGCTAGTAACTTAATTTTCATGGGGTAAAATTACGAATGTTGTATTAAGAATCACTAATTTTTTAAGGGTGAATTTTACTTATTTTTGCGGTAAAAAATAGAGAAAAATACAGGCAACAGTAAGTAGTATACAATCTCAAAAAAAGATAAAAGGAAAGTATTCTTTAGAATATATAGAAACAATTTGCGAAAAAAATAGCTAAAAAGTCAAGGATAGTTAAAAGACTTTCAGTAATGAATAATTTATTTAAATTAGATATTAATAGTTATTGTATAGAGTAAAGATCCTGTTTTTGTGAGTGAAATAAAGATGAAAAACACATTATAAATCCCTAAAAAACACTTCAATTAACAACTATGAAATTCTAATCAGAAAATTGTGTTATTTCTAAAGGGAAAAATCAATTTTAATTATTAATTTCATCGAATGACGCACGAATTTGTAGATATAGTTAAAAGAGCAGCTTTAAATCAACAAAACGATTTAAAAAGTGTATTAGCAACGGTAGTATATTTAGAAGGTTCTTCCTATAGAAAACCAGGGGTTCGAATGTTAATTTGTGAAGATGGAGCTATGGTTGGTGCTGTAAGTGGCGGATGTGTAGAAAAAGAAGTGAAGTTAAGAGCACAATCTGTTTTTAAAGAAAATAAAGCAAAGGTTATTACTTACGATGGTCGTTACAGGTTAGGCTGTGAAGGTGTTTTATATATTTTAATAGAACCATTTTTTGTGTCTAAAAATTTTATAAATGATTTCACAAATGTTTTACAAAAGAGAGAATGCTTTCAAATTGTTTCCTATTTTAAGAAAGAAGAAGAGGTGGAAGGTGATTTTGGTAGTGTAATTACATTTTTAAATACTCAAAAATATACGTTTAATACTAAATTTGTTATAGAAACTTCTAAAGGTTTAAAAGTGTTTTCTCAAAAATTACAGCCTAAAAATCGACTTTTAATTATTGGAGGAGAACATGATGCAGTGAAACTATGTAAAATATCAAGTTTGTTAGGTTGGGAGGTAGATATCGTTACTTCGATAAAAGACCCTAAATCTATAAAAGATTTTCCAGAAGCAAACAAAATAGTATCAGTAACTCCTGAAACTATAAAATTACAGATAGATACAGATACAGCGGTAGTATTAATGACGCATAATTATGTACAAGATCTAAAATATTTATTAAAAATAATGGATTTTAATCCTTTTTATATTGGAATATTAGGGTCTAATAAAAGAAAGAACCAATTAGAAAATGATTTATTTCATTACAGAGATAATTTAAATGAAGAAATGCTGTCTAGAATTTATAGTCCCGCAGGATTAAATATAGGAGCAGTTACTCCAGAAGAAATTGCATTATCTATTGTTTCAGAAATTTTAGCTGTTATAAGAAATAAAGAACCTTTTTCTCTTCGGAATATGGAAGGAAGTATACATGTTTAATTGTTACAAACCAATCAATGAAATTAGCAATACTAATTCTTGCAGCAGGTACATCTTCTAGAATGGGAAAGATAAAGCAAGTATTACCTTATAAAGAAACCTCTATTTTAGGTAAGGTGATAGAAAATACTTTAGCATCTGAAGCAAATGATGTGTATGTTGTGTTAGGGGCTAATGCTTCGATAATAAAAGAAGAAATAAAAAAATATTCAGTAAAATATATTATCAATAAAAATTATAACTTAGGGTTAAGTGCAAGTATTGTTTGCGGAATAAAAGAGCTTTCAAATTACGATGCTGTTTTAATCTGTTTAGCAGATCAACCAAAAATAGATACTGTTTATTTTAACAGAATGATTTCATTATTCAAAAAGAATAAAGAAAAAATAATAACATCAAGATATACTAATTTTAATGGCGTACCAGCTATTTTTCCAAAGTATTTTTATACTGAGTTGTTAAAAATTGAAGGCGATAAAGGAGCAAGAAAGTTATTAAATTCTAAGTTAAATTTTATTAAATCGATGAACTTTTCAGAAAAATTAATGGATATTGACACTCCTGAAGATTACCAAAAACTAATAACCAAATGATTTCAGTTTCAGAAGCAATTCAGCACATAGAAAACTATTGTATTCCGTCTATTATAATCGAAAAACCAGTACAGAAAGCATTAAATTATGTTTTAGCAGAAGATGTTGTGTCTCCCATAAATATGCCTCCTTTTAAGCAATCTTCGATGGATGGTTATGCTTTTATACATTCTAAAAAGGAAAGTTATAAGTTAGTAGGTGAAATTCAAGCAGGAAATTCTAAAGATACTACTTTAGAAGAAGGAGAAGCGGTACGAATATTTACAGGTGCACGTGTTCCTAATGATGCAGATACGGTTGTAATGCAAGAGCATGTAAAGATTGAAAATGATTATTTGTTAATCGAAAAAATGCCTAAAAAATCTACCAATGTGAGACCTTTAGGAGAACAAATTAAAGTAGGAGAAATAGCGTTAGAAAAGGGAACAGAACTAAATGAAGCAGCTATTGGTTTTTTAGTGGGTTTAGGAATTTTGAAAGTGAAAATTTACAAGCAACCAAAAGTAAGTATTCTTATTACAGGAAATGAATTAAAGGAAGTAGGAGAGGAGCTAAAAGCAGGAGAAGTATATGATAGTAATTCTATCACTTTAAAATTAGCACTACAACAAATAGGTATAAAAAAAGTAAGAATAACCAAAATTAAAGATACTTTTAAAGCAACTAAGAAGGCAATAAAAAAACAATTAGAAAAATCGGATGTTGTTTTAATTTCTGGTGGAATATCTGTTGGAGATTATGATTTTGTGAAAAAATCTTTGGAAGAAAATCAAGCAAAAGAAGTGTTTTATAAAGTAAATCAAAAACCAGGGAAACCATTATGGTTTGGACATAAAGAGGATACTGTAGTGTTTGCTTTACCTGGTAATCCAGCATCTAGTTTAAGTTGTTTTTATGTGTACGTTTTACCGTTTTTAAAAGCAAAATTAGGACATGTAAATTATCATTTACCAAGACTAAAAGCAATAGCAAAAGAAGATATTATTAATATTCACGGCAAAACATTATTCTTAAAAGGAAAAGTAGATAATGGTATTGCAAAACCATTAAAAGGACAAGCATCTTCTATGTTAAAATCATTTGCAATAAGTAATAGTTTACTTTTGATTCCAGAAAATAAAGAGACGATAAAAAAAGGAGAAGAAATAACTTATATTAAATTAAGGTAATGGAGGTATTTCAAATAGAAATGATAGTTCCATTCTTACTTATTTTAATAATTGTATCTTTTTTGTATGCCAGTGTAGGGCATGGAGGCGCAAGCGGTTATTTAGCATTAATGGCATTGTTTTCCTTTCCTTCTATATATATGAAGCCTACAGCATTATTATTAAATGTGTTTGTTTCAGGAATTTCATTTTGGTTTTTTAAAAAGAACCAACATTTTAAATGGAAACTATTTTATCCTTTTGCAATAACATCGATACCAGCAGCATTTTTAGGTGGTTATATTTCTGTAAATGCAACTTTGTATAAGCAAATTTTAGGTGTTTTTTTAATTTTTGCGATTTTAAGAATGTTACATGTTTTTGGTAAAGAAAAAAAAGAGATAAAGACAAATAATTTTGTGGCATCTTTGTTTATAGGTGCAGGTATAGGAATATTTTCGGGTATGATTGGCATTGGAGGAGGAATTATATTAAGTCCAGTAATTGTATTATTAGCTTGGGGTACTATGAAACAGGCTGCAGCAGTTTCTGCATTGTTTATTTTTGTTAATTCTATAGCAGGAATTGTAGGGTTTTTAGTAAATAATGGAAATATACCTACGCAAGCGTGGTATTTTATTCCTATTGCAATAATTGGTGGCGGTTTAGGAGCGATGTATGGAAGTGAAAAATTTAAGATGAAAACATTAAAATATATTTTAGCAGTGGTATTAATAATAGCGGCAGTTAAATTATTTTTAGTTTAATAGTAAAATAGAAAGCAATGAAAGTAATTTATTTCGGCAAAATAGCAGATGTAACAAATAAAACATTTGAAGAAATTCAATTAGAAAAAAAAGATGTAAAATCATTAATTATTTATTTAAATGAAAAATATGCTATCGATTTAAATGAAATGCAAATAGCAGTAAATCAAAATTTAGTATCAAAATCAGAACAAATAACATTAAAAGATTCTGATGAAATAGCAATTTTATCTGCTTTTGCAGGGGGTTAATTTTTTTAATTATAAATAAAAAGTATGCATATTAAAATAAATGAGAGTAGTTTTTCTAAAGAAGAGTTGTTGACAATTATAAAAACAAGTAAATTAGAAGCTATAAAATATATAAAAGAGAATACTGGTATTGGATTAAAAGAAGCGAAAGACATCGTTGATTCTTTAGATGAAAATCCAAATTGTTTCGATAACAGAACAATTAGAAAAGGTACTACAAGTTCTTTTAACAGAGAAAAAGAAGACTTTTCTATATCTGAAGAAAGAGGAAATAAAGGCAGTCATTTTATTAAGAGCAACCATTCTCTTAAAAAGTACTTTATTGTTGGGATAATTTTAATAGTTATTTTAATTGCTGTTTTTTCTAATAGCTAAATAGGCAATAATTAATATATTCAACACAATTTATTATGAAGAAAAAAAAATCAGTATTTAAAGAAGGACAAATAACTTCCGATTTTATAGCAAATGCAATAGCAAAACATCAAGTTAAAACACAGATAGGCGCGCATAATATTTTTTTAGGTCAGGTACGAAAAGATGTAATAGAAGATAAAACAGTAAAAGCAATAGATTTTAGCTGTTATCAGGAAATGGCAGATCAGAAATTACACGATATTAGAGAAGAAACATTTGAAAAATTTGATTTAACTTGTATGCATATTTACCATAGTTTGGGTGAGGTACAAGTGGGAGAAGTTTGTTTTTTTGTGTTTGTATCTGCACCGCATAGACCACAAGTTTATGAAGCAACAGAGTATATTGTAAATAGAGTAAAGGAAGAGGTGCCTATTTTCGGAAAAGAAATTTTTGAAGATGCATCCTATCAATGGAAAACAAATGTATAGCTTTGTTAGAGGTTAGAGAGGAATTTCATTCTCGTAATTCGTAATTAACAATTCATAATAAAAAAATGGTAGATATTACTCATAAGTCAAATACATTAAGAATAGCAACAGCGCAAGCTATTGTAAAAGTTAGTAAACAAAGTACGATAGATGCTATTAATAATAAAACAGTACCAAAAGGAGATGTGTTTTCGATGAGTAAAGCTGCTGGTTTACTAGGGGTAAAAAAAACTCCCGAATTATTACCAGATTGTCACCCAATGCCTATTGAATTTACAGGAATTGAATACCTTATTAAAGATTTAACCATACATATAAAATTAACAGTAAAAACGATTTATAAAACAGGAGTAGAGGTAGAGGCTATGCATGGAGCAAGTATTGTTGCATTAAATATGTATGATATGCTAAAGCCAATTGATAAAGGAATAGAAATTCAAACTATAAAACTATTAAGTAAAAAAGGAGGCAAATCATCTTATCCAATGCATGATGTTTCTTCTTTATTAGCAGGAGTTATTGTTTGTTCAGATACGATATCTCAAGGAATAGGAGAAGATAAATCTGGTAAATTAATTAAAGAAAAATTAGAAGGATATCAAGTGAAAGTAAACGAAGTAACTATTATTCCTGATGATTTTGATATTATACAGAAACAAATTTTAAGTATAAAAAAAGATTGTAACTTAATAGTAATAACTGGAGGTACTGGTTTGTCTCCTAGAGATACAACACCGGAAGCTTTATTGCCTTTATTAGATAAAAGAATTATAGGGGCAGAAGAAACGATAAGACGCTACGGACAAGATCGTATGCCGTATGCAATGTTGTCTAGAAGCGTGGTTGGTACTATTGGCAGTTGTTTGGTATTATCTTTGCCTGGTTCTAGCAAAGGAGTGGTAGAAAGTATAGATGCTGTTTTTCCGCATTTATTTCATAGTTATAAAGTATTAAAAGGAGAACGTCATTAATGACTAAAGAAGAAAACATATTAACAGATTCTTTTGGAAGAAAGCATAATTACTTACGTATTTCATTAACAGAAAAATGTAATTTACGTTGTACGTATTGCATGCCAGAAAGTGGAGTGCTTTTAACTCCTAGAAATCAGTTGATGAATGCAAAAGAGGTTTTAGAAATTGCACGTCTTTTTGTGAAGAATGGAGTTACTAAAATTAGACTTACAGGTGGAGAACCTTTATTGAGAAAAGATGTTCCTGAAATTTTAGAAGGATTGTCTAATTTACCAGTAGAATTAACCATAACTACCAATGCTATTTTAATTGATAGGCATATAGAGATTTTAAAAGCATCTAGCTTAAAGACGATTAATGTAAGTTTAGATACACTTCATCCAGAAAAGTTTAATACAATAACCAAACGTGATCAATTTAAAAAAGCATTTGATAATATAGAATTACTTTTACAAGAAGGTTTTCATGTGAAATTAAATGTAGTATTATTAAAAGATTTTAATGATACTGAAATTATTGACTTCATAGAGTTTACTAAAAACAAACCAATATCTGTAAGATTTATTGAATTCATGCCTTTTGATGGAAATAGTTGGAATAAATCGAAGTTAGTAAGTTATGAAGAGTTGTTAAATCAAGTAAAACAAAATTACTCTTCAGATGTTTTAATTCCACTAGCAAATGAAGAAAACTTTACAGCAAGAAATTATAAAATACAAGGTTATGAAGGAAGTTTTGGAATTATTTCTTCTGTAACAAATCCTTTTTGTGATGTTTGTAATCGTATTCGATTAACAGCAAATGGTAAATTAAAAAATTGTTTGTTTTCTACCTCAGAAACAGATTTGTTAACTTCTTACAGAAAAGGAGAATCTATAGAACCAATAATTCAAGAAGCAATCCTAAAAAAGAAAGCAGTACGTTCTGGAATGAATAGTTTAGAAGATTTTGAAGATCTAATGAATCACAATAATAGAAGTATGATTACTATTGGAGGGTAAGAAAACGTAAATATAGTGGCTCGCTTACTATTTTATTTTTTTAATTGAAATTCGTTCGTTTTGTAAATCACAAACTCTTGTTTTACAAATATAACGTCTTTTAGTTTGTACGTATCCGATAGATATAAGTCTTGATTGATTAATCCCCCTTTTTATTAATTCTTTTTTTATTAAAGTAGCTTTTTTTTTTTGATGAGAGATTTACTTCTCATACAAGAATGAGATTCAATTTTATAAATCCAGCTATCTTCTTTAATTATTTTAGCTATTAAGTCTAAAATATTATACGAGCTACTTTTTAAATCAATTGAGTCTGAATTTAAAAATTTTACTTCATTACCTAAACTATCTTAAAAATATTTGTAGTACAATTAATTTTATATTTTTCATGTTAAAACTAATTCATGTGAATTTACCTTTTTATAATTTTCTTAGTAATAATTGCGTTCCCAATTTTCACTTTTATAAAATAAATACCGCTACTTAGTTCTTTTATAGAGAAACGATTAGCTGTTATTTCTTTTGTCAAAATTTTAGAGCCATAAACATCAAAAACAGAAATGATAGCTTTTTTATGAAAAGAGTTATTGTAACTAATTTTTATTTCATTTAAAGAAGGATTAGGAAATAATTTAAAATCATTGTCTTTTATTTCTTCAGTATTTATTGGATAGGCAAATAAAATTAGAACAACCAATATCGTTTACTTTGTCTGTGTAAGCAAACCTTGGAATTATTTTTAATCCAGCTTCTCTTACAGTAGAAAAATCAGCCTCCATTTTGGTCAGAAAATCATCAGAAATAGTACTTGATGTAAATTCATCTAAAAAAAATAACGAAAAATTAGAGAACTATGAATAGCATAACTAGCACTAGGTGGTTTATGAAGTTTTCTATAATTTTCTAATTCATTTTTAATTAAGGGTGTATAGTTAGATACACGAGTTTCTGAGTATCTGTAAAAACCTCTTTCTGGATTAGGGAAATCTTCATTAGAAGGTTTGTAATTTATAATAGTTGTTTGTGAATTAAATATCTGTGTAGTAAAAATGAGAATGAAAAAAAATAAGTACTTCATAAAAAATATATAAACACCAAATATATAAAATAGTAAGAACTGTATTTAGTTTTTCAAATTGCTTTTAAGTGGTTGTTAATTTATTTGGTTAGAAATTATAATCTAAAAGAATTATAAAAATAAAAAACCCACTCAAAAAATTGAGTGGGAAAATTGCTATGAAAAAGAAAAAGTGCTTAGACGTCTCTAAGACT
>CANMJA010000057.1 GCA_947498055.1 uncultured Tenacibaculum sp.
AAAAATAAAAAAACAACGGTTTTACTGACTGCAGAGAATTAAAAATGGGATTTATTAGTTTTTATCGGACAACAATATATTTAAATCTTATTCCTTTTATATTTATTAGTACTTTGTTAATTTCTTCTAACTCCTTATTATTTTTGTATTTTCCAGTAAAGAGTAAAATATAGTTTTCTGTTAGAGCAGCATAAAAAACATTGTTTTTTAAACTACTGTTTTTTGACTCTTGAATTCCTTTATAAAAATAATAGCTCTTTGCTATTAAAAGCGTATCCTTTGATATTCTCATTTCATCAAAATTTTTATCTGTTATTTTTTTTGAAAGAGATAAATATGTTACTCCATCTTCATATTTGTTTTTATCAACTCTTATAGCTATTAATGACAAGAAAGACTCCTTTTTATCATTATAAATATGCAATAGTTCGTTTACCCTTGGAATAGTACTTTTTCCTGTTTTAACTACACACTTCTCAGGAATCTTTAATTGAAAACCAAACATTTTATTTGTATACATATTATCTTTAACTACTCCATAATCTTCTTTATTTGTTATCCAATCATAAGTAATATAAGGCACATAACTTCCAACCCAAATTTCTTTAAGCTTCGCTTTGTTATTCAATTTATATGTATCTATACGTTTGTCAAAAATAAAATACATCTCTTTGTATTCTTCAATTTGTGTTCTAATTCCGTCATTAACCTCCGTGAATCCGTAAAGTCTCAAATCAGATTTTTTTATTTCTTCAAAAGTATTTCCAATCCTTATATCTGAATAAATTACTAACGAATCGGAATGTACCCTAACAAAAGACAATTTATCGTCTTCAAAAATTAAAGAAAAATATTTTTGATCGTTTTTAAAAACATCATAATGTTTATCTCCCTTATGATGGTAACTCAAGTTAAAAGGAGTACTTTCAAAAACATCATATTTTTTTAATTTTTCTAACACCTCTTCTTCTTTATTTCCCAGCGTAATATCACTTACAGAGTTATTAGAAATAAAAGAATTCTCTAAGAAATTTTTACAGCTAGTTATAGCAAATAATAGCAGAAAAAAAAGAATATATTTAGCTTTTATATTCATATTAAATAGTTTTTTAATAGCAAATATAAACATCTTTAACTCATCGATGTATTCAAACATTCAACCCTTAATTATCAAAGGAAATAAACTATTTTTGTGTCTGCTACGTTTTTAAGAATATGACCAAAAAAATAGTTTTATTTTTTTTATTTACTTCTATTTTTTCCTTTTCTCAAAGGAAATTGAAAGAATTTAGGTCAAAAAAAATCGTGGTTAAAAAGGATACTATTTTAATTGATTCGGTAAGTATTAACCCTGCTTTGTTTAAAATAATTTCTAAAGGAAAAACCATTGATAAAAAAAAGTACCAAATAAATTTTTCGAAAGCTCAATTAATTATTAGCAAAAAAGAGTTTTCAGAAATTACTGTTGAATACCTTAGATTTCCCGATTTTTTAACCAAAATACACACTCCTTTAAACGACAAATTAATTGTTCCGAACACCAATTCGACAGAAAAACTATACAGTTTAACCACGAATAAAAAGAAAGCTAATTTTACGTTTTTTGACGGATTAAAAACACAGGGATTTATTGCACGAGGGCTTACTTCTGGTAACAACCAAAATGCGGTTACCAATGCTTCTTTAGATTTAACTATTGAAGGAAAACTCTCGAAAAATGTTTCTATTCGTGCAAATATTTTTGACACTAATTTTCCGTTGCAACAGAACGGATATTCTCAAAACATTACCGATTTCGACCGAATTTTTATCGAATTATTTAGTGAAAACTGGAAGGTAAAAGGGGGAGATGTTTCTCTTGAAAATAAAGATAGTTATTTTTTAAATTTCGAAAAACAAGTTTCTGGTTTGCAGGTAAGCGCAAATATAAACGATAAATTATCTGCTTCTGCTTCTGGTGCTATTGTTAGAGGAAGGTTTTCTTCTTTCAACTTTGTAGGAGTTGAAGGAAATCAAGGTCCTTATAAAATATTTGGTCCTAATAATGAATCTGCAATAATTATCGTTTCTGGTAGCGATACTGTTTTTGTAAATGGCGTACCTTTAAAAAGAGGAGAAAATAAAGATTATATTATTGATTATAATTTAGCAGAAATTCGCTTTAATACTACATATCCTATTACTAATGATATGAGAATTCGTGTAGAGTTTCAGTTTTCAGACAGAAATTATACACGATTTATTACCTATGAAAAAGCACATTATAAGTCGGACAAGTTTTCTATTTCTGGTCATTTTTATAATGAAAATGATGTTAAAAATCAACCTATACAACAAAATTTAAACAACGACCAAAAACAAATTTTAGCCAATGCTGGTAATGATATTTCTCAAATGATATCGTCTAGTGCTTTTGTTGATACATTTTCGCCGAATAAAATTCAGTATAAAAAAACAACTCTTAATGGCTCAGAGTTTTTTGAATTTTCTACTAATGAAAATGAGGAATTATATACCTTAACCTTCTCAAATGTTGGTCAAAATAATGGAAGTTATGTAGTTGATAATACAATAGCAATTGGTACTATTTATCGGTTTGTAGGTCCAAACCAAGGAAATTTCGATCCTATTATCCGTTTAATTGCTCCAACAAGTTTGCAGCTAGCTGTTGTAAATTCTAAATACCAACCTTCAGAAAAAACAATTGTAAATGCTGAATTAGCCTATAGCGATAGTGATGTTAATTTGTTTTCATCGCTTAATGATGAAAAAAACAAACAACTAGCTTCTAAAATTGACTGGAAACAAACCATATTTGATAAAAATTGGAAATTATCTAGTGTTATTAATTATGAGTTTGTACAAGAAAATTTTAAAACAGTACAGCGATTTAGATCGGTAGAGTTTAATAGAGATTGGAATTTAAGAAACCCTATTGGAAACCAACAGCAATTAACAACATCTTTACTACTTAAAAATAAAAAAGAGAACTTTTTTTCTTATAGTTTTAATCACTTAAATTTTTCTAATCATTTTAATGGAAGTAAACATGAAATTGCATCGAATTTACATGCTAAAAAATCGTCTTTTACCCTAAAAAGTAGTTTATTAAACAATACGTCGTTAACAGAAAAGGCTACCTTTTTCAGATTAAACACCAAATTAGAACAAGGCTTTAAAAAATCTTGGTTAGGCGGATTTTTAAATGCCGAAACTAATGAAATTAAAGATAGAACAACAAATACCCTTAATATATTAAGTCATCAATTTCAAGAGTATGAAGGATATTATGCAATTGGAGATTCTACTAAAGTATATACAAAACTAGGTGTAAATTACAGAACAAATGATAGTATTAAAAACAATAAATTAACACAAATAAATAATAGGAAAACCCTTTATTTAGATAGTAAAATTGTTTCTAATAAAACTACCAACTTGTCTATATATGCAAACTACAGATTTACAGATAATAAATTCATAGAAAATGAACAATCTTTAAATTCTAAAATTATATACAATCAACGATTTTTTAATAACTTTTTATCATTAGGTACTGTATATGAAACCTCTTCTGGAAACATCGCCCAACAAGACTTTATATATATTAAAACAGAACCAGGGCAGGGTTTTTATACTTGGGTAGATTATAATAATGATGGAATACAACAGTTTGAAGAGTTTGAAATTGCTCAGTTTCAAGACCAAGCAACTTATTTACGAGTTGCTTTACCTAATCTTCGCTTTTTACCCACTCAAAAAGTAGTTTGGAAACAAGCAATCACCTTAAATCCGTTACCATGGAAAAACAAAAAAGGAGTTAGAAAACTAGTTTCTTACTTTCACAATCAAACCTATTTATTAATAGATAATGAACAACGAAGAGCAGGAGATCGTTTTAATTTAAATCCGTTTAATTTAGAAAAAGACAAATTAGTAGGGCTACAATTTAATTTTAGAAACAGTTTTTATTTTAATAAGAATTTACAAAATTATAGTTGGACGTATACGTATGGTAAATCGAGAAACAAACGTCAGTTTAGCATTGGTAATCAAGAAAACAATTCCTTTATTCATCAATTAGAATTGCAGCACAAACTCTCTAAATTTTGGTTATTTGAATTCAATTCTTCTTTTGCAAAAAACAGATTAGAAACCGAAAACTTAAGTAATAGAAATTATCATTTAACCAATAAAGAATTACATCCTAAACTCTCTTATTTATATAACAAAGACCATCGATTTACCTTATTTTATCAACTAAAAAATAAAAAAAACACACTAACAGACTTTGAGCAATTAAATCAACAAAAAATAGGTGCCGAATATTTTTTTATTAGTAAAAAACAAAATCAGATTTCAGCAAATTTCAATTTGTTTTTAAACAATTTTAAAGGAAATGCTAATTCGCCAGTAGGCTATCAAATGCTAGAAGGCTTACAAGCAGGGAAAAATTTTACTTGGAATTTTCTCATCCATCAAAAATTAAACTCTTTCTTAAATTTAAATGTGAACTATTTTGGTAGAAAAAGCGAAACCTCTTCTACTATACATACAGGATCGGTGCAACTAAAAGCTATATTTTAAATAAATAGTCATTCTGTTTGGTATAATAATTGAATCCAACAGATGTATACTATTTTTAAATCACCAACAATGAAAAAAACAATAACTATTCTTTTAATTTTCATTAGCACTAAAATATTTGCACAACAAGAACTTAGTTTGGATATAGGAGATGCTTTAGCCATGAAAACCCTAGAAATTTCTTATGAATATTATATTGGATATCAATCTTCTGTAGGAGTTTCTGCCTTGTTTAATTTTGAAGGAAAAACATCTGATTTTAGATATAATGAAGACAATATGTTCACTCCTTTCTTTCGTCATTATTTTACAGATAGCAATAACTGGAATTATTTTGGGGAAATTTTCTTTGGCATAAATACTGGTGAAAATGAAATAGAAGTTTCTGGAATAAAACAACCTAAAAAATATACAGATGGGGCTGTTGGTATTTCTATAGGAACTAAATATATTTCTAACGGCGGGTTTATGGTGAGTTTATTAGGCGGTTTAGGTAGAAATATATTTACAGAAACTGCTCCTGTTTTAGTACCAAGAGTAGGTGTAAATGTTGGATATCGTTTTTAAGTAAGCAACCTAAGTGCAAACCTACAAGGCTTTTAATCTTATATGATAAGAAAACAAGATAATCAAATACTTATTAATCTTATTTTAATTTATAATGATTTTTCTTAAAACTACAATATACCACATCGTGACCTTCAACAAAATTTTGTGAAACGGATATTATGACATCTATAAGATAATACTTTTTACTTAAAAAGCAGAAATATGATGATAACTCGACTTATGGTCGACACTCAAGCTAATAATCAATATTTCAAAAATTAATTTTATTCATAATAATAAAGTTATTAACTTTTACGCATTTAAAAGGAAGGCTAATTAGATAATAGAAAACATATAATTTTTATTCTCATTATTTAATATCTCATTTAATTTTTCGTATATTTCTTTCGTGTAATATTCTGATATAAAGCAAACTGTTTGTTTATATCTCCCTCAACATTTATTATATGAAAAAAACATTCTTTATTGCTATAATTATCTATTCTTTAAACACTATTGCTCAAGTAGATAGTTCTAGTTTATTAGGCATACCTGTTGTAACCAACTTAACTGAAATAACTGTATTAACTGGCGTTAATACAGGAGCTATTGCTTATGTTGATAATGAAAAAAGCCTTTACATTTATAATGGAACAAATTGGGTAAAAATACTAGACAATTCTCCTGTAATTACTAATGAAATTCTCGTTGAAGACACTAATTTTATTTATATTTCTGTTAGAATAAACACCAATAATTGGATGGTTACTCGTTTTCATAAAAACGATATTAATACTGAAACTAGTGCAATGGGTACTGGTACACAGCCTACAATTTTATCTGCTATTAGTGCATTAACATATAATTAAAAAAGCCTATGAGAATAGCATTACTATTTAGTTTGTTGTTTTTTATTTCATTTCAATATGTAAATTCTCAAATTACATTAGACCCTGCTTTTAATCCAGGTGGTCCAGGAGGTGCAAGAGCTTCCATCATTATTTCAGGAACACAAACAGGAGATGATTTGAGAGCTTTTATTATCGCAAATCCTTCAACTGGTACCGTGGTTAATCAAGATATTACTTTTAATGCTGAGTTGGTAATAAATAACAATGCTACTTTTACAGATAACAATGCAGTATATCATTTCCCAGATGTTTTTAGGTATTCTCCAAGAAATAATGCTACCGTTAACTTCACTGATATAACCTTGCATTATAGCGGAAATCAAAAATTACATTCCTACAATAGAGCCTACACAGCAAACTTTACTAGAGTTTTTTATTTACAAGGTGTAACTACTGGAAGAAGTGATTTTTTTAATAATGGAAACTATACATTTAACATGGATAATGTTACGTTTGTAAGTTATGGAGCTAGTGATTTTTTGCACTTTCAAACCAATACTACTTTAAATAATATTACCATAACGAATGCTAATGGCGGACTTAATTTTGAGCCTGGTGCAAGGCTAGCTGGTGAAACAGAAACTATAAATGGGTTAAAACTGCAAGGAGTAAGTAGAATTGTTGGAGGATCTGGCTCGCAAGGAGATTTTAAAACTTTTGATATGGAATGGGATGCCACTAACTGGAATTTTATTCCTAGAAATGTAGATTTCTTTTTTGTTAATCCTAAAAAACCAACTGGTTGGACTGGCTATTCTGGTGGAGGAACATTACCTGTACAAGAATTTTACACACACGATATTACAGTAACAGACACCAACTTAAACCCTCTTAACGGACTTACTGTTACTTTATATAATATAAATGGGAATAGTTTCGATTATACAGAAACAACAGATGTACAAGGAAAAATACCTAGACAAGAAGTATTAAGAATAGACAATACTGTATCTCTAAATTTCGATAGAGGTTTATCAACCATAGTTATACCTAATTATTTAAAAAATTATTATGCTGTAAATAAAGATTTTAATCAACCTATCGTAGACAATATTATTATCACGGATGATACATTTATTAGTGAAACAAATACCGCAACAGTAGGAGCTTATACAGGAATTAATATAGATCATACTGCTAAAACAATAACTATATCTGGCAATAGAACTTTATGTGAGGTATATGATTTTATTAAATTAAATAAGCTAAGTAATTTAACACAGCCATCTATTAATAGAATTTTTGCAACTCCTAAAAAAGATATTTTAGACATAGACGATTACCAATTTATTTTAAGCGGAAGTGCTGTTATTGCTCCTTGCGATAAGTTTGTAAAGATTGAAAGCTCTGTAAATTCAAATATCACAGATTTTAATAATTTAAATGTAGGTTTACAAGATGCTTCTCAATTCTATAAATTTATTAGTATTACCAATCTTACCAACGCCAATCTTACTATTGCAGATAATGCAGTAACTCCTAGCAACACTTTTTTATCACTTACAAATTTTACTGGTGAAAGCAATAGTGCTACTCTATTTTCTAGTAATAATGTTCGTATAGATGTTACTAGAGATGGATATACCAATTGGAGTACTGAACAAGATTTTTCTGGGCCAGAAGATATTTATCGATTTGTAGTATACCAAGCGCCAATTATTGAACCTGCTACCTCTACCAATCAAGAAGACATTTTGTTTATCGCAAAAAAGATACTCATGAAAAATGAAGGTATTTTACAACAAGTAAATGGCATAACTCCTAATGTAACTATTAATAATGTGAATCAAACTGCTACATTACAAGCCACAGAAGAACGTCAAATTGAAATTTTAGATTTATTAAAACGAATTCTTATTAAGACAACTGTAATAAAAAAGCGAATGGAGTAACATGTGGCAGGGTACTAATCTGTTTTTAGCAAAATTCATTCGCTATTTTTTTCATCATAGGAATTACCATTTTCCATCCCTGTTTTGACTCTTCAAATCTTTTTTCAGCATTCTCTGTTCCTTTAAAATCTCCTTGTGTAATTTTTAACAAACAACCTTCTTCTATCTCTTTTATTTCATATGTTAAGGTTATATAATTTTCAGGAATATCTGCAATTCCAATAGAAGGATCGAACATTGTAAAACTAACTTTTTCTTTATTTACACAATCTACAATAATTCCTTTTACATAAACAATATCTTTTCCTTCTTCTGTTTTACCTTTCCAAATAATAGGGCTTTCTTTTTTCCAATCAGATAACACTTCACAACCAAACATATATTTTTTTGTTATTTCTGGATTTGTAATTAAATTCCAAACAATATTTTTAGTTGCTTTAAAAACTATTTCTTCTCTAATAAACATGGTGTTATTCATCTTTTTTCTTTTGATTTAATTATAGATAGTGTTTTTAGATTACATTCCTTTTATCATACAATACATAGATTATATAATCTCTTTTACAAATTTGAGGAAACAACTATTTATTTAATTATAGAATCGGGATTTTCTCTTATAGTATTGGGAGTAACTCCATATTCTTTTTTAAAAGCAGCAGAAAAATGTTGAGGAGAGCTGAAACCAATTTCATACGCAATTTCTTTTGCTGATTTTTTAGTATCTAAAAGAAGTTTTTGAGCTAAATTCATTCTATTTTTATGAACATATCCAAAAATAGTAGTTCCAAAAAGCTCTTTAAACCCTTTTTTTAATTTATACTCATTTATACCAACTAATTTTGATAGTTCAACAATAGTTGGTGGTTTTTCAATAGTAGAAGTCAATAATTCTTTTGCTTCTATAATTCTTTTTTTATCTATTGATTTCTTAATAAAAACAGGTTCTCTTTCATCACTATATAAGTCTGCCTGTAACACCAACAACTCAATACTTTTAGATAATAAAAACAAATTTCTTAAATCTTGTTGATAAGGACAATTTATAATTTCTTTTATTACCTGTTGAATTTTAAAACTGTTTGTCTTCCATTGATTAGATAAAATACAGTCTTGTTTATTTACCACCTTATTGGTAAATCTCTTTAGTAATTCATTTCCATTTTGACCAATCTCTATAAAAGATTCTGCTGTGAAATTAATTCCAAAAGTTTCAATTCTTTTACTTTTATTTTCCACCTCAATATCCAAACCATTAGAATACATGATATTGTTATGATGACCATAAAGTTGAAAAGAGTTTTTTAATTGTCGATAATTAAAATGATAACTTCCTTGAAGCCCAAAATGAAGACGAACAAATTCTGTATCATTTTTTGACTGGTTTCTCCCAAATGAATTGTAATCAATTACAGTATGTGAAATCAGAATTTTATCTAATTCCCAAAACTTCGAGTCTTTGTTTTTAATATTATTTTTGTTTTCTAACAATCAATAATCCATTTACTATTATAAACGTTAATATACTAGGCAACACCCAACCAAAATGGTACTTTGCTAAAGGTATTATTTCTTTAACACCTACCAGTAATTGTTTATCTATAATAAAACCTAAAAAATCAGGAATACTAAAGATAAAAGTAATCGCCACTACCCATTTAAAAACAATTGCTGCACACCATTTTTCTGGTAAAACATTTAAAATAATTAATATAATTGTAATTGGATAAATAAACATTAATACCGGTAAAGCAATTACAATAATAGAATGAAAATCTAATTGACCAACTAACACGCCAATTAAACAACCAAAAATAGCTGTAATTATATATGCTTTTTGAGAACCTTTAAACAAACCTTTAAAATAATCTGCAGTTCCTGTAATAATACCAACAGCAGTTGTAAAACATGCCAATGCAATAAGTGTACTTAAAAATACATTTCCAATATTTCCTAATGTTGCTATACTTATACCTCGTAATAAATTTGCTCTTTGCATATCATTACTTAATGTACCGTCTACTAATATTTCTGAACCATAAAAAGCACCAACAGAAATTAACCCTGCATAAATTATAAACAACCCTAAACCTGCAATAAAACCTGATTTTTTAATTAATTCTTTTTTCTCTGTAAATGAAGCAGACCCTTTTAAGTTTAAAGAAATAATAACAACACCACCAACAACTACAGCACCTATAGCATCAAAAGTTTGATATCCTTCTAGTAAACCACCAACAATAGGTGTTTTAAAAGCACTAGGATTCATAATCATTTCGCTAGAAAATAACCCTATACCAATAACTAATATTAAAATAACTATGATAAAAGGGGTTAAATATTTACCTATAAAACCTAAAACCTTTGATCTATTTAAAACAAAAATTAAAACTAAAGCGAAATAAACACAGCTTGTTATGAATGGACTTGTACCAAAAAATGGATTAATTGCTATTTCATGTGTTGCAGAAGCTGTTCTGGGAGATGGAATAGCTATAGATATAATGTAAACAATAACACAATATAGTAAACTAAATGTTGGCGATACTTTTTTCCCAAAATCATACAAAGTTCCTTGTAATTTGGCATGCGCTAAAATTCCGAAAATCGGAATTATAACCGCAGTAATAACAAAACCAATTGTTACCCAAAACCAATTATCTCCTCCATTATACCCTAAAAGAGGTGGTAATAATAAGTTTCCTGCCCCAAAAAACATAGAAAATAAGGCAAATCCAGTAATAAGAATTTCTTTAGTTTTATTCATAATTGTTTGGTTAACTAGTGCAGAAAGATACATATTTTTGTCTCATGATGAAATCTGTTATCTTTAAAAAAGCAAACATTACTTATTACATAAATGGCTCTAATAAAAAAGAAACTATTGTATTACTTCATGGTTTTTTAGAAAATTCATCGATGTGGAAAACAATTATTGACGCACTTTCATATAAATATCAAATCATTTCAGTTGATTTATTAGGACATGGAAAAACAGATTGTTTAGGGTACGTACATACTATGGAAAACATGGCAGACGTTGTTTTTGAAGTTCTTAAATCAGAGAACAATAATAATGCTACTTTTATTGGGCATTCTATGGGAGGCTATGTTGCCTTGGCTTTTGCAGAAAAATATGAAAATTATGTTGAAGGATTATGCTTGTTAAATTCAACCTCTAGTGCCGATTCTGAAGAACGAAAGAAAGTACGAGACAGATCTATTAAAATGGCAAAAACTAATTATAAAGCATTAGTTTCTATGTCTATTAATAATTTATTTTCTTCAGAAACCAACTCTCTTTTTAAAAAAGAAATTAATCATTGTAAAGAAGAGGCTTTAAAAACAACAGTTCAAGGATATATTGCTTGTGCAGAAGGAATGAAACAGAGAAAAAATAGACTATCTGTTTTAACTTCATTTAAAGAAAAAAAATTAATCATTGCAGGAAAAAAAGATTCTGTTATAAATTACGAAACTATTTTAAAAGAAGCTTATACAACCAATACTCCTTTAAAAGTAGTCCCTAACGGACACATGAGCTATATAGAAGATACAGAAGAAGTATTGAAAATTTTAAAAGATTTTTTAAAATTGTAAGTGATAAATAGTAATTAATTTAGAATAACCTTTATATAAAGTTTGCTCTGAAAAATTAATGTGAGTAACCTTAACCTCTACGTCTAATATCGGATTTGGTTTAAAGTTAGTATTTAACCTTTACTATGTTCTCCAAATAATTAACCGTTACTTTAAAGTTATCCTTTTACTATAGATATATTCAACACCTGTATTCTTATAACCTAATTTCTAATGAATTTGTTTTAAAACTAAAATATTACATAGAGACCCCCAATAAAAAATTTATAAACGACTGTAATGACATAAAATAGGATAATGCTTTTTTAATTAATTATTGGATACTTTACAAACGCTGGTAAAGTATTCTTTTTTGTAAATTAGAGGCATATTCTTAAACACAATGAAAATTCATCATATAGCAAAAGAAAATTCTATTCTTAATAAATTTCTTAGTGAAATAAGAGATGTAACCATTCAAAAAGATGCGATGCGTTTTCGCAGAAATATTGAACGAATAGGCGAAATATTAGGTTACGAATTAAGTAAAGAACTGAACTACACTTCTAAAGAAATTACTACTCCTTTAGGTAAAAAACCCACACATTCCATTAACAACGAAATTGTATTATGCTCTATATTAAGAGCTGGACTTCCTTTACATAATGGATTATTAAATTATTTTGATGATTCTGAAAATGCTTTTATTTCTGCTTACAGACATCATCCTAATAATAATGAAGAATTCGAAATTGTTGTTGAATACTTTGCCTCTCCACCTATTGATAATAAAACAGTATTATTAATCGACCCTATGTTAGCAACGGGTAAATCTTTAATTTCTGTGTATGAAGCTTTAAAAAAACATGGAACTCCAAAAGAAATTCACATTGTTTCTACCATAGGTTCTAAAGATGGAATTGCTTATATAAGTAACTATTTTCCTGAAAATACATCTCTTTGGATTGCCGATATCGATGCTCATTTAAACGAAAAAGGATATATTATTCCTGGTTTAGGAGATGCAGGTGATTTGGCTTTTGGTGAAAAAATGTAGTAATTAGCTCCTTTATTTAGTGTATCAACAAAGGAATTAAAGAAACTAGAAAAATTAACAACATAATAATATCTGCAAACCATTTTTTTCGAAACAATTCAAAACCATTTGCAATAATAATAGCCGCAGGAAAAAGAATGTATAGTATTTCTGTTCCGTTTCTGTTTTTTATAAACACTAACAATGCACAAGCTAACAGCATATGAAAGCATAGTAAAATCCAATTTTTTCGAAAGGTGTTTTTTACAGATAATGCTTTAGGTGTTTTTAGTAAAAAGGAAAGAAAAATCAGCAAGAAAACAATCCCAAAAAGTAATTGGAATGAAAAACTATTATAAAAGCTAAAATCATAACTAGTATACCAATAAAAAAGTGCATAAAATCTGTCTAGTTCTTCATACCAAAAAAAATAGGTAAAAGACAATATAACCGGACTTAAAAATCCTAAAACAGGAATTAGTAACTTTCTATAATCTACATGTTGATGCAATAAAATTGCTAAATACGTCATAGCAATAAAAATAAGACTAAAAGGCTCTATTAAAAAAGAAATACCAATCCATAGCCCACTATCAAATAATTTTTTGCTAATGTTTTTTGACGATTGTAAACTATAAACTCGCCTAACATAAATAACTAAAATAAGATTTGAATAAAAAAAAGAATCAATCTTTATAGTACTAGGAAAACACCCTATTAGTATTACAAAAAAAAGGAAAAAAAAGGAATTATCAAAAGTTAAATCGTTTCTAGAATTCACAAAATTCACAAATCCAAAAAGTACTAAAAACCAAAAAAATAACCCAAAATTTAAAGAGGCTATTTCTCCAGTAAAAAAGCCAATAGACATATAACACATAAAAAGTGTAATAATAAACACGGAATTTACTGGCTTTGTATTGCTAAAAAAGTTGGTTAACATTTTTTCTTTTTATACTTTTGCAAACATAAAGATAATCAAGTTATGTTAGGATTAAATATTTTTAGATTAATAGGTGATTTGTTTCAGATCTTATTCATACCTTTTAAATGGCTTCGCTTAACTGTTGCTAAAGGTACTGCTGGTTGGTGGACTTCTAACACTATAAACTGGTTATTTTTACTTGTACTTCTTGTTTTACTTGGATATTGGATGTCACAATCTTTAAAATTCAAGAGAGAAGGAACAGAAGACAGAGCTTAATTTCTTAACTATTGGGAAGTAAAAACAAACTCAAACGATTCAACGAAAATGAAACGTTTGCTAACGTAATTCAGCCTACAAGGGAAGAAGTAGTTACTGATTTTCGATTTAAAGGAAAATGGAATACTTTTTTTAAAAATGACAATCCTATTGTTTTAGAATTAGGTTGTGGTAAAGGTGAATATTCTGTTGCTTTAGCAGAAAAAAATCCAAATAAAAATTTTATTGGTATCGATATTAAAGGAGCTCGTTTTTGGCGTGGTGCAAAAACTGCTATAGAAAACAATCTTAATAACGTTGCTTTTATACGTACACAAATAGAATTAATTGATTTTATATTTGCTAAAAATGAAGTAGATGAAATTTGGGTTACTTTTCCAGACCCGCAAATAAAATACAAACGTACCAAACACAGAATGACCAATTCTGAATTTTTAAAAAAATACCATACCGTTTTAAAACAAGATGGTTGTATTAATTTAAAAACAGACAGTGAATTTATGCATGGGTATACTTTAGGCTTGTTACATGGAGAAGGTCATGAAATACTGCATTCTAATCATGATGTATATAAAAACCATTATTCACCCGAAGAAGTAACTGGTACACAAACATTTTACGAAAAACAATACCTTGAAAAAGGCAAACCAATTACTTACGTAAAGTTTAAATTGAATTACTGAAATTAAATCAAACAAGTTATTCAATAATTTTAAAAGAAAGGAAACAATAACTATTTCGTCAAATTAGCTAAAATTAAAAACGAAATACAAAATGTTTTTCACACATCTTTTACTTGGGTTTCTTATTTCTTATGCTGGTTATACACCACCAAGCATGTTAAATATAACTGTCAGCAAAATTCGTGTAGAAAACAATAAAAAAGCAGCATATCTATTTATATTAGGTGCTTCTATAGTTGTTTTTTTTCAGTTTTTTCTGGCTGTTTTAATAACTTCCATACTTCATAAATTTCCACAATTAATTTATTGGATTAAAAATCTAGCTATTCTTATTTTTTCTACCCTATCTATAACTTTTATTCGAAAAGGAATAACCTTTAAAAACAAGAATTTACAACCTAAAAAAAACACTTTCTTATTTGGTTTATCCTTATCTTCTATAAACATGTTTGCTATTCCCTTTTTTGTAGCAACCTATTCTTTTTTAAGCTTAAAAGGATTTATAAACACAGATTTAAATTATATCATCACTTTTGCTTTCGGAATATTTTTAGGAGTCGTAGCTTTATTAAGTAGTTATGTTTTTCTAGCTCAAAAATTTAAATCTAAATTAATCTCATACACCAACTCTTTAAATATACTCACAGGAATCATTACTGGTTTTTTAGCAATATATACAAGCATAATATTGTATTTTTAGGCATGGCAAAATCTGATAATTTTTTTGAAAGAACCTACGAAGTTGCTCGATTAATTCCGTACGGAAGAATAACTAGTTATGGAGCAATTGCTAAGTATTTAGGTGCAGCTCGCTCTGCAAGAATGGTTGGTTGGGCAATGAATAATTCAAGCGGAAAAGATGTTCCTGCACACCGAGTAGTAAATAGAAAAGGAATACTTACTGGCAAACACCATTTTGATGGCACTAACTTAATGCAACAACTACTAGAAAGTGAAGGTATTGAAGTAATAGACAATCAAATTCAAGATTTTGATACTCTTTTTTGGGATCCAACACAAGAGCTTTAGGTATAGTTTTTGATTCAACTATTAGCTATGAAAAAACTGATAGTATTACTAACTACTTTAACCATCATTTTTGCTTGTAAAAAGGAAAAAAAATTAAAGCTTCCAAAAATCATTGTATCGAAATATGACACTTTAATTAAAAGTGATTTAGATAAAATAAGCATTGCAAACCCCATTATTTATAACATCAATGTCACCTCAGATTCCATCATCGATTTAAACAGAGAAAGGAAAATAATATTTAAAACTGGTGTTTTTTCTGACCTTGACTATTCTGAATATAAAAAAACAGATAGCATAAAATTGTATGTAGACACTTCTAATTTTTCTTTGCACTCTAATTTGCATGGATACACAAGTATTCCTTTTCCACCACCTCCACCTCACCCCTCTTCTTTAAGATCTGATGGAACTATTATAGATGAAAAAGTAAGTAACGAATACAAGAGTTATATAAAATCACATACTGATTATATAAATAAAATTTTACACACTCATTATGAAATGATTCCTGTTTACATTCATAACTATTCTAAAAATATTCAAGTTGTTGAAACCCCTATCAACGGAGATTTATTTTTAATAACAGAAGCTAAAAACGAAAAAGGAATATGGAAACCTATCGAATATTTTGAACAATTTAATTTTTTATGTGGTACAGGACATCAAGATTTTTCTCTAAATCCAAATCATTTTATTGTAGCGGGTGTTAAAAAATATTCAGGTTCCTTTAAAACAAAACTACGACTCAAACTAAATTCATTAGGTAGAATTTTTTATTCAAATAGTTTTGATGGTAGTATTAATAAAAATCAATTTAATGCAACTACCTTAATTAAAGAAACTAGGGAACGTTTTCAATCTGGAAGTAAAGAACGATTAAAAAGGAAATTAGATGGACTTTTTGTTGATTAACGATATTACCTAATTTTTGAAAAATTTACAAATAACAGTGAATTTCTTATAATACCTAAAAGAAAATCAAGAGGTTTAAATCTCTTGTTAAGGTTTTAATACAAAAATCGTATAACTACATAAACATACCTAAATCAAACCCATTTATAAAACCATAAACAATCACAATTCACCAAACTTTATTATCTGAACTGTAAGCATTATCTTTGCAAAACAACTAAAGCTAACAGCAATACGCTTAAAGCAATATTCAGAATGAAGTTCAAAAAAGAAGACATATATAACGCGCTTGAAACAATAACTGCTCCGGGCGAAGGAAAAAGTTTAGTAGAAAACAAAAATATTAAAAACGTTGTTACTTTTGGAAACGAAGTAATTGTAGATGTAGCTATTAGCAACCCTACATTACAAGCAAAAAAGAAAATAGAAGCTGAAATTAAAAAAGCAATACATTTACAAATAAGTGAAACTATTGATGTAAAGGTAAATGTAACTATCGAAGCAAAACCAAAAGAAGAAATCAATCAAATAAAAGGAAAAGAAATTCCTGGAATCAAAAATATTATCGCCATTGCTTCTGGTAAAGGTGGCGTTGGTAAATCTACCGTTACCGCAAATGTGGCGGTTACTTTATCAAAAATGGGCTTTAAAGTAGGTGTTTTAGATGCCGATGTATATGGTCCATCACAACATATTATGTTCGATGTAGAGAGAGAAAGACCCTTGTCTACAAAAGTAGACGGTCGTTCTAAAATGAAACCTGTAGAAAGTTATGGAGTAAAATTATTATCTCTAGGGTTCTTTACCAACCCAAGTCAGGCAGTAATTTGGAGAGGTCCTATGGCCTCAAAAGCATTAAATCAATTAATTTTTGATGCAGATTGGGGAGAGTTAGACTTCTTACTAATTGATTTACCTCCAGGAACAGGAGATGTACACTTATCTATTGTACAAGCCTTACCTATTAACGGAGCTGTAGTGGTAAGCACCCCACAAAATATTGCCTTGGCAGATGCAAAAAAAGGAGTTGCAATGTTTCAACAAGAAGCAATTAACGTTCCTGTTTTAGGAATTATAGAAAACATGGCGTATTTTACACCAGAAGAACTACCAGATAATAAATATTATATTTTTGGTAAAGATGGCGCTAAAAATTTAGCAGAAGATATTAACACTACTTTCTTAGGTGAAATACCAATAGTACAAAGTATTAGAGAAGGTGGAGATGTAGGACACCCTGTGGCATTACAAAGCGGTACACCACTAGAAACATCTTTCCATGAAATTACCAAAGAAGTAGTTTCTCAATTATTAAAAAGAAATGCTAACTTGCCTCCAACAGAAGTTGTTCGTATAACAACCATGAGCGGTTGTAGCACAAAATAAGAAAAAATGAGTACACAAACACTAAATAAAGTAGAAGAAGCATTAGAAGAAATCCGTCCTTTTTTAATAAGTGATGGAGGAAACATTAAGCTATTATCTATAGAAAACAACATTGTAAAAGTACAATTAGAAGGAGCTTGCAGCGGTTGTTCGGTAAACCAAATGACTCTTAAAAATGGTGTAGAAGCTACCATAAAAAAACACGCTCCAGAAATAGAAGAAGTAATTAACGTTGCTTAAAATTTGGGCGTTCGGGCGGGCTTTCGTTACTCGCTTTTTGTAAAACGATTGTTTTACAAAAGAGCTCAAACAGGCCACTCAATCCCTAACGCAAAAAACAAAACTATTCCGCACTAGCTGCGGAATACCAATATAAACAAACAACCGTTTTATCAACATGATAAAAACAGACATACTAATAATAGGCGCAGGTCCTACAGGATTATTTACCGTTTTTGAAGCAGGATTATTAAAATTACGCTGCCATTTAATAGACGCTTTGCCGCAACCAGGCGGACAGTGCTCTGAGATTTATCCGAAAAAACCAATCTATGACATCCCTGCTTATCCAGAAATTTTAGCAGGTGATTTAACAGATAAATTAATGGAACAAATTAAACAATTTGAACCAGGGTTTACCTTAGCAGAACGTGCAGATACCATAGAAAAACAAGACGACGGAACGTTTATTGTTACCACGAATAAAGGAACAAAACACCAAGCACCAGTTGTAGCTATTGCTGGTGGGCTAGGAAGTTTTGAACCTCGTAAACCACCTATTCCTAATATTGTAAATTACGAAGGAAAGGGTGTTGAATATATGATTAAAGAACCTGAATTATATCGTGATAAAGATGTGGTTATTGCTGGTGGTGGAGACTCTGCATTAGACTGGTCTATCTTTTTAACGGATGTCGCAAAATCAGTTACTTTAATTCATAGAAGAAATGAATTTAGAGGCGCTTTAGATTCTGTAGATAAAGTTCAGGAATTAAAGAATGAAGGAAAAATCAATTTAATTACTCCTGCTGAAATAAAAGCGATTATTGGAGAAGAAAATGTAACAGGTGTAGAAGTTCATAAGAAAGACGAAGACCCATTTGTAATTCATACCGATCATTTTATTCCTCTATTTGGTTTATCTCCAAAATTAGGGCCTATTGCCAATTGGGGATTAGAAATTGAAAAGAATGCTATTAAGGTAAACAACGCCTTAGATTATCAAACAAATATCCCTGGTATTTATGCTATTGGAGATGTAAATACCTATCCAGGTAAATTAAAATTAATTTTATGTGGATTTCATGAAGCAACGTTAATGTGTCAAAGCGCCTACAAACGTATTCATCCAGATAAGAAGTATGTAATGAAGTATACTACTGTTGGTGGTGTAGAAGGTTTCGACGGAACTAAAAAAGAAGCACCAAAAGCTGTAGTAAAGAAAATTGAATAATATATGAAAATACCTCACAGATACTGTGTTAAAAATCAAATTTATTATTTAAATTTTTTGTAAATTTATAATTCACTAGGAAGTTGTT
>CANMJA010000058.1 GCA_947498055.1 uncultured Tenacibaculum sp.
TAATCTAATATGTAGAATGGTTGAAGCTGATAACATTAATCATTCAAAATTGATAGGTAACTAAATGCTTACCTCTAAAAATAAAACTCCAAACAACAGTAAAACATCTCTTTATATCAAAACAAACAAAAAAACGCTTAAAACAAACAAAAACAACCTAAAAAAAGAAGATACAAATAGATTTTGGTTTGTTTTATCTTTGTTGTTTAATGTTTTGTTGATTCTATTGATTTTTGTTAAAAAAAGAAGACAGATTTAAACTAGTTATTTTTGGTAGCTCTAATAAATTAACATGAAAAAACAGCTTATTATTCTCTTATTTATACCGTTTTTAGGAATAGCACAAATTATAAATGTAGAAAGTTTACGTAAAGTAACAGATACAGTAGGTTGGACAGGTAATATTCAATTGAATTTACATTTAATAAAAAATAAGAATTCTATTTTCGGAATTTCAAATAGAATTAGAGTACAATATAGAACAAAGAAACACTTATGGCTTTTTATAAATGACTTAGATTTTAGAGAGGTTAATTCTGAGAAATTTGTAAGTAAAAACGCACAACACTTTAGACACAATTATCGATTTTATAAAAACTTTGCTTTAGAAACATTTTTTCAAAGACAACAAAACGAAATAGCGTCTATTCGATTTAGAGGACTTATAGGTTCTGGACTTCGATATAAATTAACCAATTCAGAGAAGTATAAATTATACTTAGGAAGTTTAATAATGTATGAAAATGAAAAAGTAAACTCAGATACTGAAAAAACGAATAAAGATTGGAGAAGTAGTTCTTATTTTTCTATGAGTTTATTTCCTAACAACAATATTTCATTAGTAAGTACTACCTATTTTCAACCAAGATTAGATAAATTTTCAGATTTTCGATTATCTAGTCAAACCACCTTGGCACTAAAAATTATTAAAAATTTATCTTTTTCTACCACATTTACCTATCAATATGATGCTTTTCCAGTAATAGGAATCCCTAAAGAACAGTATCGTTTAACTAACGGAATTGTATATTCTTTTTAAAATAGCAATATCAATTAACAATATTGTTAATTGGTCTCAAAAATAGGTAAAGTTATATATTCTAATAGATTGCGCTTTAGCTTGCAAAAAATAGCGTAGCTTATAGTAACTAATTAATAACTGATTGATTGCTGTTAACAGGTAATTAAACAACAATTAATGCTGGTCGTAATAACAAGAACCTCCAATAGAAGAAGCACTTCTTCCACCACCACCAAAAAGACTATCAAATGCATACACAATACCTCCAGTAACTTGAATATGTGATCGCATACTTTCAAACGACTCTAAAGAATACTTGTAATACAATTGTGTATTTAAACCAAAAGAATCAGAAATCCAATAAGTAGCTCCTGCACCAAAATTAAAAGTCGGAGTCATTTTTCTTTCAGAATCAACCAAACTACCACCTACAAAAACATAAGGAAAAAACTTTTCAGAAATTTGATGAAAACTATATCGTAAAGACCCGTCCATAGAAAAATACTTTACTGAATTTTCAATAAAACCAGGATCAAATGTATTAAAAGACATGGCACCATCTACAGACAAATTATCGGTAATAGGAATAGTTAAATTTAATCTAGGAATTTGAAAAAGATACCTATCTCCAATAAAAGAAGCATCTTCATCAGAAAATTTAACAATACCTACTCCTACTCCAATTTGCCATTTCTTATTTTTAGTTTGCGCTAAAATGGTGGCAGTAAAAAAAACGAATAAAATAAAAATAGTTTTTTTCATAATCATAATATTTTGGGGTTATTGGGGATTATTATAAATTACTAAACTACTAAATTTTTATTTTATTACATATTATACTGCATTTACTTTTTTAATAGCTTCTGTAAAAGTATCTAAATCATTATCATTCATTACCAGATGAATAGCTTCATCACATACTTTTTCTACATTGTCTAAAGGAATACTTAAAGCAGTAGAAATCTTATGCATTAACAATACTTGCTCTTTGTCTATTTGACCATCTGCAAAAACCATTTTAGTTAAACGATATAAACGTTCTATACTTTCATCGTAACCAATTGGTGGATTTATAGGGAAAGCATCTGGGTTTTTAAGTACATTTTTGTACTCGCTTTCGCTTATATTTAATTTTCTTGCAGTTCTATCTAATAATTTTTGCTCTCCTTCTGAAATAATTCCATTTGACATTGCTATTTTAACCACACTTGCAAAATGACCAAGTTCTTGTTTGTGTTTTCCGCTAGCATATAAATCTGATATAGACATAGTGTTAATTTTTTAATTTTCTGTAAAATTAATAATTGTTCTACTTATTTAGATAATAAATTTACTAAAAAGTCACTAGTAGGTATAAATATCTAATAGGATTTTAAAAAACAATGAATTTAAATTTAATTGCAGAGCAATAGATAAAGATTTAACTTTCTAATACTATTTACTAAGAACTATTTTTTTCATTGAAAATGAGTTAAATAATCTGAAATAAATAAAACTTTAATAGGAAGAATGAATTTTAATTATAAAACAAATACAAAGAGTTTAATGATCTAATTTATAATCAATATTGTTATTTACAGACTCGAAATTTTCGCTTTTTTTTAATAAAGAGATAATTTAACTAATATTTTTACTACAAAAAGATAAAATAAGAGCGCGTAATAATAATGAAAAAACAGAATTATATAAATACATTTTAAAAAGAAAGATATTTCTAAAACTACTGTTTTTACTATTTTATTCAACCGTTTTTTTTCCCTTTTAACCCATTTTTTTTCCCTTTGGTATATATTAATTGTTTTAAAAACAAGGGTCTAAGGTAGATTTGTGGTATAATTTATAAAAGTATATATATCATGAAACAATTTAACCTTTTTTTACTATCACTACTTTTCTTGGTAGCATCTTGTAGCGACGATGAAGGTGTCGAAGAACAAGGACCAGATGGTGGTGGTGAAAATCCAACTACAGAAATAAATGTAGTTTTTAATGAAATTCAATATAACGGAACCAAAGATTTAATAGAAATATACAATGCAGGTGAACAATCGGCAGATTTAAATGAATATTGGCTTTGTTTAGGCCCAGGAGCTTATCAAAAAATAGGAGACTTAACACCAGAGAGCGGAAATGTAGTAATTCCATCGAAAGGATTTTTAGTAGTAAGTTACAATTTACCTAACGATAAAGGTGGTTTAGGTTTATATAGTACTAATGAATTTACCAATGCAAATGCGATTGTAGATTTTGTTCAATATGGTGCTGCTGGTAGTGCTAGAGAAAATGTAGCTGCTACTGCAGGAATTTGGACTGCAGGAGAATTTGTACCTACAGTAAAAAGTGGAGACAACAGTATTATTTTTGATGGTGAAGGAAATGGTGTTGAAAATTGGGCAGAAACTACTGAGGTAACATTTGGTGCAGAAAATGTATTAATGATGCCTAAAGACGATGTACGATCTGTAGTTTTAAATGAGGTAAATTATGGAGAAAATAAGTTAATAGAATTATGGAATAATGGGGATGTTGCTGTAGATATATCTGATTACTGGCTATGTTTAGGACCTGGTCAATATATACAAGTTAAAGATGCTACTGTAAAAAGTGGATCGGCAGAATTACAGCCAGGAGAATTTTTAGTAGTGAATTGGGATCAATTAAGCGCAAGCGGAGGTTTAGGTTTTTACTCAAACAATTTATTTGCTGATGCCAATGCAATTATTGATTTTGTTCAGTGGGGAGCTGGAGGAAGTGCTAGAGAAAATGTAGCGGTAACTGCTGGAATTTGGACTGCAGGAGATTTTGTCCCAAATGTACAATTAGCAACCAATAGTTTAGCATATGATGGTGAAGGAAATGCATCTTCAGATTGGGAAGAAGCTGTAAATGCTACTTTTGGTGCAGGTAACTCAACAGAAGCAGCTAAAACAAGTTTTACGGTTACTATTACTAATAAAATTAATTATTTAGGAGCTTACGTTTTTAATACACCAGACGGAGCAACAAACCCAGGACCAGTACCAAATGTTAACGGAAGTTACTCTGTAAAATTTAAAGCAGTACCAGGCACAAAATTAAGTTTTGCAACCATGTCTGCTGCTACTAACGATTGGTTTTTTGGACCAAAAATGACAGGAATTGATCTTTTTGATACTAGCGGTGCTGCAATTACCGGAGATATTAGTAATCAAATTTATTTATGGGATGCAGGTACTGAAGAAGAAGATGCTGCAACAATTGCTACAGAGCCAAATGGAGGAACAGCAGGAAGCCCAGATGATGACAATACCGTTCGTGTAGTTTCTGATAATATAACCGATTATTTAAAAACAGAATTAGCATACGATAGTAGTACAAGATACTTTACACTTACGTTAACAAACTTAGTAGGAAGTACAGGAAGTAAATCGATAGTATTAACTCCTGGTGTAGCAGTATTACATGCACAAAATGCACCTTTGTTTACTGTTGGTAACCCAGATAGAGGTTACGGATTAAAAGAGTTAGCAGAAGCAGGAAATCCAAAACCATTATACGACTGGTTTCATGAAACAGGATCGCAAGGAGCGCCATTACGATTATCATCATCGTTAAGTGTATTTTCTCCGGCAATATTATATGCATTTAGTACTGCAAAGGACCCTTGGTTTACTCAAGGAGAAGCTGCAAAAGCAAATAGTGGTGTAGAAGAAATAGCAGAAGATGGAAATAACCAAGTAGCTTACGAATATTTGAAAGGTTTAGGTTTACCAGTAGCAAAAAGCAATGAAATGGCTCCTGTAAAACCAGGAGAATCATTAACTTTTACGATAGAAGTTCCACAAGGTTTAAATTATAAATTAGGTTTTGGTACTATGTTAGTAGATACAAATGATTGGTTTATTAGCTATAACAATAATGGTGTAGCATTATTTGATACAAACGATGCACCTTTCTCAGGTACTTCTGAAAGTGATGAAACGTATCTTTTTGATGCAGGTACAGAAGCTGATGAAGAAGTTGGATTTGGAGCAAACCAAGCACCAAGACAATCGGGAGCAAACACAGGAACTGCAGATGCCGATACTTCTATAAGAAGAGTTACAAGTATAAACGACGTGCAATTTAACAAAGGAGTTATTAACAGTGCACCAGGTGTTACTTGGTCTGGAGACCCTAGAGGAGGTTATAATTTAATTGAAGTAAATATTCAACCAAATTAATAATATCCTAAAAACAAGACTTATAAAAATAATATTTATTAGGTTTTTTTAAAGTTAATTATACCACAAAACCCTAGCTTTTTAGCTAGGGTTTTGTGATTTTATATAAGTATGATATTTTTTTATGGTAACATTGTATAAAATTACTTTTTTCTCTTTTATGGTAATATATAATTGCGTTAGTTTCATTTTTTTTGTACGTTTAACCTTCGAAAAATGATTAAGAAATAGTACCTAAACCTCCTATTCCTTTTATTTTTTATAGATAACAAAATTAGTTATACCTCAATTCTTACGGGAAACCGTATAGGACTATTGTGTTGTATGGTTAGTTTTGAGTTATATAACAAAGTATGTGTTTATACTACTAATTGTAGGTGTATAATGATATCTTTTATATATAAGTAAATTAGGTTTCATGCGAAAAAATCAATTTACTCCAAACAAAATCAACTAAATGAAAATAAAGAAAATTGAAATCCAAAATTTCAGATTATTAGAAAATATAAATTGTAATCTTGAAGACAATATAACGTTAATAGTCGGAAAGAATAACACTGGAAAAACTTCTTTTTTTGAAGCACTAAAACTAGCTACTTCTATTGATAGTAAATTTGTTTTTGAGGATTTTTCTCAAAGCTCTTATGTTATTTTCAAATCTATTTATAATAAATATTTAGAATCCAGAAAAGACGGAATTACAGAAGAATATAAAGAAAAAATAGAGATAGATCTAATAGCAGAAATCCCTAAAATTAAAGTCAATTTTGAAATTCAGTACAATAAAAAAAATAATGAATCATTAGTTGAACTTAGTGAATTTATAACGGACTTAGAAGATGCCAGAAATGATGCTACAATTTGCATTTCTTTTGAGCCTAAAAATACTTTAAAGATATTTCAGTCATTCGATGAGAGAGAAGATACAACAATAGAATTAATAGAATATCTACATAAAAATATAAACTTCTTATACGAAACTGTTTGTTACGCAATCGATAAAGAATCTGAATATCATAGAAAAATTGAAGATAGCTTTAAAGCCAAAATCCAAAAAGTAGTACTTTTTGAAAGCATAAAAGCAATGAGAGTTTTAGATGATATAAAAGGAGATTCTAACAACTCATTATCTTTAGGATTTTCTAACTATTATAATCAAAGAGATAAAACTAATAATCAAGATGTAAAAGATTTAGAAAAAAAACTAGATGAAGTTTCAATAGAACTAAAAGTAAAATACGAGAAAGTATTAGAAGGTATAATGTCAAAACTTGAAAAATTTGGGGCAAAAACTCCAATTTCAATTCCTCAAATAGGTATTGACTCAAAATTTGATTCTGAAAAAGTTATAAAAAACAACATTCAATATCTTTATAAACAAGACGAAATAGATTTACCTGAAAGTCATAACGGACTTGGATATAGCAATCTAATTTACATGATTTTAGAGTTAGCTAGTTTCATTGAAAAATTCAAAAACTCAAAAGAAGAAAAATTATCTAATTTCCTTGTAGTGCTTATAGAAGAGCCTGAGGCTCATATGCATCCTCAAATGCAACAAGTTTTTATCAGTCAAGTTTCAGAAGTCGTTAAAGAAGCAAAAAAAGATACAGCTATACAGATACAGGTAATTATTACAACACATTCTTCACATATTCTTTCCGAATCAGGAATTGATACAGAAAGTGGATTTAATAGAATTAGATACTTCAATAGACTACCAACTGATACTGGATTCAAAATAACAAATCAAGACTTTAATAACTTAAAAATTAAAGATGACAAACGAACTTTTAGGTTTTTAAGACAATATTTAACGCTCCATAAATCCGATTTATTTTTTTCCGATAAAGTAATATTAGTAGAAGGAACAACAGAACGTATGCTTTTGCCTCAAATGATACAGAAATCAGCAAATTCATTATGTAATGAATATGTTTCGATTTTAGAAGTTGGTGGAGCTTACGCACATTCATTCAAGGAAATGTTAGAATTTATAAATGTTAGAACATTAATTATTACAGATATTGATTCAAATGACGAAAACGGAGCATGTCAAGTTAGTCCTATTGATGATAATAAATACACTACCAATGAAACATTAAAACAATGGCTACCAAATAAAACTACTATAAAAGACTTAACAAATTGTAAAAATGATGAAAAAATCCGAGATAATATAAGAGTATGTTATCAAACCAATGAAAATGGATTTATTGGAAGAAGTTTTGAAGAATCATTTATTAATGCAAATAAAACACTTTTATTATCTGAATTTACGAAAGAAGATAAATCTAAAATTGTTATAAAAAATCGTTTTTCATTTTTAAAATCACATTCGTTAGAACATGAAATCCCAACTCCATCTAGTTCTAAAGTAAAAACAAATTTCACTTTTGATATTATGTCATTTGATGAAGAAAAATATGGTGCATGGACTGTACCAGAGTATATAAACGAAGGTTTAATTTGGTTAGCTAATAACGATTAGAATGGTAGCTATTGAACAAATAATAAAACATATAGAGGAAAACAAAAGTTTTGTACTTGAAGCTGGAGCTGGTTCAGGAAAAACATATACATTAATTCAGACGATAAATCACGTTTTAAAGACAAAAGCTGATAGTCTCAAATTAAACAATCAAAGAATTGTTTGTATTACATATACTAATGTTGCAAAAAATGAGATAATCGAAAGGCTTGAAAACAACCCTTTAGTAATTGTTTCTACTATTCACGAATTTTTATGGGATTGCATCAAAAGATTCAATAAGCAACTAATAATTGAATTAGATATATTAAATGAGTTTATGCTTATAAATAGCAAAAAACCTGAAAAATATAAAACTGGATTAAAAGATAGAATTAAAGAAGTTACTTATGATGATAGCGGTTATAGAGATTTTGAACAAGGGAGTCTTCATCATGATGATGTAATAACTTTGTCTTTACAAATGTTTAAAAACTATACTACATTAACTAATATCTTAAGTCAAAAATATCCTTACATATTTATAGATGAATATCAAGATACTGCAAGTGAAACTGTTGATGCTATTGTTAATCATTTACTAGAAAGAAATAAAACAAAAATATTAGTTGGCTTTTATGGAGATTCTTATCAAAAAATCTATGATGAAGGAATTGGTTCACTTCAATCTTATATTGATGAAAACAAGCTAGAACTCGTAACAAAAAACGATAATTATCGTTCTTCTGAAAGTATTATTAACCTATTAAACAACATTCGAGATAATATAACTCAAACAATACCTGAAAATATTGAAGTAATTAAAGGAAGCGTACAATTCATTAATTGTACAAATCCTCCAAAACAACCAAAAGAAAAAGTTACACCTTATCGAACCAGAATAGCTCCTAAAAAGAATTCAGACTAGAATAAAATGGTTACAAAATTAGAAACAGAAGGTTGGAATTTTTCAGAGTTTGGGGATGATAAAATTTTAATAATTGCAAATAGTAAAGTGGCAGAAAGAGCAGGATTCTTAAGTCTTTATAAGCTTTTTGCAAAAAGGTATCCTCTAAGTGCTAAAGAGGCTTTATTAAAAAGAGAGAATATTTTTTCTTCATACTTTATGGGCTCTACAGACAAGAAGACTTCTAAAGAGCGTGAAACGGGAATAGAACATTTAGTTTCATTTTTTGAAAAAAAAAACTATAACAGAGTTATAAAGTACTTAAAACAACAAAGTGTTTTTAATTCTCTAACTAAACATTCTGATAAACAAGAAATAGAAAACAAATTAGAGGAGTTAACTACATTAAGAAAGACTGGAACAGTTCAAGATGTTTTTGATTTTTGTCAAACAAATCAATTATCGTTATGTTCTAGGAACTTACAACGGTTTCTAAAAAAACTAAAAATAGATATAGAAAGTATTACAGATGATGAGGAAAAGAAGAGAGCAACTAAAAATAAAACATTTTATGATTCTCTAATGCATATTAATTATAATGAGATAATTTGTGCCTTTAAACATATTCAAGAACAAACTTCATATTCAACAAAACACGGAACAAAAGGAGAAGAATATAGAAATGTTTTAGTTGTAATTGATGATACCAGTTGGGTTGCTAAATATAATTTTGAAAAATTCTTTAATGATACTGATGATAAAGAAGACAGGAAATTAAGAACTAAAAATCTGTTTTATGTTTCTTGTTCAAGAGCTAAAGAGAATTTAGTCGTTTTAGCTCTTTCTAAAATGGGAGAATCAGCAATGAACAAAATAACTGAATGGTTTGGTAATGAAAATATAGAAATACAGTAAAAAAAACAAAGTAACCCGACTGTCCAAATATGATAGTGCAGATTTGCAATCTGTACCGATAAAGAGTAAGCAATCAATAAAAAGATGAAGACCTCACCAAGATCCAAACCCTTTCAAATACAGTAAGGACTTAGGTAGTGAATATTTATAAAGTAAATAACCTTGAGGCAATCCCCCGAGGCATTTTAAGGAATGTTTTTATTGTTTTTTTTACGTTAGGGATTGTAGCATTTGTTGGAGCTCTTTAAAATGTATGACAAATACATTTTAAAAGCGACTGCGAAAAGCCCGACCCTTGGGGAACGCCCTAATTATTATTCATTAAAAAAATGGATAAAAATCCTACCCTAGCCTTTTTCAACTTTAATCTTTTCAACTTTAAAGTGTATTATAGTATCTTTGAGAAAATTATTTTCCGTTGAGTAAGCAATCTATTGTAAACTACTATCAAAAGTCTACAAAAACCAAGGAGGTTTTAGAACAATTACAACACGACAAAAACCATTTTCAACTATCGAATTTGGTGGGTTCGTCGTTGTCTTTCGTTATTTCTGAAACATTTAAAAAAATAGACAAACCCTATTTGTTAATTTGTAACGATAAGGAAGAAGCTGCCTATTATTTAAATGATTTAGAACAATTATTAGGTGAAAAAAATGTGCTGTTTTATCCAGGATCTTACAGAAGACCCTATCAAATAGAAGAAACCGACAATGCCAACGTATTGTTGCGAGCAGAGGTTTTAAATAGAATAAACTCCAGAAAAAAACCTGCGGTTATTGTTACCTACCCTACTGCCCTATTTGAAAAAGTAGTAACCAAAAAAGAATTAGAAAAAAATACACTAAAAGTAAAATTGAAAGAAAGTGTTTCTATCGATTTTATTAACGAAGTATTATTTGAATATAATTTTAATAGAGTAGATTTTGTAACCGAACCAGGAGAGTTTTCGGTACGAGGTGGAATTATAGATGTCTTTTCTTTTTCTAACGATGAACCTTATAGAATAGAGTTTTTTGGTGATGAAGTAGATAGCATACGAACGTTTGATATAGAAACTCAATTATCTAACGAAAAATTAAATACTGCCAGCATAATGCCCAATGTAGAAAACAAGGCATTACAAGAATCTAGAGAAAGTTTTTTAAAATACATTTCGGCTAAAACAGTTCTTTTTGTTAAAAATAAAGAACTTTTAAAAGGAAGTTTAGATAAATTTTATAGAAAAGCAGCTGTTGAATTTGAAAAATTATCGAAAGAAGTAAATCATTCGAAACCCTCGGAATTATTTTCTGATGGAAATTTAATAGAAAAACAATTAGCAGATTTTACGGTAGCGTATTTAAGTAAAGAAATGTCAGATCGAGCGCAGTCGAGATCCAAACAACCCTTCGACTCCGCTCAGGGTAACGCTTCAGTTCAACATAAAATTGAGTTTGAAATAAATTCACAACCTTCTTTTAACAAGCAATTTAATTTGTTAATAGAAGATTTAAATGTGCACCATAGCAAAGGATATACGAACTATATTTTCTGCGGAAATGAAAAACAAGCACAACGTTTTCATGATATTTTTGAAGATTCGGATGTAAAAGTACATTATGAAACCATCGTGTTTCCTATTTACCAAGGATTTATAGACGCGGATGAAAAAATTGTTTGTTATACCGATCATCAAATTTTTGAACGTTATCATAAGTTCCGATTAAAAAATGGGTATGCTAAAAAGCAATCCATCACCTTAAAAGAATTAACCAATTTAGAAAAAGGCGATTATGTTACACATATAGATCATGGAGTTGGAAAGTTCGCAGGATTGCAAAAGATTGATGTAGAAGGTAAAAAACAAGAAGCAATTAAATTAATTTACGGAGATCGCGATATTTTATATGTAAGCATACACTCTTTACACAAAGTTTCTAAGTTTAACGGAAAAGATGGAAAAGCGCCTAAAATTTATAAATTAGGCTCTGGCGCATGGAAAAAAATTAAGCAAAAAACAAAAACAAGAGTTAAGGAAATTGCCTTTAACCTTATTAAACTATATGCTAAACGTAAATTAGAAAAAGGCTACGCTTTTGGTCCAGATACGCACATGCAACACGAACTAGAAGCAAGTTTTATTTACGAAGATACACCCGATCAATTTTCCTCTACACAAGAGGTAAAAAAAGACATGGAAAAAGACCAACCGATGGATCGATTGGTTTGTGGAGATGTTGGTTTTGGAAAAACAGAAGTAGCCATTCGTGCTGCATTTAAAGCAGTAGATAACGGAAAACAAGTTGCTATATTAGTACCCACCACTATTTTGGCATTTCAGCATTTTAAAACCTTTTCTGAGCGTTTAAAAGATTTTCCGGTACAAATAGACTATTTAAATCGTTTTAGAACTGCAAAACAGCGAAAAGGTGTTTTAGAAGGCGTTGCAGATGGTTCTGTAGATATTGTAATTGGTACACACCAATTAACCAATAAGAGTATTAAATTTAAAGATTTAGGCTTGTTAGTTATCGATGAAGAACAAAAATTTGGAGTAGCTGTAAAAGACAAACTAAAAACGATTAAAGAAAATGTAGATACACTTACTTTAACCGCCACTCCTATTCCGCGTACATTACAATTTAGCTTAATGGCAGCAAGAGATTTATCAGTAATTAAAACACCACCACCTAACCGTCATCCGGTAGAAACAAATGTGATTCGTTTTTCTGAAGATACGATTCGAGATGCTATTTCGTATGAAGTTTCACGTGGAGGTCAAGTATTTTTTATTCACAACAGAATAGAAAACATAAAGGAAGTAGCAGGGTTGCTACAACGTTTGGTTCCGTCTGCAAAAATTGGCATTGGACACGGACAAATGGAAGGCAAAAAGTTAGAAGAATTGATGCTTTCGTTTATGAACGGAGAGTTTGATGTGTTAGTTTCTACCACTATTATAGAAAGTGGATTAGATGTACCGAATGCCAACACTATTTTCATTAATAACGCGAACAACTTCGGATTGTCAGATTTGCATCAAATGCGTGGTCGTGTTGGGCGATCTAACAAAAAAGCATTCTGTTATTTTATAACTCCGCCTTATCATGTAATGACCGAAGAAGCTCGAAAACGTATTCAGGCACTAGAAATGTTTTCTGAATTAGGTAGCGGATTAAATATTGCCATGAAAGATTTAGAAATTCGTGGTGCAGGTGATTTATTAGGAGGAGAACAAAGCGGATTTATTAATGATATTGGTTTTGATACCTATCAGAAAATATTGGCAGAGGCTATAGATGAATTAAAAGAAAATGAGTTTAAAGAGATATATGAATCGGAAGGCGAAGTAGTGGAAAAAGAATATGTAAAAGAGGTACAAATAGATACCGATTTTGAAATTTTATTTCCAGATGATTATGTGAACTCTGTTACAGAACGCTTAAATTTATACAAACAATTAGGAGAATTAGCTTCAGAAGATGAATTGGAAACTTTTGAAAATAATATTATAGATCGATTTGGAGAGTATCCTACGCAAGTACAAGATTTGTTAGATAGTGTGCGTATAAAATGGTTGGCAAAATCGCTAGGTTTAGAAAAAATTATTTTAAAACAAAAACGAATGATTGGGTATTTTGTATCCGATCAACAAAGTGATTTTTATCAGACTGAAGCGTTTACAAAAATGCTCAAGTATGTACAACACAATTCAAAAAGTTGTGTAATGAAAGAAAAACAAACTAAAAACGGATTACGATTATTAATCACTTTTATTAAGATTGATAGTGTTGCCAAGGCATTAAGTATATTGAAGAGAGTGTAAAATAGATTTTTAATTTTACTACTTAAATAAAATAAGGCACATTAATTGTGTGTTGTTTAACACTAAAAATAAAAAACAAAGAAGAACGTTATTTAATTTTTAAATTAAATAAGTTAATTTCGATTTGTTGTAAATATTTGATAATGAAAAAAATAATTATATCCCTTTTGCTATTAACTGTAGGTAATGTTTTTGGTCAAAGGATACAATTTGAGATAAAAAATGACTCTATAGGAAACACTTTTTCTTTAAGAACACTTACCAATAAAGTGTTAGAAACTGTGGTTATAAAAGAAGATCATTTTAAGGTAGATATAAATTTTGAAGAAGGGTATTATTTTTTAAAAAAAGAAGACCATTTTGTTCCTCTATATTTAAAGCCTAGTGATGAATTTACTATTTCTTTTGATGTAAATAACTTTTATAACACCTTAGCTTTTTCTGGAAAAAATGCTGATTTAAACACTTATTTATTGAATAAAAAAGCAGGTTTTGTAAATGAATGGGGAGCTTTAAACACCTATTATAAAAGAAGTTTCTATGAAGGTACAGAAGAAGATTACCTAAAAAAACTAGACGAACTTTATAAGGGATATTACGGTATTTTGTTTTCTGGCACATTAGATGAAGATTTTGTAAACGAAGAAATGAAGAATTTGCAATACGGGTATTATTTAGATATCTTAAAATTAGAAGACGCTAAAAAACATTACGAATTTACAGATAGTATTGCTATTTCAAAGTCTTTTTTAGAACCACTAAGTCATTTACATTATGACAATACTTTACTGTATGAAAAATACCCTTCATATAGAAAATTAAGTGTTTTAAAATGGAAAAAGAATATTGAGAATTTAGGAGACTATGTAAAAATGGAAGATGCTTTAAATTCTATACGAACAGAGCCATTAAAACAAAGAGTATTGTGGAGTTTATACGAAGAAATGTCTAAAGACAAACCAGCAATAACAAAAACATATTTTAAGTTAATAAAAACAAATGCAGAGCGTAAAGATTTAATTACTAAAGCGAAAGAAAAATACGATGAAATAAAAGGAGAAGAAGCTGCTAAGAATCTAGAAAGATTTGATTATAGAAATATACACGGAGAAGAAGTAAAGTTGTCAGAATTTAAAGGAAATTATATTTTTATAAGTGCTTGGGCTTCTTGGTGTAAAAAATGTATAAAGGAATTTAAAAAAGTTCAAAAATTACAAGAAATATTTAGTGAAAAACCTGTTGTTTTTGTTGGAGTTTCTCTAGATAAACAAGAAGATTTTGAAAAATGGAGAAACGTAATAAAGGAAAATAGCTTAGAGAATGTAGGAGAACAATTATTTTTTAAAGGAGATAAGTCAAAATTTATTCAAGCGTATGATGTTTCAGGAATACCGGGTTACTTTATTTTATCTTTAAAAGGCAAAAAGCTAGAATATAGTGCAGGAAGTATTTCTGTAAAAAAGATAAGAAAACTATTAGAAAGAGAACTGTCAACCAGCAATTAATTGATCTGTTTTCTTAGCTTTGCAGGCGAATGAGAATATATAATACACTTCAAATAGGAGATTTTCATACCCATTACTGCGAAGACTTTTTAATAATAGAAAACCTTTCAGAAACACAAAAAATAATAGCTGTATTAGATGGTTGTAGTATGGGAAAAGAATCTGTTTTTGCCTCTATGCTCTATGGAAAAATACTGAGAAGTATTGCAAAAAAAGAATTTTATAAAGATTTTGTAATCAAAGAAAAAGAAACTACTTCTTTACAAGATACATTAAAATCTATTTTACATCAATTAATTTTAGAAGTAAAAAAAATACAACAACAACTAGATATAACTACGCATGAATTGTTATCTACCCTGATTTTAGGAGTTATAGAAACAAAAAAGAACATTGCTGAAGTTTTGGTAATTGGAGATGGTTTGGTAGCCTGTGATGGAGAGTTTCACGACTTTGAACAAGAAGATAAACCAGATTATTTAGGATATCATTTACAAGAAAACTTTGAAGAATGGTATAAAAAACAAAACCAACGAGTTACATTCACTAAATTTAAAGACTTTTCTATTTGTACAGATGGAATTTTTGCATTTAAGAATCTAAAAAAACCAACAGATCAAAAATCAGAAAAAGAAATAATGGAATATTTACTTATAGATACTAATGGCGAAGGTTTTGATAACTTTTTAGATAGAAAAATAAAAATTTTAAAGGAAAAATGGAATCATATACCAACAGATGATATTGCAATTATTAGAATAAAAGTGTAATTAAATATAAATAAATTTCTGTTTGTTTTCTTTTAAAAATAGAGATATTTATGTGAGAATAAGTTTCGAAAATCATATTAGTAATTAACTGCCAACCTATACAATTATACATAAATGTGTTTAAAAATGGTATTATGTCATTATAAAATTTCAATAGCTTTTTGATTTTTGTTTCTTTGCCAATTAATAGAAAGAAAGTCAAATGCAAAGTAACCATACGAAAAACATATTAGGGCTTTTGTTAGCAACCTTTTTTATAAGTACTTCTGGTGTTTTAGGAAGGTATATAGAAATGCCTTCAGAAGTTATTATATGGTTTCGTTCTTTTTTTGCCATGTTATTTTTAGGTCTTTTTTGTTGGTATAGAAAGCTTAATTTTAAATTAAAATCGAAAACACACAAGCTACCATTTATTATTGCAGGTATTTTTATGGCTGCACACTGGGTAACTTTTTTTTATGCGTTAAAATTGTCGAATGTAGCCATAGGAATGTTATCTCTTTATACATTTCCTGTAATGATAGCGTTTTTAGAACCCCTATTTTTAAAGGTAAAATTTAAACCAATTTATATTGTTTTAGGAATTTTAGTGTTATTTGGGTTGTATATTTTATCTCCTGATTTTACTTTTGAAAACACCACCTTTCAAGGGATTATTTTCGGACTGGTTTCTGCATTATGTTATGTGATTAGAATTCTTATTTTGAAAAGCCATGTTCATCAATATAATGGAGTTATGTTAATGTTTTATCAAACAATTATTGTTACTATTTGTTTATTACCAACGCTCTTTTTTATGGATATTTCTGGTATTAAAACCCAATTACCATATATTTTATTATTAGCAATTATAACCACAGCAATTGGCCATAGTTTAATGGTGTACTCTTTACAGTTTTTCTCAGCATCTACAACTAGTATTATTAGTAGTGTACAACCTATTTTCGGTATTATTTTAGCTTTTTTCTTTTTAAGTGAAATTCCTACTACAGATACCTATGTAGGAGGGGCTTTAATTTTGGCAACAGTGGTAATAGAAAGTATTCGAAGTAAGAAGTAATTTTAGCATCAAATTAACAAGAAGGCAGATATATTTTAGTTTTCATTTATAATGATTATTTGTTGTTTATCTTCCATATAAGAAGAAAACAGTTAGAGTGAGAAAAGGTTATTAAAAAATAAGTATAGTTGTTATTCAATAGTAAGCTTAAACAATTCTATGGTAATGCATTGGAAGGAGTTTGACAATACTTATTCTGACCACAATATTTTATCAAATAATATTGGGTGAAAAAGATAAAAAATATCGTTAAAATAATGTTAAACAAAAATATAGTTCTTAAAAGTTTTCTTTTTTTTATACATTTATGAGGTTGATAATAATGAAATTGCTAATTATTTGCACAAACTATTTTATTGATAAAAGAAATTTAATAACATTCTTTCGAAAGATAGACACATACCTCGAGTGTCTTTAAATGTTCAAGGTTTAATTATTTAAAAATTACCAAATATTATGAAAAAACAAATTTTAAACTTAGGAAAAACTTTAAATACGACAGAACAAAAACAAATTAACGGAGGTTTTGGATGCCAACCACTTATTGCATGTCCACCTAATTCTGAGTATGATACGACTTTTTGTCTTTGTGTACCTTCACAAGGTTAATTTTTATTTATAAAACTGAATAAATTAAAAGGATATATTTTTCTAAAAATGTATCCTTTTAAACCTATAGTCAATAAATGAAATAATACTCTAAATTATATCTGTAATTCTTTATAGGATAACATCAACAGTAATTACCCTAAAAGTATTTGAATTTACAGTAATTCTAATGTTGTTTTCCTCATTAGAAACATAAAAGTTTTTCCCTTTTTTTTGAAAGTGTTTTTCATGAGTTGTCTTCATTATGTTAAAGAGCATTGCTTCAATTTCATCTTTTGAATAATGAGTATTTAATTTTTTGTTTATTCTACTATATACCAACTCTGTATAGCAAATGTTTTCTAATATATTTGTTTTACTTTTCATAGATTATCGCATGGTAACATCTTCATAATTTCTACGAACAAAATCGAGTGCACTTTCTAATACTTCTCCCATATTCTTACTCTTTTTAAAAGAAATATCTTTCGTAAATTCATAAATCTGCATTTTAAGCAACTCTATATTTTTATCGGTAGAAATTTCATCATTTTTCATGCAAAAGATGAGTTCATTAATACGATCTTCCGAAGATAATATACGTTTTGCAACAATAGACCTTTCCTCTAGTTTATATTGCTCTATAGAATTTTCTAATAGCTTCTCTCCTACTAAATTTACCATAGGAAGATTTTCTTTGAAAAACTGTGGATAATACACTTTAAATTTTCCTTCAAAACATTGTTGATCGAAATCTATTCCACGAATTTTATAAACAACATGATCAAAATCGTGTGTAGGCACAATTACATAATTATAAGAACGCATATCTCCTAATAAACGAATCATGCAACGTTCATTAAACTTCACAAATTCCTTTGCTATTTGCGCTTTTTCAGGTTCAGAACAATTGGGTAATATTTCTTTAATAAAAGTATCGCCAGGTATGCCAACAATATGTTCTTCAATTAAAGTGTCTTTATATACCAAAAAGTTGAGGTTGTACGGAGATAAAATATGTTCTAATTCTAAACCATAAACACGAGAAGCATCTGTTTTTTTAACGTAAAAATAAGTGTAATTATCATTTAAAACATTTCTTATTTTTACTCTAAAAGGTTTAGAATTTCCAAAAGTACAGTAGTCTACAGCATCTACATTTAGGTACTGAATATTGTCTTCGTTTCCGTTAGAGTGTAAAATATTATAGACTTTTTTTAGACTTAAATCAATTTCTTGTCTTTCAAATTCAGAGTAATACACACGAACCCAAAGGGTATCTTTTTCATTTTTATCATACACAACAATAGATCCGTGAAAACGCAATAAATCTTCATAAAAAATAGGGATTTTAATGTTCCTACTATGTTCTACTAAGTAATCGTTTAAAAAATGATTAATAGGAAACGCAGGTTTCTTTTTAGACATCAATTTTTCCTCTGAATGCATTTATTGGGGTGTTTTTTCAAAAGTAATTAAATTCTTTGAAGAAAGTTCTTTGGAATAGACTAAATACTAAACCTCACAGGTTTTCAAAACCTCGTATGTTTGAATATTTAAGATAAAAGAATAAAATTATAGAGGTAAGCATTTAGTTACCTATCAATTTTGAATGATTAATGTTATCAGCTTCAACCATTCTACATATTAGATTA
>CANMJA010000059.1 GCA_947498055.1 uncultured Tenacibaculum sp.
ATTGATAAACAGGTCTTTACTTGAAAAATCAAAGTTGCTTTTGAAATTTAAAAAAGTCAAGAAAAGTTATTGGGCGGGGGAAAATAGTTTTTAGAAGTCCCCTATAATAAATGGTTTAGATATTTAATATCTAAACCATTTTCTTTTTTGAATAATTGATTCTTCAATTCTTTTAAATCATGAATAATAACATCTAATTTATTTAAATACTTATCATATAAATCTTCGTTGTAATTCTGTAAACCAAGAATTGAAAGTATTAGAAGAGTAATCAAAATAAAATATTTAATTTTCAATAATTTTTGAAAGTTTAGAAATTATGTATATCTTTGGGGTATGGAATTAGAAGCAGCAAAATTAAAATACATACAAACTTGGGGTAGTTTAGCAACAAGTTGGGGAATTAATAAAACGATGGCACAGGTACATGCATTGTTATTAGTTTCTATAGAACCTTTGTCTGCTGAAGATATAATGGATACTTTAAAAATATCTAGAGGTAATGTAAACATGAATGTTAGGGCATTAATTGACTGGGGAATTGTACGAAAAGAATTTGTAGTAGGGGAACGTAAAGAGTTTTTTGTAGCTGATAAAGACATTTGGGAGCTGTTTAAACAAGTAACGAAAGAGCGTAAAAAAAGAGAAATTGAACCTGTTATAAAAGTGCTAGAAGAATTACAAAACGATGTTAAAGAAGAATCGGAAGAAGCAGAGCAATTTAAAAAGTTAATGCAAGATTTATCGTCTGTAACTTCTACAGTAAATAGTATTTTAGATAAAGCAATTAAGGCAGATGAGCATTGGTTGTTATCCAGTTTTACTAAAATGATTAAAAAGTAAAAAAATTTAAACACAAACTTTCAATAATTTCTGAAAATTCAAAAATTAAAAATCATGGAGACAGTTTTAAAACTAAGAGAAGGCATTAAAGAGAAAACGAATGAAGAAGGAGTAATGCAACTTTATAATGAAGCTACAGAAGATTATAAGTTATGGAGTAAAGATTTAAACATGCATTTTGGTTATTATATTCCATTTAAAACGAATCCTTTTAAAAGGGATACGATGTTAAATGAAATGAATAATCAGTTGTTTTCAATGCTAGAAATTAAAAATAAGAAAGCACATATTGTAGACCTTGGTTGCGGTATTGGAGGAACGATGAGATATGGAGTAAATAAATTCCCTGATTTATCAATCACTGGTTGCACTCTTTCTACATTTCAAGAGAAAGAAGGAAATAAGTTTATAAATAATAGGAGAGCAATTATAAAAAATAGAGATTATAGAAATACACAGTTCCCTGAAAATAAATTTGATGGAGCAATGGCTATTGAAAGTTTTTGTCATTCAGGGTGCTCAAAAGAAACCTTAGAAGAAGCATATAGAATTTTAAAGCCTAATTCTAAATTAATTATAGCAGATGCTTTCTGTAAAACAGAAGAAGAAAAGATGAATTTCTTATCTAAAAAAGTGCATAAAGGCTTATCTAAATGTTGGAGTTTAGAAAGGCTAGGTAATATTAAAAGAGTAAAAAAAGAGTTAGAAGAAGTTGGATTTAAAGAGGTGGTAATAAAAAATATTTTGTACCGTGTAGCTCCTTCTGTTTTACATGTTCCATTTATGATTTGTGGATTTATTTTAAGAAAGTGGTTTAAAAATGAATCTTTAAAAAAAGAAAGTATAGATAATATGAAGGGTTCATATTATGCACTATTAACGAGTTTATGCTTACAAGATTTTGGATACTATATCGCTTCTGCAAGGAAATAATAGAATATTTCTTGTATGTCAGTTCGAGTATTTTTTAAGAAGTGATAACAAAATAAAAAATGTATCGAGAACTATTCGAAAACTTTTCGATAAAAAATTATTCTTCATTTTATTACGAATAATTCCACTCGAAGTGACAGTACAATTAATTATTTAAACATTTTATCAAAAAGAAATTATGAACACACTTAATCATCATACTTTATTATACGATACAGAATGTCCGTTGTGCAATTTTTATACGAATGGCTTTATAAAAACGGAGATGTTAGATAGAAATGGAAGAAAACCATTTGAAAATCTAACAAATAAGGAAAAATATTTTATAGATATTGAAAGAGCAACTAATGAGATTGCTTTAGTAGATACAAAAAATGAAAAAGTACTTTACGGAATAGATAGTTTACTAAAAGTAATAGGTAATTCTTTTCCAGTGGTTGAAAAAATAGGAAAGCTACCTTTGGTATATTTTGGTCTTAAAAAGTTGTATTCATTTATTTCATATAATAGAAAAGTAATTATTCCATCAGAAAAGAAAGAAATGAATACGTTGGAATGTAATCCCACCTTTAATAGTAAATATAGGCTTTTATTTATCTTTTTTTCAGTGTTTGTTACTGCTTATACGTTATTTAATTTTTCAAGTTTAATAACAAGTATGCCAATTGCTAATTTTAAAATTGAATTTATGATTGCGGCTGGTCAAATTGTATTTCAAGGAATATTTTTAGTACAAAAAGATATTAAAAGTAGTATAAATTATATAGGGAATTTAATGACGGTTTCGTTAATAGGTTGTATTGGTCTATTCCAAATATTATTATTAAACGCAATTATTGAGTTACCTCAACTATTAATTTTAGGTTCATTTGGAGGAGTTGCATTATTAATGTTTTTTGAACATAAACGAAGAGTAAAGTTGTTAGAGTTGCCCAGTTACTTATCATATACATGGGTTACATATAGAATCATTGTACTATTATTATTACTAATACTATAAATATAAAATTATGAAAATAGTCATCGCTGGAGGAACTGGATATTTGGGAGAATTGCTTACTGAATTTTACAAGAAAGAAAAAGAAAATCAAATTTACATTTTAACGAGAAAACAAAAATTAAATAAAGGAAATGTTCATTATCTTCAATGGAATGGAAGAACACAAGGATATTGGACTTCTTTACTAGAGAATACAGATGTACTAATAAACTTAACAGGTAAATCGGTAAATTGTAGATATACTACAAAAAATAAAGAAGAAATTTACCAGAGTAGATTACAAAGTACTGCTTTATTATGTAAAGTTGTTCAAAAGTTAAAGTTTCCGCCGAAAGTTTTTATTCAGTCTTCTTCAGCAACTATCTACAAACACTCAGAAACGAAACTAATGACGGAAGAAAAGGGAGAAATTGGTATTGATTTTTCTATGGATGTTTGTAAAAAATGGGAGCAGATTTTTAATAGTTATCAGCTACCAAAAACTAAAAAAATAATTACTAGAACTTCTATAGTATTAGGTAATAAAGGAGGTGCTTTTCCTATAATGAAACGAATGACACAGTTTGGATTAGGAGGAAAGCAAGGAAAGGGAAATCAATTTATAAGTTGGATTACAGAAGAAGATTACATAAACGCTATTGATTTTTTAAAAGACAAAGAAGCAGGAATCTATAATATTTGTGCACCAAATCCGATAAAAAACATAGATTTTCAAAAAGAATTGAGAAAAAAAATAAGAGTTCCTTTCGGGTTAAATGCTCCAAGATGGATGTTAAAAATAGGTGCAGTTTTTATAGGTACAGAAGCAGAATTATTATTAAAAAGCAGAAATGTATCTCCTGCAAAATTATTAAACTTAGGGTTTTTATTTCAAACAAAAGAGTTTAAAGAATTTAGTATGGAATGCTAATTGATAGGTATAAATCCATCACCATAAATTTAAAATACAAAACTATGCCAACCATCGTATTATTCACAAAAATAAAAGCAGCTAAAAAATTAGTATTCGATCTTTCTAGAAGTATTGAATTGCATAAAGAATCAACAAAAGAAACGAACGAGAAAGCTATAGCAGGAAGAACAACTGGTCTTATAGAGTTAAATGAAACAGTAACCTGGAGAGCGAAACATTTAGGGGTTTATCAAAATTTTACATCTAAAGTAACAGGTTGTAGAGAGGCAGATTATTTTGCAGATAAAATGGTATCTGGTGCTTTTAAAAGTTTTAAGCACGAACATTTTTTTTCGTTTGAAGGTAATACCACTACATTAGTAGATATCTTAGAGTATCATTCACCATTAGGTATTTTAGGTAAGTTTGTAGATTTTCTTTTCTTAGAAAAGTATATGACACGATTTCTTAAATTAAGAAATGATACTATTAAAGAATATGCAGAAACAGGAAAATGGAAAGAAATTTTAAATTAGTAATTATTTAGAATAGCACTAAATGAAAAATACAATTTCAATTATAGCATGGAAAAATAGGGCAATTATGACCTTATTTATAGGGTTAATTTTGTTAGGATATACTTCTAAAGAAAAATATTTAATTTATGCAGCTATGTTAGCAATTTTTTTGGGTATTTTTCAAATAATATCTGCACTTATATTATCTCCTTTGATAGCTAAAAAAGACGTAGTAAACTTAAAAAAGTTAACTATTTATACTAATTCGGTAGGAATATATATTGTAATATGCATTATTGTATTTTTTGTAGCTGAATTAATTCCTTTTAATATTGATTATTTAGGATATCTTTTAATGTTAACACCTATTATTTTATCCTTATTTTTTACTTATATAACCGAACAGATTTATCAAATAAATAAAAAAGATATATGAGTTTTTTAAAAGCAGCATGGAGAAAATTAATCATGGTAAATTATAGCATAGACCCAAAGGTATTAAAGCCATATGTTCCTTATGGTACAGAACTCGATTTTTTTGAAGGTAAATGCTATGTAAGTGTGGTAGGTTTTATGTTTAAAAACACAAAATTATTAGGTTTTAAAGTACCGTTTCATATTAATTTTGAAGAGGTAAATCTTCGATTTTATGTAAAGCGAACAATAAATGATGAAATAAAAAGAGGAGTTGTTTTTATTAAAGAAATAGTACCAAAATCTGCGATTACTTTTATAGCTAATACCATTTATAATGAAAATTATGAAACATTACCAATGAGGCACTCTTGGGAAATTGGAGAAGAAAATTTAAAAGTTGGCTATCAATGGAAAAAGAATAAAAAATGGAACTTAATTGAAGTAGAAGCAGTAAACAAACCTACAAGTATAGAAGAAAACTCAGTAATAGAATTTATTTCTGAACATTATTGGGGTTATGCAAAAGAAACAGATACAAAAACGACTGAATATGAAGTAAAACATCCTAAATGGGAATATTACCCAATAATCAAGTCAAACATTGAAATAGATTTTAAAGCAACTTACGGAACCAATTTTGAATTTTTGAGAGAAGTAACACCAACTTCAATTATGTTATTAGAAGGCTCGGAAATTTCAGTAGAAGGGAAGAATAAATTATAGTTTATCTACAATATTTACCTTATTAATTTTATATAGATTGCGAATATTTATTTTACAGGATACATTTTTGTAAAACTAATCAAAGGGTTTTTAAATCCTTTGATTAGTTTGGTATTCAGTGTTTTAAAGAATAATTTCATAACATAAAATTATTCTTTAATTATTTTAGTACTATTCGTTATTGTTCCATTTTCTTCAATTTGTAAAAAATAAATTCCTTTCTCAAGAGTATTAATATGTATTCTTTCCTTTTTTACGAATGAAGATTTTTTGGAAAGCATTATTTGTCCTAAATAATTATATATTTTAATTTCAACATTAGGTTTTTGTTCTTTAAACTCAATATTGATATGATTAGAAGTAGGATTGGGAGATACATTAAATGTACCGATTTCGCTATTTAGTTGGTCAATAGAAAGTACCGAGTTATTTACTTTACCTATGAATAAATTTTCTACAATATGTTGTTCATCTGTAATGCTTTTAGCTTTAAAACCTAAATAATGTATCGTACCGTCTTTGGCTATGATAACATCTGAAACAGAAGAAAACGAAGACTTTTCCATGTTTCCAACAGACAGCCAATTTCCATTAGTATCTATAATTGCAATAAAAGGATTTGTAACATTTGCAGTAAGCTTATGAGTTCCCATTTTAATAGTACCATTAAATTCTCCACCAACAATTATTTTATCATTTTGAATAGCAATATCTCTAATTTTAGAAAAATTTCCACCTTCAATGGTTTTAACCCAATTTAAACTACCATCAAGTGCATTATATTTTGCAATAAAAGCACGATCTCCAGAAGAAGCACTTCTTGTATCAGTAGTAGAACTATTATTTGTATCAAAATCAACGGAAGCACCATTTATATACCCAGAAATATATACATTTTCATTTTTATCAATAACCATTTCAGATACGCGATTTTCAGAAGTAGAACTAATGGTGTTAGTCCATAAAACTTCTCCCGATTTAAGATACTTTACAATAAAAATGTCTTGATTTTCTGGGGCAAATTCAAAACGACCTTGGCTAGTCACATATGCTGGCTTTTTACTATTTTTAAATAAGGATAAACCTTCATTTGTATTAGTTTTAGCTGCGCTAAAAGAACCTGAAGCATACCTGTTTTTAGAGGAAGAAGTCTTCATCGTTATATCGCTAATAGTACCACCTCCAATTCCGTAAGCGTTTATGAAATTACCATCCTCATCATATTGAACAATAAATCCAAGTCTTAAAAACCTGTTTTGAATAATGTCTCTATCATCTGGATAATCTTTAGAAGTATCAAAATCAATAAAACTACCTGTAATACCATCAAAAGAACCTGTAAAAAATACATGATCGTTAGCATCTACTAATAATTTAAAAGATGCATCATTAAAAATATCTTGTACTTCTTTGTACCACAAAAGCTTTCCATTAGGAGAATATTTAATTAAAAATACATTTAGATTTCTTTGAGAAGAACTAAAACTAGGGTTGGTTTTAATAATGGAGTTGGTATTCGGGTGTTCGGGGTCAAAATCTACAGTTTCAGTAGTGGCTACATCTATAGTAGCAAGAACATAAATATTATTATTACTATCTACAGCTACATCAGTAGCAAAGTCTAAGGTAACATTTTCTCTAGGGGTGGTTGATTGATCTTTAGTACCACCAATGTTTTTAAGCCATAAAAGTTCATCGCTTTGGTTATATTTAGCTATATAGGCATTTGGATGCCCTTTAGAAGAGATGAAGTTAGCATTACCAAAATTTACATCTATACCATCATAAGCACCAACAATTATCTTATTATCTTCTTTATCTAAAACTACTCCCGATTTTAAATATGATCCTATGTAAAAAGTATAGTCTCTATAAAAACTGATGGTTCTATCTTCTTTAAAACTTAAATTTTGAGCTATTAAACTAAAGGTAAATAAGAGTGTTGTAATTGTTGAAAATGTTGTTTTCATAATGATTGTTTTAAGTGTCGTTAATGATTCTTCTATAGGGCATAATTTTTATGATTATTTTTTTATTTAAAATAGAGAAAATCTCTGATGTTTTATGTTATTTGAGGAGTATATGTTTCATAACATAAAATTATTCTTTAATTATTTTAGTACTATATATTTTTCAGATACAGTAAAGGCTGTTTTATTACTAGAATCCAACAATGTAAATAAAAGATCTAGAAATTGAAGTAGTTTTATTACCATTAGAGTCTATAGCTGTATACACAACAGTATAAGTACCTGATTCTTGAGCAATGTATTTTTCAGATACGGTAAAGGCTATTTTATTACTAGATGTATTATCAGTCGTTTTTTCAAATATAATATCTCCATTACTATTTGTAACTACAATTATCATAGCCTTTATTTCTAGGTCATCAGTTCCATTAGCTTCTAAAGTTACAGGTTTTTCCCAATCAGTAATATATTGGTTTTGCATAGGACTTATAATTAAAATTTCTGGAGGCATATCATTAATTTGTGGTTGATTGTTTTCAGTACAATTCATAAATATGAGTCCAATGGCTATTAATATAAAATTTAATTTTTTGTTGTTGATTTTCATGTTATTCATTTTTGTAGTTTAATTGTGTTCTTTTTTATAAATTTAAATGATTTATTTTCAGTGTGTTTATTGTTGTTAATTAGTAACAGTTCCTTCAATATTTAATTGAAATTTTTTATAACCAATATTTAAGATATAATTGTCTTCTGGTGAATTAACAGTTCTAAAAGAATTTTGATTAAAACGAAGGTGAAATTCTGCAGTAGATTTGTAGGTTCCTAACATAGGAGTATTGGTGATGACAATGTTTACAGTACCTTCTTCACCTGGATTTATATTTCCTCCAGTACTAGATAATGTAGTGGTAAAAATATTTAAATCAGCAACAGGACCTGTAGTATTTGTATATTCATTAGGACTCATGTTTGATATAGGGTAATTACCCATGTTTTTCCAAGTAGTAACACCAACACCATTATAGGTACTCCCCATTTTCACATTAGGAACTGTAACACTATGACTAAGAAATTCTCCTTGATTAAGATTAGGCTGAATAATGGTTTGACCAGAAAAAATAACAGGGTAGTCTGTATCTACAATTATTCGATAAATTTTAAATTTAGAATTATCGGTATTACTAATTTTAAAATCTACTGTATTAGGGTAAGAGAAATCTATTTCTGCACCAGTTGTAATTGGATACTCTTTAAAATTATTATTGTTTGTTCTATATTCAATTTTAGATCCTTCATAGGTGATGGCAGGAGTTAATTTAGAATAATTTACAGGAACTGGAAATAAACAAAAAGCAAGAGAATCTATTGCTTGTGATGTTGCTTTTGTAGTTAAGTCGATATCTGTATACGGTTTATCCTTGTGATTAACATCTATTAACTCGAAAGTAGTTAAAGAAAGTTTTTCTTCTTTTGGTTTTTCTTCAATAAGGACTTTAATTTTATAATGTAAACTTTTTTCAGGGTCTATTTTTGAAGTTATTTTGTAAGTAACATATTCTTTTTCAGAAAAAAAAGATTGAACTCCTACATCAGGAAAAATAGAAAATTCTGAAGTATTTATATTTACACTTTTTAATGTTAAATTCAAAGAAATAACTGTATAAGGTACAGTTATTGTTATTTCACCCTTAGTAATTTCTTCATTATTTTTTATAATAGGTTGTATAATTTCTATATCAGAATAGTTAATTTCTTCCAAAGGAAAATCATTCAACTTAGCGTTTTCAAGATCAATATTTGAATTAGGGATAGCAGTATCGTCATTACAAGCAAAAATAAATACTGTTATCACTATCAAGAATTGAAAAAAGGCAAATTTTGACAGTGTTTTTTTTGTGTTCATAAATAGTTTTTATAGTTATGTTTTAGCAAAATTAGAGTTTTAAATGAAGGAAACGCTCCCCTGAATTCCGTGAAAAGAGTTAATTTTTAAAAGAGTTAGAATATATTTTAAAAAGAAATTTTATAACTTAAATTTGGAATTATTAGAGCTTCTCTATGTTCATCTACAGTATTGTTTTTAATATTATAACGATGCCCTAAAAACTCTTTGTAGTTAGAGGCGTTTAGTATTTTTAAAGATAATTTTTGCGTGTTTTTACTTTTATACCATTCATAATTTATGGTAAAGTGCGTAATAAATGAACTTTTTGTTTGTTCTGTAAAAGGGGTATTTTCATTATAAATAACATCTTTTTCAATAATTGAGTTTGCTGTATCAATTATTGAATATCTATCTCCACCTTGAATACTAACTCTTAGGTTAATACCTAATAAATTTTGTTTTTTTCTACCTAGTTTAAATTCTTTACCTGCTAAAAAGTTAAAAAGAAAATTTTTATTAAATCGAGTATTATACCAAATATCAGTATCTGTTTTGTATTTAGAATTAAATAAAGAAGCAGATACTAAATAATAAAAGCCTTTATGTACGTATTGTTCTAAAGTAAGATCAATACCATAATTTTGTCCTTCCCCTGCGTTAGTATACGTATCATTAATAAACCAATCATTTTGTAAATTTAAAAGAGAAGAAGTACTATTTTTAATAATAGGTATATCATATAATTTTTGAAAATAAGGCTCAATTTTTAAATGTGTTTTTTTAGAAAGATTCCAATCGTATGCAAAAACGAAATGATGTGCTTTTGAAAAATCTAAATTTTTATTAGCTTTTGCACTAGGAGAGTTTATCGTATTTGCTAAATAAATATTTAAATCTTCAATTCTACTATGCAAACCATAGCCAAAACTAATCTTATTATTTTTATTTAATTGATAGCTTGTTCCAATACGTGGTTCTAAAGTAGTTTGTTTATTAAGGGTAAAAAATTGTGTATTAATTCCAATAGTAAACTTTACATTTTTAAACGATAAAGAGGAGTTAGAATAGGTTGAAATTAAAGCACTAGAACCTGTGTCTGAAACCAAAGTATTTAAATTATTAGTTAGAGTATTATTTTCTTTTAAACTTAGATTAAAATGCATACCTCTTATGGTAATTCCTGTTCTGTTGGTATGTTTGGAACTGAATTTTTTATTAAAAAATGTTTTAAATGTTATGTTGTTATTGGTGTTATTTATTGCATTATAAGGCTGTAACGTAGAAGAGGAGGTAAGTCTATCAGTTTTTAAGTCAATACCATTGGTAGAAACCGCTAAAGTAGAATTTAAGTAAGCAGAATTTTGAAAAATTAATCGATGATTTATACCAAATGCACCCATAAATTGTTTTACATCTTGTTTTTCAATATCGCTGTAATAATTGCGATCTTCTATATTCGTTTTTGGGCTGCTACCAGATTGGTCTAACAAACCAATTCCCCAAATTGAAAAATGCCCTGTTTTTTTAGTGGGAATTTTAATTTTGAAGGATAAATCTTGGTAATTTGTACCTTGAGATTCTTCTGGTAATAAAGAAGAAATAAGTCCGAGTGTAGAATACCTGTAATTTACTAAGTAAGAAGCATTGTCTTTTTTACCAATAGGTCCTTCCGAAGCAAAATCAATACCAATAGTACCAACTTCAAAGCTATGTTCATATTCAGAATCATTTCCATTTCTCATTCTAATATCAAAAACTCCCGAAAGAGCGTTATTATATTCTGCAGGAAATGCACCAGTTAAGAAATCGGAATTGGCTAATAAATTACTACTTAAAGCTGTTATACCACCACCACCAAATACTCCTAAATTGGCGAAATGATTAGGGTTAGGTATTTCAACACCTTCAATTTTCCATTGTAAAAACTTAGGAGCATTTCCTCTAATAACGATAGCATTATTACCAACACTACTAGATACACCAGGGAAAGATGCCGCCAATCGAGCAGGATCATCAAAACCACCAGCATATCTATTGGCTTCTTCAATACTTAACATTCTAGCACTAACGGTAGCCATTCTATTAATAGGCTTTTCTTTAGTAACTCTAGGAGTAATAACAACTTCTTCTAAAGAGTTTGTGCTTTCTACTAACGAAATGTTTACAATTACTTTTCTGGCAGAGGTTACAATTACTTCTGGTTTAATAATTGTTTCGTATCCTAAAAAATCAATTCTTAAATCATATCTTCCTACAGGCACATTTTTAAGAACAAAATTACCATCTAAATCAGACATAGTGCCAATAATAGGCTTAGTTCCTAAAATAATAATAGAGGCGTTAGGTAAAGGTTGTTTAGAATCGTGGTCTATAACTTTACCTCTAATAGATTGAGTAATTTCTTGAGATTGAGATAAGAGAGAGAATAAAAATAAGGAAAACCACAATATCTTTTTAACCAACATATTCAATTAATTTTGTAATTAGATTATATTACAAAGCTAGAGTTGGTAATAAGAATATACTATACTGATTTATCAGTAAATTTTAAACCAGATTTAAGTTTTTTGCAAATTTAATAGCTTCAATAGAACTATTCGCTCCTAATTTTTTTAAAATATTTTGTCTATGTGTATTAACAGTATGTACACTAATAGATAATTCGTTAGATATTTCTTTACTAAGCTTACCATCATTTATGAAGGAAAGAATTTCGTTTTCTCTATTGGATAATTTTTTATTCTTATCTATGTCAAATTGTATTACACTAACATCTCCTGTAATTATATTAACCCACTGACTTCTAACTCCGTCGTATTGTTCTTGATTGGGAGAAATATCCATAGTACTTAAAGCCAACCAGAAATTTCCATGCTTATCTAATTCAAGTGTCTGAAATTGTTCTATGATTCGAATATATTTATTTTGTGAATTTAAAATTCGATATTCATTTTGTAGTTTATAATTTTTTCGCTCTTCAATAGGCAGTTTATATAATTTTTTTAAAGCAAAAATTCCTGTATTCATTAATGAAATTAAATCTTTAGGATGAACTTTTGAATTGTAATAATTAGTATCAATATTGTCTAAGTTATAACCAAACAGATTTGCTAAATTAAAAGAACTGTATACATGCTCTTTTTTTGCTAAATCAAAAACCGTTAATCCACTATTTTTAACCTTAGCCATTTGGTCTAAAAATGGAACTTGTTTTTCTAAAATAGTATAATCTAATTCAGATTTTTTCAGTTCTTGAGTATTTAGAACACTATAATATTCTCGTTTAATTTTCTCTAAAGTATTCATATTGGTTATTACTAAATGTAATAATTTTATAGGCGTTTATTTACTTTCATTAAAAAAATATAAATTTACTTAAAAGATAGACTATAGATATTAAAAATAAAATATTATTTCGAATAATTATTTTTACAATCTTCGATCAGATTCATTTATAGGTAAATCATTAATACTAGCAAATCTTTTTTTCATTAACCCATTTTCGTCAAATTCCCAATTTTCATTGCCATAAGCCCTAAACCATTGGCCTTGTTTATTTTTAAATTCATATTCAAAACGAACAGCAATACGATTTTCACTAAACGACCATAAGTCTTTTTTTAGTTTATAATCTAATTCATTTTCCCATTTCTTTTTTAAAAATACCCGTACCTCCTCACGTCCATTAATAAATTCTGATCTATTTCTCCATTCAGTATCTATACTATATGCATTAGAAATTTGCACAGAATCTTTGCTGTTCCAAGCTTTTTCAGCTCCTTTTACTTTTTGTAAAGCAGTTTTTTCGTTAAAAGGAGGTATTGGATATTTTTTTTCCATAACTTCTACTTTAGGTTTGGTTGCGGTGTAGTTCTTAAATAAGGTTTTACTTCAGTATGTCCTTTTGGAAATAAATTAGGGATTTCTTCATTAGAAACAGCTGGTACAATAACACAGTCATCTCCATTATTCCAATTAGCAGGTGTAGCTACTTTATGATAAGCAGTAAGTTGTAAAGAATCAATAACTCTTAATAATTCATCAAAATTTCTACCAGTTGAGGCTGGGTATACAATAATTAATTTTACTTTTTTATTAGGATCGATAACAAATACAGATCTTACAGTAAGTTTGCTATCTGCATTAGGATGAATCATGTCATATAAAACAGCTACTTTTTTATCTTCATCTGCAATAATAGGAAAGTTAACTTCGGTATTTTGAGTTTCATTAATATCTTTTACCCAGCCATTGTGCGATTCTAATCCATCTACACTTAATGCAGCTACTTTAACATTTCTTTTATCAAATTCAGCTTTATACTTTGCTACAGTTCCTAGTTCAGTAGTACAAACAGGTGTGTAATCTGCAGGATGAGAAAATAGTATTCCCCAATCATCTCCTAACCATTCATGAAAGTTAATAGTTCCTTCTGTTGTTGTTGCTGTAAAATTTGGTGCTTCATCACCTAGTCTAATTGTGCTCATTTTATAAATATTATATAGTTTATTTGATTTCTTATAACGATTTTATAGTATAAGTTGGTATGTTAGTCGAAAAGATAAAAAATATCATTACAATCTTTTCTGTTTTTATTACAAAAATTTCAAAAAACAGTAAATAACTGAAAATAAAAGGTTTAAATTAAATAAAGGAAGCGTTATTTTTATTAAATTGGGTTTTTATATTAATATCTATTTAGATATTCTTTTTAACCAACTAAAAATCTATATAATGTTAAACAAAATTAAACAATTAGGAGAGTCATTAACTATTAAAGAACAAAAAGAAATAGCAGGAGGATTCATCATACCAAGAATATGCAAAGTTTTTTGTCCGAGAGGATGCAAATGCACTGGTTTTTTATACGATGAATGTGAATTTTCTGATGGAGGAGGGTTTTGCCATGCCCTTTAGTGAGATAAAAATATGGAATAATAGCTTATAAAGTTATTTATTTTGTAACACACTAAATAAGTGATAATAAAGGTATATAAAATAGAGCCTTTTAGTTATATAACTAAAGGGCTCTATTTTATTTTTTAATATTTATTCTACAACTTCAAAAGGTGAAATTTGTGTAACATCTACTTTTACTATTTTGGCAAATCTATCGTTTATATTGTCTAATACATGCCATACATGTTTTGTTACTGCTTTCAGTTTAACATCTTCTTTAGTTACTCCTTTCCAATTAAAAAAAACAGTAACCTCATATTCGTTATCTGTAATGTTTTTAATAGAAAAATCTTTTGGAGTATGTTCACTTTCTTTAAGTTGTTTAGGAGTGCCGTTTAACCATGTTTTTAAAGCATCTATAGAAGTTATTTTGGAAGAAGTTGAAAAGTTTAATTCAAAATCAGGAGCTAATAATTCTTTAAAAGGAGTAACTTCTCCATCTAATCGCTCCATATTTGCTAACCAATAATGCATAAGTGATTTAACACGATTAACAGGATAGGCATCAACATAACTTTCTTGACTTTCTTCTGTAGGAACAATTTCTATAGAATTAAAGTTAGGTAAATTAAAATCATCTACTGTCAACTTTGTGTTATAATGTATCTTATAACTACTTTTATCTCCGCTAGGCTGTATGTTTTGATATCTTATATCTGCTTCTAAAAGTAAACCACCATTTTCATCAAGATTTACTTCTATATTATCTACATGATGTGCATTTTCCCATCCTTTAAATACTTTTACTCTATCTGGATAATTCTTTTTTCCTTTCATTTCTCCTGCTGAAGATTTTAAAAAAATATCATCAGCAAGCATATCCATTGTGTTATTAATTCTAACATCGCTTAATTCTCTTTCATATAACTGATACCATCTATAAATTTGGGCTTTAGCTAAATGCTTTTGAGGCGATTTTAGTTCTTTAATTGTTTCAGGCATATCCATATCCTTAGAAGAATCATTACAAGAGGTTAGTAATAATATTGTTATAAAAAAACAAAAAGTGTTAAGTTTCATAAATATAAGATTTTACATTTAATTGCAAAACTATTATGTATTTAGTAACTCTATGTTGTCAAATGGCAATTAATTCTTGTCTGCCATAATTTTATTACGAATTCTACTTAAAGAAAATTTAGTAATTCCTAAGAAAGAAGCAATATGTGTTAAAGGAACTCTTTGTATTACTGTTGGGTGTGTTTCTACAAAATGCATATATGAATTTATAGCATCTTCATTAATTATTTTTCGTTGAAAATTAACTTTTTCGAGTAATGCTTTATTGCTAATATTAGAAAAAATAGTGTTCCAATTAGTGATTTTTTCTGATAAAAAATCCCATGAATCTCTGTCGATTATTACTATAGTAGAAGAAGTTTCTGAAGAAATAGTACCAGAGCTAGGTATTAATTCATTAAAGCTAGTAATATTGGTAACAAATTGATTTTCTTTGATAAAAAGAGAAGTAATTTCGTTACCATTCATATCGTAAAAAAAATATCTAAAAACACCAGAGATAATAAAGCCTATTTTATGGGCAATTTCACTAGTTTTTATAAATATTTCTCCTTTTTTTAAATTTTGTGAATAAGTATAATTAAAAATTAGTTGCTTATCTTCTTTCGATAGTTTACCAAAACATTCTAAGTGTGCAATTAATATGTTTATATTATTCATTATTTATTAATAATTTAGGCTTGTTAAGAACAGATTTTTTTTGATGTAAGAGCTTTATATATATATCTATTTTTTAGGATATCTCTATTTATTAAACAAATAAATGTAACAATTAGTATTAGATAAAATTATTTAAATCTTCTTCCCAAGAATATGGTTTGAATTTAATTTTGAAATCAGAAATATTTTGACCTAATTGCGTTAAATAAATATTTTTAATACCTCTTTTTCCGCCAAAATCTCCTAAATACCATTTAAATAGCATACTTATATGTACTTCTTTTTTGTCGGTATAAAAATCGGTTTCTGCTTCTAAAAAAGATTGCGTGGCTATATTTAGTTGCGTATCTATTTTTTCGAGATGATAAAAGGCAATAGGAGGACAGCTTTTAGCTCCGCAATTTAAAGCAAAATGAATTCGATAATCGATTGTAGAAACAGCTAGTTCTTTAATTAATTTGAGTGCAAAGAAATTTCTTAAAAAACCTAGTGAATATTTATAACGATATCTTCTTAAAATTCCGTGCTCAATATCATCTAAACTAAAATTAATATTCGCTATTCTAATCAGTTTTTTCTTATAAATAGCAGGTTTTTCTATTTTTTGTTCCTTTCTTAAAATTAAAAAATAAGCGTTATAAATGTTAATCCAGAAAGCTTTTTTAGTAGTATCGTTTGATAAGCTTTCTAATTTATTAAAAGGTGTTTTTTCTAATTCTAATTTAATTTCAGAGGTGTTTTCTTGCATTTTTACAGCAAGTAAAAGCTGTTCTGAAAGTTGGTTTAAAGAGGTAGAATTCATACTAACTAGTTTTCGAGTATTTAGTTAGACAACTTTATGCTTATATCTTACAAATTAAAAGATAATTAATTATTCACCAATACTACCTAATTCAACCCCCTCTGAATAAGCAACCTGTACTTTATGATCGCTAAAAGCTTTTTTTATTACTTCATGAGTATCGAAAGTTACTTGCCAAAAGTGTTCTGGGTGTACGTAAGGACGAACGCTTAATTGAATACTATGAGAATCAAAATTCTCTATACCTATTTCTGTTTTAGGTTCTTGTAAAATATTATCTACGTTAGTGATCGCTTTTTCAATAATGTTTTTTACATTAGGAAAGCTTTCTGCATAAGGCATAGTTACATTAATTTCTAAACGAACCATTCCTTTTCTAGAATAATTGGTAACTACACCATCTGTAATTTTAGAATTAGGAATAATTAATGTTTTGTTACCAGGTGAAATAACTGAAGTGCTAAAAATTCCTATTTCTTCTACTTTTCCGAATTTGTCTTCTACTTGAATCCAATCTCCAGATTTATAAGGTTTTAGTGTTAAGATGAGAATTCCTGAAGCAAAATTACCTAAACTACCCTGAAGTGCCATTCCTATAGCAAAACCAACTGCTGCCAACAAAGCAACCAAACTAGATAAATTAACTCCTAAAATAGAAGCGATAATTAATAATAAAGCCCCTTTTAAGACAAAATTAATCATAGAAACTAAAAAAGGTCTTATAGTATCATCAAAACCAGCTTTCTCCATTATTTTGGCTAAAAATGAAATTAATCGTTTAATTAATTTCATACCCAACCATAAAATAAGTCCACCTAAAAGTAATTTTGGTATGTAAACAATAGCCTTTTCTTGAATAAGGTCTAAAATACTATCTATATTAATATTTTCCATTCTTTTTATTTTATACAAATATAACTTAGATGATTTTTATTTAACAAAAAGTTTAATTGAAATTATTTTACATAAAAATGAATCTATTTTATAAATTTTCAATACTAGCTTTTCTCCAATAAAAAATAGCAAAGATAGAAGTAATAATAGGAATCATTAAACCATATTCATCAATCCAAAAAGTTGAATGATCGTTAGAAATGGTTAAAGGAGTACATACTTTTTGAATATAAATATTATGAATAGAGTGAAATATAGCTGCTGGCCACAAACTATTTGATTTAAAGGTGAAGTAAGCTAAAATGATAGAAATTCCTATGATCATAGAGGTAAAAGCAGCCAAATGAAATAAAAGATTTTCTCCTTTTCCGTATATTAAATGAATGATAGGAAAATGCCAAATAGCCCAAATAATACCACTTACAATACTTAGAGCTTTAAACGACATTACTTTTTTTAATTCAAAAATAAAAAAACCACGCCAACCAATTTCTTCACCTAAAGTAGAACCAAGGTTTTTTATTACACCAACGGTTACTAGTAAAAAAATCATTACTGTTATAACTAAAGTTGGATGAGAAGCATCTATACCTAATTCGGTACTCCATTTTAAAATTCTTTCTTTATTTGAGTATATAAAACCACCGTCTTTGACGGTGGTCATGTTTTAAAGGCTTTGCCATTTTTTAGGTTTACCT
>CANMJA010000060.1 GCA_947498055.1 uncultured Tenacibaculum sp.
AACCTGAATATCAATAGTTCGTGCCATAGAATAAAGATACTCATTATTTGAGTAAAATAAAAGTTAAAAATGTATAATTTAACTAAGGTTTATACAGTTTAAAAACAAGTTCTACCAAAATAAAAGAGCGACTTAAAAAGTCGCTCTTTCTTATTTTCCACAGTAAAAAGTACTGTCTTTTGTTTTTATATTTATTAATATTAATTGATAGCTACCATCTATTCTAGAATTTAAAACGCAAGTAGCTGTTGGAAATTCATTTAAAAATATAGTATCTTTATTATACTTCCATTTGTTAGTTTTAAAAGAGATAATATCTTCTTCCTTATATGCACCTCCACAATATTTCCAAAGTAAATTTCCTTGTAATATTTCTTTTTTGTTTTTACAACTAAACAGAATAAAAAAAGAGTAAACAATTAATAAATATCTAAATATCAACATTTATTTATCAAACTCTAAAATTGTCTTTTTTATAATAGAAATACAATCTCTTAGTTGTTCTTCATTCATTACTAAAGGCGGTGCAAACCTAATAATATTTCCATGTGTAGGTTTTGCCAACAACCCATTGTCACGAAGTTTCATGCAAATATTCCAAGCAGTATCACTATCTTCAGAATCATTAATTACAATAGCATTTAACAATCCTTTTCCTCTTACTAGAGTAACTAATTTAGTTTCTTCTACTAATTTACCTAACTCCTCTCTAAATATTTCTCCTAATTTATCTGCATTTTCAGCTAGCTTTTCATCTCTTACCACTTCTAAAGCAGCTATTGCTACAGCAGCAGCAATAGGATTTCCTCCAAATGTAGATCCATGATTTCCTGGCTTAATTACATTCATAATTGCATCATTAGCCAAAACAGCCGATACTGGGTATGCCCCACCACTTAACGCTTTACCTAAAATTAAAATATCTGGTTTTGCTTCTGGTTCTCCCGAACAGTTTTTGTTTTCGCAAGAGCAATTTCCACAGGTTGCTAATAACCTACCTGTACGTGCTATACCTGTTTGCACTTCATCTGCAATAAATAACACATTATGTTTTTTACACAATGCTTTAGCGGCCGCTAAATACCCTTCAGAAGGCACATAAACTCCAGCTTCTCCTTGAATAGGTTCAGCCATAAAACCTGCTATATTTTTGTTACTCTCTAAAACTTCTTCTAATGCTTTTAAATTATCATATTCAATTTTTATGAATCCATTGGTAAACGGACCAAAATTCTTACGAGCTACAGGATCATTAGAAAAAGAGATGATAGTAGTTGTTCTTCCGTGAAAATTATTTTCACAAACAACTATTTGTGCTTCATTTTCATCAATTCCTTTTACTTCATAAGCCCATTTCCTACATAATTTTAAAGCTGTTTCAACTGCTTCTGCTCCTGTATTCATTGGTAATAGCTTATCAAAACCAAAAAAATCTGTTGCAAATTTTTCATAACGCCCTAACATATCATTATAAAATGCACGAGATGTTAATGTTAATTGTTTTGCTTGATTTACCATAGCATCTACAATTTTAGGATGACAATGCCCTTGGTTTACTGCTGAATAAGCAGACAAAAAATCATAATACCTTTTACCTTCTACATCCCACACATATACACCTTCTCCTTTACTTAAAACTACTGGTAATGGATGGTAATTATGGGCTCCATAGTTGTTTTCTAAATCGATCGCCTGTTGCGAAGTTAATTGTTCTAAAACAGCCATTTTCTAATACTTTTAATTTATAAAATAACCATTCCTTATCTACCTTTATCCTTTCGAAGAATCGAAAATTCAGCGTGGGAAAGAAATCATCCCTAAGAGACCTGCAAAATAATACTATTTCATCTGTTTTTAATGCTTATTTTTTAATTAATTTTTACTCTATTTAATTAGTATTGAAGTGACTTTTCCCTACTAAAACTGTCTAATTAAGTATAATAACAAAAAATCAACTATACCATGAAACAAATTTTAAACACTTTTAATGAAATTACTGGTTCTTTTGGTGGACCAATAAGTGCTATACTTATTATTATCTTCGGATGGTTTATAGCAGGAATTATTAGAAAACTTGTACGAAAAGTTTTTCATAAATCACAAATAGATCAAAAACTAAACAATGACAAAGTAAACATTGGTAACTTAATAAGTAAACTAGTATATTATTTAGTAATGATTTTTGTGTTTATGCTTGCATTACAAAAATTAGGCATGACAACTGTGTTAGAACCTGTAAAAGATCTTTTAAAAGGATTCACTAACTTTATTCCTAACATTATTGGCGCTGGTTTAGTAGGCTATATTGGTTATATGCTAGCAACCATCGTTTCTGAATTAGTAGAACTTTCTGGAGAAACTATTAAGAAATTTGCTCCTAAATTAAGAGTACCAGAAAACTTAAATTTAGTACTTATATTAAAGAAAATAGTTTTTATTTTCATCTTTATTCCTTTATTAATAGTTGCTTTAAATATTTTAAATTTCGAAGCAATATCTGCCCCTGCAAGTAATATGTTACAAAGTTTCTTCGAAGCTATTCCTAAAATTTTAGTGGCTACAATTATTATGATCGTTTTTGTAGTTGGTGGTAGATTTTTAAGTGAATTAATTAGAGATTTATTAGATAGTTTAAATGTAAACCAAGTAATGCAAAAAGCTGGCTTAACTTCTTTAACTGGTAGCACTAATATTGAAAAATTAATCTCAAATATCGTATATGCATTTATCATTTTATTTGGTTTAATGACTGCTATAGATAAATTAGAATTTACAAGATTATCTGAAATGATGAATACTATTGTAGAATTAGGTGGTAATATTTTATTCGGATTACTAATACTTGCTGTTGGTAATTGGATTGCTAATATTGCTTCTAAAAATTTCTTAAAATCTGATAATAATCCTTTTATTGGTAACATTATCAGAGTTGCCATTTTAGCGATCTTTTTGGCTATTGGCTTACGTAGAATGGGAATTGCAGATGATATTATCAACTTAGCGTTTGGTATTACTTTAGGTGCAGTAGCTTTAACCGTGGTTTTATCTTTCGGTTTAGGTGGTCGTGCTGCAGCTGGTAAACAAATGGAAAAAATTTTAGATAAGTTTAATAAAAAATAAATCTTAGAAAAAAATAGATAAAAAGCACTTCTCGTTCGAGAAGTGCTTTTTTTTCTTGATTTTTATTTCATTTGCATAGCAGTAACCAATAATTCTAAACGTTTCATTTCTCTTAAAATTGCTTTTTTATCCATTTGCATCCAAGTATATAATTTTAACAAACTAGATGCCATAATACTAACAGATCCTATTACTCCCCATTTTATCAATTCATTGGTTTCTTCTGTTTTAAAAAACTGAATGGCACAATACACAAATACCATAAAAAATAAAATTTGCACAATGCTCATGAGTATATTAACCCATTTATTTTTACCTGAGAAAATTCCACCAATCATTTGCATCATATTTTGCTCTTCTAATTCATCGTAAAATTTAGCTTCTTCTTCTGTTAATGTTTCTTTAATTAATTTATCAATGTCTTTTGTAGTATTCATATTTAATGTTTTAAAATTGATTTTAATTTCTCTCTCGCATGAAACAATCTAGATTTTGTTGTTCCAATAGATATATCTAATAACTCGCTTATCTCTTTTAAAGAATATTCTTCTACATAAAATAGTCTAATAATAACTTTTTGCTTGTTAGGTAATTTTTCTATTTCCTTTTTTAATTGTTCCTTCTTATTTGTTTTGTTCTCTATATTCCCATTTTCTTGTGTCCTCTCTTTTCTACAACTCTCGTGGTAATAGGAAATGAGTTTCGAATACTTTCTGTTCGATTTTCTTAAAAAGTCTATAGATTTTCTAGTTACAATACTAATTGCCCAGCTTTTAAAGCTACTTGAATCTTTTAATGTATCTATTTTAGATAAAATAACTGTCCAACTTTCTTGTGCAATATCTTTAGACACATCTGCATCTTTAACATATCTATATCCTATTTTACAGAATAATAAATGCCATCTTTTTACTAAAACAGCAAATGCTTTTTTATTTCCTAATTGGTATTGCTTTACTAAATCTGCATCTTTTAAATCTTCCAAATTAATCTTCATTGATTACAATATATAGACGTTTCATTTTTCAAAAAGTTCATTTTATTAAAAATAAACCTTTTTTATTTCTAATATTAAGAGATTCAAAGCCTAACTTTTTCTAATTTTGCAACCTAATAAATTTCAGAAGAATGCCACGTAGAGAACGTAATAAGTTTGTAAAAAGAGGAGAGATTATTGAAATCTTAATTGAAGATTATGCTTTTGGAGGAAAAGGAATTGGTCGTATAAGAAATGAACATGGAGAGTTTGTTGTCTTTATTCCCAATACACTGCCTGGGCAATTTGTTAAAGCACAGGTTAAAAAATCGAGCAAAAAGTATGCAGAGTGTAAACTTATAGATGTTTTAAAACCTTCTGAAGATGAAGTTTCTGTACCATATCAAGAAATACCTGGCGCTCCATACATTCAACTTCCCATAGAAAAACAACATCAATATAAATATGAAAGTACCCTATCTCTTTTTAAGAGAATTGGAAAAGTTACCAACATAGAAGAGGTGTTTGATGAGTTTGTCACCTCTCCTAACCTATTTCATTACAGAAATAAAATGGAATATGGTTTTTCTGCTATTGGGTATGACAAAAATGCAAAGAAAGATGTAGATGAATTTACTTTAGGCTTTAAAAGACGTGGTGTTTGGTGGATGGGTGAAAACTTAGATAAAGACAGTGGTCTTTTTGATGCCCAATTTGAGGATAATTTAATAAAGATTAGAAAATACTGTCAAGATACTGGCTTAACTCCTTGGCATGGCCCAAAAAGAGAAGGTTTTTTTAGATATTTTGTAGTTCGTAAATCGTATAAAACAAACGAGCTTTTATTTAATTTGGTAACCACATCTGGTGATTTACCTAAGTTTGATTTAAACGCTTTTGCTAGTTTCTTAAAAGATATTTTTGGCGAACGATTAGCAGGATTATTACATACTATTAATGATGAAGTTGGTGATAGAACTATTGCTACTTCTGGTAATATTGATTTGGTATACGGAAAAGACAAAATTGTCGAAGAATTGTTAGGCTTAAACTTTGAAATTAGCATGAAAAGCTTTTTTCAAACCAACCCTAAATCTGCTGAAAAATTATACACTAAAGTAATTGATTATGCTTTAGAAAATAAAGAAGCGATTGATAATACTGTGGTGATGGATTTATTCTGTGGAACAGGAACTATCGGACAGATTTTAGCTTCTAAAGGAACTAACACTAAAATAATTGGCGTAGATATTGTTGCTTCTGCTATTGAAGACGCTAAGAAAAATGCCAAGCGAAATGCTATTGAAGGTTTAGAGTTTTATGCTGCCGATGTTGGTAAATTTCTTACCGAGCACCCAGAATATAAAAATAAAATTAGAACCATTATTTTAGATCCTGCTCGAGCAGGAATTGCTCCAAAAACACTTAAAAAAATAATTCATTTAAATGCCGACAGAATGGTATATGTTTCTTGTAACCCAGCTACACAAGCTAGAGATACAGAATTATTAAATGAAGCTGGTTATACTATAAAAAAAATAAGTTTAGTAGATCAGTTTCCGCATACTTCGCATATAGAAACGGTAGTTTTATTTGAAAAGTAATAACATAAAGACTGCCAGAAAAATAATTTTTCTGGCAGTCTTTTTTCTCTTCTTTTTTAATTCTGCAAATATTTCCCTTATTTAACTCTCGCTTGAAATTCACTTATTACATCTGAATACGATCTTAAAACACGATCCCATTCTTTATACAATTCATCACTTTTTACACTTGTAAGTGGCAACCCAGAAGATTCAGAAATTAATTTTACCTTAAATATCAAAGGATCAGATGATGATTCTTTTACAATCATTCTAGTTCGTACGGTATTCTGAATAAATGATTTTAAAGACCAAGCTGTTCTTAAATACCCTGTTTCTTTATCTGTCATTTCTATTACATCAATATAAGTTAAAACAATCTGGTTAATCAATTTCCATGCTTTGTCCTTGCTTAATTTTTCACATTTAAGCTCTATATCAATATTTGCAATATCCGTTTGTACAGAAGCATCGTAAGCATCATCTCTCTTCATTTCTACATAATAAGATTTTGGAGGTTTCGTCATGTTTTTTTTATTACAAAACTCAATTCGTTCCGTTAAGTACCCTACTTTTTTAACAATTACCATGACACAATCACCTTTAGATACGGTAACTTTTGTAGATCCTTTACCTACCAATTTTCCATTTATAAAAATTTCTGCATCACTTTCAGAAACTCCTAATTCTACTTTTTTCTTTCCAAAAAAAGTTTCTTTACTATTATTAACATCATTTTCAATTGCATTAATTGTTAACATGCTTGCCAGCATAAATAAAAAAAGTATATTTTTTTTCATGTTTAAAGTTTTTATATTTCCCTTCTGTAAAGAAATAAATTATTAAACCGTACATACATACCTAGTATTAGGTATATTTTAACCATTAACTATTCGCAATTATGCTTACTTTTGAAGCATATTGTTATTACATTAAATAATGAAAAAAAAAATTATAGCGATTTTAATTCTATTTTCTATCATAAGTAGTTGTGAGAAAGATGATTTCTGTACTCTTAATCCGGTTACCCCTAATCTAGTATTACGATTTTATGAAAAAGCTAGCATAGATGATCTAAAAGCTGTAACTCGTTTTTCTATCATAGCGCAAGGAAAAAAAGATAGTTTATTTATAAATCAATCTACAGATAGTATTGCTATCCCCTTAAATTCTCTTACCTCAGAAACAGTTTATATTTTGAAAAAAAATGAAACAGATAATGGGTTTTTAGCTGATAATCAAACAGCTACTTTAACCATAAAATATGAACCTGAAAATGATTTTGTCTCTAGATCCTGTGGTTTTAGAGTAATTTTTAATAATGTTTCTTTTGAAAAAACAGGTTGGATAGATCGATTATCTGTAAACCAAGTTGAATCTATAAAAACACAAAACAATGCGCACGTTAACATCTTTCATTAATTTACTTGTCTTTTTTTGTGTTATTAACGGAATATCTCAAAATATTCCTACCAAACAAAAAACTAAAAAGAAAGACACTATTGTTTATAAAACTGGGTATGGTTTACGTCTTGGTATCGACTTAAGTAGAATTGGTTTAGGTTTTATTGATAAAAGTTATACTGGTTTAGAATTAGTAGGTGATTATCGATTAACAAAAAAATGGTATGCCGCTGGTGAAATTGGTAGAGAAAAAGAAATTACATTTGAAGATTTTACCACTTCTACTTCTAAAGGTAGTTATATAAGATTAGGAGCTAATTATAATACCTATACAAATTGGCTAGATATGAATAATGAGATTTATGTTGGTGGTAGGTATGGTTTTGCTATTTTTGAGCATACTCTTAATAATTTTACTCCTAACCTTTCTACAGGAGATAGTAATATAGATATTGAATTTCCTAATGAGCGAATTACAACCCCCATTACTGAAAGCGGATTAAAAGCACATTGGTTTGAATTTCAATTAGGAATTAAGGCAGAAACATTTAAAAATTTATTTATTGGGTTTCATGGGGCTTATAAAATAGCTTTAAGTATTGATGACCAACCTGGTTTTAAAACACTCTATGCTCCAGGTTTTAATACTGTATTTACTAGTAATACTGGTTTCGGATTTAATTATTCTATTTCATATTTAATTCCTTTTTCAAAAAAATAAATAATACAATAACACTTTTTTAGTAACTTTATACAATAGAAAAAAACTACTACAATGAATAAAATACCAAGTGTAGACCTAAGAGATTTTTTATCTGATAATAAAGAACAGAAACAAAAATTTATTAACGAAATAGGAAATGCTTATGAAACCATTGGTTTCGTAGCTTTAAAAGGCCATTTTTTAGACGATACACTCGTAGAAAATTTATACGAAGAAATTAAAAAATTCTTTGAACTACCTGTAGAAACAAAACAGAAATATGAAATTCCTGGTATTGGAGGACAACGAGGATACGTTTCTTTCGGAAAAGAGAGTGCAAAAGGGAAAAAAGAAGGAGATTTAAAAGAATTTTGGCATTTTGGACAATATGTAGAGAACAACCCTAAATTAGAAAAAGAATATCCCGATAATGTTACTGTTAATGAATTAGCAGAGTTTAATAAGGTTGGAAAACAAGCTTACAAAATGCTAGAAAAAACAGCTAAATATGTATTACGTTCTTTAGCCTTACATTTAGGTTTAGATGAAGAATATTTTGATAAATACATTTTAAACGGAAACAGTATTTTAAGACCTATTCATTATCCTCCAATAACTGAAGAACCTAAAGGTGCTGTTAGAGCAGCCGCTCATGGAGATATTAACTTAATTACCTTACTAATGGGATCTCATGGTAAAGGATTACAAGTACAAAACCATAAAGGAGAATGGATGGATGCAATTGCCCAACCAGAGGAACTAATGATTAATGTTGGTGATATGCTTTCTAGGCACAGTAATAATAAATTAAAATCTACGATTCATCGTGTAGTAAACCCTCCTAAAGAATCTTGGGGAGCATCTAGATATTCTATTCCGTTTTTTATGCACCCAATTTCTGAAATGAGATTAGATGTATTAGAAAATTGTATTGATGATAAAAACCCAAAGCAATTTGAAGACATTTCTGCTGGTGAATTTTTAAATGAACGTTTACGAGAATTAGGCTTAATTAAATAAAATGGATTTACAAGATCAATTAAAAAACTTATTTCCAGACCATACATTTGAAACTCCTGAAGCAAAGGAAAAATCAGACATTTGGTTACAAGAAGAACCTCTTATATGTAAATATGAAAAAAGGAAAGGAAAACCTATTACTATAATAGAAGGATACAATGGAGCCTCTAGTGATTTTAAAAAACTAGCAAAAGAAATAAAAACCTTTTTATCTGTAGGTGGTAGTTTTAAAGATGAAAAAATAATAATTCAAGGAGATTACCGTGACCAAATAATGCAACTACTTAAAGATAAAGGCTTTAAAGTTAAAAGAGTTGGCGGTTAACTCATCTAAAAAATGATATTTTTATTATAACCGCATGCAAAAATATTTAAAAATATTTATTTTTTTAACAATAAACCAACGAAATACCTAAAAATAAAATAGTAACTAAATAATATTCACAAAGTATTGTTTTTTTTTATTATTATTGACAAAATATTTTTAAGCCCCTTTCATGAGCTCTTATTTACATATTACTAATGGCGATATTACTACCAATATTTTAAACAAATTAAATATTAAAGGTGAAATTATAACATGGCGAGAAATGCTTTGTGAAGGACGAACTACTACAGATGTTGGTAGTGAAGACTTTTGGAAAACTCGTTTTGATTTTTTAAACACCTCTTATAAGATAACTAAAAAGACCTTTATAGATTTTACTCTAAAAGAATATAGAAATTTATGTAAACAAAACCAAGATGAGATTATCCTATGGTTCGATTCAGACTTGTTTTGCCAAGTAAACATGATAGCTGTTATTAGTTGGCTAAAACGTTATAGAAAAGGAAGGAAAATAACTCTTGTTCAAACTGGAAAAGCTGAGAATAGCGAAAATTTAGTTGACTTTACACAATTAACAAAACAACAACTAAATAATTTATATAAGAACAGAATAGAGCTTTCTAAAGATGATATAGAATATGCCGATTATATTTGGCAATTATACTGCTCAGATAGCCCTTTACGCTTAGAAACTGTTTATAAATTTAATCCTTCTTCTCCATTCATTTACTTAAGCGATGCCATTAAAGCACACCTTTTAAGATTTCCATCTATAGAAAATGGTCTAAATCAAATAGAAAATAAAATTATTGAAACCGCAGGAAATCAACCGTTTGAAAACAAAGATTTATTTATAAAAGAATTACTTCAAAACCAAACCATTCATGGTTTTGGAGACGTACAATATGCCAATAAACTAAACGAATTAAAAAAATTATTCACCTCTTTTTCTCCTGTAAAATTAAGCAGAACAGGAAAACAAGTTTTAACAAAGCAATTGAATTACTATAGAGATATTCGTTCTGATTTTTCGTATCTTGGCGGAGCAAAAAAATACAGCTATTTGTATGTAAATGCAAATGACAAGCTGCTGAAATTAACATCTTAGATGAATATTAAAAATTCTGAACTCATTTTAAATTCAGATGGAAGTATTTACCATTTAAATTTAAAGCCAGAACATATTGCTAATGATATTATTTTTGTTGGAGATCAAGACAGAGTTGATAAAATAACAAAATACTTTAGCGATATTGAATTCACTACTCAAAAAAGAGAATTTAAAACAACAACTGGTATTTATAAAGGAAAACGACTCTCTGTTATTTCTACAGGGATTGGTCCAGATAATATAGACATCGTTTTAAACGAACTAGACGCTCTAGTTAATATAGATCTAGAAGCTAGAATTATCAAAGAAAATCATACAAAATTAAACATTACTAGAATAGGTACTTCAGGTTCTTTACAACAAGATATACCTATTGATAGCTTTTTAATAAGTTCTTTTGCTATAGATTTAAATGGAATGTTACATTCTTATCAAATTGAAAAAATTTCACATCCTGAAATAGAGAATGAATTTATAAAGCACACCAATTGGTCTACAAAAAAATCTAGTCCAATTGTTATAGCTTCTTCAAACGAATTAGAAAATAAATTATCTTCAGAAAAAACTTTTAAAGGAATGACAGCTACTGCAGGTGGTTTTTATGGCCCACAAGGCCGTGTATTAAGACTTCCTTTACAAGATAAAAATCTGAATAAAAAAATAGATTCTTTTTCATTTAAAACAACAAAAGTTACCAATTTAGAAATGGAGACTTCTGCTATTTACGGATTATCCAAGTTGTTAGGTCACAATGCTTGTTCTATGAATGCTATTATAGCCAATAGAGCTAATGGTACTTTTAGCGAAAACCCAAATAAAGTTATAGAGGATTTAATTATCTATACTTTAGACAAATTAGTAAAATAAATGTTGGATTTAAAAGTAGGTGGTGTTCCTGAACATTTTAACTATCCTTGGTACATTACCTTAAAAAATAAAGAATATACAAAGCAAAATATTAATTTAAGATGGCAAGATTTTCCTGGCGGAACTGGTGCTATGTGTAAAGCCTTGCGACAAGGCGAAATAGATATTGCTATTGTTTTAACTGAAGGAATTATTAAAGACATTATTAATGGAAATCCTTCTAAAATTATTCAAACCTTCGTAAAAAGCCCTCTAATTTGGGGAATTCACGTAGGTGCTAATTCTAAATTTAAAGATATTAATGATTTAGAAAATGCAACAGTAGCAATTAGTAGATTTGGTTCTGGTTCTCATTTAATGGCAATTGTTAATGCTTATAACAATGGTTGGGATCTTAGTAAATTAAAATTTAAAGTAGTAAAAAACCTACAAGGGGGTATTGATGCACTTACCAATGGAGAAGCTGACTATTTTATGTGGGAACATTTTACTACAAAACCGTTAGTAGATCAAGGTGTTTTTAGAAGGTTAGGTGATTGCCCTACCCCATGGCCTTGTTTTGTAGTTGCTATTAGAGAGGAAATTTTAGAAAAACATCCTGAAAAAATAAAACAGGCTCTCGATATTATTAATAATTCTACAAAAGATTTTAAACAAATTAAAGATATAGATAAAACACTATCTATCAGGTACGAACAACAACTAGAAGATATTCAAGAATGGTTATCTATTACAGAATGGAATGACGGTTCTCCTATTACAGAAGATTTATTAACTAGTATTCAAAATAAAATGGTAGGCTTTAACGTTATCGAAGAGAAGATTAATTCGGATAAATTGATTAAAATTTTGTAAATTTAGCATCTAAATTAAAAACAACATGAAAAAAGTAGTATTTATTGCAATTTGTATCGTTGGTTTCTTGGGTTTAACATCTTGTGGTAGCACAGCTCCTTGTGGTTTATCTCAAAATACTAAAACTAAAAAAATACAGCAAAACCATCAACCAGAAGTTATAGTTGCCGATGCAACAATAGAATAATTGATCGTTTTTTTTCAAATTCAATAAATCCGCTTTTTTAGGCGGATTTTTTATTATGAAATTTATCTAGGTACAGTTTTTCCTTTCACATTTTAGGCATAGTTTATGATGCATTTTTAAAATCAGTCAAAAAAATAAATGCTATGCGAACTATCTTAAAAATTATACTTGGTGGGTTTCTTTTTATCTTCTTCTTATTTATAATCGATTTATATGTTTTTAGAGGGTATTTTTCAACTCCTTTATTTGATGCTTCCTTTAATAATTACACATTTGAATCTAAAGAAATAAAAAATACAGATTGTGAGTTCACCATAGAAAAAAACAAAAATCTATATATACTTACTTTTGAAAATAATAGTTTTAAACCATTTTTAATATGGACATATAGATGGGACACTCCTTTTTTTAAAATTAATGATACCACTTTCTTTCAACATACTAGACTTAAAGCTAATTTTCCTAAATATAAAAATAGTTACAAATATGGTTTAGATTGTGGTAGTGATGCAGGTGATTTCTCTATTAATCCTTATGAAAAATTTTCTGTGAAATTTAACAATCAAGAAATATTAAATCTTGCTTATTGGGGAGCATATCACCAGTATAATGAAAAGAATGATACCATTATGGATTTGATATACAATAAACCTCTCATACACATAAATGGTAGAAAAAACACATTTAAATTATTTAAAAGAAACGATATCTCAAAAAAAGATAGCATTGCTATGCAATTATATTTCCCTTTATTTTCTTACAATAATAAAGAACTTTTTTATGTCAAATCGAATTATATAAAACTATCTTATAAAGACATTATAAATAAATTAGTAAAAGAAAAAAGTCAAGTTTTTAACCATTTAAATAATCTTTAAAAGAAATTTAAGCCTTTATTTACTAATTCTTGTACAAAACTGTGATAATTTTTCTTGATGAATATTCCATAATTGGTCATTTTCATTGAAATAATACTGTCCATACAAAAAGAAGTCAGAATTATCATTAAAAATAATCTTGTGTTTATGTTTGTACATTTTGTTTTTTAATATTTTACAACGTTTAGTATAAGAAACGTTGTGTGGTCGTTTTTTTATTATTCAAGTACACTTTTTAGTTCTTTAATGAACTTCATCGATTCCTTTTCAATTTTTTCAGTTAAATTTTTTTTATTGCTAAAATCAGGCTTCTCTACAATGGTTTGGTCTATAATTGACAGACTATCCTCAATTGATTCTGCCAAATGATATTTATTCCAATCGCTACCCTTAAAAATCTTCCAATATTTTTTTCGAATACTTTTGTTTTGACCCGACAAGCAAATTGAAAAATACAATTCTTTATGATTTAAGATGATAACGAACTTAAGCTTTTGCTTTTTTAATTCCTCTGTTGTTAGAGAAAAGTAGGAAAAATTGGGGTCTCCTTGATAAATCTTCCCGAGTTTAAAAGTTGTGTCATACTCTTTTTGAAAAAAGAGCCTCAATTCTTTCATATAGTTTATCAATTGATGATAATCTAAGTTGTTTTCGCATTCTTGGTTTTGAGAGTTGTTTTTCGACAGATTTACATTGTTGATTTCTTCAAGCCTAATATTCTCTGTTTTTTCGAGTGGAATACAAATATCCATTATGAATTTCTGTTCAGGATGAGTTTTGTGGTCATTATGATATATTTCGAAATAATCTCCATCTCTAAATTCATAACCATTTTCAATTACCCAAACACACATACTTTTCCACGCCTTTGAAATTTCTTCTCCTTTAATTTCAAAATGACCAACTACATAAACACTCTTTTTTAAGTCTATTTGTCTAATTTCTCCATCTGCATTAATACTCTCACTAATTGTCACACAAGTACTGAATCTTAATTTTGAAGTTTGGGTAACATTTGGGTTGTCATGATAAATTGTTATTGCTTTAAAATTTGAAGTATCTAATACTCTTTTTTGATGTCCCCATTCCATCAATTTTTGAAACATACTACCTGCTTTTTCAAATTGTCCAATATTCGATATACAAGCAAGTTTTAATTCTGGAAGTTCTTTTATCGTTATTTGTGCATTCATTTTAATCCATTGTTTAATATTATCAATGGAACAAATGTATTTTTCTGATGAAAAAGGTTCTATACCAATCTTGCTAAGTAATTCTTTTCCCTCAGATTTAAATTTCGTTGGACTAATGCCATAGTATTTCTTAAATCCTCTTGAAAAAGAATTATCACTATTAAAACCGTATTTGTAGGCTAAGTCTTTTAAAGAAGGGGTTGGATTAACCAACAAAATTGAGGCAATGCGTTCAATCCTCTTTCTATTGACGTATTCATTTAACCTTTCGTTTACGACTGTCAAAAATACTCTATGAAAATGGTAAGTTGAATAATGCGCTTTCTTAGATAAAAATTCGAGTGATAGGTTAGTATCAAGGTTATTTTCTATGAAATTCAAGACGATATTTAATCGTTTAAGGTATTCTCGTCTTGTTTCATTCATTTCATTTTGGTTTTTTCAATGCTACACAACGTTTAGTATATGGAAAGTAGGGTAATTAATAAGTGTTTCTGTTTCATTTTATTACTTAGCTAAATATAACTATTTTGCTTTTATCTTTTTTACTATAAATGCCAAATTTTATATTTAGCGGACTTTGTTAATATGCACATACCTTTCGGTTTAGCACAAACGCCCTATGTTTTTTATACCGTGTTGTAAGCTGGCTTTTAATTCGTTTTGCAAAGAAGCAATACTGTCTTTCCATATTGACTTTCAGAATTACACCAATTCAGTTTACTCGCTACTTTTTCAGGTGCTTTAATATTCTCACAATTTTGAAATCCAAATTTTGAATAGAAATTCAATAAGTTTTCAAAAGGTAAGCACCATATAACAGATTTGCCAAATGGATTTCTATCACATAAATTCCGAACTATATTTTCAGCAACTCCTAAACCTCTAAAATTCGGAAATACATAAATTCCTCCGAGTTCTATATTATTTTCATCAATTTTTACTAATCTACCAAGTCCAGCAATTCCATTTCCTACTTTGGCAATAACAATATATTCGTTTTCATAATTAGATTTAACAAAATCTACCTCACTATATTTTGCATTTATCCAATTCAATTCATTTTTTTCAGCCTGTTTAACTGTTACTTTGCTCATTTTACTTTCTAGTTTTTTCAGCTTGCTTACAACGGACTTGTGTATGAAACGTAGCGTGTAAAAAGACACTAACTTTTCGGATTAACACAGAGCCGAATTTTTATATTTTGTTTTTAACTTATCAATTTTAAAAGCCAAATTAAAAATTTGGCGGACTTTATAAATATACACAAACCTTTAAGTTTAGCACTTATTAGCTATGTTTTATACACCGTGTTGTAAGCTGGCTTTTTTCATCCAATCTTTAGTTTTCAATTCATTAATTTTTGAATAAATCATTTCCATAGGTGGATTTTCATCGTTTTTAATTTTCCAGTTAAAAAAACTATCGGTAATAACCTCTAACCTCAGTCTATTTTCAAAATCATTTATATAAAGTGTTGCAGAATCATTAGTTTCCAATATGAAGAATTTCCAAGGTTCAGCTATTAAAATCCAACTATCAAAATGATTCTTTTCTAACTGACTTTTCCACATAGTTAGCTCTTCATTCATAAATGTCAAAGGTTTAACCAAATCTTTAGGTAAAACGTTGATTAATTTTTGTGTTTCTTTTTTTATTTCATCGAATATGTCAGTAGCCATCTCAAAAGCTTTGGAATAACTCATTCCCCATCTATGATTTCTACTTTCCAAGACTAAATGAATTCCTATGTCAGTCATTTCTGACTTATAAATATTCTCTGTAACAATCTTAATTATAGAAATTAAATCCTTAAAATTTTTCAAGTAATCTCCTTCATATTTATAGGAATAAATTTTAGATAGGATTTCATTTTTCATTTATGAGATTTTTTTCGGCTTGCTTACAACGTTAAATATATGGCAAGTTGGGCAGAAAACAAACGATTATTTTCGGTTTAGCTACAAGCCAAATCTTTTTATTTTGTTTTATTTTTTTTCTTTAATACCAAATCAAAAGATTTGGTGACTTTGTAAATATGCAACAACTTTTGGGTTAAACACTAATCGCCCAATTTGTTATATATATTGTTGCCAGTAGTTATTTCAGTTTGCTATTTAATTCCGCTATTTTCTTTTCAGCCTCTTCGTCTCTTTTTTTCTTTTTTATTAATTCGAGTTTTGCTTCTAATATTCTTTCAATTCCGAGTAAGATTGTGTCAAAATAAGTTAAACAAAGTTGTTCACTTAATTCGTGAATTCCTTTACTTAAGATTGAATAAATAGCTTTATTTCTAACCAAAAAATCTGGTAAATAATCTTTTAAACTATTGATTTTATCAGCCATTCTGAATCTCAAATAATCTTCTTCATTCCAATCACCTTTAGTCTTTGCTACTAAATGTGCTTCTTCAATTAAATCCTCAAAAATTCTTCTTAAATAAACAAATGAACCAATTCCGACTCCGTGAGAAGCAAGCCCAATTGCTCTTATTAATTCATTTTGTTTTTCTTTTGATAAAACACTTTTATAATTTTTAACTTTCCAAGATTCAAATTCCATTAATTGTACATCTTATCCTATTTTTATAAAAGTTCCTGTTTTTTCAACATTGAAATGGTCTCCATCTTCGTCAGGTTCAGTTGTCGGAATATATTTTCCAAAAAAGGTGAAAATTGTATCATATCGTAAGCATTTGATAGATGTTTTATAAATTCCTCCACTACTCAGAAAATAATTTAAATTTCCGTTTTCATATTTTCCAGGATAAAGTTCTTGTGTTATATATGTAGTTGTTGACTTATGTAATGGATTATATCCATTGAACTTTGTAGGAACTTGAATCATATATATGAAATCCTCAAAATTTTCTGGATTCACTTCTATTTTTGCATAAAGTGGTGCTTTTAAATAAAAGTCAAATAGTTTAAGCTTCATTTTCTTTTTAGTTAGTAGTTATTCTATTATCATTCCAGCATAATAGTTATTCAATTTAGCTAATATTATATTTCCATATCTAAAAAACTTCAAACATTCATTTTTGCTCATTTTTTCAGTTCCAGCATAACATAGAGAAATAAAACCGATTTTCTTGTCAATCATAAGAGCTGTTCTTGAAATCAGTTTTTTAGCAACTTGGTCAGCTCTCCATTTGTCTAATTCAATTATTAGCATTTCGTTATTTTTTTCTCCAAAAATATCTATGGCATCTCGTTTTTCACTGACTTGAAATTCAGTTTTCCATTTAAAATCAGAATGGTGTTTTTCAAGATGTTCTAAAATAAAATTTTGTAAATTTTCGACTTTTACTTTTTGTTCGGATTGATTTAGTTTGGTTAACCCTTTGACATAAAATTCGCAATCCAAATTATTTAAAGAATCTACTATTTTTTCAAACCAATTATTTTCGGATAAATTATTTGTCTTTTCTTTAATTCGAATCTTCATTAATCGTTTTTCGTTCAGTTGGTTTTGAGTGAGCCAATTACTGGCAACGGCTTCGGCTATGATTAGTGCGGGAGTTAATAAGCGATTAACTTCCGATTAAGCACTTAGCTAAAACTTTTTATTTTGTTTTATTTTTCTGTTCTAAAACCAAATCAAAAGATTTGGCGGACTCTCTAAATATTCGAAAAACTTTGGATTAAACACCAAACCCCGTATTAATTATAGCCCTTGTGTCTGTTGCACAAGATTATTTAAAAGTACAAATATTTTGTATTTTTATATATGCAAGGTCAAAAAAAATACCAAGAGAAATTATTCACTAGTTTTCAATTAAGTAATTATGTGCCAGAGAATAATTTTTATAGACGTTTAGCAGAAACTATAGATTTACAATATCTATATAAAAGGACTGAAACACATTATGGAACAAGTGGACAAAAAAGCATTGATCCTGTCGTTTTCTTCAAACTTAGTTTAGTT
>CANMJA010000061.1 GCA_947498055.1 uncultured Tenacibaculum sp.
CCAGAGGTAGATTTTAGTTTATTAACCTCACAGACTTATGTAGCACCAGAGACAGCAACAGAGATTTCCTTGGCTGCTATTTGGCAAGATTTACTAGGTATAGAAAAGGTAGGTCTTCATGATAATTTCTTTGAATTAGGAGGGCATTCTTTAAAAGGGATAATGCTTTTAAATAGAGTGGAACAAGAACTTCATAAAAAAATAGGTTTAACAGAGGTTTTTATGTTCACAACAATAAAAGAATTAGCATCGAAGATAGACGAGGTTCAAAAAATTGATTATGAAGGAATAAAACCAGTAGAGAAAAGAGATTTTTATCCAGTATCGTATGCACAAAGAAGATTGTGGCTATTACATCAGTTTTCAGAGGATAAAGTAGCATATAATATACCAGATGCATACTGGTTATATGGAGATTTAAATGTAGAATCTTTTTCAAAATCACTGGAGGCAATAATTCAAAAACATGAGATTTTACGAACAATTTTTGTGGAGATGAGAGGAGAACCACAACAAATTATTATTCCAAAAGATCAGTTTAAAATGCCATTTAGTTTTGAAAAGCTAAAGGTAGAAGATGAACAAATAGAGGATTTTATATCAGATGAAGTAAATCAGCCATTTAACTTGTCAGAAGGACCATTAATAAATGTGAAAATATATCAAAAAAATGAAGAAACAAATCTCTTATTTTTAAATGTTCATCATATTATTTCTGATGGATGGTCGGCTACTGTTTTACTGAATGAACTGTGTGAGTACTATAATACATATCTAAAAAATGGAGTTATTGAGGCTACCAAATTACCAATTCAGTATAAAGACTATGCAGTTTGGCAACATCAACAGTTTGATAAAGGAATATTTGAAAAAAGTAAAATTTATTGGCAAGAAAAATTAACTGGAGAATTAACAAGATTTTCATTGCCGAAATCTTACAAGGTTACTAAGGAATCGCCTAATATTGGAAAAACATTAAGGTATTCTATTGAAAATGAGTTTACAAATAAATTAGAGGCATTAACGCTAGAGCTAAATGTTAGTGCATATATGCTTCTCTTAGCAGCTTTTAAAGCATTGTCTTATAGATATACTGGGATTTCTGATATTATAATAGGAACAGTTACAGCAGGAAGAGATAGAGAAGAATTAGCAAATCAAATTGGTTTTTATGTAAATACGATTACTCAAAGAACATTTGTAAATGGGAAAGCTTCTTTTAGAGAGTTATTGTTAGATATAAAAGATAATTTATTAGAAGCAGATGAACATCAATACTATCCTTTTGATAAGGTAGTTAACGATTTAGGTTTACCAAAGTCAGAAAATGAATCTTCTTTATTTGATATCATATTTGTTCATCAAAATAATGATGATGTAGATGATTCAATAGAAATAGGAACATTAGAGGTAGATGAAATTGATAGTGGTTTAAATGAAAGTAAATTTGATGCTTCTTTTGCTACACAAATAAGCAATGATGGTATTGAAATTTTAATAGAATACAATGCATCCGTATACAGTGAAGAATTTTTAAAACAATTCTTATGTCATTATGAAGAATTCTTAAACGCTATTGCTGATAATATTGATGAAACAATAGATGAACTTAATTATTTAAAAGCAAAAGATTATTCTCTATTAGAAACATTCAATCAGACTTCTGTAGCAAATGTTTATACAACAATACATCAAAATGTTGAAGAACAGGCATTAATTCGACCTAAAGATGTTGCAATTATCTTTAATGAAGTAGCATTAACTTATGAAGAATTAAATACTAAAGCGAATGCGTTAGCTCATTTCATTAAAGAGAAATATACTATTGAAAAAGGAAGTATAATCTCCTTTTCAATGCAAAGATCAGAATGGCAAATTATTTCCATGTTAGCCATATTAAAAACAGGGGCTTCATTTTTACCAATAGATTGTAAAGAAACAGATTATCGAAAGAAATTAATATTAGAAGATGCAGAACCAGTATTCGTAATTTGTGATGAAACATTAAATAGAAACAAAGTAAATAGTAAAGTAGAAAAATTAGCCTTTATTCAAAAAGCTATTTCAGAATATGCAACAATAAATTTAAAGGAGAAAATAAACTCAGATGATATTGCATATGTCATTTATACTTCAGGATCTACAGGAGTTCCAAAGGGAGTAATGGTTAAACATCGAGGTAATATCAATATGGTTTTAGACCAAATAGAACAATTGAATATTACTCATAATGATAGAACATTACAATTTGCAAGTATCTCTTTTGATGCGTCAGTTTACGAAATTTTTATCGGCCTATATTCAGGAAGTACACTAGTGTTAGTTTCAGATGAAGTTATTGAAAATCCGCGCAATTTTGTAGCATATATTAATAAGCATAAAGTAACATTTGTAACTTTACCGCCGGTATACTTATCTGGTTTAGATAAAACAAAACTAAACACTTTAAAAACGGTGGTTACTGCTGGAGAATCACCAAACTATCAAGATGCGTTAGAACTCTCTAAAAAGCTTAATTACTTTAATGCTTACGGACCAACAGAATATAGTGTTTGTGCTACAATTTATAAGGTTAAAGGAAATGAAAGTAGTATTCCAATAGGTAAACCAATTAGCAATACAGAGATTTACATTTTAGATAATGCCATGAATACTTTACCTATTAGTTGTTGGGGAGAAATATATTTATCTGGAGAGGGGATAGCTAGAGGTTATATTAACAGACTTGAAAAGAATAAAGAGGTATTTATAGAGCATCCTTCTATTCCTGGGATTACACTATATAAAACGGGAGACATAGGAAGATGGTTGCCAGATGGTAATATTGAATATGGTACTCGATCTGGAGATATGATTAAAATTAGGGGATATAGAGTTGAAAAAGGAGAAATTATAGCAACAATGTTACTTCAAGAATCTATTAAAGAGGTTGTAATATCTTTTGATGCAGCACAGCAAATTTTAACAGCATTCTTAGTAACAGATAGAGCAATTAGTACGAAGGAATTTAAAGAAGATTTAAAGCAATACTTACCATCTTATATGATTCCAACTTTTATAATTAAAGTGGATAAAATTCCTTTAACTACAAATGGAAAAGTAGATTATGACGTTTTAAAAAGTATCTCTGAAAAAGAGAAAAATAAAACCGCATTAGAGATAGATATTGTAATGCCTATAAATGAGTTAGAAGAAAAGATTTTAATTATTTGGAAAACTATTTTAGGTGAAAAGATTACTATAAACACAACAGATAATTTCTTCGAAGTAGGAGGACAGTCTATTAGTGCAATGAAATTAATAAATGATTTATGGAATGAGTTTCAAAAAGAAATAAAATTAAAAGATCTACTGTTAGCACCTACTATTAGAGGTTTAGCAAATATTTTGAAGGGGCTGAGTAATAAAAATGAATCTACAATCGTAGAGCTCAATAATGTCATAGATTATAAAGCCAAACTCTTTATGGTACCACCAATTGTAGGTACTCCAATTATTTATAAGCCTTTATCTGAAAAATTAGCTAAAAATAAAATAGCCTGTTTAGGAATTCATTATAACGGTTTTGAAGAAGGAGAAATTTTAGATACAAGCATTGAAGACATGGCGGAGAGTATGTTCTTAAATATAGAGTCATACTTAGATAGTGAGTGTCAGAATGTAGTTTTAGGATATTCTATGGGAGCAATGATAGCAGTTGAAGTTGTAAACCTTATTGAAGCAAGAGGGTTTCAAACAAAACTAGTTTTAATAGATAAAGATTCTAGTAGTGATATATTACTAACCAGTACCAATAGAGTACATGAGGTGATACATGAACATCTTGATGCTTTTGATATTCCAATGTTTAAAAGAGCAAGAGTCTACAAGCTTATTCATAATAATATATCAATTCTAAAGAAATATGAAGGTTTTAAGGAAGTATTAAGTTCAAACATATTAGCAATAGAAGCTAAAAATAGCTTTTTAGAAAATAAAATGAAGTCGTGGAAAAAAATAACCAATTCAAGCTTCAGTCATACTCTAATTAGGGGAGATCACTTCAGCATTTTAGAGGGCCAAAATATAGACAAAGTATATAAAACAATCACCAAATTCATCAATAAAAATTAAGAACAAACAATGGAATTATTTAAATTATTACAAAAAAAATCCAAGCTTTTTTATGTTAACCTTGGAGTTTTAGGTATTATCAATGGCCTCTGGGCATCTGCATTATTATTATTCATCAATAATAAAATTACGGGAGAAGAACTTCCTTATGTTTCTGAACAATATGACTGGATAGCATATATTAGTTTAATTGTTATTTCATTTGTAGTTGCTCGTTATTTTCAAGGATATATGATTAAAATAACATACGACTTGGGGCATGAATTAAATTTATCAGTTTTTAATAAATTAAGATTTTCTACTTACACAGAGTTTACAGATTTAGGAGAAGAAAAAGTAAGAACAGCTATGGAAGATGTATCTACTTTACAAACCTTTCCTCATGATTTTGTAGCCGCTTTTAATGCAGCTATTATGGTAATAATTGGTGTTGTATATTTATTTATGGCTCATGCAATAGGGGCTATTATGATTTTCTCTTCATTAATTATTTTAGCAACATTTTATGTTATAAGAAATAACAACATAGAAAAAGATTTAGATAAGGCCAGAGATTTAGCAGATGTATACCAAGAAAATGTGAATGATTTTTTAAGGGGCTTTAGAGAAATAAAAATGAGTACAAAAAGAAGTGATACTATTTTTTATAACTATTTAACTAAAAATAGAGATAATGTTAAGAAGCTTACAATTAGGGCGGTAACAAAGTATTTGATTAATGATTTAATAGGAAGTTATGCAGGGTACTTAATGATTGGGATTATTTTATTTGCACTACCTGCAACTTTACCAATTACAGAAGATGTAAAGGCTAATTTCTTAATAACACTATTATTTATTCTTGGTCCAATTTCTGAAGTAATTGATGCTATAGAAGAATTTACAACTACGAAAGTAGCCTTAAAGAGACTTGATAAATTTAACAAAGCTTTAGGTGTTAAACAAAACGAAGAATTAAATCATGGTGATATGACTAGTTTTAATTCTGAATTTGAATCTATTCGATTTGAAAACGTAATGTTTGAATATTATGATGAAAAATATGAAGTCATTTTTAAACTAAAACCAATTAACTTAACTATTAAGAAAGGAGAAAGTGTTTTTATTACTGGGGGTAACGGAAGTGGTAAAAGTACATTTATCATGCTATTGTCAGGGTTATATACTCCAAAATCAGGAAAAATATACTTAAATGAACAAGAGATAACTAACGATAACTATGGTTATTATAGAAATCAACTTTCATGCATTTTTACAGATAATTATCTTTTTGAAGAAAACTATAATAACTTCGATTATATTTCAAGAGAAGAAGAATTAGAAGAATTAGTAAATAAAATGCAAATAGAAAGTGTTTTTGAAATGGATAAAGAAAGTGGTAAAATAAAAGTTAAATTATCTAAAGGACAACAGAAAAGAGTTGCTTTAATTTATAGTTTAATGGAAGAAAAAGAGGTATTTATTTTAGATGAATGGGCTGCTGAACAAGATCCGCAATTTAGAGCTTACTTCTATAATATTATTATTCCTAATTTAAAAGAAAAAGGAAAAACAGTAGTTGCAGTTACTCATGACGATGCATATTTTAATAGAGCTGGTAGAATTATCAAATTCAATTTTGGAAATATAGAGTCAGATACCAAAAATATGAAGGTCGCTGCTGATACAGAGTTTTATATAAATTAAAATAGCAGTAAAAAGAAACTACAACTAAATATTTGATAACATCATATTCTGTTTTTAAATAAGGATTTTATCAAAACACACACTTTTTTAAATTTAAAAACCAAGCAAATGAAACTTATTTGTTTTACCTACGCAGGAGGTAATAAATATTCGTACAGAAATTTTAGACCTTTCATTAATGATAAAGTTGAAATAATTACTATGGAATTGCCAGGAAGAGGTTCTAGAATAGTTGAACCTTTACTGGATAAAATGAATGAAATTGTTGAAGATGTGTACAATCAAGTACTACCTCATATTTCTGATAATTATATGATGTATGGACATTCAATGGGAGCAATTGTAGGAAATTTGATTATACATAAATTAAACAACGAAAATAAACCTTTACCTTCTTCCTTTTTAGCTTCAGGTTCTTCCTCTCCCTTCATTAGGGGTTCAAAAAAGAAAATTCATGATTTAGATGAAGTTTCATTTCAACAAAAAATTATTGGACTGGGAGGATTACCTAAAGAACTTATTGAGAATCAAGAACTACTAGATTATATGTTTCCCATTTTAAGATCAGACATAAAAGCTATTGAAACAAACTTATATAATGAGGATATTAAATACCATGTTCCAATAAGGGTACTTTGTGGTTCTGAGGAAGATATCACAGAGGAAGATGTTAAAGATTGGGAAAGGGAAACTTCATCAACATTTACTTACGATTTTTTAAAAGGGAATCATTTTTTTATTCTAGATCATATAGAATTTATTTCAGATATCATTAACAACCAATTTGTAAAGGCACCGATAGCCAATTAAATCTAAAATAACTGTGAGAGCAGTTTAAAAGTTATTAAAATGAGAATTATTCAAGCTAAAAAAGAGCAGTTTTTTGAGTTTAAAAATCATTATAGGAGTATCCTACTTCTAATTATTTTAATCATTATATCAATAAATGCTAAAGCACAATCTACAGGGGAAATTAGAACTAAAATAACAGATAGTTCATCAAAAGCGATAGAGTTTGTTACCAATGTTTTATACAAGGCTCAAGATTCAACACTAATTAAGGTGGTAATGTCAGAACCTGACGGATCTGTTGTTTTAAACGGAATTCAATATGGAAAGTATTACCTACATACAAGTTTTGTTGGTTATAAAGAAAAATACACATCTATAGATCATAAACAACCACAAACGAATGTACCTACTATCCAATTACAGGGTACAGTGTTAGAGGAAGTAGTTGTAACTAGTAGAAAAAAAATAATAACTAGAAAAATGGATAGGGTAGTACTAAATGTAGGAGCTACCTTAACTGGAGAAAGTGGAAACTTATCAGATGCTTTAAAGATATCTCCTGGTGTAAGCGTAGGTAGTGGAGGAGAAGTTTCGTTAAGAGGAAAATCTGGAGTATTAATACTTATAGATGGAAGAAGATCGTATTTAGATGGAGATGATTTAGAAAATTTCATTAGTAGTATGCCAGCTAATCAGTTTTCAAGTATAGAAGTAATGACGAATCCTCCTGCTAAATATGACGCAGAAGGGAATGCTGGTGTAATTAATATTATTACTAAACGAAATTATAAACAAGGTTGGGCTGTAGATTTAAATTCTGCATATAGACAAGGACGTTATGGAGAAATAAGAAATAATGTAGGATGGAATTTAAATTCTAAAAAGGTAAGTTTTTTTGGTAATGCAAGTTATACCAATAAAGAAGATTTTGAAAGCTATTTGATTGATAGAAACTTTAGAGATACAAATAATGCAATTAACTCCATTTTTGATCAAAATACATTTATCAAAAGATTAAATAATTTATTCAGTACAAGGTTAGGTTTAGATTATAAATTATCTGAAGATACAACCATTGGTTTTTTAACATCGGTACAAAAAACCTTTGGTGATTCTTCTACAGATAACACAACTTTTTTAAAGAATAATCTTGGAGATATTACACAAACCTTAATTGGACCAGCATTAAGTAAAGCAGATTACGAAAACTTTCAAGGTAATGTACACTTTACTTCAGGTGATTTTTCTATTGATTTAGATTATTTACGATTCGATTCTGCTGTAAATCAATTTTTTGATAATCAATTTTTTAATCAAAATAATAATTTAACGTCTCAAGAACTTTTGGAAAATAATTTACCTCAAGTTATTAATATTTATAGCGCAAAAATAGATTATGAACTTCCATTATCAGAAGAAAGTAAGTTGGAAGTTGGAGCAAAAACTAGTTTTGTAGATACCGATAATGATGCAAAGTTCTTTGAGAAAATAGGAGGTAACTTGATTGAAGATAAAGGGTTAAGTAATTTTTTTAAATATGATGAAAATGTAAATGCTGGTTATGTAAGTTACTTACAAGAACTTGGAGATTTTTCATTTAAAGCAGGACTTAGAGTTGAACAAACTAAAATAGAAGGAAACCAAGTAACGCAAAATGTTGTTTTTAAAAATGATTATATAAGTTATTTACCTTCCGCTTTTTTGCAATATAACTTAGATGAAGAAACTCAGATAGGGGTATCATTAGGAAGAAGAATTGAAAGACCAGATTACAGAGACTTAAACCCTTTTAGATATTTTTATGATCGATTCACTTTTGAAGAGGGAAACCCTAGTTTAAATCCTGAATTCACTAATAATTTTGAATTAAATTATTCTATGTTAGATGGGGCAATATCAGCTTCAGCATACTACAACAAAACGGAAGACATTATTACGGATGTAATTTTTCAAAATGTTGCTCAAAATGAAACATTTATTAAAAAAGATAATTTAAATGATTTGTTAGTTTATGGTTTAGGAGTAAATGTAGGTTTACCAATAACTGATACATGGACTTTTACTATGAATTTAGATTATAGTATCAATTCTTTACAAGGAATAGTTAATAATAATAACTTCGAAATAGATGTAAATACATTTTCTGCCTTTATGCTACATCAATACAAATTCGCTGAAGATTGGTCTTTTGAAATTGCAGGATGGTATACGAGCAAAAGTTTAGATGATACTTTTATTTTAGAACCTTATGGAAGACTTTCTGCAGCAATAGGGAAAAATATTTTAGATGGAAGAGGTAAGATACGATTAAGTGCCAACGATATTTTTGAGACAAACAAATTTATAGGTAAAAGTGGCTTTCCAAATACAGATGTACGTGTAAATAATACATGGCAAACACAAACTATAATGCTAGCATTAACCTACAAGTTAGGTAGTGGATATAATAAAAAGAAAGAAGAAAGAGAATCTGGTATAGAAAACCAAAAAGAAAGGTTAAACCCGTATAAATAAATGATACAAATTATACCGTATACCTCTTATAAAATTACATATTCAAAGGATACCCCAATTTTAGTCGTTTGATAATGAAGATATTGTTAACAATAGGAGATAAGCTGAAAATCCTTTAAAGAGTAGGCGCAATTTTTAAAATTAAAAAAATGAAAAACTTAGAACCAACAAATGAATTTCAAGTAGAAAAATTAGAAGAGCGTTTAGAAATGTCTTCTTGGAGCGATTGTACTCCAACTCCAGGTGATATTACCTGTGATTTTTAAACCAGTAAAATAAAGAATTGCTACTGTAGGTAACTACAGTGGCAGTTCTAAATAAACCTATAATTAATAGTTGTTGTCTAAAAAATTTTACGAAATAGAATCATTACCCTTATTCAAACTAGCATGAATCTACAAGTTAAATAGTGAGTATAATAAAAGAAAGAGAAAATCAAAAAATCTAAATCTATATAAATAGATTATATCATATACCTCTTATAAAAATTACATATTCAAATGATACTCCAAATTTAGTCATTTGAGAATGAAGATATTGTTAACAATAGGAGATAAGCTGAAAATCCTTTAAAGAGTAGGCACAATTTTTAAAATTAAAAAAATGAAAAACTTAGAACCAACAAATGAATTTCAAGTAGAAAAATTAGAAGAGCGTTTAGAAATGTCTTCTTGGAGCGATTGTACTCCAACTCCAGGTGATATTACCTGTGATTTTTAAACCAGTAAAATAAAGAATTGCTGCTGTAGGTAACTACAGTGGCAGTTCTAAATAAATCTTATTATTCATAACTATTATTTTTTAGAGTATAATGATTCAGACAAAAGAAAAATCAAAGCAGACTCAAGATTTTAGAATGACTTTTTCTGCACTTTTAAAAGACTATATGAAAACTACTGCTTTACCTGAAAAAATAGTTAGTAGTATTGTAGATGAAAAATTTATAAAGGAGAATCCAGTATATTATACCTATTATCCCTATTTATTCAATAAGACCTTTAAAGTAGAAGATAAGCAAGTGTTAAATAAACTTTCTCTTGCTGGTTTCTTGTATTATAAAGCTGTAATCTTAGTAGATAAGATATTTGATACTCAGTCACAAAAAGAAAGTTTTTTCTTGTATTTAGTATCTGATATATGTAAAGAGGAATCCATAAAATTATTATCTAGTTTATTTCCAGTAAAGCATCAATTTTGGAAATCTTGGAACTCAAGAAAACTTCAATATGTTAAGGCTTTTGAAATAGATCAAACATCACATGATATTAGTTCGTACGAGGAATTTGAGCAATTAGCAGATTTTAAATCGGCTTTTGGTAAAGTAGCTATTGATGCGCTATATCATTTTTCTGCAATGGGCGACGTAGTATTGTATTCCAATTTATTAAATTCTCATAAACTATTTTATGCAGCATTTCAAATCACAGACGATGTTATAGATCTTAAAGAAGACATAGAAAATAATCAATTTAACATTGCTTATTACGAACTTCAACGAGAAATAGGAAAAGAAGAAATTAAAGAAAAATCTATTAAAGAGCTAAAAAATGCTATGTATTTAAATGGTATAGTAGTAAAACTATATGATAAAGCATTATACTATTTAGAAAAAGCTAAAGAAATTATTAAATCGTACAACTTACCTGAATGGAAGCTTGAAATACAACAATTGCATAATGAAATTCTCAAAAACCAACTTAATATTACAGGCTTTGTAAATGTTTTTAATGTAAAACAAAAATTAGCACAGCAAAAAGCTGAAACGAAAATACCAGAGGAAGCACTGAAAAAAGGAATTACTTTTATTAAAAACTCACAAAACAAAGAAACAGGGTGCTGGATAGACTATTTTAATGATGCAGGAATAAGTGATGTATGGGTAACAGCATTCATACTTACCCAAGAAAACGAAAATACAACGTATGGGGTTGATACTAAAAAAGCAATTACTTTTTTAAAACAGCATACAACTAATAATATATGGGGGTATAATACCAAATGGATACCAGATGCCGATTCAACAACTTTTGTATTAAGAGCATTTATAAAAAATAAAATTGAAATTTCTAAAGAGGCATTAGACTATTGGTATAGCTTTCAACAAGAAAGTGGAGGATTTAGTACTTACAATTCAGAAGAAGATGTAAAAACATCATTAAATTTTTCTCCAAACGTAAATGTGAAAGGTTGGTTGTCATCTCACTTTTGTGTAAGTGCAGCTGCATATTTGTTTTTTTGTGAAGCAAATCTTACCAATGAAATGTTTAAAAAGTTACAAGTGTACTTAATACAAACAATTAAACAAGATGGAAATAAATCATATTGGTGGTCACAAGACATATACGCTTTTAATTTATTGTTAAAAGGAGCTTTATTAGTTAAAGACACAAAAATGATTAGATATGTTACAACGTCTATAAAAGAGATTTTAGAAGGGAACATATTTCAACAAATAAAACAAGAAAAGAATTGTTTTTATTTAGGATATATTTTAGAAATAATAGCACTAAGTAATATTTTGTTAATTGATTTTAAGTTAGAAGCAGACAAAATATTGGATATTCTTTTAGAAGAGCAATTAGAAGATGGGTCTTGGATGCAAAATGCATCGATGAGAATTCCTCACCCTTCAGTAATAGATATAAATAGCCAAGAAATTAAGTGGAGAATATCAGATACTGGTACAAATATACTCGCAGAAGATTTTCATCGACTATTCACCACTACAGCTTGCATTTCAGGAATATCAAACTATATAAAATTATAGTATTCTTTAAACTATCAACCCAATGAATTTTTTACAATTAATACCTACAAAATCTATAGATGCTGAAATTTTGCCATATGATGGTAAAGGTCATTTAATTGTACACAAAAAATTAAACCATTATATAAAAGTTACAAGTGCAGTTATAGAATTGCTTAAAATGGTAGATGGCAAAAGAACAATTAAAGAACTTTCAGAGAGTTTTAATACTTTTTATAATAAAAATATAAGTGGAGAAAGAGTATACCAAATACTATATGAAGATTTAGGTAAATATAATATCATTGAAAATAGTATTCATAAATATGAGGCCTCAGTAAAACCAACTTATTTAAGTTTGAGTATTAAGGTATTGCCAGAAAAAGCAGTAGCCCCAATCGCTAAATTCTTTTTACCATTATTTTCAAGGAAAAAATTCTATCCCATATTCATTACATGTTTATTATTTGTAGTCTTTACCGCAATAATTAATGCCAAACACGTAAATTTTGATATGGTTAATAACCTAAATTTTTCTAATGCACTTTTTATAGGTTTTGGTATTATTATTACTCTTTTTTTACATGAATTCGGTCATGCATCTGCATGTAAATGTTATGGAGGAAACCATAAAGGAATTGGTTTCGGGTTTTATTTATTAAGACCAGTAATGTTTGCTGATGTATCTGATATTTGGAAACTTAAAATAGCAGATAGAGTGAAAGTAAATTTAGGAGGAATCCAAATGCAGCTGATAATGGCTTCAATTTTTGGAATATTATTTCTTTTTACTCAAAAAATAGAACTCTTAATACTAGTGTATTTAGTAGGAATTATAGGCGTAATTGCGAATCTAAATCCTTTTTTTAGAACAGATGGCTATTGGGTACTATCAGATCTTACAGATGTAAGTAATTTAAGAGATAATTCTAATAAAGCATTACAGCAATTTTTAGGTCAAATAATTAACAAAACTAAATATAATAACTCACTCAAGAATATATTTCTAGTTGTTTATGCTCTTATAAGCAATTTATTCATTATCGTTTTTTTAGTTTGGATTGTAAGTTCGGGACATGATTCCATTGTTAGATTTCCAATAACAGTGTATACCATAATTAGTGATCTATTTAAGGGGGAGTTTATAATTACATATACATTAGTTAGCAAATTAATTGTTCCAGCATTATTTTATATGCTTTTAGTTAGATTTTTAAAAGGGATTTATAAACGAATAGGAACTATGAATCGTGTTTATGTAAAAGAAGTTATTTGGATAGGAATTAACATGATATTAGCAATAACCTATTTGCTTTCTGCTGTAGGAAAAACATTAGATTTTTTACCATTTCAACAAAAAATAGCAGAGTATCTACCTAATGTCTCATTTGTTGGTTATGTTATTATTGGTACAGAATATTTCTTAGCATTAAGTTTTGCAACACTAATGTTTACTAAAATAGCATCAAAATTGTCAATACTACTTTTACTACTATTAAGTACCATATATAGCTATGGGTATTTTAAATTAGGAATTAAAGAGTGCGATTGTTTTGGAAGTATAGATATCTTAAACTCAAGTAAAATACAAATAGTATTAATTAAAAACCTTGTACTTCTACTACTATCTTTTTTACTAATTACGAAAGTAACAAAAAAACAAGTATCCTATAAGTTATATAAATCAATAGCATCAATAAGTATTGTTTTCTTAATTGTATTTCAGGTATTTAAATTAAATGCAGTAGAAGATGTGAATTTTGTGTATAAAAATATAGGTACATCAATTTATAAGACAGAGTTACTAGTAGCTAATAACATAGAAAATGTGGAATATTTGTTTTTGTTTTCTCCAAATTGTGTGCATTGTAAAAAAGCAATACCGTATGTAAATCAACTTGTTATGGTAGATAAAAAAGTAGTAGGAATTACCATTACAGAAAAGAAAGAGGATTTAGAGCTATTAAAAAATGCTATTCAAGTGAGTTTTCCAGTACATTTTATAACAAGAGAAAAATTGAAAAAAGTAACTAAAAAAGTGCCTATACTCCTAAAAATTAAGAACGATACTATAGTTAATATTTATAAAAAAGTAGAAAATTACCCAGTTCACTAACAACGAAACTTTACATACTTTATGAGAAAAATTAAACTGCTAAGTGTGCATAATCAAAAGTTGTTTTCTGAAACTTCATGGCAAAACGGCCTGTCGCAATTACCAGAAAACCATCAAAAAAGAGTCACAAAATTTAGATTTTCAAAAGATAAACAAGCCAGTCTCTTAGGAAAATTGTTGTTAAAGAATGTTTTAGATACTTTTTTTCCTAAAATATCACTAAACGATATTAAATATACAGAATACAAAAAGCCTTATATAGAAGAAGAGTTTTCATTTAACATTTCACATTCAGGAGATTATGTGCTTTTAGCATATGCATTATCTAAAATTCCAATAGGTGTAGATATTGAAAAGATGGATGAAAAGATGGAAGTAGAAAGTTTTAATTCCATCTTAACATTTGAAGAAAAAAGTAGAATTAAAAAATCAAAGATTCCATATAAAACATTTTATGATATATGGACAATAAAAGAAGCTGTAAGTAAGGCTGATGGAAGAGGTTTACACTTTCCTTTACAAGAAATTCAAATAAAAGAAGATTATATAAATATGGAACAAAACACATGGTTTTATAAAAAAATGAAGATAGCTTCAACTTATAATTGTCATGTTATTTGCGCAGATAATTTTGAAGTCGATCACAGAATAATAGAGGTAGAAAATTTATATAAATCAATAAAATAAACGAGTAATTAACCAAAACTATACATATAAATGGGAACAATAAGAAGAGTTGAGAAAATTTTAAAAGAAGATTTTATCAAGAACAATATTGCTGGGAATCATCCAATAATTATTACAGATGCAATGAATGATTGGGATTTAAAAAGATTTCAACCAGAATCATTAAAAGCCGAGTTTGGTTCTGAATTTACACAAGTTTATGATGATTTATTCGATTTACAGAATATTTCATCTTTAGAAAGTTACCTAGATGCTAACTTTAATAAACCAAATGTAGAGTGTAAGCATTATGTGAGATGGTATACAAAATTAAAAGAAGTAGATTTTTTATGGTCAGATCATGTATTTGAAAAATTAAAAGATGCTTGGGGACATCCTTATTTCTTACCACAAGATGAATTATTAATACCATTAACACCAGAAGGAAATAAAAGGAATGTCACTGAATTTGGTTTTCCATACAAAGGATTATTTATTTCAGGAAAAGGTTCTAGAACTAGATTACATAGAGATCCATTTAATAGTAATGCAGTATTATGTCAATTCTATGGAAAAAAAGATATGACATTATATGCGCCAGATCAAGCAAAATATGTGATGAATGGAACAGAATATATAAATATTATTAATCCAGATTTAGAAAAATTCCCAGATTTTTTACAAGCTGAACCTTATGCTAAATTAACACTTTCTCCAGGAGAAATGATTTTATTTCCTGCAGGTTGGTTTCACGATGTGACATGTGCTACCGATAGTGTTTCTATAACTTGGAATTTTGTTCATGCTTCGGGATTAGAAAAATTAATTACATTTTTAAAAGAGAATCCAGAAGACAGTCAAATAGAAATTGCTAGATATTTCTTAGGAGATAAGGTATCATCTGAAGCTAAAGTTGATGAAATTATTGAGGTTTTAGAAAAAAGTGTGGTAAGAGAAACGATATAAATCAATGTAGATTATGGAGATTTTAAAATTTGGAGGAAGTTCAGTTAGTTCTAAAGTTTCTCTAGAAAATATGATACAAATAGTTGGAGGTTATGATTTAGATCAAGAACCTTTAATTATTGTAGTTTCTGCACTAAAAGGAATAACGAATGATTTAGTGAATCTTGCAGAGACATTAAAGAAAAAGGAGAAAGATTATAATAAAATAATTCATACAATTTCTGAAAAGCATGAAGAGTTTATAAAAACAGTATTTAATGAAGTTCCTAAAGAATTAACTAAAGGAATAAAAAAGCAAGAAAAAAATTTAATTGATACTGTAAATGAAATTGTAAATAGGAAATCAATGATGCCAAAAGATTACGATAGAATTGTAAGCTTTGGAGAGTTGTTTTCTGCTCAAATAATAGCAGCCTATTTAAATAAAAAACAATTCCATTTTTCATTTAAAGATGCTAGAGAGTTAATTATAACCGATGAGGGTTTTACAAATGCAAAAATAGATTGGGATTTAACAACATCTGTAGTAACATCTTTCTTTGCAAGAAATAAAAAAAGCTACGTGGTTACTGGTTTTATAGCACGTTCAATTTATGGAGATACAACTACACTAGGACGTGGAGGTTCTGATTATACAGCAACTATTTTGGCAACTATTTTAAAAGCAGAAAAAGTAACCAAATGGACAGATGTAAATGGAATTATGACGGCAGACCCTAGCAAGGTGTTAGAAGCGTCTTCGCTAGAAAATATAACCTTTTCAGAGCTTAAAAACATGTCAAAATTTGGCTCTAACGTATTGGTACATCCAGAATCTATAGATGAATTATCTAAGCATGATATTCCTTTTTTAATTAAAAACACTTTTAATTGTGATTTTAAAGGAACTCAAGTGATTAATAAAGAAGAAAATTGTTCACAAAAAGCTCTATCTACACATCAATCATGTAGTATTATAAGTTTAGATAAAAGTTGGGATTTACCTAAAACATTAATGAAAGAGATAATTAATAAGAATTATCTGTTCTTTAGAATCAAAACGTTTAAATATAAAGATCAATCTTGTTATGTAGTAGCAAATGATTGTATTCATTTTTTTAAAGAAAATTTTGAAATGTTATTACAAGAATCGAAAGCTAAAAACCTTTCCAATTTTGATAGTGCAAAAATTATCGAAGATGATATTGTTTTAATTACGGTAACTAGTCAAAAAATGGACAAAAAAGAAGAGTTTGAAAAAATTAAAACCACTTTAGAGACAGATAAAATTAATATTCTAGGATACAGATTCTTTTTTAATTCCATTTCTCTTATTTTAAATAAAGAAGAATTTAAAAGAGCTTTGGTATCCTTGCATGGAGAGGTATCAAATAATCAGATTTTTTCTGTATAAATGAGAATACTATTTTAGATATATGTATATCTTGTAGTGAATAAAAAATCTTAAAGTGACGACACAGTTATTTTAAGATTTTTTTTATTAACGTGAGTTCGATTTAACTTATACCGATATTAGGTAAAAAATCTTGAATTTTAATACTAGGCTTTTTATCAAGAAATGAATAAGCTGGACTACCTAATAAATTTGGTACAATTAATCTAAGCCACCATTTTATATTTATTTTTAGTTAATATTTTTTCCATC
>CANMJA010000062.1 GCA_947498055.1 uncultured Tenacibaculum sp.
AAAAAGTCAAATCAATTACTGCTTATAAATATCTCACAAACTCTTATCACAGTATTTTTAATTGAAAAATGGTATTATAATAAAATAGGAGAGATAGAAAAGAAGAATACGTATTCTTAATGTTTTTCCAAAAGACTCATTAACTTTTTCGTAAACTGTTTTTACAGTATTTGCAATAAGAAATATAGGAAAAGTACTAAAACAAATAATAAATAAAATAGATAACCATGCAGGAACTTGTGTAATAGATAAATTCATAATAAAATAATTTACACAAAATAAGCTAAGAATATGAAGATGTGAATTGCTCTATGACAACTTCTATGTTGTTTATTTTAATATAACTCATAGCAAGCATGATTCTCCTATTCCCTAAATTTAGATATATTAGAAAACACACGAAACATTTTTCCAATTAATACTACAAATAGTACATTAATTTAAAGTTTTATTAAGAGAAAAAAATAATCATTTAAAAACCAGGAGCCGTATTAAACCTAGTGGTTACTTTATTTTCATTTAAATGAACGATACAATACATTTCTCTAGAAAATATTTTTTTAGTTTTTTGAAAAATATTTTGTGGACTTATTTGTGTAAACTAATTGATTAAAAAATACCTAATTTTTAATACTCTTTAAAAACTAAAGGATAGATAGGAGACCCTAATTGAAGTTTTCCATTCCAAATACCATCACTTAGTTTTTCTAAATGTAGGCTATACATTAAGTGGATTTTTTTATTAGCTCTGTCATCCCAAATAATATCATCTGCTTGTATTACATTTTCATTAATGGAAGCTTCTATATACTTTTCTGTGTTCTTTAAAGAGTCTTTCCATCTATAGATAGTTGCAGTGCCATCCTCTTTTATACCAAATATTAAAATACTATAATTTAATTTACGTTCATACTTTTTTCCTTTATTAATTATACCTTCTCCTTTTAATAATTTATTTGCCATATCTGGTCTTCTAATTATTTTTTCTGAAGGAAATAAGAGATTTATAGCATAAGCTGATAGAAAAGGCCGCAGACTAGAGTAACTTAAAATTAATTTTTCGTCCTTAATTTTTGTAAACACAATAACTAGTTCATTTTCTAATAATTGATAAGAAAGAGAGACATTGTGTTTTAAAGAAGGTACTTTTTTTTGATCCACTAATTCTTTAATTTTTGTAGTTATTTCTTTCCTTAAATTTTGTTGCCCTTCTTCATTAAACAAATCATTAAGAATAAAAAAATCTCCCGTTCGAAGATCAAAATGTTCCAAATATTTAAAAGGTTTTTTATTAAGAGTACCGTTTAATTGTACCGACAAGATGTTTTTATTTAGTTTTTGTTGTTTCCAGCTTTTAAAATGATAGTTGTTTTTTACTAAATCTTTATCAGAGAGCTTTTCAAAAGGATCGTTTTTAAATTTACCTGGTAAATGAAGTAAGTATTTCATTTGTAAAAAATAGTTTACTTTTTCTTCAATATTAGGGAGGTTTTCATATTTAAAAACGGGAAATTTATTAGTTGTATTATTAGAGGTAATTTCAACAAGTTTCTGAGAATGCAAGTTTAAAAATGAAATAGTTAATGTGATGAATAATAAATATAACTTCATGTTGTCTATTATAAAATACGTTATACATCAAATGTAAAAAAGCAATCTCAATAAGAGATTGCTTTTTTTATATTTATAAAGTAACAATAAATATTCGTAAAATAAATTAATTACTGTTTAGAATAAATTATTACATCATTCCTGGCATTCCACCACCCATTGGAGGCATTCCACCAGCAGGAGCATCTTCTTTAATGTCTACTAAAGCACATTCAGTAGTTAAGATCATACCAGCAACAGAAGCAGCATTTTCTAAAGCTACACGAGTTACTTTTTTAGGATCTATAATACCAGCCTTAAGCATATCTACATATACTTCCGCTTTTGCATCGTAGCCAAAATCTTTTTTACCTTCTAATACTTTATTAATAACCACAGAACCTTCACCACCGGCATTTTCAACAATAGTGCGTAAAGGAGCTTCTATAGCTTTATTGACGATTTGAATACCTGTAGTTTCATCTAAATTATCTGAAGTAATAGCTTCTAATACTTTTTTAGCACGAACTAAAGCTACACCACCACCAGCAACAATACCTTCTTCTACTGCAGCACGAGTTGCATGTAAAGCATCATCTACACGATCCTTCTTTTCTTTCATTTCTACCTCAGAAGCGGCACCTACATATAATACAGCTACACCACCTGCTAATTTAGCCAAACGTTCTTGTAGTTTTTCCTTATCATAATCAGAAGTAGTAGTCTCTATTTGTGCTTTAATTTGATTTACACGAGCTTTAATTTGCTCTTCATTACCAGCACCATTTACAACGGTAGTATTATCTTTATCAATAGTAACAGTTTCTGCACTACCTAATAAATCTAAAGTAGCATTTTCTAAAGAAAAACCTCTTTCTTCAGAAATTACAGTACCGCCAGTTAAAATGGCGATATCTTCTAACATTGCTTTTCTACGATCTCCAAAGCCTGGAGCTTTTACCGCTGCAATTTTTAAACCAGCACGTAATTTATTTACTACTAAAGTCGCTAATGCTTGTCCGTCAACATCTTCAGCAATAATTAATAAAGGACGACTAGACTGTGCAACAGGTTCTAATATTGGAAGAATTTCTTGTAAATTAGAAATCTTCTTATCAAATAATAAGATATATGGATTTTCTAAATCTGCAACCATTTTATCTGCATTAGTTACAAAGTATGGAGATAAGTATCCGCGGTCAAACTGCATTCCTTCTACCACATCTACATATGTATCTGTTCCTTTAGCTTCTTCAACAGTAATAACTCCCTCTTTACCAACTTTACCAAATGCAGTAGCAATTAAGTCACCAATAACAGCATCGTTATTAGCAGAAATAGAAGCTACTTGCTGTATTTTTTCAGAAGAATCTCCTACTTTTTCAGTTTGCTTAGCTAAATCTTCTGTAATTGCTTTTACAGCTTTATCAATACCACGTTTTAAATCCATTGGATTTGCACCAGCAGCAACATTTTTTAAACCTTCTTTAACAATAGCTTGTGCTAAAACAGTAGCAGTAGTAGTACCATCACCAGCTAAATCATTCGTTTTAGAAGCAACTTCTTTTACCATTTGTGCTCCCATATTTTCAAGAGCATCTTCTAATTCAACTTCTTTTGCAACTGTTACTCCGTCTTTTGTTACATGAGGAGCCCCGAAAGATTTAGAAATAATAACATTACGTCCTTTAGGTCCTAAAGTTACTTTTACTGCATTAGCTAAAGCATCTACACCACGCTTTAAACCGTCACGAGCTTCAATATCAAATTTTATATCTTTTGCCATTTTGTATTATTTTTTTTACCAATTAGCTTTTCGCTTTTGGTTGATTTTAGATGTTGTTTTTTGAAATTATAAATAACAATTTAGATAATTGCTACAATGTCGCTTTCGCGCATCATTAAGTAATCTTTACCTTCTAGTTTTAATTCTGTTCCACCGTATTTTCCGTATAAAACAGTATCTCCAACTTTTACAGTTAAAGGCTCATCTTTTTTACCAGTGCCTATGGCAACAACAGTACCTTTTTGAGGTTTCTCTTTTGCATTGTCAGGTATAATAATTCCTGATGCTGTAGTAGTTTCTGCTGCAGCAGGTTCTATTAGAACTCTATCTGCTAAAGGTTTAATGTTTAATCCCATTCTATTCTTGAAATTTTGATTAATTCTTGATTTGTTTACGCTTAAAAAAGAGTCAGAAATTATGCCAATAAAATAAAACTGACAATTTTACTGAGCCATGTTTTTTAGTTGCTGAAAAAATAAAAAAAAATGCCATCGTGTCAATTTCGATGGCATTTTAAAAATATTATTTGTTGTAAAATTTACTTTACAGAGTCTTTAGTTTCATTTGCTGCTGGTTCAGTAGAAGTAGCAGGTTTAGTAGCTTCAATACCATCTAAAGTGTTTGTTAAATCAGGAGTGTTATTTCCTTTGTTTCTTTCAATAGCGAAATTAGATAACAAAATTAAAGCGAACATTGCAATAGCCAATGTCCAAGTAGCTTTGTCTAGAAAACTATTAGTGTTTTGTACTCCACCAATATTCATACCTCCACCACCACCGAAAGATGAAGATAAGCCTCCTCCTTTAGGATTTTGTACCATAACAACTAAAATTAAAACAATTGCAACTATGATTATTAATATTAAAATTGGTAAATACATATAATTAAGATTTTTGTAAAATTCGTACCTTTTTAATTTGGTCTGCAAAGAAACCACTTTTTTCTGGATATTTCAAACTTAAAATTTCATAAGCTTTTATAGCGTTATCATATTTTTTTTGTTCAAGATAAATTTTTGCTAAAGTTTCAGTCATTGGAAGAGGTTCTTTAGTATCTTCTTTAGATTTAATATTAACAATAGCATTTTTATTTACCCTAGATATTTTTGGGCTATTGGTTATAAAACGATCTATAATATCATCTTGTAATGTTTTAGATTCACTACTTTTATTTTCTGTAATTATTTTTATACTATCGGTAGATAGTTGTAACCATTGATTAAAGGAAAAAGACTCACTTTTAGTAAAAGATAGTGGTTTTCCAATTTCTAAATCTTTTTTTAAATCGATATTTTCTTTATGATCATCTTTAAAATTGAGGTCAACTATTTTTTCTTTTTCTAAAGAAACGTTTTTAGTGTTAAATATTTTAGAGGTTATAAAATTAAAAAGTACAGTTCTATCAGTAGTGTAAGCTGCCGTTTTTTTTAATTCATTATTATATTTAAAACTATCTTCATCTTTTAATGTTTTTAGATATAGAGCTCTAGCTGATTGAAAATAAGGATATTTTTGTATAATAGTTGAAAGTTCTATACTTTCTTTTCCTTTTATTTCTAGAGGAGAATTTAATATTTTTAAATAGGACGATTTTACCATTTTGCTACAGATGCATTAAATATATCTTGGTGTATTCTTTCTAAAATTTCATCTAAAGCAGATTCTAAAACTCCACCAGCTAATTGTTGTGTTGCTCCAAAATCGGAATAGAAAGAAAATTGTTTTTCAAAATCATCTTTTTCATTTAATTTATTGGTGAATCTTACATTTACTGTAACTGTTAATCTGTTTTGAGCTGCGGTTTGATTTCCTTGATTAGCAGTTGCACTCATTGGAGTAATTCGATAACCAGTAATTTCTCCTTCGAACCGTAAATCACCACCAGAACGTACTAGTGTTAGGTTAGTTTGACGAGTAAATAAATCTTGTAAATCTTGTGAAAACCGTTGACTTAGAGATGGTTCTACCAACGGAGCTTGATTTGGGAAAAAATTTATTTGAATAGTTTTAGCATCACCAGTGTTTCCTCCGGTAAAAGAATAAGGACCGCAAGCTGTAAGTAAAATTAAACTACAAATAATTACGATAGATTTGTATAAATATTTTTTCATTTTTTCTTTTTAGTTAAAAACAATCGAAATACGTTTATTTTTTTTATTTTTTTGGAGGTAATAGATAAAAATAATACACTAAACCTCTAACCTCTAACCTCTAACCTCTAACCTCTAACCTCTAACCTCTAACCTCTAACCTCTAACCTCTAACCTCTAACCTAGAGATCATATTGCTTTATTTTTCTATAAAGTGTTCTTTCAGAAATACCTAACTCTTTAGCCGCTAATTTTCTTTTTCCTCTATTTCTTTCCAATGATTTTTTAATCATTTCAATCTCTTTTTCTTGCAAAGATAGGTTTTCATGTTCTTCTATTGTCTCAATAAAATCATAATTATTTTGAGTAGAAGTTTCTGGTATTTGAACAACTTCTACATCATGAGGATTTGTGATTTTTGTTTCTTGATCTTCATAAATTCTTTGAATTAATCCTCTATTTTCTTCTTGTACTTCTTTTAGATTTCCACTCTGCATTAAATCTAAAGTTAATTTTTTCAAATCATTAATATCATTACGCATGTCGAACAAAATTTTATACATTATATCTCGTTCACTAGCAAAATCATTAGAAGACGATTTGCCATCTACCAAAATGGGAAGATTGTCAAAGTTATTAGGTAAATATTGAATTAAAATATCAGAAGAAATAATTCTGTCTTCTTCCATGATAGAAACTTGCTCAGCAATGTTTTTTAATTGTCGAATATTTCCTGGATAACGATAATTTTGCAATAACTTAGTAGCTTCATGATCTAAACGAATTACAGGAATCCTATTTTTTTGTGCAAAATCGGAAGCAAATTTTCTAAATAATAAATTAATGTCTTCTCCTCTTTCTCTAAGAGGAGGTAAAGAAATTTCTATAGTACTTAAACGATAATATAAATCTTCTCTAAACTTTCCTTTTTTAATAGCTTCTAACATTTTTACATTCGTAGCAGCTACTATTCTAACATTGGTTTTTTGCACTTGAGAAGATCCTACTTTTATAAATTCTCCATTTTCTAAAACACGTAATAAACGTACTTGAGTGGTGAGAGGTAATTCACCAACTTCATCTAAAAAAATAGTTCCACCATCTGTAACCTCAAAATATCCTTTTCTAGTTTGTGTAGCACCAGTAAAGGCTCCTTTTTCATGGCCAAAAAGTTCGCTATCTATAGTGCCTTCAGGTATTGCTCCGCAGTTAACAGCAATATATTTTGCGTGTTTTCTATGTGATAATTGATGTATTATTTTAGGTATATTTTCTTTTCCAACACCACTTTCTCCAGTAACTAATACAGAAATATCGGTAGGGGCAACTCGTATAGTTTTTTCTATACCTCTATTTAAAAGTGTATTATTACCAATAATACCAAATCGTTGTTTTATTACTTGTAAATTTTCCATTTCAATTTTGAACTCCGTTAATTATTATCAGAATACCCTACAGCATTACCGATTAAAGTTGCTGTGGTACATTCTTCAATTTTTACATTTACAAAATCACCCATTTTATAATTTTCTTTAGGAAAAACAACTACTGTGTTTTGTGTATTACGACCTTTCCAATGTTGGTCAGATTTTTTAGAAGTTCCTTCAATTAAAACTTCCTGAATTTGCCCAACGTGTTCTTTAGCTCTATATAAACTATGTTCTTGCTGTAAATCAATAATTTCTTGTAATCTGCGTTTTTTTATAGCTAATGGAATATCATCTTCCATTTTTTTAGCAGCCAATGTGCCTGGTCTTTCAGAATAAGCAAACATAAAACCAAAGCTATATTTTACTTTACGCATCAAATCTAAAGTGTCAAGATGGTCTTCTTCCGTTTCTCCACAAAAACCTGCAATCATATCCTGACTCAAATTCATTTCAGGTACAATTTTATAAATGTTTTCAACAAGCTCCAAATATTCTTCACGTGTGTGTAAACGATTCATTGCTTTTAACATTCTATTACTTCCACTTTGTATAGGTAAATGAATATATTTACAAATATTTTTATGTTTCGCCATTACATGAATAACATCTAAAGTCATATCTTGAGGGTTAGATGTTGAAAAACGAAAACGCATTTTAGGAAATTCTGTAGCACACATATCCATAAGTTGAGCGAAACCAACAGCTGTAGCTTGTGCCATTTCAGAAGCTTTTTTAAAGTCTTTCTTTAAACCACCACCATACCATAAATAGCTATCAACATTTTGACCAAGTAATGTAATTTCTTTAAAATTTTTCTCTTGCATCGATCGAATTTCTTCGATAATACTTTTAGGATCTCTACTTCTCTCACGTCCTCTAGTAAAAGGAACTACACAAAAAGTACACATATTGTCACAACCTCTTGTAATAGAAACAAAAGCAGAAACACCATTCGAATTTAAACGAACAGGAGAAACATCTGCATAGGTTTCATCTTTAGATAAAATAACGTTTACTGCATCTCTACCAGCTTCTACTTCTTCTACTAAATTAGGTAAATCTCTGTAAGCATCTGGACCAACAACTAAATCAACAATTTTTTCCTCTTCTAAAAATTTTTCTTTCAAACGTTCAGCCATACAACCTAAAACACCAACTTTCATTTTTGGGTTGTTTTTTTTAACGGCATTGTATTTTTGTAGACGTTTACGTACTGTTATTTCTGCTTTCTCACGAATAGAACAAGTGTTTACTAATACCAAATCAGCATCTTCTAACTTTTGCGTTGTGTTAAAACCCTCATTAGCTAATATAGAAGCAACAATTTCGCTGTCATTCATATTCATTTGACACCCGTAGCTTTCTATAAAAAGTTTTTTAGTGTTGCTTTTCTTTTGCTCTATTACAAGAGGTTTTCCTTGTTTGTTCTCGTCGATTACTTTTTCAATCTGTTCCATACTCTAATTTCGTTCTAAGTAGGAGGCAAAGATACAACCAAATTTGAAATTTTATGACAAATTGTCATAAAATTAACTATAGTTTTCAGATTTAAATTAGCGTTAATTTTTTTAAAACGATTTTTTATAAAAAAAAAGGCTATACTTTTGCATTTTACAAAACACTGTATAACTTAGTACGGTAAAAAAAAAGATAAGAAAGTTACATGGCAAAAAATTTAGTAATTGTTGAGTCACCTGCGAAAGCTAAAACTATTGAGAAGTTTTTAGGAAAAGATTTTCAAGTAGAATCTAGTTTTGGACATATTGCAGATTTACCGTCTAAAGAGTTAGGGGTAGATGTTGAAGGAGATTTTAGTCCGAAATATATAGTATCCTCAGATAAAGCAGCCGTCGTAAAAAAGTTAAAAACGTTAGCTAAGAAAGCAGAAATGGTTTGGTTAGCTTCCGATGAGGATCGAGAAGGAGAAGCAATAGCATGGCATTTAGCAGAACAATTGAAATTAAAAAAAGAGAATACCAAGCGTATCGTTTTTAATTCAATTACTAAAGACGCAATATTAAAAGCAATAGAAAACCCACGTACTATTAATTATGATTTAGTAGATGCGCAACAAGCACGTCGTGTGTTAGATAGAATAGTAGGATATGAACTATCACCTGTTTTATGGAGAAAGGTAAAAGCAGGTTTGTCAGCAGGTAGAGTACAATCTGTTTCTGTCCGTTTAATAGTGGAGAGAGAGAGAGAGATTGAAAATTTTACACCAGTTGCTTCTTACAGAATAGATGCGGAATTTCTTAATGAAGAAGGGAAGAAATTTAAAGCGAAAATAGCAAAGAACTTTACCTCTAAAGAAGAGGCTGAAAGTTTCTTGAATTCTTGTTTGGGAGCAGATTTTAAGGTTGCCGATTTGCAAAAAAAACCTGCAAAGAAATCACCTGCAGCTCCATTTACAACATCAACATTACAGCAAGAAGCATCTCGTAAATTAGGCTTTCCTGTAGCTAAAACTATGATGGTTGCACAACGTTTATATGAAGCAGGGTTAATTACTTACATGAGAACAGATAGTGTAAATTTATCTGGTGAAGCCATGAGTAATGCAGAAGAAGAAATAACAAATAGTTATGGGGCTGAATATAGCAAACCTAGAAAGTTTTCTACAAAATCTAAAGGAGCACAAGAGGCGCACGAGGCAGTTAGACCTACAAACATGGCAACTCATACAGTTTCTGTAGAGTATGATCAAGATAGATTGTATAGTTTAATATGGAAACGTACGATTGCTTCACAAATGAGTGAGGCACAATTAGAGCGTACCAATGTTAAGATTAGTAACAATAGTAATAATAAGCAATTTACTGCAAACGGAGAAGTAATTACGTTTGAAGGTTTCTTAAAAGTGTATTTAGAAGGAAATGATAATGAAGATGAAGAGCAAACAGGAATGTTGCCTAAAATGAAAGTAAATGAAGCTTTAGAAAACAGTTTTATTACAGCAACAGAACGTTATACACGACCGCCTGCAAGATTTACAGAAGCAGCCTTAGTAAAAAGATTAGAAGAATTAGGTATTGGTCGTCCATCTACTTATGCACCAACAATATCAACAGTACAAAGAAGAGGTTATGTTGAAAAAGGAATGGCAGAAGGAAATGAACGAAACTATGCGCAATTAATTTTAAAAGACAAAGCTGTTTCCGAGGTGTTATTAACAGAAAAAGTAGGTGCAGATAAAGGAAAGTTAATGCCTACTGATATTGGTAATATTGTAAATGACTTTTTGGTTAAAAATTTCACTAAAGTATTGGATTATGGTTTTACGGCGAAGGTAGAGAGCGATTTTGATGAAGTTGCAGAAGGAAATGAAAATTGGACTTCAGTAATTAAAGATTTCTATAAAGATTTTCATCCAGTAGTAAAAGACGTAGCAGAAAATGCAGAAAGAGCTAGTGGTCAACGTTTATTAGGGGTAGATCCAGATTCTGGTAAAAATGTATATGTACGATTAGGAAGATTTGGTGCAATGGTGCAAATAGGAGAAGCAACAGATGAAGAAAAGCCAAAATTCGCAAGCCTTCAAGGAGACCAAACATTAAGTTCTATTACTTATGAGGAAGCGATGGATTTATTCAAATTACCAAAAACATTAGGTGATTATGAAGAAAAAGAAGTAATTGTAGCAAATGGTCGCTTTGGTCCTTATATAAAATTTGATGGTAAATACGTTTCATTAGACAAAGATGAAAACCCGATGTCTGTAGATATGGAAAGGGCTGTTGAATTAATTGAAGCAAAAAGAAAAGCAGACGCTCCTATTGGAGAGTATGAAGGAATGCCTATTCAAAAAGGAGTAGGACGTTTCGGACCTTTTCTTAAATGGAACTCTATTTTTATAAACGTAAATAAAAAATATGATTTCGATAATCTAACACAGTCAGATTTAGAAGAATTAATAGAAGACAAGAAAAGAAAAGAGAGAGAGAAGTTAATTCATAATTGGGAAGATGTAGGAATACGAGTAGAGAAAGCAAGATGGGGAAGGTTTAATGTAATTAAAGGAAAAACTAAAATAGAGTTACCTAAGACTACTGAAATAGAAAAATTTTCTAAAGAAGATGCAGTTAAGTTGATTGATTCGAAAAAAACGAAGAAAAAAACGACAAGAAAGACCTCAAAAAAGAAATAAATTTTTATATTGCCACCCATTCACTAATCCCCAAATTAATGAATAACGATTTTTTATCCCCGATTGACGAAAAGGTTTTTGCTCATGCAGCAGTACAAGCCCCACAATCTCTAGGTAAAAATATTAGAATCCACTCTGCTCAAAACGGGTTTCCCGATTTGGATGGGGTATCTATTGCGATAATTGGAGTGAAAGAAGGAAGGAATTCGGTAGATAATGAAGGATGCGGAGATGACTTAAGAAAGATAAGAAACAATTTTTATAAACTATTCTTAGGTAAATGGAAATTGCAAATAGCGGATCTGGGGAATGTTGAATCAGGAAATACAGTGCATGATACTTATTTTGCAGTTTCAGAAATAGTATCTAGTTTAATAAAAAAAAATATAATAGTAATATTAATAGGAGGAGGGCAAGATATAACTTATGCGAATTATAGAGCATACGATGTTTTGGAACAAACTATTAATTTAGCAGTAATAGATAGTCATTTTGATTTAGGAAATTTAGAAGATGAACTGAATTCAAAATCTTTTTTAAGTAAAATTATTATGGATAAGCCTAATAATTTATTTAATTATAGTAATATTGGCTATCAAACATATTTTAATTCTCAAGAAGAAATTAATTTATTGCAAAATTTGTATTTTGACACCTATCGATTAGGTGAAGTGAGAAGTATCGAGTTAGTGGAGCCGATTTTGCGTGATGCAGACATTGTAAGTGTTGATATTAGTAGTGTTCGTCAATCAGATGCACCAGCTAATAAAAATGCAAATCCGAACGGGTTTTATGGAGATCAACTATGTTCTATTGCAAGATATGCAGGAATAAGTGACAAAGTTACTTCATTTGGTGTCTATGAATATAACGGACAGTTAGATATGAATAATCAAACTTCTAATTTAATAGCACAAACTATGTGGTATTTTATAGAGGGAGTTAATTTTAGAGCTAAAGATTATCCATATTCTAGTAAAGAAAGTTACCAGAAATTTAGCGTGGTATTGGAAGATGACGACCCAATAAATTTCTATAAAAGTGATAAAAGTGGAAGATGGTGGATGGAGATTAATTTAATTACAGATAATAAATACAAAAGACATGCGTTAATACCATGTGCATATCAAGATTATGTAAAAGCGATTGAGCAAAAAATTCCTGAAAGATGGTTTAAAGCTCTTCAAAAACTTACATAAAAAAAAGTTATATTTGCATCCCTTGGTATTAAATGTTGAATAAAAATATATTTTTAACGTAAAAAGTTACGAACTCTTTAATAAGATAAAGTATGAAGAAAGTAGCACTACTTGCCCTAATAACAGTGTTCATTTATAGTTGTGGATCAAGCAATGAAAGAGGTGAACTTGTTGGTGTAAAATCCAAAAGAAAATGGTTTGCTGAGAAACCTTATGGTATGGTGTATATAAAAGGTGGTTCTTTTACAATGGGTAAACAAGATGAAGACCCATTAGGAGCAATGAATGCTCCAACAAGAACTGTTACCGTTCAGCCATTCTATATGGACGAATCTGAGATAACCAATAGTGAATACAAGCAATTTGTACACTGGGTTAGAGATTCAATTGTTAGAACAAAACTAGCTTATCAAGCTGAATTTGCTTCAGGAGATGCTGATCCGGCAGCAGATGCAGGAGGGAAAAGCAAAGCAGAAGGTATTCAGTTGTATGCTTTTGCCTCAAAAGATACAGTTAATGAATCTCCGTATCAAAAATACATGAGAGAAAATTATTATGAAGTAGGTGAAGGAATTGATTCAATTAAACCATTAAATTGGGAAGAAGAATTGATGTGGAATAGAGAAGATTATCCAGATGCAGATTATGTAGAGGTAATGGATTCTCTATATATTAAAAAAGAAGAATCTTTAAATGGAATTAGAACTTTCAATACTAAGTTATTAGAATACAGATATTTTTGGTTCGATAATGAAGAAGCTGCTAGAACAGGGAAAAATCGAAAAGATTTCTTAAAAGATGAGGTTCTAGAAGTGTATCCAGATACTACTGTTTGGATTAAAGATTTCAATTATTCTTACAACGATCCAATGCATCAAGAGTATTTTGCACACAAGGCTTTCGAGGGTTATCCTGTTGTAGGGGTTAGTTGGAAGCAAGCAAAAGCGTTTTGTCACTGGAGAACTAAGAACAAAAATTCATACCAAAGAAAAAAGAAGAATTTAGGTTTGGTACCTGCTTTTAGATTACCAACGGAAGCAGAGTGGGAATATGCAGCTCGAGGAGGTTTGGATTATGCTAAATACCCTTGGGGAGGACCAAGTACTACAAGTGATAGAGGTTGTTTTTTAGCAAACTTTAAACCAGTGCGAGGAGATTATGCAGCAGATGGTGCCTTATATACTGTAGAGGCGGTTTCTTACAATCCTAACGGATTTGGATTATATAATATGGCAGGAAATGTGGCTGAATGGACAAACACAGCATACAATCAAATGTCTTATTACATGGGGTCAACGATGAACCCTAATGTTGAAATTAGAGAAAATCGTCGTAAAATAGTTCGTGGTGGTTCATGGAAAGATGTAGCTTACTTTTTAGAAGTTGGTTCTCGTGATTGGGAATATGCAGATACAGCAAGAAGTTATATTGGTTTTAGAACAGTACAAGATTACCTAGGAACAAAAAAACAGTAAATAAATAAACATAATAAATATCCCTAATTAAAAACTTAAAAATTATGGCACAGTCTAAGTCAACAAAGAAATTATTTAACATGGCCTATGGTCTTGGAGCAGCAATCGTAATTATTGGTGCATTATTTAAAATCCAACATTACAGTATAGGCCCTATAAGTGGAGGTTTAATGCTTACAATAGGTATGGCTGTAGAAGCATTAGTTTTTGCGTTATCTGCATTTGAACCAATTGAGGAAGAATTAGATTGGACAAAAGTATATCCAGAGTTAGCTGATGGAACTTCTTTAGGAAGAGGTAAAAAAGAAAAACAAGCAACTCCAGAAGAAGCTCAATCTTTATTATCTCAAAAATTAGATAATATTTTAAAAGATGCAAAATTAGATGCACAATTAGTATCTAGATTAGGAGATAGTATTAAAAGTTTTGAAGGAGCCGTTCAGCCTTTAGCTTCTGCTTCTCAATCTATTTCTGCTACTAATACATATAACGAACAAATGTCTAAAGCTGCAACACAAATGGCATCTTTAAATACATTATATCAAACACAAGTAGAAAATGCTACGAAACAAGCCGATTTAAATTCAGCAATGGTAGAAAATTCTCAACGTTTACAAGAGCAAATGCAATCATTAGCAACGAATTTATCTTCTTTAAACGGAGTGTATGGTGGAATGCTTTCTGCAATGAGCAAGTAATTTAAAATATTAATTTAATAACTAAGCAAACGAATTTTTAAATTATGGCAGGCGGAAAACAATCTCCAAGGCAGAAGATGATTAACTTAATGTATCTTGTATTCCTTGCAATGTTAGCAATGACAACAAGTACAGAAGTTTTATCAGCTTTTGGATTAATGAAAGAAAAATTAACAGAGTCTAACGAAAGAATAAGTAAGACTAACGCAGCTGCGTATGATAATATGGCACAAAAGGCCTCTGAACAAGAGAAACTGTTTGGTAAGGCTAAAGAAAAAACAGATTCATTAAGAACTAAAGCAGATGAATTCTATGCATATTTAGAAGATTTAAAATCTAAAATGACTGCAGGAATGGAAGATAAGACAGCTTATGAGTCTATGAGCAAAACAGATTTTTTAGATAATCATTTCTTTAAAGGTGGAACTATCAGTGCAGAAGGTAAAGAATTTATTTCTAAAATGGATGATTTTAGAAATACAGCTGTGGATCTTTTAGGTGAAAGAGATATAGCAAGTGTAGTAAAATCACGTTTTAATACAAGTCCTGTTAAAAATAAAGAAGGGTTACAGTTAAATTGGTTGAATTATCATTACGAAGGATTCCCATTAATTGCTTCTTTAACTAAATTAACTCAAATACAAGCTGATGTTAAAGCAACAGAATCAGATGCTCTATCGGCTTTATTACAAGGAGAATTAACAAAGGCTGTTTCGATGACAAACTATGATGCAATGGTAGTTTTTGAAAAAAATGCATACTATCCTGGTGAAAAGTTATCGGGTAAAATTGTGTTAGGTAAAAATGACCCTAACTTAACAGCAGAAAAAGTTACTATTAATGGTAAAGACTGGCCAGAAGATAAGATTAAAGCCGGGCAAGTTATTTTAGATGGACCAGCAGGAGGAGTAGGAGATAGATCAATTAAAGGTAGTTTTTTCTTTAAAGAAAATGATTCTTTAATTGAAATTCCAATTAATGGAGGGTATTCTGTAATTCCTAGACCTAATGAAGCGGTAATTTCAGCAGATAAAATGAATGCAGTGTATCGTGGATTATCAAATCCAATGACAATATCTATGCCAGGTGTACCTTCTAATAAAGTGTCAGCTTCAGCCGCTGGTTTAAGAAGAAGAAAAGGAGATAGTTATACTATGACGCCAGGTAAAGGTAATGAAGTAACTATTCGTGTAACAGGTACATTACCAGATGGTAAGAGAGTAAGTTCAAATAAAAAGTTTAGAATAAAAGACATACCACCAGCTGTAGGAGCTGTTAGAGGACAGTATGGTACCGTATCTATGCCAAAAGGAAGTGTAGGAAATGTTTCTGTAGGTGCTATGTTACCAGACTTTTTATTTGATTTAAAGCTTAGAGTATCTAGCTTTAAAATTAAAGTGCCAGGGCAGCCAGCTATTCCTGTAACAGGAACTAGAATGAGTGGAAGAGCTAAAAAGGCAATAGCAAAAGCTAGAAGAGGAGATGTAATTAACATTTTCGACATAAAAGCTACAGTATCAGGTTCAGGAGCACCAGTAAAAAAGGTAGTTGGAGTTGGTATTAAAGTTTCAAACTAATAATATTAAAATATACAAGTATGAATTGGAAGCGTTTTAACATGGTTATTATAGCATTAACTACAACAGTAGTTGTAAGTGCTCAAGCCAATCTATTAAATGCTAAGAAAGTAGAGCAGATTGGTGTAAAAACTCAGGCCCAGATAGATTCTGATGCCGACGCACCTTTACCTTATGGTCATATAAGTGATAGAGATGTCTTATGGTCTAAAGTTGTATGGGAGTTTGTAGATTTGAATCAGAAGATCAATTTGCCTTACTATTATCCAGTTGATACAACAAGTACTTCTAATGATAGACGTTCTTTGTTTGATACCTTATTAGCCGGTATAAAGTCTGGTAAAATTAAGGAAGTTTATGATGATTCTTATTTTACGACTAGAGTAGGAATGAAAGAAATAGAAGAAAAAACTGTAAATATCAGACAAATTGATGGAGGTGAAGAAAATGGAGGATACGATGATCCTTATTATGTGCAGTCTGAAGATATCAAAGGTTATTTGATTAAAGGTATTTGGTATTTTGATAAGCGTCAAGGAGAATTAAAGTATAGAATGCTGGCATTAGCTCCTATGGGACCAGATGTGCAAGTAATGGGAGTAGACGATATTGTAGATGAAGAAATTTATGAGTTGTTCTGGGTATTCTTTCCAGACGCACGTGAAGTTTTACATGATTCAAAAGTATTCAATCCAAAAAATTCTGCTCACCCTATTTCTTATGACAACTTGTTAAATGCGCGTAGATTCAACTCTACAGTTATTAAAGAAGAGAATTTATATGGAGATAGATCTATTAAAGATTATATTAGAGGTAATGCATTATTTCAGTTATTAGAAGCAGATAGAATTAAAGACGGTATCCGAGATAGAGAAATGGATATGTGGAATTACTAAAATTCTATTGTAAAATATTTTAAAAGCGTTCTGAATTTCAGAACGCTTTTTTTGATTTATAGATTATTCTTTGAGAGGTAATATGTATTAAGTAGTCTCAGCGGAGATGTAGAAAAGTATAAATTGATGTTTCGAAAGATGCGAAAAAAGCGAAAGCGGAAGAAGATTAAGAAGAAATAAA
>CANMJA010000063.1 GCA_947498055.1 uncultured Tenacibaculum sp.
GAGCAAATCCTTTTAACAAAAGATTTGTCCATTGCTTGCTGATCAGAAGAAAACTCCGAAATTCCAGCGCTCTCCTCTGAAAAAATTATCCTTACGAAATGAACTATTGCATCACAACGTTCAGGCTAATGTTAGTGCGGGACTAAAAATACACTTAATTTCGAGTTAAGCGATTAGCCAAAACTTTTTATTTTGTTTTATCTTTTTCTATTCTAAAGCCAAATCAAAAGATTTGGCGGACTTTATAAAAATACACTAAACTTTGAGTTAAGCACCAAAACCCGTATTAATTTTAGCCATTGTTGTAAGCAGTTTATTGCTCACACAATTCACAGATAAAGTTCTCAATTTTTTCACCTTTTAGAGGTTTTAGATTAATAATTATTTTGAAATATGCTTTATAGACTTCAAATTCCTCACTTACGTCATTGACTGCAATTTCAACGATATATTTTCCTTTTTCAATTGGTTCAGAAAATGTTATTGGAAATCCATAATTTTTATAATTTCCATCTTTGTCACAAATCATAGTGAACTCCGAATGCGATAGAATTAGCAATTCGTCATTATCAGAAAATTCGATAGATTGTTCGATAACTTTATCATAGTCAGAATATTTAATTTCTTTATTTGTATCATATTCAGCTATTATGTTGTCTCCTCCAGAATTTGTAATAGCAATTATAGAATTTTGACTAATCAATTCATTAATTCCCGCTGGAAAATTATAATCAAACTCTTTATTTTCATATTCTTTTTTTAATGAATTTGAAGATGCAATTACTAAAACTCCTTCTGTTATTAATTTAAATTGTGTCATTTTTTAAAATTGCTTACAACAATTATATATAGTTACCAAGGTAACTATATATTTCTTATGTAAGTAGCTAATTTAGTAAATCTTTTATGTTTTTAAATTTTTTTATAGCAACATGGGTATAAATTTCAGTTGTTTTACTAGAGTTATGACCTAATAAAACTTGTATGTATCGTAAATCAGATAGCTAAGAAATGCTTTCCGAGCCGATTACGAGTAATCGATAACAAATATATAAAGAAACTACTTTAAGAAATGGAGGTGGTTTTTCTATTTTAAGTATAGCTTATAAAGAACGGGTTGCAAATCTGCTCTTAAATATTTTAAGAATGATACTAAAAAACCTTTTTAAAAGCACTTATTTAGTATCATTCTTTATGAAATTATAAGGTTACAAAATAGTTATTGTTGTTACCTGCTAGCTTTATCTCGTATGTTTTTTAGTTGTTTTCTTGAAAATATATTAGAATTATTCAAAGCCACCAGAAACACCAATTTTTTGACCCGTAATAAAAGAAGAGTCGTTTGAAGCTAAAAAGACCACTAATTTAGCAATATCAACTGTTTTACCAATTTTTCCTAATGGAGTATGTGCTGTAACAAAAGATTTAATTTCATCGTTCATTTGGTTACCTTCGGTTTCTGTTGGCCCTGGTAAAACGGAGTTTATTCTAATATTTTTAGAACCAAGTTCTTTAGATAATACATTAGTGATTCCATCAATTGCACTTTTTGTTGCTGAATAAAGAGAAGTCATAGGAGTGGCTTTCATGGTTGCAATAGAACTAATATTTATGATGTTTCCTCCATTTTTATCAAAATGTTTTATTGCTTCCTGAATTAAAAAGAAAACGCTTAAAACATTTGTGTTAAAGTGATTATGAAATTCATTTTCAGTTATATTTTCTATTGGCTCAAATTTATAAATACCAGCATTATTTACTAAAGTGGTGATTTCTCCAAAAGTTTCCTTTGTTTTTTTAAAAAGGTTTTGAATAGCTTCTTTATTTGTAACATCTGCTTTTATGGCTATTGCTTCATAACCTTGCTCTTTAATTCGAGATACAGTTTTCTCTGCATTTGTTTTATCACTGTTATAATTAACGATGACTTTAGCGCCTTTTATTGCCAAATTATATGCAATTTCAGCGCCTATTCCTTTTGATGCCCCAGTAACTAAAACAATTTTGTTTGCTAATTTGTTCATGTTTTCTATAATTGTTATTTAATCTAATAACAAAAGTAGATGGCTTAATTATAGAAAAGTTTGCTATATGGCAAGAAATGTTTTTTTTGCTCTTATTCTACTTAAAGTATATTCAGATATACCAAGATGTAATGCAATATGTCTTTGTGAAATACGCTGTACGATGGTTGGATATCTTTGTGTAAATTTGGTGTATTTGATTAACGCATCGTCGACTAACATCTCATTTTTTATTGAAAGTTTTTCTAACAATGCCTTTTGTTTTAATTGGCTAATAATTTTTGAAAAATGAGGAACTTCGTTTTCTAACAGATTAAATGAAGAGCGAGAAATGGTAAAAACTTTGCTGTTTGTTAAAGAAACTATGTTTTCAGTAGAAGGCGTTTTATAAAAAAAGCTATGTAAATCAATAAGAAAATGACCTTCATGAACAAAGTACTTAATATATTCATTTCCGTTAGATTTAAAACTTGAAACTTTGAAAACTCCTTCTTCAACAAACCCTAATTTATCACAAATCTTACCTTCTCTATTGTAGCTGTTCTTTTTAACAAAAGACTCTATTTTAATATTTTCTTTTATTAAAAGTTCTTCGTTATTTGATAAGGGTAGAATAGAGTTGAATAAGGATATTAAATTGTTCATTTTCGTTTGGTGGTAATGTTAGAGATATGGTAAGTAAGGTAATACAAAGCAATGAATTTTTGTAAATCACGATGTGTCTTGTTATCAATTTTTAGTCACTTACTGAAAGATGTAAATGATAAGTTTCTTGGTCGTTTATAAAAATGATTTCGGAACTGAAACAAACGTAAAACCCTTTTGTTTCTCCAACTCTCAAGTTGTATACTTTATTACTTGCTACAGTAAATAATAGTAAGTCAATAAATTCTTCCACCCATTCTTGTTTCCAACTAGTATGTGATAACGAAAAATCATTCTTTTTATCTATTAGAGAGATATTGCTGCATTCTTTTTCTTGAAATTCAAAAAACCAGAATTCTATAATTAATTTAGTTAGATAATCTTTTGGGTTTTCGATTTTTTCAAGTTCAAATGATTCACAAATTGGATTAAATACTGAATTTAATTGTTCTTGTAGTGATTTATCTTGATTTTCTAATTTTGTCAAGCGAAAATCGTATCCGTTATTAGTTTTGTCATTTATTCTAGCAATGTTTGATAACCATCCGTTGATGTATCCAAGGTTATATGTTTTTTTATCGGTTTTTTGCATAGTGATAAAGCTAACGTTTCGTATAAGTAACGTAGGGCAGATAATAAGCGATACGTTTCAGATTGGTATTAAGTCAAATATATATATTTTACTTTTATCGTTTTTTTAAACGTTGTTTTTTTGGCTTATACAACAATTACCTGTGTTATGTACAGTTTTATTTATGTCTATTATTCAACGGATTTCCCAATCTATTGTTTTGTACCAATTCTTTATATTTAACTTTTAAGTCATTGATTTGGTAAAATCCTTCCATTTTTAAGCCAAACTTTTCTAAAATCCACTCTCCAATGATTTCAATATTTCCCACGAGAAATTCGTTCTCAAATTCATCCAAATTGTTCAATGTCTCAAATTCCGTTACATCGTTAAAAATTTCGTCTCCTTCGTCTAAACTTCGTATTAAAGTTGCTTTATAACTAGAGCCACTCTTTTCAAGTTGTATCCAATCAAATGTTCTACTTTCAAAATAAGTATCCACCTTTACAAAATGCGCAAGTTTTTTTCCTAGTTTTAAGTATAATTCAATTTTGCTTTCAGGTATGGTTTTCATTGTTAGGTGTACGTTATTTTTAAAATTCTCGAAATCCATATTTTCCTATTAATAAGTCAAGATAGGATTCATTCTATTTTTTTTGGTATAATGACAGCTAACAGTTCACTAAACATAATTATGTTTACAGTCATTTATATATTACTGAAAATTAAATATAAATAATTTCCATCAATTTAAAATTTAGGGTGTTATTGTGTTATTTCTTTTCCAAGATTTTTATCAATTTAAAAGATTTTAGAAGGTGAAATAGTCCAGGTAAAATAATACTACCACCAATTAATAAAGAAATTGCTAATACACGAATTACAGCATCTGGTGCACTATTCTCAAAAATACTTAAGGTAGTTTCTTTGGTAATTAAAAGATTTGGAAAATGAGGTACAACGGCAACAGTAATAATTAATACTACTTGCAAACCAGCAAAAAATCTGCTGTAAATTCGATTTCCTTTTCTAATAAAAAACCAAAGAGGAAATAAGCATAAGGCAGATACTATAAGTAAGGAAATACTAACCCAATTATTTAAAATTCCTTTTACAAAATAACTATTAGAAAAATAACCATAGCAAATAACCATAAAACCTAAAACAACCACAACAATTGTAGCAATAGTAGCTTTACGAACATATACAGGATATCCTTCTTCGTCTGCCTCTCCAATTAGCAATACAGCAGATAAAAAAGTGCATAAACTGGCAAAAAATAAACCAACTAAAAAAGAAAATATGTGTAGCCAAGAAGCCATAAAAACAACATAAAATGAAGTAGTATTTTCGGTGGTAATTTCTCCACTAACCATAGCGCCAAATAGCATACCTAGAAAAATGGGAGTTATTAAACTAGAAATTCGAAATAACCAATTGTATACATATTGCGATTTATCTTCATAGGCATCGTAATGCCTAAAAACAAAAGCAACACCACGTAAAGTAATACCTAAAAGCATGAAAGTAATAGGTATGTGTAGTGAAGTAACCATAACTTTATAATACGCAGGAAAAGCAATCCAAAGAATCACAATTAAAATGATGATCCAAATATGATTTGCTTCCCATACTGGCCCCATAACTCTATAGATGGTTTTCTTCGTAATATCTTGATTTTTTTTAGAAGAAAATAACTCGAGAATACCAGCACCAAAATCGGCACCACCAAGCAGTACATATAATAATAACGAAAAGGCTAAAAAGAAAAGAACTACATAAATCATATACTTTCAATTGAAGAGTTATTTAACGATTTTATTTGTCTGCTTAACAACCAAGCTACAGCAATAGTTAATACAGAATATACAAACACATATAAATAAAAACTAACTACAATACCAGGCATTGGTGTTACGGCATCTTTGGTACGCATAATTTTATGAATAATCCAAGGTTGTCTTCCTACTTCAGTAACAATCCAACCAGCTTCTAGCGCTAAAAAACCAGCGGGAGTTAAAAAAACAAAAAGCTTCCAAAAGAACTTTTTATGTAACCATTGTTTTTTCTTTTTATTGGTAAAAAAGAAAAAAATACCAGAGAGCATTAAAATTCCGCCCAAGCCTACCATAACTTGAAAAGCATAATGTACTATGGCAACATTTGGAATTTCATCTTCTGGAAAATCATTTAAACCTTTTACTTCTGCATTAAAATCACCAAAAGCTAAAAAAGATAATGCCTTCGGAATTTCAATCTTATAGTGCACTTCTTTTTTTTCGGTATCTACAATACCGCCAATATATAAAGGTACTCCTTTAGAGGTTTCATAATGAGCTTCCATGGCTGCAAGTTTTACGGGCTGACGTTTAGCAATGTCTTTGGCAGATATATCTCCGCTAATAGGTTGTAAAATAGCAGCAATTGCACCAAAAGTAATCGCTATTTTAAAAGCTTTTTTGTGTAGCTCTTTTTGTTTTCCTTTTAAAACTTGGTAAGCGTGTATGCCAGCAACAGCAAAGCCAGTAGCGGTAAAAGCGGCTAAAGTCATGTGTAACGCTTGTGTAAACCAAGCCGGATTTAATAGTGCTTTAATAGGATCGATATTTAGAAATTTACCATCTACATAATCAAATCCAGATGGCGCATTCATCCATCCATTGGCAGAAACTACTAAAATACCAGAAGCAACCCCAGCAACTCCTACAATAATACCTGTAAACCAATGAAATTTAGGAGAGATTTTATTCCATCCATATAAATAAAAACCAAGCGCAATTGCCTCTACAAAGAAAGCAGCTCCTTCTAAAGAAAAAGGCATTCCAATAATAGGGCCTGCATGTTCCATAAATTCGGGCCATAATAAACCCAATTCAAAAGATAAAGCGGTACCCGAAACGGCACCCGTAACAAAGAAAATAGCAACGCCCTTTTGCCAAGCTTTTGTAAGTTTTAAATATATCGGATTTCCTGTATTGAGCCATTTTTTGTGAGAAACGACCATAAAAAAAGGCATTACCATACCTATACAGGCAAATACAATATGAAAAATTAGCGTAAAAGCCATTTGAAGACGTGCTGCATCCAAATTTTCCATAACAAGAAGTGTTTAGTGTGTGCTAACAAATTTACGAAATTCTCTTCTTTTTATAGAGGTGTTTTGTCGTTTAATTGTTGTTCTTTTTAAAGGATTTTTTTTTACTATAGAATTATAATACGATTTACGTAATTTAACTTTGCAGAAATATTTTTATCGGGAATCTCGAACTGATACATGCGAAAATTTTAACCGTAAACCTGTCAGGTTTTAAAACCTGTTTGATTTACGATAATGGATGTATTTAAAGTGAATTATTTGAATATTCTTGCTCTGAAATTGTTTATTTTTCTTTTTTCAACTGTATTCGTTTTCGGTTAATATCTACCTCTAAAACTTTTACTGTTACTTGTTGTTGTAAATTAACAATAGCATTAATATCGCTCACATAAGTGTCTGATAAATTAGAAATATGAATTAAGCCGCTTTCTTTGATACCAATATCTACAAAACAACCAAAATTGGTAATATTATTTACAATACCGGGTAATACCATACCTACTTGTAAATCTTCTATTGTTTTTACATGTTCGTCAAAAGCAAAAGCTTTGGCTTTTTCTCTAGGATCTAAACCAGGTTTTTCTAACTCTTTTACAATGTCTTTTAAGGTTGGCAAACCAAAACTATTAGTAACATATTTATTAAGTTGAATTTCTTTTAATTTTTTAGCATCTCCAATTAAATCGATAGTATTTAATTGTAAATCACTAGCCATTTTTTTAACTAGAGAATAACATTCAGGGTGAACTCCAGAATCATCTAAAGGATTGTTTCCTTGTTTAATTCTTAAAAAACCTGCAGATTGCTCAAAGGCTTTTCCTCCTAAACGAGCTACTTTTTTTATTTCATTTCTCGAAGTAAAAACACCATGTTGGTTTCTGTGATTTACAATATTTTCTGCTAATTTAGGACCAATACCAGAAACATAGCTTAATAAAGAAGCACTAGCAGTATTAATATTTACACCTACTTTATTTACACAATGCTCTACAACGGTATCTAATGATTTTTTTAATTTTGTTTGATCTACATCGTGTTGGTATTGCCCCACACCAATAGATTTTGCATCAATTTTAACCAATTCGGCTAGCGGATCTGCCAATCGTCTCCCAATAGAAACAGCACCTCGAACGGTTATATCTTGTTTAGGAAATTCGTCTCTAGCAATTTTAGAAGCAGAATAAATAGAAGCACCAGCTTCATTTACGATAAAAATGTCTAAGGTTTTTGTAGCTCCAATATTCTTAATAAAACGCTCTGTTTCTCTAGATGCTGTACCGTTTCCTATAGAAATAGCTTCCATATTATATTTTTTAATTAGATGCTCAATAGTATGTGCTGCTTCAGAGGTGTTGTTTTGTGGAGCATTCGGATACATCGTGGTATTATGCAATAAATCTCCTTGTTCATTTAAACAAACTACCTTACAACCAGTTCTGAAACCAGGGTCTATTGCTAAAATTCTTTTTTCTCCTAATGGAGCACCCAATAAAAGTTGTTCTAAATTTTTAGTAAAAACAGTAATAGCAGCTTCGTCTGCTTTTTCTTTAGCAATATTCATTGCTTCTGTAGTTAAAGAAGGAAGAAGTAAACGTTTATATGCATCATCTATAGCTAATTGAATTTCTGCGCCACATGCATTGTTACTTTTAATTACTCTGCGATCTATTTTTTCTAAAACATTTTCATTATCTATTTCAATTTTTATACGAATATAACCTTCCTTTTCAGCTCTTAATATTGCGAGTAACCTGTGTGATGGAATTCTACTTAAATTTTCAGACCAATCGAAATAATCTTTAAATTTTTGAGCGTTTTCATCTTCTTTTTTTGTTTTAACCACCTTGGTGTTAATGGTAGAAAAACGTTCTAATTGTGTACGAATTAAATTACGAATATCTGTTCTTTCATTAATCCACTCGGCAATAATATGACGGGCACCTTCCAATGCTTTATCTTCATTTTCAACAGTAGCATTTATATATTTGGAAGCAATATATTCTACATCATCGCTTCTCTGACTCATAATTATTTTAGCTAATGGTTCTAAGCCATTAGTACGAGCCATTTCTGCTTTTGTTTTACGTTTCTTTTTATAAGGTAGGTAAAGATCTTCTAAGGTAGTTAAGTCTCTGGCACTTTCTACCTTAATTTTTAATTCATTCGTTAAAACTTCTTGCTCTTCTAGCGATTTTAAAATAGCTTTTTTTCTTTTTTCTAAAGCTTCAAATTCGTCTTTTAATTTTACAATAAGCCCTATTTCAACTTCATCTAAATTACCCGTTTTCTCTTTTCGGTAACGAGCAATAAACGGAATAGTACAGTCTGCATGTAATAACTCAATGGTGTTTTTAATAGCGTTTTCTGAAATATTTACAGCCTGTGAAGATATGTAATGGAGTAGTTGCATAGATTAATTTTAAAAATCAAAAAAAAGGTAAAAAAAGATCAAATATAAGAAATGAATTTAGTTGTTTTTTGACATTTTTAAAAGTAGGAGGTTATACATAGAAACTGTTATTTTTTCACTGAATACGGGGGAGTTTTTTTATGTTTTTCAGAATAGATTTGGCGTTTAAATATAAGTGTTTAAGTGTTTGTAAAAATGAAAAAAATAGGATACTTGTTGTTAGCAACTCAATTGTTAATGTTTTGCAAAAGTGATAATAGAAAATTTAATTTCTCTGAATTTAAATTGGTGTTTGAAAATGAAATTGTTCACAAAGTTAATAAGGAAGGAGATCTTTTTGATAAAGAAAGTTTGATAGCTAAAGTGTATAAAGATAAAGGAGTAATTACAGATTCAGAAGGAAAAATATTAGTCCAAGTTAATAATAATGAGATTTTAGATGTAAAGGGAAATTTTCTGTTTACTGTAAATGAGAATGGAGAAGGTAGAAAAAATGGTATGGTTTATAAATGGTCTAAAGAAGGAGAGTTTATAATGAATGAGAAGAAAACAGGAATAATGATCCAACCGATGAATCCAAATTCATGTCAATTAGCTTCCGTTCTTTTATTTTTACACAACGGGTAATTTAAAATATTTAGAGAATAAAAAAGATAAATAGTTTTTTTATTGTGTTGTAGGTTGTGTAAGGGTATTTATACTATTTACCGTAATTTAATTTGGGTAAATATTTTTGTGACTTCTAGATTCAATAATTTTTTCGAGCTTTTCGATTCGTCTTCTAATAATCAATATTTGAACTGATATATACAAAAATTTTGATCGTATTATTTAATTTCTTAGAAGAGGAAAGCTTCATAGTAATTTTAATGAGTGTATTTTATCATAATTACAATAAAGAAAAGTTTTTTTAAATAATTCATATAAATTTATTTGTTTTTTTTATAAGTCTATATTTGTTGTTAGAAATTTAAAAATCAGCTATTTATGTTGGAGTCAGGGTTTCGTGTTTATTGCCCTCTCAAGGTTATTAAAATGTTAAATTTTAATACAAATAAATAACCTCATTTTGTTAAATACCACTGAAAACCGGGTAAAACAAAATATATCTTTATTCTAATTTTGCAGTATTAATCCTAAAATTTATACTATGTAATATTCCCTAAAAAAAATTTTAAACTAAATAATCTGTTAACCCTAAAACCTAAAAAAAATATTTAAAAAATGAAAAAATCATGTTTTGCGTTATTTTAACAATGCAAAACATGATTTGTAAACTACAGTAATTAAATCTCTATTCAATAAAACAATAAAATACTGATGGTTAGCTTTTTAAGTTAATCAAATGGGTGTTTATTTTTCTAATTTAAGTAAAGTATGTATAGGTTAACTAGTTTTTAATCTATGAATTTGTTGTTATAATGAGGAGTGTATTCTTGTAAATAAAACAAATTAATTGCCTATAAGTTAGAGGTGTTTTTTGTGTAGGTCAATCAATCAAATAAAAACCAAAAAATGAAATTAATTTTAAAATTAAGTGCAATACTGCTGTTTATTAGCAGTTCCTTTGCACAAAATATAAGTAATGAGGGGTGGACTACTATTACCCCTAACAGTACTACAAAAATAGTGTATGTAAGTAGTACTTCTGGTAACGATGCCACGGCAGAAATATACCAAGCCAGTTCGTCAATAATAGGAGTAGATCCTTTTTTGCCTTCTGCAAGTGTTAAAGCTTTTAAAACAGTAGAAGCAGTAAAGAAAAAAGTAAAAAGTGGAGAAGCAACTTGGGTACTTTTTAAAAGAGGAGATGTTTTTACAGAAAAATTATTTCGCATTAGTGGAAAATCTAAAGAAAACCCTTTTGTGTATGCTTCTTATGGACCTAAAAAAGAGATGCCTTTATTTCATATAAATAAAAGTATTGCATTTTCTAATAATGGAAGAACTCTTAAGCATGTGTATTTAATCGGTTTATCTTTTTATGCTCCTATTCATAATCCTAACGATCCAGCATTTGCAGGTTTTAAAGAGTTTGGACCTAAAGGACTTAATTTACTTTGTACAAGTGGAAATTGTGAAGTAAGAGATGTATTAATAGAAGGATGTATCTTTCGTTTCTTTTCAGGAAGCTCTATACAAGCCCAAAAAGAAGGAGTTGTTGAAAATATTAGATTACGAAGAAATATAATATTAGATACTTATGCTAACAAAGGACACTCGCAAGGGTTGTATTCTGCAAGTGTAGATGGTTTTTTATTAGAAGAGAATATATTTGATCACAATGGTTGGTATCAGCAATCTATGACATATAACGATCAAAAAGATGGACAAGCAACGATTTTTAATCATAACACTTATTTTGGAAATACAAAAAATGTTATTTTTAGAGAAAATTCTTTTTATCGTTCAAGTAGTATAGGTACAAAATGGACTGCAAATGAAGGAATAGCTAGTAGTTCAGGTATTGAAATTACGAATAATTTATATCATGATTTTGAGGTAGGAATTTCATTAGGAGGAAATGTAACCAAAGAACCTTATCGTTTTAAAGATATAATAGTAAGAGGTAATGTGTTAAATTCAGCAGGACTTTCTAGACCAACAAATAGAACTTTAGGATGGAATATTAGTATTCATGATTGGGATAATGGTGTTTGTGAAGATAATTATATAGTACATCAAAATAGTGATAAAGTGGATAACGGTAATGGTATTATGATTACCGGAGAAAATAGAAATTTAACTATTAAAAACAATAAGTTATACAACTTAAAAAACACAAGATATATTTACTTTCATAAAACATACGATATTAAGAGTACTGTTTTCGAAGGAAATGAACTTTTCACTATAGATAATAAATCTAAGCATGTAGAAATAAGAGGTGCTTTTCCTTCATCAGAGTTTCAATTAGAAAATAACAAATATATAGGAGGAAATACTTCTTTTAGTGTTAATCGTAAAAAACTAACATTAAATGAATGGGAAAATATAGCCTCAGAAGATATTTCTAATAGTACGAAAGCTATAGATTACAAAGATCCAACACGTAGTTTAGAGAAGTATGTAAAAGAAGTTTTAAGATTAAGTTCTTTAGATGATTTTTATGTAAACCTTAGAAAGCAAAATATATTTAACTGGAGAGAAGAATATACTGCAAGAGCTATTAATAAATGGATAAAAGCAGGATATGAAAACAAGTCTACTAGTCCAGTTGTAGATGCAGAAGCTCCTACAGCTCCAGAAAACCTTGTTGCTTCTGAAGTTACAGCTACTTCGTTAAGATTAGTTTGGGAAAAGAGTTCAGATAATATTGGTGTTACAGGATATCAATTGATAAATGTAGATACAAATCTACCTGTTTCTACTTCGTTAATTACTAATGAAAACTATTTAGTTTCTGACCTTAAAGAAGGGGTAACATATAATTTTGCAATAAAAGCAGTAGATGCAATTGGTAACGAATCTGTATTATCAGATATTATCACTGTTACTACAAATAGCAAACCTGTTGCTGCCATTAAAGCAAATGTACAAACAGGCACAGTACCATTAGTTATCTCTTTTAACGGAGAAGATTCTTCAGATCCTGATTCAGGAGATACTATTTCGAAATATGAATGGAATTTTGGAGACGGAAGTGCTATTAGTAGTGAAAGTAAGCCTACTCATACGTTTACAAAAACTGGGGAGTATCAAGTTACTTTAAAAGTAAAAGATAGTAGAGGTGCTTATAGTGAAGTGGTAACTATGTCTGTAAAGGTTGAAGAGGATGCTAAAGAGGAGAATCCTTCTGCATCTACAGTATATCAAGGAGAAGATAGAACAAGTCAAGGAGGTACTAGAAACCGAAGTGATATATCAGGATTTACAGGAACTGCATTTGTAGATTTTGGAGGTAAAGATAGTTATATAGAGTGGGATAATGTTGTAGTTTCAGAAGATAAAAAAGTAAACTTTATTTTTAGATATGCTAATGGTTCTAGCGAAAATCGCAGTTGTGAGTTATTTATCGATGATGTTAGTTATGGTGTTTTAGATTTTTCTACGGTAGCTTCAGGAGACTGGAAAAAATGGGGAGTGAATGAAAAAACAATAACATTAAATCAAGGAGTATATAAAGTAAAGTTAGTTGTTTCTTCAGATAATGGAGGGCCTAACTTTGATAAAATGGAAGTTCTTTTAGCATCTGATGAAGAGGAAGAAGAGGAAGAAGAGGAAGAAGAGGATACTACAGAAGGTGGTAGCACTGGTGGAGATAATGGAAGTGGAAGTGGAAGTGGAAGTGAAAATGGAGATGGAGATGGAGAAGGAGATAATAATTCTTCAGATCCAAAAGAAGCTGACCATAAAATTCTTTTAGACACTGAGTTAGCAAGTTGTGAGTCAGAAGATCCTGATGTTCCTGTAGATGGAAAAAGCTTAAGACCAATAGGAATTAATATATCAGGAATTGCAGATTATTCTACAGAATTTTCTTTTACAGATGCTTTTAAACAGTCGAGAAAATGGATTCCTTTTAATGCAGATGGTACAGGAGGTTGGACTTCTAATATAGAAGTGCCTTTAAACGAAAAAGGATTTCCATCGCAAATACCATATGATAATGGAGTAGATACACCTCAAAAACTTAGAACTTTACTTCTTTGGTCTTTACCAGAAAACACATTTCCTGAAGGTAACTTTAGATTAATAGTGAAAGGAAAAGGGAAAATACGATTGAGCGGAGGAGCTAGAGGAGAGTATGAAACTCCAATAGATACGGAAGTGTATGCTAATGATGGAGTTATATTACAAATAGAAAGTTCAGATGTTAATAACCCTATTTCTGATATTAAGTTTATTTTACCAGAATACACAAAAAATTATAAAACAAAAACTTTTACAAATGAGTTTGTAAGTTTCTTGGCTGATTTTCAAACTATAAGATTTATGGATTGGCTTAAAACGAATAATTCAAATGTAGCAAAGTGGTCAGATAGAAATAGAAAAAACAACTATACACAATCTTTAAAGAATGGTGTGGCATGGGAATATGTTATTGAATTAAGTAATCTTTTAAAGAAAGATTTATGGATAAACATTCCTCATAAAGCAGATGATGATTACATTAAACAATTAGCAATATTACTAGAAAAGGAAGTAAATCCTAATTTAAAAATTTATTTAGAGTATAGTAATGAAATATGGAATGCAGGATTTAAACAACATAGAGAAGCTGCTGCTTTAGGAGAAGCTTTAGGCTACTCAGGAAGAACTTGGGAAAAAGCAGCTAAATATAATGCAAAACGTTGTGCAGATATTTTTAGAATTTTTGAAGAAAACTTCTCAAACGATAGTAGGTTTGTAAAAATTGTCTCTAGTCAAGCGGCAAACTCAGGTCTTTCTGGTAGAATTTTAGAGTTTTTTAACGACCCTGTTTACAATCCAACGAAGGTAACAGCAGACGCTTTATCTATAGCACCTTACTTTGCAGGAACTTCAATTTCTAAGCATATTATGGAAAATAATTTATTAGAAACAATAACCATTCCTGAAATAGTGGATTTAATGGAGGAATCTTTGCCAAAAGCGGATAAATGGATGATGAATAACAGCAAAGTAGCAGATAAATTCGGACTAGATTTATTAGCATATGAAGGAGGACAACACCTTGTAGCTATTGGTAAAGATGTTAATAATAGTTTGTTAACAGAAAAGCTTAATGAGGCTAATCGTCATCCAGATTTAAAGCAAGTGTACTGTCAATATTTTGACAATTGGTATAAAAATTATGGAGGTTTATTTATGCATTTTGCTTCACATAATAAATATACTAAGCACGGAAGTTGGGGAGTAAAAGAACATTTTAAAGATGTTAATAACCCTAAATACTTAGCATTAAAAGAATGTGTATTTAACGAAGAACACATAGCTTCTAAAGTTACTACTAGTAATGAGGTATTGAAAAATGATTTAAAAAACTCCTTTATAATTTGGCCAAACCCAACTAATGGAGGAACAATTCATTTGCAACTGAAAGAAAGTATTGAAGAAGAAGTAACAATCGCAGTATATGGTATGTCTGGAAATTTGGTATTTACAGAAACAAAGTCAAATTTAGAAAAACTATATGCTATTAATTTAAAAGGATTGTTTAGAGGTGTTTATGTAATTAAGGTGGTTTCGGCTAAACAGAGCTTAGAATCAAGATTAATCATCAAATAAAATAAGACGATAATTTTCATGAAAAATATATTTAATAAATACGGATTATTACTCATACTTATTTTTATGAGTACTAGCAACTTGTTGTCACAAGAAGTGAACATTGTAGCTAGAGATAGTGAAACATTAAAATTAGAGGTTAGTCATCTTGCATTAGATCAAGAAATACAATGGCAAAGCTCTACAGATAAAACAGAATGGGTAGATATTTCTGGAGCTACTACAAATAATTATGTAGTTACATTAGTTAATTTACCTATGTACTTTAGGGCAAAAATAGACGCTCCGGCATGTGAAACCTACTATTCTGGGTTGCTTTTTGTAAGTAACAATAAAGAAGAAGATCCAGG
>CANMJA010000064.1 GCA_947498055.1 uncultured Tenacibaculum sp.
ATATCGGTAAACTTATCTTCTTGGGCATAATACAAGATACAAAATATTACAGTAATATCATATTATAAATGGTATAACTTCTCTCAAAAGTACTAATCTTGCATACACAGAATCATTATAAATACATCAAAATTTAATCCTAAAACCACCTTTCTCAAATAATAAATCTATATTAATTAAACGTAAATAATTCATAAAAAAACAAACACTTTTTTTTTAGTTAATCTGTTTCAAATTAACTTTTCAATAAAAAAAAATTAACATCAACTAATATTTTTAAAACGAAATTTGTGAAAATCATTCAAAAATTACAAATCAATTTAAATTTCGTTTTCATGAAAAATTCCCCCCTCAAACTAATTATTCTTTTAACATTCTTTTCTTTTTTTATACTACTATCTCAAAATAAAGAACAATGCAACTCGCCAGAAGAAATAAAATCTGACTTAAACTCTATCTCTAAATGTACCATTGAAAAAGAAGATGGTGAACACAAAGTGGTTTTAAACGTAGCTTCGAAAAGAATAAGAAAAAGAATTGTTCGAAAAAGAGAAAAAGAAAATGAATTAAGAAACAAAGTGAATACTTTAGATAACACTGAAAATCTTGAGAAAAATATTTCTAATAACAGTATAGAAATAAAAACAGAAATTATTTCCAACAAAATAATAGCAGAAGAAATATTGTTTTCTGTAGTAGATAATATACCTCTGTTTAAAAATTGTGAAACAAATAAAAAACAAAACAGAAGTTGCTTTAATAAAGAATTCTCGAAACACTTTGCTAAAAATTTCACTCCAGAAAGAGCTTCTGAAGAAGGAGTTTCAGGTAGAGTTTTCATTCAATTCATTATAAATACTAAAGGAAAGATAAATAGTTTATCTATTAAATCAAGAAAAAAGAATTTACAGTTAGAATCGGAAATTAGTAGAGTTATTAAACTACTCCCAAAGTTAAACCCAGGAAAACATAAAGGTATACCTGTAAATGTAAAATATAGTTTACCTATAAATTTTAATGTGGATTAAGTACTTATTTTAAGACAAATACTTAATTGTCACAATCTTAACATATTTTAACATATTCTACTAAAAAAAGTTAAAAAGTTTTTTTAGTATGTATATTATTAGTAATTTAGTGCCCAAAGTAATACTATAAATCCCTAAAAAAGTATGGTTAATAAAGTTTTAGTAGTAGCTATAACCCTTTTTATAAGTCAACTAGCTATATCTCAAGAAAAAGAAGTATGTGATACTCCTGGGGCAGATCCTGCTTTAGATCTTAACAGTATCACAAAATGTTCTATTGAAGATGATAAAAATTCAAAAACAAAGAAAATTTCTGTAGAGGTCACCTCTAGGAGAAGAGTTGTTAGAAAGCGTAACGCTGTAACAGGTGTAGGAACTTCTAATACATCTCACAAATTAGCAGCACTTAAGAAAAAAGCATCTCTTGTAGGTAATTTAGATTTAAGTAGCGAAGAAGTTGTTGAGAAAATTCCTTTTAGCTTAGTAGAAGAAATTCCTTTATTTGAAGATTGTCAAAGTGTTTCTATATACCAACAAGAAAAGTGTTTCAAAAAAGAGATTCGAAATCATATTAGTAAAAATTTTAGGTACCCTGCTGAGTCTTATCAAAAGAATGTACAAGGTAGAGTTTTAGTACAATTTGTAATTGATAAAACTGGTAGTGTAACTGATTTAAATATTCGTGGACCTTACAAAGGAGAATTATTAGAAAAGGAAGCTGAAAGAATTATTCGTAAGTTACCTAAATTTAAGCCTGGAAAACATAATGGTAAAAATGTAAAGGTAAAATATGGAGTACCTATTTCATTTAAAATCCCTGGTAAAGAAGCATCTAATGTAAGAGTTGTTAAAAAAGTAACTTCTAAAGAAACTATTTTTAAATTTAGTGAAGTAACATCTATTCCTACTTTCAAAAAATGTAGTAGTGACAACTCTGTAGAATGTTTTAATAAAGAATTTATTGAGCATGTAAATAAATATTTTGCTTATCCAGAAGAGGCTAGTCTTAACAACATACAAGGTAGAGTTTATGCTCAATTTATTATTGATAAAAATGGAGATGTAGCAAACATAAAAACTAAAACCCCTCAAGGGGCTGATATTTTAGGAATTGCAACTACTAAATTAATTGAGAAACTTCCTAGATTAAAACCAGCAATAAAAGACGGTAAAGCTGTTAGTGTTAAATATAATTTTCCAATTAATTTCTCACTGAGATAAAAATATAAAGTAAATCATATTTTTTTTACTAGACCAGATATTTTATCTGGTCTTTTTTTTATTAATTTAGTAAAATGAAAACAGCTAATCAATGGTTTGAAGAATATGCTTTGAGCCACCAAAATGAAAAAAACCAATTAATTCATTATATATGCGTTCCTGCTATTTTTTTTAGTGTTGTAGGATTACTAATGACAATTCCTAATCAATTAATTAAAAATATATTTAACCTTTACAATCCTTTAATTGAAAACTGGGCTTTTGTTATAGGTATTTTGATTTCTATTTTTTTTTACTTGAGACTAGGATTTTGGCATTTTATAAACATGGTTTCACTAATATTAATTTGTATAGCAATTAATAATTGGATTGGTAACCATGCTAATCTGTTAATTACATCAATTATTATATTCTCATTAGCTTGGGTAGGTCAGTTTTACGGACATAAAATTGAAGGAAAAAAACCTTCATTTATAAAAGATTTACAATTCTTGTTAATTGGTCCTTTATGGGTTATACATAAAATAGGTTTAAATAATAAAAAGTAACTTTATTATTTAAACCTATTTTGATATAAGCACTAGATATTTTTAAAACTTAACTTTTTATTACATTAGTTTAGAAAAGAAAACTGCATTCATTAATAATTTATTTGTTCCATACCAAAAGCCTCTAAAATTAGTATTATCTGTAAAAAGAATAACCTTCCCTTTTCCTAAATTACTAACTTTAAAAGGTATCGTTTTTTTTAGTTGATCTAAATTTTTTTTAGAAATATAGCCACTAATTAAAGGTTTAGAAGTATACTTAATAGGATTATTATAACTTTTAATATCTGGTTTAATAAACAATCTTGTATTTCTAAACAAAGCAATAGTCTCATTTTTATATCCAAAGTTTATAGGATGTGATCTATCTAATTTCGCTTTAAAAATAGCACCTCCTATAACCTGAGCCCCTCTATTATTTTGTTTTTGTTCAAATGTTATATTTTTAACTGTATCTATTTTTACTCTATTAAATTTAGCCTTTATAAATTTTTCATTCACCAACCAGTTTATTGTATTTCTATAACCAATTAAAGTACCTCCATTAGACACCCATAATTTTAATTTTTGTATTATCTCATTACTTAAAGAAAAACTATTCGGTATAATAATAGTTGTGTACTTACTAACATCTACATTATTAAAATAACTTACATCTAACTTTGTTATAGGCATATTAAAACGTTGATCAAATAAATGCCAAATTTCTCCTGCATCATTTCCAAAAATTCCATCTCCAACTAACATTGCTACCTTTTGTTTAGTTATAGAACTAAAATTATTACTTCCTAAATCTATTCCTTGATTTAAACCTGTTTTTACACCAATAATGTTTAGATGGTTACTTTCTGAGATACCTTTTAAAAAACTATATAAATCATCTTCATTAATTTTCTGATTTTGAACAGGAATAAAAATAGTTCCATAATCATAAGATGTCATATCATTCTTAAAATTTCTCATTGCTACTTTTACTCTTAAATCCTTATTTAAAATAGCATGTAATGCTCTAGGCGTATAATATTCATTCCATGGCATTAAATAACCTATATTACTTTTTATATTTATAGTTCCGTTTTTATATGTAAGATCAGTAATCCTTTTTCCTAGTTTAGAAAGTGGTACATCCTTTTCAAAATCAACACCAAAAGCATGATTAAAAGTCCAAGCTGAAACATCATAAAATAAACTATCTTTGAATTGTTTACGAACATCAAACATTGCATTAATTAGAAATTTATTTTTCTGATTTTTTGGCACAGCATAACTATATCCTTTTTTAAACTTTTTAGTTCCAATACTAAAATCAGATTTCAACTCATGAATCTTTATATTATGTTTCTTTAAAACTTCGGCTAAATGATATGATTTTGCTGCATCTTTTTCATCTCCAAAAACTATGGCACTCTTTTCATAAGAATTACGAGCATTTTTGTAAAAATCTTGTTGGTATTTTAAAATTTTTACTCGCATTTTATTGGCTGCTTTTAATGTAGATAATACTGCTGTAAATTGATTTCTTATCGTAAAAGGAAAAGTAAGTAAACCATTATTAGTCTCTTGCGCATGTCCTCTAGAACTTCCTTGTTCAAATAAAATACCTATTCCTCCATTAATATCAGGAAAAGTAGAACCTTTACCATAATAAAAATCATCAAAACTTTCTTCAGAATAATAGGTAGAGCCTATTTTATCGAAAGCACTAGCATGATATGTTGCTATCTCTTTTGTTAATTCTTGATTCATTTTTGGTGTTAATGGATGCGTTCTACTTTGAATTCCTGGTTGGAAAAAAAAAGTAGAATTACTTCCCATCTCATGATGGTCTGTTAAAATATTTGGTAACCACTTATGAAAAGTAGCAATGCGTGCAGTACTTTCTGGCAATTGTACTGGTAACCAATCTCTATTCATATCGAACCAATAATGATTCGTTCTTGCTCTAGGCCAAACTTCGTGATATTCTCTATCATTTGGATCTGGATTAATATTTTTAGATTTATTTGAATTTGCCCAGTATGAAAAACGTTGTAAACCATCAGGATTTAAAGATGGATCGAATAAAATAACTGTATTTTCTAATAAATCAGATATTTCATTTCCTTCAGCAGCTGCCAAATAATATGCAGCTACTAAAGCAGCATTAGAACCACTTGCTTCATTACCATGAATAGAAAACCCTTGATAAACTACAATAGGAGACTTAGAAACACTTATAGTAGTAGCATCAGTTGCTTCTATATGTTTTTTTCTAATGGTTTCTATATTTCTATGATTTTTAGGCGAAGTTATTTTCAGCAATAATAAAGGCCTACCCTCAAAAGTTTTTCCTCTATCTTCTATAGTAATTCTATCTGAATATTTAGCCAATTCCTTCATATATTCTACCAGTTTGTCATGAGTAACATGCCACTCTCCTACTTCATGACCAATGATAGATTTTGGTGTAGGAACATTTTTATTATAATGAACATTTTTTGGTAAATAATAAGATAAGTCTATTTTATTTTGTGCTGTTAAAGTAAAACAAGCAAATAATAATAAAAGAAGAGTTTTTTTCATGTGTTGGTTGATTTATAACAAATATATTAACCAGTAAACAGAAGTATTACTATAACATGAACTCTTTTAAAATTTTAAGAAAAAATTAGTATTTAACTTCTGTTAAATAGTTTTTAATAATAAATACTACCTTCTAGAGTTATTTAAAATTATTAAAGCTCCAAGAATGCCTGGAATCCAACCACAAACTGTTAATATAAATATGATAATAAAGGAACCACAACCCTTATCTAAAACAGATAATGGTGGAAAAAATATAGCTAAAAATACTCTAAATATATTCATAAAAAAATCGCCTTTATAAAAAAGACGATGTAGCTTGTAATTTGTTACTAACAAATTATTTCTGTAAATTCATATCTGTACTTTCAAAAATTTTATCTGCAGACTTCGCTATAAATCCAGAATATAATTCTCCATTTTTCATAGGATGCCTATAAGCAAATTCATAATAACAAGAAGTTATTTCTTTTGTTTCTTCTTTAAAAACTACAGGTACTTTATCTGCCAATATACTAGATTGCTCTAAAAATTGTTCTGGTGTTCCTTTAATTTCTCCTCCAGAAGTATTCATTTTAAAATTATTATTCTTTAAAAATTCATTCACCTCTTGCAATGAATTAAATGTTTTTAGTTTGTTTACATCTACAGTAAAATGATTAGAACAAAATCCATTTACATACAACCAAGCTGCGTATTCACTTTCATTTTGCAACTTTTTATACACCTCAAAACTTGGCTGTTCCCATAACCTTCCTTTAAAAACTAATTCTAAAGGGTTTAAATCTTCTTTAGATAACTGGTTTATTAAGGTAGAAACTGTTTTTTGTAATTCTTCAGAAAACTCTTTTGTTTTAAGTTGACTTATAAAAACCCTAGGAGCATTTTTATCTGTTTTATGCTCAAAATGTTTTGCATATAACTTTTTTGCTTCAAATATATAATCTCCCTTTTCTTCATATCCTGCTTCCAAAAATGGTTTTGCCAAAGAAGTTATGTTAACACGCTCATCATCAAAAGTTCTAAAAGCAACATGATCATTATATACTTCATTCCCTTTATCTATAAATAATTCTTTTATTTTTTGTGCAGAAGGAGTACGTTCTGTATACTCAGCCCATAACTTATCAAATATTTCTGTTGTATTCATTCTTTATATATTTTAAAACAAAAGTAAATTGTATTTATTTTAAATATAGTTTTTTATAATTAGTTTTACACTTATTGTTTTAATTTTATGTTTATTTAACTATATTAGATATTTAAAAAACATATTTGATTCTACCTTACACAAAATACTTAAATGAATAACCAATTTGATTATATAGATAAGCAAATACTTTTAAAACTTAGATTAGATGCTCGTAAGGCATATTCACAAATAGCCGAAGAATTAAAAGTATCTAATTCTTTAGTTCATCAGCGTATAAAAAAGCTAACGCAAGATGGTGTTATTAAAAACACTACATTTATACTTGACGAAAAAAAGTTAGGTTATAAAACAAAATCTTATACAGGCATACGTTTACGTGAGGCTCGTTTTGCCAAAGATGTTATGAAAGAATTATCTAAAATTGAAGAAATAGCAGAATGTAATTTTGTTTCTGGTAATTATGCTATTTTCATACTTATCTTTGCAAAAGATAATGAACATTTACAAAAGATACTGTATGATAAAGTACATTTAATAAATGGAGTTGCTGGTACTGATACTTTTATATGTTTTGACACTTGTTTTAAACGTAATATTCCAATAGATTAAGTATATATTTTAAGAGTAATTAAATGATAAACAAACTAAATTTATTAAACAATTCTTTAAAAGGAGAATTATTTTTTGATGATTTACATAAAAATATATATGCAACGGATGCTTCTGTTTATCGAAAAATTCCTTTGGCAGTTGCATGCCCTAAAAATAGTGAAGACCTTAAAAAACTTATTCTTTTTGCCACAAACAATAATGTTACATTAATTCCAAGAGCAGCCGGAACGTCTTTAGCTGGTCAATGTGTAGGTGAAGGAATTGTTATCGATATATCAAAGCATTTTACAAATATTATTGCTTTTGATGAAAAAAATAAAACGATAACTGTAGAACCAGGAATTATAAGAGACGATTTAAATCGTTTTTTAAAACCCTATGGTTTATTTTTTGGACCCAATACATCTACTTCTAATAGATGTATGATTGGTGGTATGGTAGGAAATAATTCTTCTGGTAGTACATCTATAAAATATGGAGTTACAAGAGATAAAGTAATAAGTATTAAAGGTTTTTTAAGCGATGGTAGTACTGCTGTTTTTTCAGAAATTACTTCCAATGAATTTAAGCAGAAAAAATCAGAAAACTCTTTAGAAGGAAAAATTTATCAAGCTATACACAGAGAGCTTTCTTCTAAAGAGAATCAATTAGAAATAAAAAAAGAATTTCCTAAAGAAACCATACATAGAAGAAATACTGGATATGCTGTAGATGAATTTCTTACTTCTGATTTATTTGGAGGAAACGCATCTTCAATAAATGTTGCCAAATTTTTATCTGGTAGTGAAGGTACTTTAGTATTTTCTACTGCTATTACTATTTTGTTAGATGATTTACCACCTAGCAAAAGTATCATGGTTTGCCCTCACTTTACTAGTGTAAATGAAAGTCTAAAAGCTACTGTAACAACTATGAATCACAATCTTTATACTTGTGAATTAATGGATAAAGTTATTTTAGACTGTACAAAAAACAATAGAGAACAAGCTAAAAATAGATTCTTTTTAAAAGGAGATCCAGAAGCAGTATTGATGCTAGAAGTAAGTGCTAATACAATAGAAGAAGCAGAAATATTAGCAGATAATTTAATAGCTGATTTAAAACAACACAATTTTGGGTATCATTATCCAAAAATATATGGAGAAGATATTAGTAAAGTACATTACTTACGTAAAGCTGGTTTAGGTTTATTAGGTAATATGATTGGAGATGATAAGGCCGTAGCTTGTATAGAAGATACAGCAGTAGCTTTAGAAGACTTACCTAATTATATTGATGAGTTTACTAAAATAATGGATAAATACCAGCAAAAAGCCGTTTATTACGCACATGCAGGAGCTGGTGAATTGCATTTACGTCCTATTCTAAATTTAAAAAAACAAGAAGATGTTATTTTATTTAGAAAAATTACAACTGAAACTGCCGAATTAGTAAAAAAATATAACGGTTCATTTAGTGGTGAGCATGGAGATGGAATTGTGCGTGCTGAATTCATTCCTTTAATGATTGGTAATAAAAATTATAAATTATTAAAACGTATAAAAAAAGCTTTCGACCCAAATAATATTTTTAATAAGGGAAAAATTACAGATGCTTTTCCAATGGATCAAAGTTTACGTTATGAAATAGATAGAAAGGAACCTGTTATTCAAACTTTACAAGATTTTTCAGAAAGTGAAGGTATTTTAAAATTAGCTGAAAAATGTAATGGTTCTGGTGATTGTAGAAAATCTCCTGAAGCTGGTGGTACGTTATGTCCTAGTTATCGGGCAACTAAAAATGAAAAAGAAACCACTAGAGCAAGAGCTAATACTTTACGAGAGGTACTAACCAATAATACCAAATTAAACAAATTCGACTCTAAAGAATTAAAACAAGTACTAGATTTGTGTTTAAGTTGTAAAGCTTGTGCTACTGAGTGCCCTAGTAACGTAGATATCGCTTCTATGAAAGCGGAATTCTTATACCAATATCAAGAAACAAATGGATATTCTTTTAGAAGTAAATTATTTGCAAATAATGCCAAGTATAATAAATTAGGCAGTAAATTTCCTACTATTACAAATTTTTTAACAAACACTACTCTAGCAAAAAAAGTGATGGGAGTTGCAACAGAACGTACTGTTCCTAAACTAGCAAAACAACCTCTATCTTCTTGGTTAAAAAAATATAAGCCCAATGCATCAAATAAAGCTGTTTATTTCTTTAATGATGAGTTTACAAACTTTTATGATACAGAAATAGGTAAAGATGCTATAGAAGTACTAGATAAATTAGGTTATCAAGTATTAATTGTAAATCATGAAGAAAGTGGACGTAGTTATATTTCAAAAGGTTTTTTAAAGGAAGCAAAAAGTATCGCAAATAAGAATGTTTCAATTTTTAAAAATCTTATTTCTGAAAATAAGCCTTTAATAGGTATTGAACCATCAGCTATATTAACTTTTAGAGATGAATATATTCGTTTAGCAGACGATAAAGAAGCTAGTAAAAAAATAGCTCAACATACTTATACTATTGAGGAATTTTTAGCCAATGAATTAAAAAAAGGTATTGTTAAAACTTCTTTATTTACTTTAAAATCAAAAGAAATAAAAATTCATGGACACTGTCATCAGAAAGCATTGTCTAATACGCATGCTTCCTTCTCAATTTTAAATATTCCTGAAAATTACAACGTAAAAATAATGAATACTGGTTGTTGCGGTATGGCTGGTTCTTTTGGATACGAAAAAGAGCATTATAAAGTAAGTATGCAAGTAGGAGAAGACACCTTATTTCCTAAGATTAGAAAATGTTCAGACACTATCGATTTAGTAGCTTCAGGAACTAGCTGTAGACACCAAATTTATGATGGAACAAAAAGAGTATCTAAACACCCTATCACGGTTTTAAAGGAAGCTATATTATAATATTTACTTTTTTTAAGTAAAAAAGGCGAGGATAAAAATTATCCTCGCCTTTATATTTTATTTAAAAACTTTCTTTATTACATTCATCTTCGTCTTTGTAACATTTTTTCTTTTTTCTTCCTAAACTTCTTCTATTTAGCGTTTTTCTTGGTTTTCTTATTCTTCTTAGTCGTTCTAAAATAGCTTTCTGATCTTCAAAACCTTTACTATCAATAATATCTGGTTTTACATTTTCAACAGTAACGTTTTTCCCTCTTACAATATAAAAATAAGATCTTCTATTTAGCTGATGTTCTTCTTCTGAGCATTTTCTACTATTTTTATCATTACAATTATTTAATAACTGATCTTCTCCATAACCAATAGCACTTTCAATTCTATTGCCATTAATTCCTCTAGATATTATAAAATTACGTGTTGATTTCGCTCTTCTATCAGATAACTTTCTATTATAGCTTTTTTTCCCTCTACTATCTGTATGAGATTCTATTTTAATAACCATATTTGGATGGTTATTCATTACAGCCACTATATTTTCAAGTTCATATTGAGCATCTTCCCTTATAAGAGATTTATTGTAATCAAAATAAATTGGTTTTATGACAATTTGATTACCAACAATTAAAGGATCTAAAACTAAATCGACTTTGAAAACTTTTTTATTTTTTTTAGTTAAAGTAAAATCTTTTTTGGCAGCAGATCTATAATCATCCTTTTCAGCAACTATGGTAAAAGTATCATTTCCACAATCTAATTTTTCAAAAATATAAGCACCTTTAGAATCCGTTAGAGCTTCATTTATTACGGTTCCTGTTACTTTATCTATTAATTTTACAATCGTATTTAATATAGGTTTCTTAGTTACTTTATTACTTACTATTCCTGTAACAGACTGATAACATTTTTCAATTTCTGGTAACTCTGATATATAAAAACTATAAATATCATCATCTCCCTTACCTTTAGATCTATTAGAAGAGAAAAAACCTTTTTTCCCTGTCATATCTACATAAAAAGAGAAATCATCTTTCTTACTATTAAAAGGATAATCTAAATTAATTACTTTACTAAAAGTACCATCTTCATATATTTTAGTTTGAAAAATATCCAATAAACCAAGTCCTCTGTGTCCGTTAGAGGAAAAGAAAAGTACATTATCTTCAGACACAAAAGGAAACATTTCTTTTTCTGGAGTATTTATTAATTTTCCTAAATTTTCTGGTTTTCCATAACCTTCTTCTGTTATATTTACTTTAAAAATATCTGTTCCTCCTAAAGTACCTGGCATGTCAGAAGTAAAATATAATATTTTTTCATCAGGACTTAGAGCTGGATGACCTACAGAATACTCGTCACTATTAAAAGGTAATTCAATTACATTATCCCATTTTCCACTAATATTTTCAGCTCTATATAATTTTAAATTAACTGTTTGTTTCTTATCTTTTCTTAACTTTTTACCATCAAAATTTACTCTACTAAAATACATAAACTTACCGTTTTTAGTAAAGACTACTGAAGATTCATGAAACTTTGTATTTATTGGTTCTGATAATTTCTTTTTATCTCTTAATTCTAAAATAGTATCTTTCTTATTTGTATCTAATAATTCTGTGTATTGAGTGGATTTATATATATTTAGAAAAGGTTGATTATTCCATTTGTATAATCTTTGTTTCTTATCGTTTTTTGGAGAAGAAGAAGCAAAATACACTTCATCATTTAACACATATCCCCCAAAATCAGAAAATGGAGTATTAATAGCTAAATTTCTAATATTTATTTTTTTGTTTCCACCATTAAGAAAATCTTGAAGAAAAACTGTTTTATTTAAATATTTCTTTCCTTCGTCAGAATTTAAACCTTTATTTAATACAGTGAAAATTGAGTCTGATTTTTTTGTTTTTCCATTACTTTTTAATGCTTGAGCATATTTAAATAAGTAATCAGAATCCGTTTCTTTATAATCTTCTATTAATTTTCTAAACCATGACTCTGCCGCTACTGTTCTTGAATTATTGTAATAAGAATCTCCTATTCTTTTTACAATATATTTAGATGTGTCTCCTTTTTCAAAAACGGCTTCATATATTTTTGCTGCTTTAAAATAAGCAAATTCTTCAAAATATCTATCTGCTACTCTTCTATTCTGAGAGAAACTAAATAGTGTAAAAAAGGTTAAAATTAAAGTAGTTGTTAGTCTTTTGGTCGTCTGTTTTTTCATTAGATTTAGCTTTAAAAAAATCTAGGGGATTTCATTCTAGCTTGTTTAAAAATTTCATAACGAAGTAAAACTTCATGTGTTCCTGTGTTAGCCACATTATAATTTGATGTGGTTAAATCATATGCATATCCTATGTGTAAAGAATCGCTTACTTGAAAACCTAATAAAGCAGATACAGAATCATCCCATCTCCAGGCTGCTCCTAATCTAAATTTATCATTAATTAAAAAGTTTGCAGAGAGATCAATAGATAAAGGTGCTCCAAACACAAGTTTTGCTAATGCTGCTGGTTTAAATTTTACACTTTCATTTATATGAAACACATAACCTGCTATTAAAAAATAATGTAATCTTTCCACTGCTGTTTCTCCTATTACATTATTAGCATCATAATGCTCTTGTCTCAAAAAATTTGGCACAGATAATCCAACATACCAATCAGATTCATGGTAATAAATACCAGCACCTACAGTTGGTAAAAATCTATTATTTATGTTCTGAGCAAAACTAGGATCATTACCTTGGGCATTAGGATTTCCAATAGACCAATCAACGTTTAATAAACGTCCACCTAACTTAAGTCCAAATGCCAAGTTACCTTCTTTACCTGTTTCTATAGTATAAGATACATTACCATCTAAATATGTTTCATGAGAAGGTCCTAATCTATCATTAACTAAATTTACTCCAATACCTAAACCATTATATCCTAACGGTGAGTCGTAACTTAATGTTTGTGTATCTGGTGCACCTTCAAAACCAACCCATTGAGTTCTTCCTAAAGCTGTTAAAACAGTATGTCCTTTTGACCCTACATAAGCAGGGTTTACAGACATTGTATTTAACATATACTGCGTATAATGCGGATCTTGTTGAGAGTAAACATCTGTTATAAAACAGATGCCTACTAGTAAAAGAATTTTTTTTGTTAAAAGTGATTTCATTCTTTATTTAATATTCTTTTTATCTATTAATATATATCCACCCTTTTTTCACAGGGCTACCATTACCTAAATCAATAATGTAATAATATGTTCCTACAGGTAATTTATCCAAAGTTTGGATAGTTGCTCGTCCATTAGAGATTCCTTCAAATCTCTTATTCGGATTACTATTAGCATATCCTGATACTTTATAAACTGTGTTACCCCATCTATTGAAAATTTCTATAGTATTACTAGGGAATCTTTCTATTCCTTCTATAGTTAAATAATCATTAATATTATCTCCATTAGGACTAAACTCATTAAATACATTTATACCGTCACCAACTGTTACCGTTACTGTTGACGTTTCACAATCTGGTGTTGGTGTTACATCATTACAAACTGTATACGTAAACGTATCTGTTCCTGTAAAGCCTGTATTTGGTGTATAAGTTACCACATCATCACTTGGATCGTTTGGTGTTCCGTTTGGATCTGTTACTGTTACTGTTCCGTTGGTTCCATCTGTTACGGTAATAGTTCCCGATGTTGGTACTGTTGGATCGTTTCCTAATACATCTACCACAACTGGGGTATCTTCATTAGTACTTACCATATCATCTTCAGTATCTGGAATTACAACTCCTGTTGGAGCAACTGTTACTGTTACCGTAGATGTATCACAATTTGGTGTTGGTGTCTCATCATTACAAACTGTATACGTAAACGTATCTGTTCCTGTAAAGCCTGTATTTGGTGTATAAGTTACCACATCATCACTTGGATCGTTTGGTGTTCCATTCGGATCTGTTACTGTTACTGTTCCATTTGTTCCATCTGTTGCTGTTATAGTTCCTGTTGTTGGTACTGTTGGATCGTTTCCTAATACATCTACCACAACTGGGGTATCTTCATTGGTACTTACCATATCATCTTCCGTATCTGGAATTACAACTCCTGTTGGAGCAACTGTTACTGTTACCGTAGATGTATCACAATTTGGTGTTGGTGTCTCATCATTACAAACTGTATACGTAAACGTATCTGTTCCTGTAAAGCCTGTATTTGGTGTATAAGTTACCACATCATCACTTGGATCATTTGGTGTTCCGTTCGGATCTGTTACTGTTACTGTTCCATTTGTTCCATCTGTTGCTGTTATAGTTCCTGTTGTTGGTACTGTTGGATCGTTTCCTAATACATCTACCACAACTGGGGTATCTTCATTAGTACTTACCGTATCATCTTCAGTATCTGGAATTACAACTCCTGTTGGAGCAACTGTTACTGTTACCGTAGATGTTTCACAATTTGGTGTTGGTGTTACATCATTACAAACTGTATACGTAAACGTATCTGTTCCTGTAAAGCCTGTATTTGGTGTATAAGTTACCACATCATCACTTGGATCGTTTGGTGTTCCATTCGGATCTGTTACTGTTACTGTTCCATTTGTTCCATCTGTTGCTGTAATAGTTCCTGTTGTTGGTACTGTTGGATCATTTCCTAATACATCTACCACAACTGGGGTATCTTCATTAGTACTTACCATATCATCTTCAGTATCTGGAATTACAACTCCTGTTGGAGCAACTGTTACTGTTACCGTAGATGTATCACAATTTGGTGTTGGTGTCTCATCATTACAAACTGTATACGTAAACGTATCTGTTCCTGTAAAGCCTGTATTTGGTGTATAAGTTACCACATCATCA
>CANMJA010000065.1 GCA_947498055.1 uncultured Tenacibaculum sp.
ACTTTCTAATTTCATATTTGAAATTTAACCTTTTTTATATTCTTTTCAAAATTACCCTTGCAACGGTCTTAAATTGTGAGAACAAAAAAAATCCTAATAATATTTATAACAAATTATATTTTAGATAAAGCGAATAGAATTTTAGTTATTCATAACTCCTTGGTCAACTTTAGTTTATGTGTTTTATTTTATGGTAAAAATAAAACAGACATGTCAAAAAGTATTTTAATAGTAATTTAATCGTGATAAAGTTTGATATTTAATTTTTTTTCTTACATTGCAATCGTACTTAGATACATTTTTTTAATCTAAAATACCAAATTAACAAAAAACTGCACTCATGTGACTGAGAACGGCGAAGCCGTATCTATCACACAATTAACCAACCACCTATTAAATCTAACTATGAATTACACTAACGGATGGCATGTCTTGTATGTCAAATCTCGTTGGGAAAAAAGAGTCTACGAATCTCTATTAGAGATTGATGTAGAATCTTTTTTACCCCAATTTAAAACTATTAAACAATGGAGTGATAGAAAAAAAACAGTAATACAACCTCTGTTTCCTTCCTATGTTTTTACTTATTTAAGATCTTTAAAAGAATTCAACAAAGTTCTAACTATAAATGGAGTTTGTTGTTATGTCCGTTTTGGAAATAGATATGCTCGAGTTACTGAAGAAGAAATTGAAAAAATGAAATTTTTAGTAAGAGATGAAAGAATAAGCGTAACCGTTTCAGAAAAAAAACGTCCCAAAGTTGGAGAAACAAAAATGATTACTTCAGGAGTACTTAACAATTTTGAATGTGAAGTACTGAAAATTAATAATCAAAATAAAGTTATTGTGAGAATAGATTCGTTAAAACAAAACTTTATAGCTACAGTACCAGCCGATTATTTATGTGAAGCAGCAGTAGAATTTTAACATCTTAGTAACATAAATATCTTATAAAATGGGGAGAGATTTGTATAAATACAAGACTCTAAGTGAGTTATTGTATGCTAGAGCTAATGAAACACAGAAGGGAATTCGCTTTATAAAAAGTAGTAAAGAAGAGTATTTTATCTCATATGCTGAATTTTATGGGCAAATTATAAATTATTTAAGCACTTTACAATCAAAGGCTATATTAAATAAAGGGGATGAAGTTATTATTTTTGAAGATAATAACCATAAATTTCTAATTGGTTTTTGGGCATGTATCTTAGGGGGATATATTCCTGTACCGGTAGCTATTGGAGGAAAAGAAGAGCATAAATTAAAGTTTTTTAGAATTTGGGATAATCTTACTAATCCTAAAGTTTTTACTTCAAAAAAAGAACTAGAAAAATTATTGACTTTTGCGGCATCTAAAAACCGTATCAAAAATAAATCCGAATTAGAAAATAATTACATCGATACATCAGAAGTATTTACTGATGATGTTAGTACGGGTGCAAGAGTTGCTGTTACTTCACAAAATATCGCTTTCATACAATATTCGTCAGGATCTACTGGAAATCCGAAAGGAATTATATTAACTCATGAAAATCTAATATATAATATTTACGATTTGAAGACGAGTTTCAAAATGAATACAGAGGATGTATTCTTTTGTTGGATTCCGCTTACGCACGATATGGGGATGATTGCATTTCATTTAACCAGTTTACTTACAGGTTGTAATCATATCATAATGCCTACAAGTTTATTTATTCGTAGACCATTACTATGGATGCAAATTACAGATAAATATAGAGTAAGTAGATTGTGTTCGCCAAATTTTGGGTATCAATATTTTTTACAAGCATTAGAAAGAAAAGACCTTCATGATATTCATTGGGATTTATCTTGTGTAGAAATGATTATTAATGGAGCTGAGCCTATTTCAGCAAAAATCTGTTCAGAATTTGTAACGACACTTTCTAACTATAAAATTCCTGAAAATTGTATAGCCCCATCATATGGATTGGCCGAAGCTTCGGTAGGGGTTAGTGTTAGCGATACTTCTGTTTCTGTAAAACAATATTTTGTGAACAGAAATTCATTACAGCTTGAAGGAGAAATTCAATTTGAAGAAAAATTTGAAGAAGGAAAAACGCTAGGTTTTGTTGGAGTAGGAAAATCAATAGCAAGTGTAGAAATCTCTATAAACGATGAGAAAGGAAACCCTTTAGAAAAAAATAAATTAGGTTTTATTGATATAAAAGGAAAAAATATTACACAAGGTTATTATAAAAATGAAGAAGCAACCAAATCAGTATTTATTAAAGATGGGTGTTTGCGTACCGGAGATCTTGGTTTTTTATTAGAGAATGATATCTTGGTAATTACTGGAAGGCAAAAAAATATGATTATTCTGCAAGGGCAGAATTATTTCGCCCATGATATTGAAAATATAATTATAGACAAAACTAATATCTCCTTAGGAAAAATAGCTGTTTGTGGTGTTTCAGGAAATGGAAATCAAAAAGAAAAATTACTTGTTTTTGTTTATTATAAAAAGAAAATTAATGCTTTTTTAGAGGTAATTATTCAAATTCAAAATAGACTTTCAGAAGCATTACAAATTATACCAGATGCTATTATTCCTGTAAGAGAAATTCCGAAAACAACTAGTGGAAAAGTTCAGCATTCAATATTATTAAGGAAATACCAGTCAGGTGAATTTAATACTATTGAAGCAGAAATTAACGCAGAAATGCAAGCTTATACGATCCAAAAATGGAATGTTACTACTCATCGTGAAACAGAAATAATTAATTGGTTAAAAAGCGAAGCAACTCAAATGTTACACTTAACAAATGAAAGTTTAGACGTTTTAAAACCTTTAGCAGATCAGGGATTTAAATCTATACATGCTGTGCAACTAAGTCAGCTTTTAAAATTAAGACTAGGCATTGTTTCTACGCAAACAGTTTTATATAAATATCCTACCATACTTCAACTTTCAGGATATATTAATCAACAATTATTTGAAGAACAGAGTAAAGAAAAAGAATCAATAAAGGAAGTCTTTATTGAAAATAATAAAAAAATACTCACAAAAATTGAATCTTTAAGTGAAGAAGAAATTCTTAAAATGCTAGACTTCTAGACTACAAAAAATCAATTTCTACTTTGAAGTAAGTAGAAATTTCTTACCATTTTAATCCAAAAAGAGATGAATCCAACTGAAGCAGAACGATTTAATAATTTAAGTCCGTTACACAAGGCCTTGTTTAAAATTGAAAAATATAAAGAAGAGCTAAATAGTTTAAAAACAGAACAAAAAGGAGGAGATATAGCTATAATTGGGGTTGCTTTAGATTTTCCTAATGCAAGCTCACCAGAAGAATTTTGGCAAAATTTAATGGAAAAAAAAGATAGTGTAACCTCTTTTCCAGCTCAAAGAAAAGAGCAACTAAAAAAATATTACGAGAGTAAAGGAATAGATTTTAAAAGTGTTGAATTTCAGGAAGGAGCATATCTCAAAAATATAGATGGTTTTGATCAAGATTTATTCAAATTTGCACCATCAACAGCCATTACTACGCACCCTTTACAACGTCTATTTTTGCAAACTTCTTGGAAGGCTTTAGAAGATAGTGGAGGGCTACATCCTAATAATAAGCATATAGGAGTGTTTTTTGGAGCATCGGGAGATATTACATATTCTCAGTATATAGATATTATAGAACAATCTGATCAAATGCTTACATCTGCTTCGTTAACAGGAAATACAAACTCTATAACTTCTAGTAGGTTATCCTATTTTATGGATTTAAAAGGGCCTGCAGTTACTATAGATACAGCATGTTCATCATCTTTGGTGGCCGTACATCAGGCCTGTAACTCAATATTAAATGGAGATAGCAAAATAGCAATAGCAGGAGGAGGTAAATTATATTTATTGCCTGAAAAAAATAAATACCATGTAGGTTTTGAATCTCCTACAGGAAGAACAAAACCTTTTGATATTGCATCAGACGGAGCTGGAGTTGGAGAGGGAATTGCAGCTATAGTATTAAAAAAATTAGATGATGCAATAGAAGATAATGATAAAATATATGCAGTAATAAAGGGAACAGCAATTAATCAAGATGGAACATCATCTGGCGTTATTGCACCTAATCCAAAAGCGCAAACATCAGTTATAAAAGAAGCAACCCAAAAAGCAAGAATAGATATTAATACAATTTCTTATATAGAAACCCATGGAACAGGAACTCCGTTAGGAGATCCAATAGAATTTCAAGGTTTACAAGATGCATTTGAAGAAACTTCAGAAAAGCAGTTTTGTGCTTTAGGGGCAGTAAAAAGTAATATAGGACATTTATTTGAAGCTGCAGGAATAGCTGGGTTAATAAAGTGTGTTTTAGCTTTACAAAATAAAATGATACCTCCTTCAATACACCATAATGAGCCAAATTCTAATATCGATTTTAAAAACTCTCCTTTTTACTTTAATACGGAAGCTAAAGAATGGAATGTTGAGCAAATACGAAGATGTGGTGTAAGTTCTTTTGGAATTAGTGGTACGAATGCTCATGTTATTTTAGAGGAATTTACCAATTTAGAAAAAAATAAAGTAAAAGAAGAAGCAATTTCTTTATTCACGTTAAGTGCACATAAAAAAGATGTTTTACATCAAATTATACAAAAACATTATAATTGGATAGCTGAAAAAGAGGAAGAACATTCGTTAAGCACTATATGTTATGCGGTAAATAAAGCTAATGCTATGTATAATTGGCGTTTTGCCGTTAATGTTACTTCTGTAAGTGAATTGAAATTAGCCCTAGCTAACCCTGAAGAATATATAAACAAAATAGAGTTTTCATATAAAATAAATGAAAACTTAATTGATAAAAGTATAACTTCTAACACAGAAGATAAATATCAAGAAACCATTTTAGAAAATTACAATGATGGAGGAATTATTCCATGGAAAACTTATTATAAAGATAGGAAATATGAGAACCTTAAGATTCCTAAATATCCTTTACATCCTATTTCGTGTTGGCCTAAGTTCGATAATGTTTCCGAAATATTAAAAGATAATAGGAAATTAAAAGAAGAGATTGAAGTAGAGAAAACTTCAGAACGCTTAAACTATTATAAGGTATATAGCCAATTATCTAAAATGATTCTTGCTGATACTGGAATTTCACTTACAGAAGAAATGTCAGAGGAAGATTTATTTGATTTTGGAATAGACTCTATAATTATTCTTCAGTTTATACAAACTATTAAAAAACAATACGGAGTTGTTTTAGAGATGGGGCAATTTTACGACTTAGTTAACACTTTGGGTAAATTAACAAACCATATAGTAGAGCAAGGAACTATTAAGAAAAATATATCTACAAAAGATAAAAACGATAATAGTTATAAGAAGAAAACAAATATTGATTATTTCGTTCCATACAAAGAGATTGTTAAAGAATCTAAGAAAGGCTATACAGAAAAACAATCTAAACATTTACAAGAGTTAACAAATACAATTGTTGATCAAACATCTACTACCAAAAAAGTTACACAAGAGTATCGAACTTTACTTGCAAATAATAGAAATGTAGCAGGTTTTAAGCCCGAAACAAAGGAAATAACATATCAAATAATAGCAGAGTATGCTAAAGGATCAAAAATTTATGATCTTGATAATAATGAGTATGTAGATTTAACCATGGGGTTTGGAGTAAATTTATTAGGGTACAATCCAGAATTTATTGAAAAAGCACTTCAAGAAGAATTAAAAAAAGGATTTGCTGTTGGACCAATGAATAAAACTGCATGTAAAGTAGCAAGCCTTATTCATGAACTAACAGGAAATGAAAGGGTCGCTTTTTACAATTCAGGTTCTGAAGCAGTAATGGTAGCTTTACGTTTGGCACGAGCTACAACAGGAAGATCTAAATATGTAATCTTTAAAGAATCATACCATGGAACTTTTGATGGAGTTTTAGCATTAAGCAATCCATTAGATTTAGAGAATTCTATTCCTTTAGCTCCAGGAATTACCGATAACTTTATTAATAATACAATTGTATTAGAATACGGAACCAAAGAAGCATTAGCCTATATAGAAGAAAATGTTCAACAATTAGCAGCAGTACTAATAGAACCTGTACAAAGTAGACGCCCAGATTTACAACCTTCAGAATTTATAAAAGAAGTAAGGAAAATAACAAAATTAAATGGTACAGCTTTAATTTTTGATGAAGTAATAACAGGTTTTAGAATTAATTTAGGAGGAGCAAGAAAATGGTTTGATGTAGTTCCTGATTTATGTACATATGGAAAAATAGTGGGAGGAGGTATGCCAGTAGGAATAGTAGCAGGAAATGCAGAGTTTATGGATGGAGTTGATGGAGGAAATTGGCAATTTGGCGATGATTCATTTCCAAATAAACCTACAACTTTCGTGGCAGGAACATTCAATCAACATCCACTTACAATGAGAGCTTCATATGAAATCTTATCTTACTTAAAATCACAAGGAAATCAATTACAAGAAAATTTAAACCATAAAACCACAGTACTTGTAAATAGAATAAATGAATATTTTATAAGTATAGGTGCGCAAGCTAAAGCAGTAAATTTTGGTTCTTTATTTCGATTTGTTTTTCAAGGAGGATGGGATCTGTTTTATCAGCATCTTTTAGCAAATAAAGTGTACGTTTGGGAAGGTAGAAATTGTTTCTTATCTACAGCGCATACCGATAAAGATATAGAGTTTGTATATCAAGCTGTGGTTACATCTGCAGATGCAGTAATGCAATCGGGTTGGATTAAATCAGAAAATAAAAAAAATAACTCGTTAACTATAATTCCTTATACAGAAGAACAAGAACAATTATACAATGTAACTGCAGTGAGTGAAGAAGCATCTAGTTCTTTTAATGAAAATCAAATAGTAGATTTAAAAGGAAATTTAGAAATTAATCATTTAGAAGTAGCATTCAAGAAACTGTTAAATAGACATCAATCTCTTCGATGTGTTAAAATGAATGAAAAAGGATTTCATATTATTAATGAGGTTTCTTCAAAAATAAATAGTATTACAAAAGAAGAGGTAAAAGGGGAAGATTATAACGCATTTTTAGCAAATAAAGGAGCAGTTCCATTTAATTTAAATGAAGGACCTTTTGTAAGAATGCATTTAATAGAGGTTGCAAAAAATCATCATAAAGTATTATTAACAACGCATCATTTGATAGCAGACGGTTATTCTATTGAATTGATTTGGAATGAACTCTCAAAAATATATGCAAGTGAGAAGAATGGAATAGCATTAGGCTTATTACCTTCAACTAAGTTAGGAGAGTTTAATAATTGGTTAGAAAAGTCGAGTAAAGAGGAAACACTTGCTACTGATTATTGGAAAAATGAATTTACGAAACAATATCCTACCATTAAATTACCAAGTGAAAACATAAGTAATTCACAAAAAACTAGAAAAGGCGCTATGCTTAGTAAGGTAATTGAAAAAGAGGTAAAAGAAGATTTACAAGTTTTTTCTAGGCAAACTAAATCTACAGTTTTTAACACTCTATTTACTGCATATACTATTCTACTTCAGCGTTTATCTGGGCAAAATAATTTTGTTGTTGGTGTTCCTGCATCTGGACAGTTAGCAATGGGGGAAAAATATTTGGTAGGACAATGTGTAAAAATGTTACCTATATATATTGAGATAAATGAAGAAGATAATATTCAAGAATATTTATCACAAATAAAAGTAAGTATTTCCAATGCAGTACAATATCAACAATGTTCTTTTAAGGAGTTGTTAAAAGCTAATGACAATTTGTCAACTCCTAGAATTACCACTGAAGTAGATATGAATAGTGTAAAAAATAACATGAATTTTGAAGATTTAGAAACTACCTTCACTTTTCCAAGTGTTGATTATGCTAAATATGACTTAAGTGTAAGTATTATAGAAATGAATGATGAAATTTCTATAGATTATTATTACAATAAACAGCTTTTTAATAAAGAAACTATTGAGGATTGGGGAGAAAACTACCTATGTATCCTCAAAGATATTATTAAAAATAGCGATATATCAATTGAAGAAATTTCAATGGAATCGAATAAAGAATTAGATACTTTTTCTACTTGGAATAACTTGTAAACAATCACAATCATCTACTAACTAGTATTAAAAATGAATCAGAATCAATCTATCATTTTCAATCTTTCTTTTCTTAAAAAGAAGGAAAAAGAAACTACTGCAATAAAATATAAAAATCAGATAGTTAGCTATAAAGAATTATGGCGAATAATTACTGAAAAAAACCTGGAATTAGGGGAGGTGAATGGACGAGTAGTTATTGTGGATTTTGAAAATCCTATTCAACAAATAGTTCATGTTTTAGCGGTGATAGAAGCTGGAGGAGAAGTAGCCATTGCAGATACAAATACCATTGAGAAATACCAAGTATTATTAGATACTATAGAAGGTAATCAGGTTTTTTTATTAACAGATAAAGTAGATGCTTTAGAAATAGAAAACAATGATAAAGTAAAAAGACTAGAGCTAAATGCTGCTTATAAAGAAGAAAATAATGTTTACAATAAAGGAGCTATAATTTTAGTAGGAGAAAAAGAAGAACTTTATCATGTAAATACAGGTATAATTGAAAATCATACTGTAGAAGTAGCTAAAATTTTCAATTTTAAAGAGTCAAATATTTATGCATCTAATAAATTGGTTAAAAAAGATGTATTAGAGCTTGTTTTACCTGTTTTACTAAGTGGCTCAACATTAAATATTTTTGAAAATTCCATAGAAGAGTTAGGTGATTTTAGTGAAAATGCAATTTTAAAAATAGATAAAGAATTACTTTATAATTCTTTTTTTAATCAAGATAGTATTAGTAATAAATTCTCTAAAATTTTACTTTCTTCAGATAATAGAGTCACTAATTTTGATATATACAGATTACAAAACTGCTTAAAAGAACCAACAGAAATAATTGTTACTTATCAAATAAAAGGTATTTCTTTATCAGTTATTCAAACCATAATAAATAAGAAATTAGAGAGTAAAGAAAGTATACAAAGTATAGGCTATACAATGCCATTCGGAAAATCTAATATCCATATTTTTGATTCTAAAAAAAGAAAAGTTCCTATTGAAGTACCAGGGATTTTATGGTTTGAAAATAAATGTTTACAAACACCAATTACTAATAATTCAAAACTTACTGAAATTAAGGTAGGTGATTCTGTAAGAAAATTAAGAGCCTTAGAGTATAAAGCCAAATTTACTTCTGAAAGAAAAATATCACTTCTACATCAAATAGATAGAGAGATTTTAATTGATGGAAAAACACTTACACCAGATTTAGTAGAAGAAATTTTAAGAAGTAATAAAGGGATTGATAAGTTTGCTGTGTTTTATCATGAAAAAGCAAAAATATTCTTAGGAGTTATTAAGGTAAATGATGTACAACTTACATCAACAAATGTAAAAAAATGGTTAAAAGGGTATATTTCTTCTGAAATTTTACCTTCTCATATAGAAATAGTAGAAGAATTCTCAAAAGAGGAATTACAGGAAATAGATTTCACAATACCAAAAGAAGAGAATACGAAATTTGAAAAGAGCTTAATTCAGATATGGGAGAAAATTTTAAATACTTCATCAATATCAAAAGAGGATAACTTTTTTGAAATAGGGGGGCATTCATTATTAGCAACCAGATTGATTTCTATGATTCGTAAAGAATTAAATATAGAAATCCCTATCATAACTATTTTTACTTATCCTACTATTGAATCTTTATCTAAGCAATTAGTATTAAATGCTGAAAGAGCTGTATTACCAACTATTTTGCCTCAGGAAAAGACACAAAATATTCCACTATCATTTAGTCAACAACGTTTATGGTTTTTAGATGAATTACAAGGTACTAAAGACTATCATATTTCTGGAGGTCTTCATTTAAAAGGAAATATAAATGTTTCGCATATTGAATCTTCATTAAAAGCTATAGTAGAGCGTCATGAAGTATTAAGAACAGTAATAGCCAGTGAAAAAGGAGAAGGATATCAAAAACTTTTATCGTCTACAGATTGGAAACTAACTGTAAAATCAAAAAATAATAAGCTTACAAAGCAAGAACTTATAAAAAGCTACACCGAAAAAGAGTTTAATCTTTCGAAAGATTATATGTTTAGAGCATGTTTATTCGAATTAGATAGTAAGGATCATTTATTAGTATGTGTTTTTCACCACATAGCAGGAGATGGTTGGTCTGCTCAAGTATTTGTTGAAGAATTTGTTAACAACTATAAGGTGCTTATTAATCATGGAAAAATAGCAAAGGAAGAGTTGTCAATTCAGTATTCAGATTATGCAATTTGGCAGAAAAAAAATATTCAAGGAGAATTTTTAGAGAATCAACTTTCTTATTGGGAATCAAATTTAAAAGGAGTTTCTCCACTATCCTTACCATTAGATTATCCTCGCCCATCCATTCAAAGTCAAGCCGGAGCTACTTATAAGTACACTATTGATAGTAGTTTAAATGGAGGCATACAAAAAATATGTAATGAAGAAGGAGTTACTTTATTTATGTTCTTATTAGCAGCATTTAAAGTATTATTATCTAAATATAGTAATCAAGATGACATATGTGTAGGAACACCAATTGCCAATAGAACTCAATCTGAGTTAGAAGGAATGATAGGTTTTTTTGTAAACACATTAGCACTTAGAACAGATGTAAGTGATAATCCTAGTTTCAAAGAGTTATTAAGTCGTGTAAAAGGGAATACTTTAGAAAGCTATAACAATCAATTAGTTCCTTTCGAAAAAGTAGTAGATAGAATAGTGGAAACAAGGGATATGAGTATGAGTCCATTATTCCAAGTGATGTTTGAATTAGATAATACTGCAGAAGTAATAGATTATGTTGTTGATGATTTAGAAATTTCTTTATTAGATAGTGATAGTACAACATCACAATTTGATGTAACTTTTACAGTAAAAGAAAGTACAGAGAAGATAGATTTAAGAATTGAGTATTGTACCGCTTTATTCAAAGAATCAACCATTGCTAGAATGGTGTTACATTTTGAAGAATTATTAAGGAATATTGTTATGGATTATAATAGTACCTTGTCTTCATTATCGATTCTTACCCCAAAAGAGAAAACAAAATTAGTATACAATTTTAATGATAATATAATTAATTACCCTCTTGATTTTACATGTATTGACATGTTCAAAAATCAAGTAGAATCTACTCCTAATGCTATTGCTGTTAGTTTTGAAGGAACAGAAATGAGTTATGCTGAATTAGATCAGCTTTCCAATCAATTGGCCCATTATTTATCGAGTAAAGGAGTGGAAGAGGATAGTTTAGTAGGAATTTGCTTAGATCGTGGTTTTTCTATGGTTGTAGGTATTTTGGGTATTTTAAAGTCAGGAGGTGCCTATGTTCCTATTAAACCTAATTATCCTGAATCTCGTATTGTTCATATTTTAGAAGATACTGATTGTGGTATAGTTTTAACCGATAAACTAAGCAAATCGAAAATTAAACCTTTAATAAAGAATAAAAAAGGATTAATCGTTTTAGATGATAAACGTTCAGGATATTTTTCATTTTCAAAAGAGACATTAGTCAAAGGATATAATCCTAACTCTTTAAGTTATGTTATTTATACCTCTGGGAGTACAGGAAAGCCTAAAGGAGTTTTAATAGAACATAAAGGTTTATTAAATCATTTACTATTGATGAACGATTGTCTGGAATTGAATGCTAGTAGTCGTGTAGGTTTTACAGCTCCTTTTACTTTTGATATTTCAGTTTGGCAAATTTTAAGTAGTTTATTAGTTGGGGGTACTACAGTTATTTACAGGGAAAAAGTTTTATTAGATCCTGAATTTTTCATCTCATCATTAATAAAAGATGAGGTAAGTATTTTACAACTAGTGCCATCTTATACATCAAGTTTATTAGAGATATCAACATTCAATAAGTTGGTTCATTTACGCTATTTCTTAGTGACGGGGGAAGCTGTTACCCGTGATGTTTTAGAACGCTGGTTTCATTTATACCCAGAAGTTCCAGTAATTAATGCTTACGGACCAGCAGAAGCATCAGATGATGTTACGCTTCATATTATGCGTGGTGTTCCAGAAGGTAATTTAGTTCCTATAGGAAAACCAGTAGCGAACATGCAAGTGTATGTTGTAGACAAGCAAGGTCATTTATGTCCAGAAGGAATAATAGGGGAGTTATGGGTAAGTGGCGTAGGAGTTGGTCGTGGATATTTAGATTTAGAAGAATTAACAAAGGAGAAGTTTATAACAAATCCATTTACAGGAGTTGGACGATTATATAAGACAGGTGATTTAGGGCGTTGGAATTCCGATGGTAATTTAGTTTATGTAGGTAGGTTTGATGATCAGGTAAAGATTCGTGGTCATCGTATCGAGTTAGGAGAGATAGAGAATGTTTTATCTGTTTTGGAAGGAGTTTTGAGTTGTTGCGTTTTAGCCCAGACAGATGAAAATGGAATTAATCGTTTGGTGGGGTATGTTGTTGTAGAAAATACCTTCGATAAAGTTTATGTTGAAGATAGTTTAGGTACTAGTTTACCTGACTATATGGTGCCAAAATTATGGGTTGATTTAAAAGAGATGCCTTTAACAGGTAATGGTAAGATTGATAAAAAGGTTTTACCAGTTCCTAACATGCATAATTTATCAACATCAGAATATGTTGCTCCACGAAACGAAAAAGAATCTCACTTAGTATCGATATGGCAAAATTTATTAGGAATTAATAAGATAGGAATTTATGATAATTTTTTCGAGTTAGGTGGACATTCATTATTAATTATTAAAATGATTGCTGAATTGCAACAGCAAAATTTACAAGCTAGTGTTCGTGACATTTTAAGTAATCCTACGATAAATGAATTAGCCGTAAAATTAGTTTCAGAAGAAACGTATAAAGTTCCTGTAAACGGTATTAAAAAAGACTGTTCTTACATTACTCCAGAAATGGTTCCTTTGGTAGATTTTAGTCAAAGAGATTTAGATATTATCATGGATAGTGTTTCAGGTGGAGCAAATAATATCGAAGATATCTATCCATTAGGTCCTTTACAAGAAGGTATGTATTTTCATCATTTAGCGGGTAAAGAAAGCAAATCAGATGCTTATATAACTGCAGGTTTAATATCCTTTTCTAGTTCTAAAAATCGTATATCTTTTATCGAGGCTTTATCATTTGTTATTGCTCGTCATGATGTTTTACGTACGTGTGTAGTTAGTGATGGTTTACCTTATGCTGTTCAGGTAGTTTTACGGGATGTTGAATTGGTGCCGGAACAGTTAGTGTTAAAAAAGAATAAGCCTTTAGAAGAAGAATTACATGATATTGTAAGAGGTACTGACCAATGGATGGATTTATCTACAGCTCCTTTAATACAGTTAAATATAATAGATGATATAGAAAAGGGAACTAATTATTTGTTACTGAAATATCATCATATTATTCAGGATCATGTTAGTCTAGAGGTATTCATAGAAGAGATCTCTATGTACTTAGAAGGGAAAGGAGATTTATTACCAGTTCCAGTGTTGTATCGAAATTTTATAGGTCATGTTCAGTATCAGCAGTCTAATCATGATAGTGCAGGTTACTTCAAGGGTCTTTATGGTGATTTGCGAGAGCCTACATTACCTTTTGGATTATCAGATATT
>CANMJA010000066.1 GCA_947498055.1 uncultured Tenacibaculum sp.
CCAGAGGTAGATTTTAGTTTATTAACCTCACAGACTTATGTAGCACCAGAGACAGCAACAGAGATTTCCTTGGCTGCCATTTGGCAAGATTTACTAGGTATAGAAAAGGTAGGTCTTCATGATAATTTCTTTGAATTAGGAGGGCATTCTTTGTCAGCTACGCAGTTGGTTTCTATGATCAGAAAGAATATGGACATTGAAGTTCCTATTCAGTTAGCATTTACATGTCCAACAATAGCAATGTTATCAAAAGAATTGCATATAAATGCTAAAGAAACAGTTATACCAGCTATAACAAAACAAGAAAAACCATCTCAAATTCCTTTATCATTTAGTCAAGAAAGATTATGGTTCTTAGATCAATTACATGGAAGTATCGAATATCATATGTCAGAAAGTATAGTGTTTGAAAATGAAATCTCTATACAGTTGATGGAAGAATCGTTCAAATTATTAATTGATCGACATGAAATTCTTAGAACAGTTATAAAATCAAAAGATGGTGTAGGTTATCAAGAAGTAATTTCTCCTGATGATTGGAAGTTAAGTATAGAAGAAGTAGAAAGTCAAGAAGAATTAGAAGAAAGTATTTTAGAATTTACAGATACACCATTTGACTTATCAAGTGATTATATGATTAGAGCTAAGGTGTATATTAAAGATTCAAATAATTACACACTAACTCTTGTGTTTCATCATATTGCTAGTGATGGTTGGTCAGAAGGAATTATTACTGATGAATTTATAGAAATTTATGAAGCTTTACAAAAAGGTAAAAAAATAGAACTTCCAGTATTATCACTACAATATTCAGATTATGCTATTTGGCAGCGTAAAGTATTGACTGATGAAGTATTAGAAGATCAATTGTCATATTGGTCCTCTAAACTACAAGGAGTATCCTCTTTATCACTGCCTTTAGATTATGTTCGTCCTATAATACAAAGTACAGATGGAGCTTCAGTATTTCTTGAATTAAATGAAGAATTGAGTAGAAACATTGTACGTATCTGTAAAGAAGAAGGAGTAACATTATTTATGTTCTTAGTGTCGGTATTTAAATTACTACTCTCAAAATATAGTGGTCAAGAAGATATTTGTATAGGAACTCCTATGGCAAATAGAACGCAGTCAGACTTAGAAAGTATGGTTGGTTTTTTTGTAAACACTTTGGCAATTAGAACAGATTTAAGTGGTAACCCATCTTTTAAAGAATTATTAAATAGAGTAAAAGCAACTACATTAGAAGGACACGATAATCAGTTGATTCCATTTGAAAAAGTAGTAGATAGAGTAGTATCTACTCGTGACATGAGTATGAGTCCATTATTTCAAGCCTTTTTTGTAATAGATAATACACCAGTGGCTTCAGAATCATCAGATGATGATTTAGAAACGGATACCTTAGATATGGAAACTCGAAACGCAAGATTTGATCTTACATTAAGGGTTGAAGAAAATGAAGATAGAATTTCTTTTAATATGGAGTATTGTACAGCATTATTCAAAGAAAGTACTATTCGTCAGATGATAGATCACTATCAAGAATTATTAGAAACAGTTATTGAAAATACAGATCAATTAATTGGTGGATTACCAATGTTAACTTCTGAAGAAGTAACTAAAATTATAGAAAAGGTTAATAATACTGAAGTAGTTTTTGAGAAATCAAGTTTTACTGTAGATCAGCTATTTTCAGAACAAGCTAAGTTGCATCCAAATGAAATAGGATTAGTAGATACTAATCAAAGATTAACATTAAAAGAGATAGATGAATTATCGAATACGCTAGCTTCTCATATTGTTGAAAAGGGAGGTGAAGAAAGTTTAATAGCAATATATATGGAGCCTTCTGTTGAAGTTATGATTGCTATTTTGGCTATTTTTAAATCAGGATCGGCTTATTTACCTATTGATACTGAGTTACCAGCTGAAAGAATTGAGCATGTAATTAAAGATAGTGATGTAAAATGGATGATAGGAACAAATGAATATTTGGATAAAATAGCATTTGAAGGTATTACTATTGATAGTAATAATAAATTAAGTTGGACATACACTAAGCCAATAACTAAATCATTAAATACACCAGATAAATTAGCATACATAATTTATACATCAGGTTCTACAGGAAAACCTAAAGGAGTAAAGATTAAACAAAATCAATTGGTAAATTATGTACAATGGTTTACTGAAACATTAGAGTATAGTTATAAAGACAATTCTATTTTATTATCGTCTTTTGCTTTCGATTTAGGTCATAGTGCCGTATTCCCAACTATATCAAATGGAGGAACTTTACATCTATTAAAGAAACAAGAGTATTTGAATATAGAGTATTTGAATACCTATATGGCAAAGGAAGAAATCACTTTTATAAAGGGAACTCCAACATTATTTTCATTAATAATTAATGATTCTAATTTTATTCCAGATTCTTTATCTCATTTAAATCATTTAATGTTGGGTGGAGAAGCTATTATTCATAATGATTTAACAACGTTTTTTAGTTATTATCCAGATAAGAAAGTTATTAATCACTATGGACCTACTGAGGCAACAATTGGTTGTATTATTAAACCTCTTTCTAAAGAAACATACTATGAAATAAAAACTGATTCTATTATTGGACAACCAATAAGTAATATGAAGGTGTATATTTTAGATAAATATTTACAGCCAGTAGCACCTGGAGTTATAGGTCAATTATATTTATCTGGAGTTGGAGTTTCTGAAGGTTATTATAACCATCCAGAATTAAATGAAGGGAGGTTTATAGATAACCCTTTCGTAGAAGAAGAACATATGTATGCCACAGGAGATTTGGCAAGTTGGTCTTCAAATTATGAAGTTATTTTTAAAGGAAGAGCAGACGATCAATTAAAAATTAGAGGTTATCGTGTTGAATTAGGAGAAATCGAGAATGTTTTATCAGATCATAAGAACGTTTTTAATAACACTATTTTAGTTAAAGAAGATGATTCAGGTACAAATCATTTAGTAGCTTATGTTGTTGTAGAAGAAGATTTTAATAAGAGTGAATTAGAAACTTTCTTATTACATCGTTTACCAGATTATATGGTACCAAGAATATGGGTAGAATTAGAAGAAATGCCATTTACAAGTAATGGTAAGGTAGATAAGAAAGCATTACCAATACCAGAAATAGGATCTTCTAGTACAGAATATGTAGCACCTAGAAATGAATTAGATGAGTTATTAGTAGAAATATGGCAAAAATTATTAGGTATAGAAAGAGTTGGAATTAATGATAACTTCTTTGAATTAGGAGGAGATTCTATTACAGCAATTCAGGTATCCTCTCAATTATATAAAGAGCAATATAAAGTGGAGCTTAGAAATATTATGCGTTATCCTACTATTCAAGAAATAGGAACCTTTATTAAACCATTAAATCGAATTGCAGAACAAGGTATAGTAACAGGAGAGTTCTCATTAACGCCTATTCAAAAAACATTCTTTCAATCAAATAAAAAAGAGTTAAATTATTATAATCAATCAATATTCTTACGCTCAAATAATAGAGTAAATATGAATATTCTAGAGGAAACGTTGGCAGTAATTCAACGTTTACACGATTCATTAAGAACTACTTTTAATGTAGTTGAAGGTAGTATTATTCAAACAATACAGGAAGATGAAATACCAGTAGCTATAAAGGTATACGAACTTCCAAATAGTACAAATTTAGAAGATTGTGAGAGAGAAGCAATAGAAGTACAATCTAACTTATCGCTAGAAAATGGTCCTCTAATGCAAACAGGAGTCTTTAAAACTAAAGATGTAGATTATATTTTAATAGCTATTCATCACTTAGTTATTGATGCAGTGTCTTGGCGAATTTTACTAGACGATTTCTCTAATATTTATGAGCAAATAACATCAAATAAACAGCTTGAATTACCTTTTAAAACAGATTCATTTAAAGTATGGTCTGAAGAATTAGAAAATTATGTCACGTCATTTAATTTTGAAGAAGAAAAAATATTTTGGAATAAAAGAATAGAAGAAAGCATAGATATTCAAATACCGTTTGATAAAAATGAAAATCAAAAAGGGATAGTAAAAGACAGAGCTACTGTAACTATTGAATTAGAAAAGGAGTATGTAACGTTATTAGAAACCGAAGTTCATAAAGCTTTTAATACTGAAATCAACGATATTTTATTAACAGCACTTAGTGAATCGGTTTATAAAACTTTTGCAATACCACAAACATCTGTAATGTTAGAAAGTCATGGTAGAGCTGAATTAAATGAAGAATTAAGTTTTAGTAGAACTATAGGTTGGTTTACTAGTATTTATCCTGTGTACTTACCATCTACTTCTAAAGGTAGCTTTAGCGATGTAATTAAAGATGTTAAAGAATACTTACATAAAATACCAAATAATGGTATTGGTTTTGGGTTGTTACGATATATACAAGATAATTCAAATCCTATAAAAGAGATGTCTTTACCTCAAATAGTCTTTAACTATCTAGGTAATGAAGATCAGGTTTTAAGTAATGTAGAAGAAGAAAATGAAGATCTTTTTGAGTTAGCGGATAATCCTTTTACTATTGATGAATCCCCTAATAACCTAACAAACTATCCTATAGAATTCTTAGGAAGTATGAATGAAGGGGTTTTAGAATTCAGTTTAAATTATCATACTACGCATTTTGAGGAAGAAACGGTGAAAAAATGGCTAGAGAATTATAAAATAGCCTTAAAGCAAATCATCGATATTTGTGCAAATCAAGAGCATACTGAAGCTACTCCGAGTGACTATGATTACTCAGACCTATCATTAGATGATTTAGCAGATCTAAATGATCTTTTCTAATAAAATAGTATACATCATACTAAATAAAAACTCGTATTAAACAATCAAATTAATTTTTTAAAAATGAAAGAAACTACACACAAGTTTTCAAGATTCCATTTGTCTGAATCTGCAAACATAGTTACGAACAATGTTCCTGGAGAACGCTCAAAAGAACTTTTAGAACTACAAAAACAAATAGAAGGTGCAGTTGTATCTTATCCTAAAAATATGCCTTTTGCTATTAAAAGAGCAAAGGGAGCTATTATTGAAGATGTTGATGGAAATCAATTTATAGATTTATTCGCAGGATGTGGGGTAGTAAATGTAGGTCATTGTAATGAAGAAGTACTTTCTTATGTAAAAGCACAGCAAGAGGAGCTAATTCATGCTTTAGATTTTCCTACAGAAAATAAAATGAGAGCAATTCAAAAAATATTAAAGAATCTTCCTTCAGCGGTACAAAATGATTATAAAGTAAGTTTTGGAGGGCCTACAGGTTCAGATGCTGTTGAAGCAGCAATTAAGCTTGCGAAAATTAAAACTGGGAGAGATGGAATTATAGCTTTCTCTGGAGGTTATCATGGTATGACATCAGCAGCACTTGCAGTAACAGCAGATACTGCATTTAGAAAAAGATTAACTTCATTAATCCCAAATGTACACTTTACACCATTTAGCTATCAATATAGATGCCCTTCTAATGATGATGAATTAGCATGCAAAAATTATGCAATAGATCGTTTAAAATTCTTATTAGAAAATAAGCATTCAGGAATTGCAAAACCAGCAGCAATTATAGTAGAATCAATTCAAGGAGAAGGAGGAAATATTCCACCAGTAGCAGGTTTTTTAAATGAAATAGTGGAAGTAGCTCATAGAAATGATGTACTGGTAATTTTTGATGAAATTCAAAGTGGTTTTTTTAGAACAGGAGAGTTTTTAGCATGTATGAATTATGGAGTTATGCCTGATATAATTACTTTATCAAAAGGTTTGGGAGGGGTTGGTTTCCCTATTTCGGCGTTAGTGTATAAAAAAGAAATAGAAGCTTGGGGGTCAGGTGCTCATATAGGAACTTTTAGAGCAAATCAAGTAAGCTTGGCAGCAGCAAATGGAGCATTCGATTTTATAGAAAAATACGATGTGAAATCTCACACAAAAGAAATGGGAGCTTATCTAATGGATGGTCTAATAAAACTTTCTGAAAAGTACCCTTTTATTGGAGATGTTAGAGGAAAAGGCTTAATGATTGGAGTTGAATTAGTAAAAGATAAATTTACTAAAGAGCCTAACCCTGAATTAGTTAAGAAACTAAGAGCTAGTTGTTTACAAAGAGGTCTTTTGTTTGAAGTTGGAGGGCATTACGACAACGTACTTCGTATAGTACCACCATTAACAATTACTCCCAATATGATTGATAATGCGTTATCAATAATTAATGAGTCTTTTGAAGCAATTTTATCCGATGTAAAGACAGAAGAAAATGATACAGTTCTTGAAGCTTTTTAATGAATAAGTATCCAAAACAATTTCTTAAAAAAAATACAGCCCGAATCTTAATTAAGATACAATTTAAAATTTCGGGTTGTATAAAAAAGAGGTTGCCAAAAACTACATGAAAACTACAAGTTTTATAAGGGTAAGCTATTAATGAAATACTATTTCTCTTACTAATAAAAAATAGAATCCTACTATTTATCGCCCCTTTCTATAAACTAAAATAAATTAAAACTAACCAAGTAATTACGCTTTATAAATCATGAAAAAAGCACAAAATAATATAGAGAAAATTTATCCTTTGACACCAATGCAGGAAGGGATATTGTTTCATTCAATCACAGATGAATCAGAAGCTTATTTCATTCAATTATTTTATACAGTTTCAGGAAAATTAGATTTAGATATTTTTTCAGAAAGTATTGATGTTTTTAGTAAGAGGCACGATATATTACGTACAGCATTTGTATATGAATCCACAGAAAGACCAATTCAAGTTGTACTTAACAATAGAAAAATTGGATTGACTATTTTAGATAAAACGCCATTAAATACAATCGATTATGAGTCTTTTATAAGTGGTTATAAAGAAGAAGATATTAAAAAAGGTTTTGATTTAGTAAAAGAACCACTAATTAGGCTTTCTATTATAAAAAAGAGTGAAAATGTGTATGATTTTATATGGGGGTATCATCATATACTATTAGATGGTTGGTGTAATGCTATTTTAATAGAGGAATTAAATGAAATTTATTCAAATCTATTAGAAGGAAAACAAGCAAAACTTCCAAAGCCTTTCTTGTATAGTAAGTATATTAAATGGCTTGAAGGCAAAAATGAAGAGGAAAGTAAAAATTATTGGAGAAATTATTTTAAAGGGTATGACCATATTGCAGAAATACCTAAAGTAATTAATGAAGATGAAACTTTAACTTCTAGAAAAGGAGAAGAGATAGTTAAGATTAGTAAAGAATTAACAAGTAAGTTAGAATCTATTGCTAAGAAAAACCAAATAACATTAAATGATATATTTCAAACCATATGGGGGCTTTTATTAGCAAAATATAGTGGATCTAATGATGTCGTTTACGGAAATGTTGTTTCTGGAAGACCGCCCGAATTAGAAGGTGCAGATAGGTGTTTAGGGCTTTTTATGAATACAGTTCCTGTGCGTTTTTATTTTGAAGATAATGAATCGTTGCTAGAAGTAACAGAAAGAGTACACAAAGATTTTCTAGAAGGAATTCCATACCATTATGGTTCTTTGGTTGAAATTCAAAATTTAACCAAACAAAAGTCAGAATTAATACAGCATATTATTGTTTTTGAGAATTATCCTGAAGCAGATGATGAAGGGGATGATGAAGATGATGAAAAATCGTTAGAGATTACAAACGTTAATATGTTTGAAAGAAACAGTTATAGTTTTGACATAGATATAGTTTTAGGAGAAGAAATTGAAGCTACTTTTTTCTATCATCCACAAGAATATCAAACAGAATATGTTCAAAAAATCAAAGATACTTTTGAAACTATAGTTCATGAATTTACTCAAAACCCTAGTCAGAAAATCAATGAAATCAATTTTGTTTCAAAAGAAAATGAACAAAAATTATTACATGTTTTTAACAAAGGAGAAGTCGATTTAAATAATAACGAACCTATAAATGTATTATTTGAAAAACAGGCTTTAAAAGTAAAAAATAATGTTTCTGTTATTCATAATGGCAAAGAATGGACATATTCAGAGTTAAATAGTGAAGCAAATAAAATAGCAAATACATTACTAAACAATGGTTTGCAGAAAGGAGATTTTGTAGGGATACATATAAATAGGTCCCCTAAACTAATTGCTTCTTTATTAGCAATATTTAAGGCAGGAGGAGTTTATGTACCATTAGATACTCAAAATCCGCCATCAAGAACTATAGAGCTTATTACTGATGGAAAGGTAAAAAGTTTAATTAGTACAAAAGAATCCTTATTAAAATTAAAAGATCATTTTGTAGAAACGGAATTACAACAAATTATTTGTATTGATGATAAAATTACGAAAGAAGAATTAGTACTACCAAATAATGATATAACTACACTAATTTCTCTTCAGGAAATTGAGAAGAATATTATTGAAAACCCAAAAAATTGTAATGAAATTACAGATTGGGCATACATGTTATATACTTCAGGATCTACAGGAAAACCAAAAGGAGCAATTACTCGTTACAACGGAGCACTAAATCATATTTTAGCAGAATTTAAAGCCTTGAAATTAGAAGACGGATTTTGTTTTTTACAAAGTGCTAGTATTGCTTCCGATATTTCTGTATGGCAAATGATAGCTCCATTACTAAAAGGAGGAAAAATATTAATTGCTGACAAAGAAGATGTTTTAGACTATCATCAAGTTCTTCACTTAATAAAAAAACATGAAGTTACAATTGTTGAATTTGTACCTTCCTACATAGTAGGGTTACTAGAGTATATCTCTGAATTAGATTGTAAAGAAAACCATTTACCGTCACTAGAATGGATGATGATGAGTGGCGAAGAAGCTCCAGTACAACTTGTAAATAATTGGCTAAACTTATTTCCAAATTGTAAAGTGTTAAATAGTTACGGTCCTTGTGAAGCTTCTGATGATATTACACAATTTGAAATTAGTACTCCTTTGTCTTCAGAAACCACAAAAGTTCCTATTGGTAAGCCTATAGATAATATGAATATTTTTGTATTGGATAGTAATGAAAAACTAGTGCCAATTGGAGTTACAGGAGAAATTTGTGTGTCTGGAATAGGAGTAGGAGCAGGCTATTTCAATGAACCAGAAAAAACAGCAAAAAGCTTTAAGGCTAATCCATTTTCCAATGCACTTGGAGATACGATGTATAAAACAGGTGATTTAGGGAGATGGTTACCAGATGGGAACTTAGAGTTCTTAGGTCGAAAAGATAGACAATTAAAAATAAGAGGGAATAGGGTAGAGTTAGGAGAAATAGAAGCATCGATTAGAGAAAGTGATGTAGTAGGAAATGTAGCTGTTATACCATACAACAAAACATCTTCTGATATTTCTTTACTAGCATTTGTTACTCCAAAAAAGCAATATATACCTAACTTCAGTAAAGAATTTAAAGAAGAAAGAGAACATAAAATTAGTTTGCTTGAAAAAGAAAATAATGAATTGAAAAATAGTGTAGTTAGCTTCGATAATGAGATGAAGTTGTTTTCCTTAAATAGTTCTGAAACTACTACCGTATTTAATGAGGTTTTTACAGATAAAGCATATTTACAACATGGGATAGAATTATCTCCAGAATCTGTGGTTTTTGATGTTGGAGCTAATATTGGAATGTTTAGTACTATGGTGGCAACTTGTTTTCCAAAATCTAAAGTATATGCTTTTGAACCATTACCAAATACATATAAGGTAATGGAATCTAATGCAAGTTTATATAATTCTATTTCAACAATTCATACATATAATGCAAGACTTTCAAGCGAAAATAAAACGGTAGAGTTTACATATTCTCCTAAAAATACTATAGATTCTAAAATATATGTAAATAATGGAGGCTCAGACGACCACAATCAACGTCAGTTTATTGAAGCAGAAGATTTGATTACCGAAAATGTTAAAGAACAACTTGATATTACAGATGAAAATAGTTTTGAGTCTAATAATTACCAATGTCAATTACTAACAGTATCAGAAGTAATTGCAGAACATAAAATTGATAAAATAGATCTTTTAAAAATAGATGGAAAGCAAAGTAAGAAAGATTTACTAAGAGGAATAAAAGAGGAAGATTGGAAAAAAATAAAGCAAATTGTTATTGAAATATCTAAGGAAAGTGAAAATACCTTAGAAGAGATTCAAAAGATTATAAAAGAAAAAGGATTTGCTTGTAAATCTGAAGAATTTAATAAAAGTATATACTACATATATGCTACAAGAATAATAGAGAAAGATAATACACATATTGAAAACCTCTTAGTAAAAAAATGCAGTAAAGGGTTACCAACCTATATGCAACCTAATGAGTATATTTTTATAGATAGAATACCTAAAAACTTAAGTGATAAAATAGATCAAAAGAAACTATTAGCGTTATATGAAGAAAGAAAAAATGGTAGTTCAGAAGAATCTGTACCTGTAGTTGAATGTAAAACACCAACGGAAAAAAAAGTACAAAGTATTTGGGAAAAAATAGTAGGAAAGAAAGTAGGATCAGAAGATAATTTTTTTGAAATAGGAGGGCATTCATTATTAATAATACGAGTAAAATCGGCTATTCAAAAGCAATTTAAAATTGAAATAGGAATAGGTGAATTATATACATATTCAAAATTAAAGGATCTTGCGGTTTATCTTGATAAAGGATCTGCTGTAGAAGAGATAAATGAAATTACAGTACAGAAAAGACCTGAGCGTATACCATTATCTTATGCTCAAGAAAGGTTATGGTTTATTGATAATTTACAAGGAACCACAGAATACAATGTTGGTTCAATTATAGAAATAAAAGGGAAGTTAAATCAGGGAGTTTTAGAATCTAGCTTCAAAGAAATTATAGATAGGCATGAAACTCTTAGAAGTATAATTAAATCTGATGAAGAGGCTCCGTATATAGAATTCTTATCTTCAGAGAATTGGAGTATGAATTATCCAGATTCTGTGAAAGACTTTAGTGATTTAGATGAGTTTATTGATGAACCTTTTAATCTAGCCGAAGATTTTAAATTAAGAGCATACTTAATACCAAAAAATTCAGATATGAATTATCTAGTTTTGGTAATGCACCATATTGCATCAGATGGTTGGTCTGAAGGTATTTTAGTTGATGAGCTATTAGAGTTGTATGATGCAGGAATAAATAATAGAAAAGCCGAGTTACCAGAATTAAAAATTCAATATACCGATTATACACTTTGGCAACAAAAAGAGAAGCCTCAGTTAGGTAAGCAAATTGATTATTGGAAAGAAAAATTAAATAATGTTGCGAAACTTAATTTGCCAACAGATTATTTAAAATCAAATAACAAAAAAAATCTAGAAGGAGATTCGATTACTACTTTTTTAGAGAAAGACCTACTTAATAAACTTAAAGAGTTTAGTATAAATAATGGAAGTACATTAAACATGACGTTACTTTCAGTATTTAAAGTTTTACTACATAAGTATTCAGGGCAGCAAGACATTGCTGTGGGTACACCAATTGCAGGAAGAAATAATCAAGATATTGAAAACTTGATTGGTTTTTTTGTAAATATGTTGGTTATAAGAAGTGATGTAAAATCAGATATGAGTTTTATAAAACTACTATCTGAAGTTAAAAATACAACATTAAATGCCTATTCAAATCAAGATGTACCTTTTGAAAAAGTCGTAGAAACTGTAGTTAAACAAAGAGATTTATCTGAAAGAAATCCACTATATCAAGTATTGTTTAATTTTGATAATACGCCTAAATCAAAAGAAGATAATGAAAGCACATTAGAAATAGATTTTTTAGAATCTGATAGTTTAAAAGTTAAGGCAGATTTACACTTTATACTTGCTGAAGACCCAGAAGATGAAGAGTTAATATTAGAAGTTGAGTATGCTACAGCATTATTTAAGAAATCTTCCATTGAACGATTAATTTCACACTACATACAATTACTTCATACGATACTTGAAAACCCGACTGAATTAATTAAAGATTTAAAAATATTGAGTGAAGAGGAAGAGAATCAGTTGCTTAACGTTTTTAATGATAGTTTATTAGACTATGCAAAGGATACTACGATTATTGAAGTATTTAGAACTCAATTAGAGCAAAGTTCTTTAGATTCTGCTTTAGTATTTGGAAAATCTAGCATGAGTTATAGAGAGTTGGAAGAAGCATCTAATAAAGTAGCAAATTCCTTACAAAGAATAGGTGTTTTACCTGGTTCTCATGTTGGATTACTTTTTACCCGAGGCTTTGATATGGTAGTAAGCATGCTAGGGATTTTAAAAGCAGGTTGTGCCTATGTTCCATTAGATCCTAGTTTACCAACGACTAGATTACGTTTTAT
>CANMJA010000067.1 GCA_947498055.1 uncultured Tenacibaculum sp.
ATTGGCTGCATAATAAGAGCCGTATGATGGGAGACTATCACGTACGGTTCTGTGAGAGGTTTAGGGGTGAAATTTCCTTTTACCTACTCGACTAGCTATAGAATTATTTTTCATCATTAATATCAATTCCTAATTGCTTAATCTTATTAATATTTTCCTTTGTAAAAGGATTTCCTATAATATAAATTGTTTTTATACCTGTATTTTTAATTTTTTCTATTGGTAATGTTTCTATTTTATTATTTTTTAAATATAAAGATTTTAAATTTTTCATATCCCATACAAAATCAGGTAATTCATCAAGGTAATTATCTCTAAAACTAATACTATCATATGAGTCAAGGTCACTATATCTTAGTCGGTCTTTAATCTTATCAATAGTTGTCCAAGTAATCGTTGCTGACCTTATCCATTCATCATCTATTTTATTAGGTTTCATTATATGCCTTAAAGCTATATAATCTGTTTTCTGACGATATTCAGCAGGTAGATGTGGTTTTAAATATTGTAAATAAGACAAATATAAACCAGGTAATAGAAAGAAAGTAATAGATACCAAGAGAATCAAAAATCGACTAAATAGATTCCATTTTCTATAAAATATTCCTACAATTAATAAAGTTAATCCAATCCCTAAAAAGATGTAAATAAGTATTTCTCTGTCTATCATTTTTTTTATAGATAACGTTAAGTATAAGAAACGTTGGGCAGGTTATAAGCACTTTCGTTTCGGTTTATTTTAGCTAAATATAAATATTTTGCTTTTATCATTTTTTAGTAAATGCCAAATTTTATATTTGGTGACTTTGCAAATAAACACAAACCTTTTGTGTAACCTAAATCGCCTTATGTTTTTTATACCTTTTTAGGCATAGTATTTATTCCGTAATATCATTTAAAGCTCTAAATAAATACATTGGATATTCCGCAATTCTGTTGCATAAATAGAGATACCATTCTTTGCCATAAACAAAGTATAATTTGGTAGCGTAACCTTGCCTTTTCAATTCTATCAACTGTTCTGTTTGAATACCATATAGGCTTTCAAATTCATAAACATCGTTATTGGTATTATATTTTTGAATAAGTTTGATTGTTTCTTGTTGAATTTCATAATGATGTGTAGCAATTGAACATTTGTGATTTTTGGATAATAGTTGGTCAACATAATTTAAATATATACTATCTAATTCCTTTCCTCTTGGAATTGAAAGATGTTTAGGGGTTTCAAATGCGCCTTTTACCATTCTAATTCTCCCGCTTTCATGAATTAAATCTTTGAAATCATCTTTTGTTCTATGTAAGTAAGCCTGTAAGGTTATAGAAACATTTTTATACGTTTTCGATACATTTTTATAGGTTTCGATTATATCGTCAGTTCTTTCAACACCTTCGGCACTTATTGTTACTTCAGTATTTTGATTTTTAGCTTCCTTGAGTATAGAATCTAAATTGTTTAAACATAACTCTTTTGATATAGCTAATCCAATATGAGAGAGGTCTAATGAAACGGTTGAATTAAGATTTTTGTTTTTTATTTCTTGTACTATTTGTATGAATTCATTGGTAGCATCATTTGCTTCTTTTTCTGTGAGTGTATTCTCTCCCATATACTCCATAGAACATTTAAATCCATTTCTGTTTTGGTCTTTAACTTTAACAATAGTTTCATCTAATGTTTCTCCACCTATATATCTCTCTGCTGCTTTTTTAATTGTCGTATATAACCCGATATCAGAAAGTATATATTCTTTCGCTTTATTGTTCAGAGCAGCTTTTCTTAAAGCAGTAGCTCCCATTTGAAGTAAATCTTGTTCCATTTCTATATTGTCTTTTGTTTATTTTTAAAAATTTTGGTAATGTGATAAAGTCCCATTAAAAGCCAAATAATATTAACTGAACTTGATGGATAAGCACCATAATAAAATGTATTTATCATTAAAGTTAAGCTCCCAACAATGTTTAGAAGTTGATATACTCTCGTCTGGGCATTTATTAGGTTTTTACTATTTAGCCAATAGGCTGTAACAAGTAGAAGAGAACCAATCCACCCTAGAATGTCAATTGTTAAATCAGTCATATTTAGATATCTCGATATATAGTTTAAATTTTGTAAAAAAAGTTAAAGTTCGTTCTTTAATGAATCTATATAATTCAATATTTCATTTTCATTTCTTTTGTAATATGTCCATTTTCCGTGTCTGGTGGCTATTAATAAATTTACTTTATGCATCATTGTTAAATAATGAGAAATAGTAGATTGAGATAAACCTGTTTTATCTTGTATGTGGCATACACAGACACCATCATTAAAATCGGGAACATTTACTTGTGGAGGAAAATTTTTTTCTGGCTTTTTAAGCCAATGAAGAATATCTACCCTTACTTGGTTTGATAATACTTTATTTATTTCTAAAAAATTCATAATGCAAATATAAAACAATAAATCGAGATTTGTAGATATGATTATTTTTTACACTTTATTCATATTATGCCTAACGTTAAATATATGTGTCTTAGCAGGGCAAAATGTTACGAAGCCATCGACAAAAACTGCGCATTGATTGCTAACTTTTTTCGTTTTGCAAGCATTGCGTCTTCACAAAAATACATAAACCATCCGATCCGACACCAAACTGCTATGATCACATATATTGTTTAAGCAAGACATCTTAGGAGAAAACTAAGTATCATTAACGAACCGCCGTATACGAGATCCGCATAAGGTTTATCCTGAGCGACAGTCGAAGGGTACGGAGGTGTGAGAGGCGCACTCTCTTCAATTATGGAGAGAGCCGTCTACTCGATTGTGCGTAGTTTTTATTCAAATTCTAATTTCTTAATATAATCTCTTGTTATCTGTCCTACTTCTTGAGAATGCTTTCCATACCAAATAAAATGCTCACCGTTTTTTATCGAATGTAGTTCAACACTATTACCCAAATCTTGCATTTTTTTAAAGAAATACTTTGCATTATCATATGGACAATTCCTGTCTTTCTCTCCGTGAATTAATAAAAATTTGGTTGATGTTTTTTGGACAAGACTATTAGGTGATATTTCCTTTACTAAATCTTTATTTTCAGCATATTCTCTAATCCATCTCGTGCTGTTAGTTGTCAAGTCATAAACAGCTGCATTTGCAATTACTGCATTTGGTTTTGGATTGATTGAAATATCATCGGTTTGCTCGTTCCAATTATCCACTAAACTTGTTGCTATAGCTAAATGTCCACCTGCTGAATTACCTGTTGCTATTATACTGTTTGTGTTGATATTATATTTTGTTGCGTTTTTTCATAACCATCGAATAGCAGATTTAGCATCTTTAACTGCATCAAATGGATACGTGCCTTGTCTTCCTTTAATTCTATATTCTACTGCCACTGCGACCCAACCTTGCTTAGTGTATTCTTTTGCGGGATTAAAAAACCAATCAGGTTTTCCTTCAGACCAACTTCCTCCATGAAAATATACTATTGTTGGTCTATTTCCTTTAAAGACGTTTGATTCAGGCAAGAATAGATGCATTTCTAGTTGAAATCTATCAATGTTTTTATAGGTTTCAATAATATGAGATGCTCTCTCTTTTTCACTAGATTCATAAATATCTTGAATCTTTATTTTGTAATCAGGATTTTTGGAAGAGGATATAAAATCATTATAAATCTCATCAATATTTTTTATGCCCAAATTATCAATATGGTAGTATAAATATTTTTGTTTCCAATATTCAATGACTTCTTGGTTCTTAAATGTTGTTTCAATCGTATGCCAATCTGCCATCAATTGTTGATTGGACTACCTAATAAATTTGGGACAATTAATCTAAGCCTCCATTTTATATTTATTTTCAGTTAATATTTTTTCCATCTCTAAAGGAGTTCTATAGTCCAAAAAAGAATGTAATCTTTCAGTATTATACCATTTTATATAACCAGATCAAGCTTATGAATGGAGTAGAACAAATTTAGGTGGTTGGAGAACAGTTCAAAGTCCAATTTTAGGAACTACCATCACATTAAAGCGATTAAAATTACGTGGTTATATCAGTTTACTAGATTACTACAAGAAAGCTAAGTATCATTAACGAACCGCCGTATACGAGACCCGCATAAGGTTTATCCTGAGCGACAGTCGAAGGGTACGGTGGTGTGAGAGGCACACTCTCTTCAATTATGGAGAGAGCCGTCTACTCGATTGCACACCGTTTTCTTTTTTATTCTAATACGATTTTCAATTCTGCAAATTCATCTTTTTTACTGCTTAAAACTCTTTTATATTCTTCGTTCCCATCATCAATTAAAATTGCAGCAGTATTTGGTGGATTTTTTCCTTCATTATGAGCAAGTAGTTTGAATGTATTTACTCCTTCTTTCAATTCAATCGTAAAAATATGTTCACTCTTTTTAACTGATATTTCATTCTTTATTCGAGCATCATTAAGAAAAACTGAAACTATATCACCATCTTCTTGTTGGTCATCCCAAATCTTTACTGTTACTGTTTTGGATTTAACTTTAACCGCATTTTTAGGTGTTTCTTCTTCCACTTTTTCATTAGCAATATAACTGATTTCAATTTCTGCAAAATTACTATTATCGGAATGACATCCTTCACAATCATTTATTTGCAACTTAATAGTTTCATTTGCCTTTAAATTATATATTTTTTCTTCTCCTATGAAGAAACTTTTACCATCTTCGTTCACTCCAATTAACGCACCCAAATTATATGGATATATCAATTTTGTTCTTGTTGATATTCCATTAAATGACATTGTTGAGGCTTCTCGGTCATTAACATTTATACAAATCTTACCTTTTGGATTTATATGAATTTCTAACTCACTATCAAACGGATTTTTAATGAAGTAACCATCTTCACAAGCAGGATTCATTGTTATTATTGTTTTACCTGACTGATTTAATTCAGTAAATCTATTTGATAAATCACAATTATATTTGCTTTTGTAAGCATTGAACGGTTCACTTATGTAAGTCCAATCACTTAATCTTTCTAATTCAGGATAAATCGTCCAAAAATGATTTTTATTCTCTTTATGGTAATATCTATGGACTGGTTCTCCATCATTTGGAGAATAAAAAGCAATTCCTTCATCTGTCCATCCTTCTAAATTTTCCTTATCAGGATTAATAGTATAAAAATGTCCATACGAATTATTAAAATATCTGTGGACTGGTTTTCCATTTTTAGGTGTGTAAAACGCTATTCCAATAAATTTCCAACCTCCCAACTTTTCTGTTTCTTCAGGGAATGCAGTCCAAAAATGCCATTTTCTTTGTTCATTATAATATCTTCTTATTTCAGTATTTTGAGCAAATACAGTATTGAGATTCATTATGATAAATCCTAAAATGATAATTATTTTTTTCATTCGTTTTTGATTTTATTTTAATGGTGTGCAACGTTTAGAATACAGTGTTGTGTGTTCGTTTAATAATTCACTTTATGAAATTTTTCATTAAGAATTGATTCTTCGCACTCCTCAAACTCACTTCCAATCAATCTCCACATTTTATAGGGTTTATCAGGGTTGAAATCTTGCCTTTCATCATCCATTTCGTATAAAACCCCATGACTGCCATCTGAGATTTCACTAATCCAATTATAAAATTCTCTTAGTGTTGGGTTAAAATGATTTCGTGATAATTGGACTGATAGAAAACTCTCCAAATTGTTTAATCCTCCAATCAAATCGAATTTTATAATTTCATTTGAATCAACAATTTCTTGAAGTCTTGATTTAACCTTGTTTTCTAATTCAATATCTAATTTATCATACTTGTTTTGAATCTCTTCATTCATGATATCTAAATTCTTTCGATTCATACCAAGTTGAATCCATCCGTATGAGTTAAACATATTTATTTAGTTTTTCTTAATGACACACAACGTCAGTTTGTCTAAAAATCGAGGTTCAATTTTTTACATTTCAAATTTAATAGAATAATATCAATATTTTGAGTTTGGAGGAAATATATGTTATTGAATATGTTTTTTGGCTTAGGAAGCTTATAAATAAGCTTTTTGAAGATAAAATGAACAGTTAAACTAGTCATTATCTTCATTAATTTTTCAATTCCAATAATATTCATAATTCTTTTCAGGTTGTAAGCAATGAAAATAAACCCAACATCGGAAGATGCTCTTTTAATAGATTTCTTTGTCATGATATAATCAAAGCCCCATTGCCTTTTCATAGTTCCAAAAGGATGCTCCACAAGAGCTTGTCTTTGTGCATATATTTCAGGATTTTTAGCAATATTACTTTTGTTTATTTCTAAGGCTTCTGAAAACTCATGACGTTCAATTATTTTTTGATACTTAGCTTTAGTACATAAATTTTTAACAGAGCAATTTTCACAATTTTTAGTTTTGTATTGTTTTACTCGATATACCCTTTTGTTATACCAATTTCCATTCGATTTTAATATTTGACCAGCAGGACAAGTATAATAATCTAGTTCTTTATGGTATTTAACTTCACTTACATTATATGCTTTATCAGGAGCATTAGCTGCAGGGTTTGGAATACAAACATGGGTTGTAATTCCCGTTTTTTGAGCTTTATGAATTTGTTCAGCTGTATAATATCCTTTATCTAATACAAAGTTAAAAGTAGAGTTTCCAATAATATCGATTGCCTTTTCTGTCATTCCAACCAATGCTTTTTTATCATTTTGATTAGTTACTTGATAATCTATTGGTAATTTGTTTTTTGCATCTACAGTAGATTGTATATTATAGCAAACCTCTGTAATAACGCCTCTAACAACTAATTGTCTAGCTTGTGGGTCTGATGTTGATATTTGTTTTTCTCCAGATTTTTTTAATTGTTTCTCAATAGCTTGATATTCTTTTTTATGTCTGTTTTGTTTGGCAATTTTGGTTTCAATTACTTTTTTATTATTCTGGTCTGCGTTTTCAAGAGCTGCACAATATTCTGCAAGTTTATTTTCAATATAAGCAAGATGTCTGTCAATCTTTTTTTGATTATAATTATTTTTCTTGGAGTTCTGTGCTCTAAGTTTAGTTCCATCACCTGCTAATAATATTCCACCAATTAAATTTAAGTTCTTAGCAATAGTAACAGTTGCTCTAAAAACTTTCTTAATTGCTTTTGGATTGTCTTTTCTAAAATTAGAAATAGTATTATGGTCAGGAGTAAGTCCTTTTATAAGCCAAATAAGTTCGATATTTCTTTTGGATTCTTTTTCTAAAGCTCTTGAAGAACGGATTTTATTAAGATATCCGTAAATATACATTTTTAATAAGTCGGCCGGATGATATGGAGGTCTTCCATTTTTATTATTCCTAGTATCCTTGAACCCAAAACTAATTAAATCGAGGGAGTTTACAAAGCTATCAATAAAACGAACAGGGTTATTGATATCGATTAATTGGTCAATGGTTTGAGGAATTAAAACGGTTTGTTTTCTGTCAAATCCTTTGATGTAATTCATATATTAATATACGAATTTTTACTCAGTTATTGATTCTTTAACTTAGTGAAATTGTGAAAAGTTTTTAGACAGTCTGACGGTTGAGCTATGAACAGTACGGGAGCAAACTAGCGTTTGCTTTCCGCCACGCACATAGCAAAAATCTTTTTGTTTTGTTTTTTCTTTTCCTTGTTTAAAGCAAAATCCCAAAGATTTTGCGGACTTGATAAAAATACACAAACCTTTCGATTAAGCCCGAAGCCTGTATTGTTTATAGGTTGTGTTGTATGCAGTTTTTCTTAACGATATTATATTTTTATATCAAAGAATTTTTTACAATAAAACGCCATAGCAGCGATTATTACAGTAATAATTATTGGCGCAGGCCAAATTACTCCCATTGCCTCACGACCTTCAGAAAGGCCAAATGCATATAATACATATACCAAAGTACCAATAAGTGAAATTAAAAAAAGTATAAATGCAATTCTTATGCGTAATAATAATGCAATTGTGGCTAAAAACAGACCCCAAACAGATACTGTCCACGCAATTGTAACCCAAATTGGAAAATTTGTAAAATATTCTATTTGAAATTCTGTCATACCCGACTCAAGAATATAGGTCTCTCTTAGGAAGATACTCTTTACGTAGTCATAGACCGAAAAACTACTATATAACAATAAAATAATGCCAATAATCCATCCGTGCCATTTTAGTGGTTTACGTTTTTCCTTTGCAAATAGAATCATAATATTAAAGTGTTTTAAGGAAGACGATTTCATTAGATTTTTGTTACATCTAATCAAGTAATAAAATATAAATGAAGTTTGTTGGAATTGCATACAACGTAAAATGTAAACGTCTGTGCGTGTATAAAGGCAAAGACCTTCGAAACTAGCACAAGGCGTTACACTTTTTAGTTTTTTAAATTGTTTCAGATTAAAAGTAATAAAATTTGTGGCGCCGACCTCACAAAAGGAAAACGACCTTTGTTCAAAACACTGAAAAAAGCATTGCGTTTACATAGTGTTACCATATCGTTTTTTAATCAATCATCTTTACTTTTCGAGCTAAACTCTCATTATTACTAATAACTAAATTATCTAACATTCCCATAACAGTATTGTCTTCCTCATTAAGGAAACCAGCAGCACTAACAAAAATAGATTTACCATTATTAAAATCTATTCTCATATCTTGAGGGTAAATGTAGTAATCTATTTTTCCTGTCTTTTGGTGGATAGATTTAATTTCATCCCATTTAAGTTTTACATCTATTATAGCTTTTCCAATAAAGTCTTTCCATATTTTTCTTTGAGAGACATTCCATTTACATCTATCATTAGTATCTTTTATTTCTTTAAAATTTATTCCAATTCCATACTCGTGGAACTCTCCATCCCAATTGAGTTCTATGTTTTGTTTATTTGTATTTAAAATTAAAGAGAAATCTATAGTATCAATTTCGTCATATTTTGTTTCATAATATGGTTTCGGATTCTTTGGACTATAATTTATTTCAAGATATTCAACTCCTAATAAAGTCAAACCAATAATTTTTTGAGCTTTTTTCTCAAAGTCAGTATGTTTTTGAGTAAAATTCATTTAAATGTATGCTAACGTATAAGTGTATGTTTTTTATACCTTGTTAGGTGTAGTTTTTATTCTTCATTTTGGAATATTAAAACACCTCCATCAACGATTGAAAATACGCTACAATTATTACATTCTAATTTAAGCATTGAGTTAAAAGGGTTAATATTATTTATATCTGCTAGCGTCCATAAAACCCAATGGCTTGGAATATATGAATTATGCATTCGATACATCGGTTCACTTAAAAAATGGTAGGCATTATATCCGCTTTTACCAGTTCCTTTTTCTATAAAACCAGATAATTCGTCATCTATTTCGATAGATATTCTTTCCGAATAATTCAAATCAGTTATATCGGAAATTGATTTTCCTTTCCTAAATACAATATGGGGATTGTTCAGTTCTTCTGTATATGCAATTTTTTGTATATCCTTAATAGCTTTTAGAGTTTCTGAAATAATTTCGTCTTTATCTAACTTTTGATTAAATTCTTCTATTAATCCATTTCTTAAATTAAAAGCATTATTCCCAATTTCCATACCTTTAGGAAAAGAATTAAATAGTTCTAAAAATTTGATTTTTTCTAAATCCCAAATATCAAAATGTAAATCAAAATCACAATCAGGCTCAATATCAACATTTATAGGTTTACCCATAATCTGTCTCCATTCATTTTGCCATATTTTATGTTGTTCTTTCATTTTTTAGTCAATTACACCTAACGGTCTTGTGTATGGAACGTAGCGTGCAAAAAGACACTATATTTCGGATTAATACAGAGCCAAATTTTTATATTTTGGTTTTAATTTTTCTGTTTTTAAAAGCCAAATTAAAAATTTGGCGGACTTTCTAAATATACATAAACCTTCCGGTTAAGCACTTATTAGCTATGTTTTATATACCTTGTTGTAAAACGTATTATAGCACATACTTTTTAAACAAATCAGCTCTCGTTACTCTTGAAGTTCTATTGTTTGTTCCGCTGTACATACAAGAATAGTAAAGGCTAAAATCATTATCTTTTCTAGAACCAGATTTGTTCGCAATTATATTGGATTCAAATTCTATAAGTTTTCTTTTTATTGTACTCATATTTGTTTCATTCAAAATATTCAATAATTCAATGAATAAAGTAAAAAAGTTACTTTTTCTAAACCATATTGAATCTGATGGAAGTCTCATTTTATTAATGAAAATAAAGTTCTCTACAAATAAGTTTGAAATTTCTTCATTTCTTTCAAAATGGTCATTGTACTTAATAATTGAATTTTCAACTTCACCATCAAGTGCAAAATATCCTTCATTAATATAAGTAGACATTAGTAATAAAATATAGTGCAAATCGGCCATTCTTGATAACTCTGATTCACTAAAAATAGGAAATTCATCCTCTTCAATTCTGTTTAAAATATTTTTTCCAGTACTAATGAATTCACCATCATATAGAGCTTGTTGAATTTCAATTTGTTCTAATGAAAACTTCGTTAAATTAATTCTTCTGAAAATTTCTCGTATTGTTTCAGAGTCAATATCTCCAATGTCTCTAAAAACTACATTATAATTTAAAAAGTCTCTTCTATCTTCTTCTTCTAGAGTTTTGTATTTAGGTACTTTTTTTCCAAAAGTTTTAGATTTTTCTTCTTCGTCAATATATTCAATTATGGTTGACAACCTTTGTTGTCCATCTACAATTACTTCAGATGTCAAAATGATTTCCATATCGATACCTTTTTGAGCAATGTATATTTCTGGAAAAGGATAGCCATTGAGGATTGTGTCAATAAATTCCTCTTTATGCTCACTAGTCCAAACGAATTTTCGTTGAAATTCTGGTTGAAGGATAAGTGAATTATCTTTAACTCTTCTGTAGATTTCTGATATTTTCTTGACGCTTGGCGTACTTGGTATCTGTTTAGCCATCTTGTAAAGTTATTTTTTCATATAATCTTGTAATAGATTGTAAATGATATTTTTTAAAATAATGTATGTTTTTAAATAAACCAGCACTTACTTTATAGTTTCCTACTTCAGATTTCCCATTTGAAAGTGTCTTAAAATATTGAAACCAATTATCTCGTAGTATATCAATATCGAAAGATGAAGGTATTAAGTCTGGTCTCATCCATCCTTTTATGAAATATGCTAAAAACCGATTGTATTGTTCTAACTCTCTAACAGTAATATTTTTTTTCAATCTGTCAATTTGATATTGATATTCACAAATTGCTTGCTGATATTCTTCATAAAGGTTTTCGCTTACTATTACTACGTCTATGTCACTTTCCAATGAAAACTTAGTGTTTTTCTCGTAACTGAATCCAAGCTTGCTAGACCCTACAATAGAAATATCGTTTATTTGTACATTAAATTTTCTTGCAATTTTTTCTCTGAAAGAATAATAATCTCCTTCGTTACCATTAAAAACATAAGGAATTCCGTGGACTAAATTTTTTTCAATAAATCTAGACTTTAGCTCGTTTGTTGAGCAAGTCTTTAATTCTTCATTGAAATCTTCTATAGTCATTTGTTTTGTTATATGTTTTACAACGATCCAGTGTATGAAATGTAGCGTGCAAAAAGACACTAACTTTTCGAATTAACACAGAGCTGAATTTTTATATTTTGTTTTTAACTTATCAATCTTAAAAGCCAAATTAAAAATTTGGCGGTCTAGCTAAATAAACACAAACCTTTCGATTAAGCACTTATTAGCTATGTTTTATAGCATCCATGAAAAAGCAGAAAGTCGAGTATCTTTAAGGTTCACCAAAACAATA
>CANMJA010000068.1 GCA_947498055.1 uncultured Tenacibaculum sp.
TTTAGATTTATTTGGTTGATTTTAAAAATCCTTTTGCGACCCCAAGGCAAAAGGATTTTTTATTTATAACTCAAAACAAAAAACCTCCTAAAACAACTGAAAAACAAAAAAACTAACTTCAAAAAAGTAATCAATTTACATCTCATCGACATAGAAAATCCACTCATCTATAGTGCAAAGCTCTGTAACGATTTTTAGCAAATTAAAAAGCAAACCTATAGTACTTTTGATGTGTAGTTAAGTTCAAAAAAGTTTGATAATAGATATAGAGTGTATTTGTTGAATACCTCAAAAAGTTTTTCATTTTTCAAAATCTCAATTCTTCAAGAAAGAGATTTTTTAGATTTATTTGGTTGATTTTAAAAATCCTTTTGCGACCCCAAGGCAAAAGGATTTTTTATTTATAACTCAAAACAAAAAACCTCCTGAAACAACTGAACAACAAAAAACTAACCTCAAAAAAATCATCAATTTACATCTCATCGATATAGGAAATCCATTCATCTACAGTGCAAAGTTCTGTAACGATTTTTAGCAAAATAAACAACAAACCTATAGTACTTTTGATGTGTAGTTAAGTTCAAAAAAAGTTTGATAATAGATATAGAGTGTATTTGTTGAATACCTCAAAAAGTTTTTCATTTTTAAAGTCTCAATTCTACAAAAAAGAGATTTTTTAGATTTATTTGGTTGATTTTAAAAATCCTTTTGTGCCCCAATACAAAAGGATTTTTATTTTTTATACTACATTTTTGAATGTACTTTAAATAACTTGTTAGCTCTTTAGATAATTCTGCAACTCGTTAATTTTACTTGGAGTATTAAATGCGCCTCCATAATACGTAGTTACTGTTGCAGAGGTATCGTCTTTTACTCCTCTAGAAGAGACACATAAATGCTTTGCATCTATAATGACTGCTACATCTTCTGTATTTAAAATTTCTTTTAATTCATTTGCTATTTGGTTGGTCAGTCGTTCTTGTACCTGTGGTCTTTTTGCGTAATATGCTACAATTCTATTTAATTTAGATAAACCAATTACTTTACCTGAAGAAATGTAAGCTAAATGTGCTTTTCCTATAATTGGTACAAAATGATGTTCACAGTTAGAATAAAAAGTAATATTCTTCTCAACTAGCATTTGATTGTACTTGTATTTATTATCAAAAAGTGCAATTTTTGGTTTATTCTTTGGATTTAATCCTGAAAATATTTCATCAATATACATTTTTGCAACTCTATTAGGAGTTCCTTTAAGACTATCATCTGTTAGATCTAGTCCCATAACATTCATTATTTCTTTAAATAAAACTGCTATTTGTTCTTTTTTCTCTTGATCAGAAACATCGAAAGCATCCTTTCTCATAGGAGTTTCTAATCCAGTACTAATATGATCATCTCCTATCTCTTGTTCTGTAAGATTATTTAATATATTTTCTTTAGTAAGGGTATTCAACATAATTTCTTGGTGTTTCGTAAAGTTTAATTTTTATATCAAATGCAGTATCTATTTTTACTCTTAGTAAATTATAGATGACAATTGCTATATTTTCTACTGTAGGATTTAACTCTTTGAATTCTGGAACATCTAGATTTAAGTTTTTATGATCAAAACGTTCTAAAATTTCATCTTTTATTATATCTGATACAATTTTTGTATCTATTACATAGCCTGTATCTGGATCACAAAAACCAATTATTTTGACTTCCATTTCATAATTATGTCCATGATAATTTGGGTTATTACACTTTCCGAAAACAGTTTTGTTTTTAGCTTCACTCCATTTCGGGTTATGCAATCTATGCGCTGCATTAAAGTGCTCTCTTCTTACGATAGCTAATTTGTGCATATATATTTGGTTTTTATTACAAGTAATAATTAAAATAAAGGTTCTGGCCTTCCTTTTAATCTTATCTCTATTTTTTTCTTCTTTGCTGTCAAACGTTTCATTATATCCATAAGATTAGCATCTTTTGTTTTTTTATAAATTTCATTGATTGCTAAAATTAATCGTTTCGCTTCTCTAGAAGCTACAACTCTATCACTAGTAGACATATGCTGCATTTTTTCTTTCTCAAATTGGAGTGCTTCATCTAATAAATTCATAAAATTATATTTTGTTTAGCATATATCAAAAATACGTAAACAAAATGAAATATACATATTTGATCATCAATTTTTATTATCTGTAGATTGGCTTAACTTATTCTTTTACAAAAGAAAACATCTATTCACTAATAGTTTTTTTACTTCATCGATTCTTAAAAACTATTCGACCATAGATCTAGGCTTCATATCGATTTTAAAGAAAATGAATAACAAACCTGCAGTACCTTTGAAGTGTAATTAAGTTCTTAAAATAGTTTTTTATAATATAAAGAGTGTGTTTATTAAACACCTCAAAGTTTTTTCATTTTTTAAATCTCGATTCTACAAAAGAGAGATTTTTTTAGATTTATTTGGTTGATTAATAGAAACCCTTTTGCACCCCAAGACAAAAGGGTTTTTTATTTTTAAAAATCACCAATAGCATATAACATAAAAAAAGATGGTTTAAAAACCATCTCTTTTTTTTATCAATACTTTTAGCTTGTAAAATAAATGTTCTTCTTATTTTCTAATAACCGTTTTGCTAAGTTCAACACCATTCAAAGAGGTTATTTTAATAAACAATAAATTAATTTTAGTTTTAGAAATATCTATCGAAACTTCCTTTTTATTTTTAAATTTTCCTTCTAAAATAACAGCCCCGTGAATGTCTGTTATTAAATATTTTCCTGTATCGAGATTATTTAATTGTACTTTAAAAACACCATTATTAGGATTAGGCATTATTATAAAAGAGGGTATATCTTCTTTTACAGGTTTGTCTTCTTTTTCTCTTTCTTTCTTTCCTCTATTTACAAGTAAAAACCTTTCTCCTCCAACTAAAGTCTTTTTTTTGGCGTTTTCTTGAACAAGATCAAAAATAATTTCTTCTCCTTCTTTTATTTCTTCTTCTATTTTAAAATCTAATTTCATAAAGAAAGTCTGCTTATATTTCAACGGAAAATTTCGAAGAACTGCATCTCTAGAATATACCGAGATTTGATTTCTTCCTGAAATTTTTATTCCTTTACTTTCTAAAGAACCATTTTCTTTTAATATAGCAAACAATTCTGGCTCCATATCTACTATTAAGGTTCCAATATCAAAAAACCTTCGTTCTATACGATCTCCAAAACCAGTGTCTGCAAATCGAATATTAGTAAAAGGATATTCTCTATCTATACCACGAATATATACACCAGTAGGCGGTGAAATATTACCAGGTGTAATATCATAAACACTCACGTTTTTCCAAGCAATATTGTTGTTGTTTCTTGCATTCGGACTCACACTTCCTGCCACTTCTATATGCATAGGATCGTTAGCAGATACTATTCTAGAAACTAAACAAAAATGATGAACATCTACATTAAAATCTGCTGGATTAGGTGGATACCAAGGCACCTCCACTGTTACCATACTATTTGGTGGAATGGAAGGAATATTAACAGATCCTACTATATCTCCATGCAAAACATTATTTCCTCCTACATTTTGATAATAGTTATTAAAATGAACTGGCCATTGTAATCCTGTAGATGCTTTACTAAAATAGACTTTTAACACGGCACATTCTGAGCTAATTGAACTAGATAAATTTCTAACATTTACATAAATACCATTTGGCGAGTCCATTTTAAATTCTGGATTTTCTGGGGTTGTTCCTCCATCTAAATTTTGTCTTACCCATATATCTTCACTTATCCACATTGGTCCCATATCCGGATTTGGTTCTACACCAGTATCATAAGCAGCACCAGCAGTTATAGGTCTGTCTTGTGTATAAATATCAAAAGGCATGGTACTACCAGTAGGTGTAGTTTGTGCCATATTCACAGCAGCTTCTGCATCTACTAACCCATAACCAACTTCATTATTCCAAGTTCCGTTGGGTCTTCCTGCTGTGGTACTATACGTATATAAATCTGTTCTTACTTTCTGTGTGGTTGACTCTAAAATATCTTCCACTTGATTATGAGTAAGGCATGGATTTTCGGCTAACATTAACGCAGCAACTCCAGCAACATGCGGGCAAGCAGAAGAAGTTCCATTGAACGTTAGTGTATAATCTGTAGCATCATAACCAGAACCTCCTTGCCTATCGGTAGATGGAATATTAACTCCTGGTGCAATTATATCTAACTCTGCACCAAAATTACTACCCCAGTTGGTCTCTCCGTCGCAGCTACTCGGATTTTTTCTTTCTCCACACATACTCATTGCTCCTACTGAAATAATATTTGAGTTACTATTGGAAGGATATACAATTGCTCCATCATAATTATGAGTTAAAAAAACGATAATAGTACCTAAACCATCTCTTCCGTTAGTAAATGCATTAGTAACCGCATTGTCAAACATTGTAGAAGGTGCTCCACCACCCCATGAATTACTTATAACATCTACATCGTTCGTAACAGCCCAATTAATACCATCTGCTAGTTTATTAAAATTTGTAGAACTAAAATTTATACTGATAGAAATTAAACTTGTACGAGGAGCTACACCGGTTATTCCTATATTATTATCTTGAACTGCTCCTATTATCCCAGCACATGGTGTACCATGACTACCCCAAACTACAGACGGTGAAGTTCCTGAATCGGTATCATAACCTACTCCAATATTATTCCGCTGTAAATCTGGGTGATCTAGCTCATACCCTTCATCAAAAACTGCTACTTTTATTGCTGGCGAACCTTTAGTTTCTAACCAAGCATTTTCAACATTAATATCAATTCCAGATGTACCACCTAATTGCCCTGTATTTTTTAATCCCCATTGATCATTAAAAAAAGCATCTGAAGAAAAGATCGCAGCTAGTTCTTCTGATTTCTCATGAGAAGTTTTTTTTGTCCCTGGAGTTAATTGAATTGTAAATGATGGTTCAGCATGTGAAAATAAATTAGATTCATAAAACTTATTAGCCATTTGCAAAGCATTCAAGTCACTTTTTGTAGTAATACCAATAGTATACCAAAGCGGCATGAATCTATTCTGTCCTATAATTTCTGTATTCGTTTCAGAAACATATTTCGTTAATTTTAAATAATCTTTTTTACTTTTTAACTTTACATAAAAATACTGGGTAAGTGCCATTTTATTTCTAACAACATCATAAAAATAAGGAGACACTAAATCTATTACTTCTTCTCCTTTTAAATTTGTAAGTAGTTTATTATATTCTTTAAGGCTAATTCTATCTTCTTTTAGTTTTAATTCTGCCCAATATTTTTCCGTTTCTTTTGATGAATTATTTAATGTTTGTCTTGTATTGTCTTTCTCAAAAATTGAAATATCTCCATATACGGCTAACTTTTCTTTTAGTTCTTCTTGAGAGATAGAATGGTTAATTGATAAGTATACAAAACTTGTATTCCTTTTAAGCTCTAATTTTTTTTGTTTGTAATAATAAAAATCCTCTTGCCCTATTGCACTGAATTCAAAAATAAAGCTGATTAATAGGAAAAAAATTGGTTTTAAATTTCTCATAATAAATATTTTAGATTAGTAGGTTATTAAGCTGCAAAACTACCTGTATATCAAAATATTAAAACAAGGGAAACAACTATATTAAAATGGGATATTAACTCTTTATTCATGTAAACCTTATTAAAAAAGTTCTTTTTTATGCCGTATAACATAAAAATATTGTGAAATGTACTGTTTATTGTAACTGTTTTACATTTCATCGATTCATATCTCCTTTTTATCTATAGTAAAGAATCATATAACGATTTTCAGTTGTAAAAAAAACATTTAATAATACCTTTGGAGTATAATAGTTTTAAATAGTTTTTATAAAAAAAACATAAAAGTACAAGTTTTTGTTTTTTTTCAATTTTTTGAGATCCTCAATTCAAAAAAAGATTTATTTGATTAATGTTGAAGTCCTTTTACAAGCCCCAATTTGTAAAAGGATTTTTTTATTTCTATTTCTCTAATAATACCATTTTAAATGCATACCTATTTCTGTAAAAATAAAACCCGCTACTGTTGCAGAAGCTATATTTGTATGTTTTCCAAATATATTAATTAGTAAATTTTCCGAAAACTTGTATCCAAATTTAGCTTGAAATCTATACGTAAATTGCTTTCTATTATCCTCTATACCTTGAAGTCCCGTAGCTGCATTAAAATGGTAAAACCAATTTTTATTTTTAATTTCTTCTTCACTTTTAAGAAGCTCTATAAAAATTTCAAAATTATGAAAGCTTTCTGGACTAAAATAAATGGTTGGTATTTGATTTTTGAATGAAATATATTGATAGTTAACACCACTTTTTAATGTAGGAATGGCACTAAAATTATAATACAAAGAAGTAAAAAATAAGTTTCTTTGATTACTATCGCTTAATTGTGTAAAATAAAATTGATTATACCAGCCTAAATTAAATGTGGTATTTATATTATAATTAATAAAGTAATTATCATTAATAATTTTTCTACCTAAAAGATTTGCATTAAAATCCTCTAACTTTTTTGTAAACCCTACCTCTAAATTATGTAACCTAAAGAGTTTTGTTTTTAATAAAAAAGAAGCTTCTATTTGATCGTACGAATTAGCTTTTGAGGTTACTTTATTAATTCCAATATTTGAAAGAAAATTTAAATTAGGTATTATTTGATAATCGAAACCAATATTAAAACCTAATAAATCTGCATTTTCATTTAAAATTCTATTTTCTGTTGTTCTATATACAAAACTTCCATTCATAGAAAACTTATTAGATAGAGGGTGTTTAACAAAAGTATTAGCTGTATAAGCAGAATTATCTCCATTATCTGTACTATAACTTATAGTTTGTTTTACGAAAGGAATAAATTTTTTATTTAATTTTTTCTGAAGTCCAAGCGCATCTTTTTGATTCGGAAATAATTGTAACGTTCTATCTATTCCTAAAAAAGCATTATCATACTCTTCTTTTGCAAAATAAGCATTTGTAATTCCTAGGTTACCATTAAAAGAACTCGAATTTCTTTTTAAAATTTTCTTATATAACGAAATACTTTTTTTAAAATCGCTTTTATACATCTGTAGTGTGGCATCTAAAGAAAATACCCAATCTTCATTAGGGTACTTCTTGTATAATTGTTTAATTTCTCGAGATGCTACTCTATATTTTTTGTTCCAAATTAATGCTTGAATGTACCTTTCTTTGGTATTTTTAATTACCAATATATCTTCGCTACTCTCAGATTTCTTTAGAGCTTTACTTGCTATTTCTAATGCTTTCTTTTCCTTTTTATTAAAATGAGCTACTAAAGACAATCCATTTAAAGCTGTAATTACATCTTTTTCTGAAGTAGCTAGCAGAGTATACATTTCTTCTGCTTCTTTAAATTGACTATTTGTTATATGAATAGTTGCTTTTAACGATAGTGTTTCCTTATCTAATGTAAAGTCTCTTAAATTATCATTTAATATCTCTAAAGCTTTTTTCGATTTCTGATTAGTATGTAATGTGTTTGCGTACCCTAATCGAATATATTTTCTAGAAATTAAAGCATTATTATTCTTAGGCGATTTTTCAATCGCTCTATTTATAAAAAACAAAGCTTCTTCAAATTCTTTTAGATTAGATAATGTATTTGCATACCCCAACAAAACATTAAAATTCTCAGGTTTTTCTTTTAATAGTTTTCTGTAATAATTTTTTGCTTTTACAAATTGTGTATCCCATAATAAAGACTCCGCATAATTTAATTGCACTTCAAAATTAGTAGAATCGTTAGTTAAAAGAGTAGAAAAAATCGCTATTGCTTCCTTTGTTTCTCCTGTTAATCCTAAAGCTCTACCATAACATATTTTTGCTGTTACATTGTTAGGCGATTCCTTTAAAACATCTTTAAAAAAAGTTTTTGCATTCTCAAAATTTCCATTTTCTAAAAAATGGAATCCTTTTTTCATATCTACTTGTGCTTTTATACTATAACAACTTGCAAATAGAATAAACAAAATAAAATATCTAGTCTGTTTCATATAGAAACGTGTTTTTAATTTATTGAAGAGGTTCTTTAAATATACTTTTAATAAACTAAACAACAACGTTATTATTCAATAACTTTTTCTATTAAATGTGCATATAATTACGTATTTTACATAACATATTTATTACAGTCAATTTGATTTTTTTAAAGAATAAGAAGTTAGCCCCCGAACAAGTTTTTATGATTAGTGCATTATTTGTGAATGCTGGTAATTACTTGTACAATTTAATTATAGGAAGATTATTAGGTCCTAAAGAATTTGCAGATGCTGCTATTCTTATCACTTTTTTACTCGTTTTATCTTTTATTGCCATGACATTTCAATTGGTTACTACAAAATATGTGGTTCTTTTTGATAATTCTGCCGCAAAAGCACTTGTTAACTTTATTGTAAAGCGCTCTGTAATGATAGGAATTGTAATGGGAATTTTTATTGTTTTATTCTCTAAGCAATTACAAATACTTTTTAACACCAATACTTCTAGTATGTTTGTTGTTTTTGGCATTGGTGTTCCTTTCTACTTTTTAATGAGTATTAATAGAGGTATTTTTCAAGGAAAAAAGAAATTTATACAACTATCGGTTACTTACCAAGCAGAAATGCTTAGTAGATTATTAATTACTTTACTTTTTCTTTATTTTTTAAATTTCCAATCTTCTACCCTAATTTCATTAGGTATTTTCTTTTCTCTTATTTTTAGTCTTTTTCCTTTTACATTAAAAAAATACACCAACAATAAACAGGTTTTAACTGAACAACAAAAGCAATTAGTTTTTAAATTTTTTGTACTTACTGCTTTTTACGAATGCACACAAATTATTATAAACAATAGTGATATTTTACTTGTTAAACACTACTTTAATAACTATGAAGCTGGCTTATATGCTTCGTTAGCATTAATAGGTAGAGTTGTTTACTTTATTGCTTGGATGTTTGTAATGTTATTATTACCTGCTGTAGTAAACAAAGAAAAAGAAGGACTTCCTCATAAAAATGTACTTTTAAAATATGTTAGTTATATCACTTTTTTAGCAGCATGTATTGTTTTAGTAAGTTATTTATTTCCAGAATTAGTTGTTCATCTATTATTTGGTAAAGCATATATAACCATTGCTCCTTTGTTATGGAAATATGCATTAGCTACCTCTATTTTTGCTATATCAAACGTATTTGCCTATTATTATTTATCTATAGATCAATATATTCCTGTTGTTATCACAGGAATTTTAGGAATCACTCAAGTTGTATTAATTATTTATTTTCATGATAGTTTACAGCAAATAATTAGCATGCAAATAATAGCTATGACTATTTTATTAATAATACAACTTGTGTTCTTCTTTCTAAAATCAAACAAAAGAGAAATCGATAAACTATAAATACTTGTTTTTAATCTATACTAGATAATTAGTCATCTGTATTTGCTCTTTTTTTTAGAATATTAAAGCGACATTAGAGAACATCATTATTAAATAAACATATTATGAGATTAGCAATTGTTACCGCGTTTCCCCCAAGTAAAGTGACACTAAATGAATATGGTTACCATTTAGTAAAACAATTTAGAAAAAAAGAAAACGTAGAAGAACTTATTTTATTAACAGATGAGGCTGTAGAAACGAAGCATCTAAACTTTGAAACCAATGGATGTAAAATTACCATTAAAAATTGTTGGAAGTTTAACAGCTATAAAAATATACAAACTCTAAATAAAGCTTTAAAGGAAACAAAACCAGATGCTGTTTTATTTAATTTACAATTTTTAAAGTTTGGAGATAAAAAAATACCTGCTGCATTAGGTTTAATGCTTCCTTATTTATGTAAAATAAAAAAAATACCTACCATCGTTTTATTACATAATATTTTAGAACAGGTAGATTTAAATAGTGCTGGTTTTACAAAAAATAGGTTACTACAAAAAACCTATGGTTTGATAGGAACTATGTTGACTCGTTTTTTATTAAAGGCTGATTATGTAGCGGTAACAATACAAAAATTTGTACATACTCTTAGTAAGAAATACAAAACTAATAAAGTAGTATTAATACCTCACGGTACTTTTGAAATGCCTCCAAAACCAGATTTCTCATTACCTAATGGACCCAAAAAAATAATGGCATTTGGTAAGTTTGGTACTTATAAAAAGGTAGAAATACTTATTGAAGCTGTAGAGGAAATAAGGAAAACAACCAAAGAAAATCTAGAAATAGTTATCGCTGGTACAGATAGTCCTAATACTCCTGGTTATTTAAATAATATGAAAGAAAAGTATCACCATGTTAAAGGGCTGTATTTTACTGGCTATGTGGAAGAAGAAGAGGTACCAAAAATATTTGGTGAAAGTACAGTAGTTGTTTTCCCTTACACTTCTACTACAGGAAGTTCTGGAGTATTACACCAAGCAGGAAGTTATGGTAAAGCTGTGGTGATGCCTAACTTAGGTGATTTAACCGATCTAATTCAGGATGAAGGGTATAGAGGTGAGTTTTTTGACCCCAATAGTGTTTCTTCTTTAGCAAAAGCTATTGAAAAAATAATTACTAATGATACCTATAGATTAGAATTAGCAAAAGCAAATTACAAAGCAGCCGCTTCTTTACCAATGTCTGAAATAGCAGAAATGTATTTAAATTATTTCGAAAAATTAATAGCAAAGAAGTTAGTGAAAAAAATTCCTAATGTCTCTCACTTGTAACATGCATTTATTCTAAACAGTTGTTACTATTTATAGTAATATGACTCAGATGTTATGGAACTGTTCGATACATCTCTTTACAATCAATATTCGTATTGACAATCAATAATCGAACTCTAGTTAATAGATAAAATTTTAATTTTTAGTTTTTATAAGTAACATACTTTTTTATATTAGCGAATGTAGAATTAGTTTGATTAAATTGGTTAGTAACCACCCCCGCTTTCATCGTAAAGCATAAAAGTCTCTTTTATAGAGGCTTTTTTTTGTAAAAAAAAATTTAAAGGATAAAATTTCATGTAATACCATTTATAATATGATATTACTGTAATATTTTGTATCTTGTATTATGCCCAAGAAGATAAGTTTACCGATAT
>CANMJA010000069.1 GCA_947498055.1 uncultured Tenacibaculum sp.
AAGTCAAATCAATTACTGCTTATAAATATCTCACAAACTCTTATCACAGTATTTTTAATTGAAAAATGGTATAAATTGCTTTTTAGACATGGTCTAACCTATCTCAGAAAACAGCTTAAAATAGAAAATATTGGTACATATTTATACCAATACTGAAAAACCTAATTAAAAAAACAAGACACTGCATCTAATATTAATGAAGATTGTTATTTTTATAACCATTAAAAAACCTCATTGATTCTAACTATATAGATACTAAGGTTTATAAAAAACAAGACTCATTTATTAATTTTTGAATAACTTTCCTCATTCAAAAATTCCATTCACTCATTCTACCTTTTGGCTGTTAAAAAGTGTTAATACATTTGAATCAGACGAAAATCAAAAAGCATGAGAAAAAAATCAACTTTACTATTCACACTCTTTCAGTTCCTGTTTTTATCCGTTTTCTGCCAAACTGGAATCGTATCTGGAACATTATCTGATGAAACGGGTCCTTTACCCGGAGCTACTATTGTTGTAAAAGGCACACAACAGAGTACCGAAACTGATTTTGACGGAAACTATAGTATTCAATGTAGTGTAGGAGATGTTTTAATCATTTCTTTTATAGGAATGAAAACACAAAAAATTAAGGTTACTCCTAACATGTTCGACTCCTCAGAAATAGTAAATGTGCAATATTCTCCTACCAAAAAAATCTATAGCAATGCTTATAAAAACGCTATTAATAACTTAAAAAAAGAAGGAGATACAATTACCAAACTCGCTAATTCGAAAAAAACATACAATTCACCTCCTTTTTATTTCAATTTTTTTAATAGAATTAAAAACATTGAAATAAAAAAAGAAGAAGTATTTATTACATACTTTGATCCTGATATTTATTTAGAAATTAATGTGGATACCAATACTGGAATTCAATTTGTAAAAGATAGTAATACTCATAGTTTACAAAACACATACAGTCAAGGAATATCAGTAAACAACAATTTTACACATCAAGATCCAGAAACTAGTACTTTCTTTTCTTACGGACCTGAATTAAATACACTTAGTTATGATGGAAGTAATTATATTTATGACACCAATGGTAAATTAATAACTAATGGAAACGGAACACCTGCCAATATATATGATAATACCATACTTAAAACTGGTATTAACAGCACTAACAGAGTTTCTTTTTCTTTAAACACCACCGAAAAATTATTAAAGTTTATTTTTTCTAATAAAAGTATCGCTAACATTTTTGGAAAGCCACAAAAAACAACAAATAAGTTAAATTTACATTACAGAACTGGTAGCGATTTTTACAATCATTGGTCTTCTTTTATAAGCTATGAAACCATAAAAGATGGACAACCTAACACCAATGGTTTTTATAGTAACCTTTTATTAAACAGTTGGGCTACTCCCATTTCATTTAGCAACCAACAAGGGGCAAATTTACCTAACAAAACGCAACGCCGTTTTAGTAATAACTTTAACAATACAGAATGGTTATTTAATAAGCATCAAAACTCCAATACTCTTTCTTCATTTGTTGCCTCTATTAAAAACAAAAAAAAGATTGGATATGGTATACAATTAAACAGTCAGTTAAGTTATAGCAACAAACATATTAAACAACAATTTGGGCTTCCATTAGGCACATTTGGTTTTGAAAACGGTTTTTTAAGCACAAAAACCAACGTATTACAAAGAATAAACACGAACCTTAATTTTGATTATCATATAAACGATCATATACAAGTAAAATCAATTATAGATTACAACTACGAACATCTTGATTTCACTTTTAAAGAATTTTCTGATTTTAATGATACTAACTTTACAAATCCTTCTAATTCAGAAATAAATGCAACCACTATTTCTAGAAATAAAATAACCGTATTAAATCAGTTTAAATACGATATCGATAGAATATTACAATTAAAATTCACCAACAACTCTTATTATTCATCTATTCAAAAAAATGCATGGTTTTTACCATCTTTTAATGCCGAGTTAGATTTAGATGAATGGTTTAGAATGTATGATATACATAAATTTACTATAGGCACAACTGTTTCTTTTGATGTAAATGATGCTTCTTTATATTATAACAATCAAAATCATAATAGCTTACAAATAACACCACAACAGAGTGCTTTTTATACCACCAACAATGATTTATTTATTACTCCAAGTTTAGATTTAGAGAAAAAAGAAAGTTATGAAATAAATAGTTCTTTTGGCTTTCGTCTTTTTGATTATGATACTTCAATAGGCATTACATATTATAATTCTAAAACCAAGGGTAGTGTTTTTCCAATACTACAAAACAACAAGTTTGTTTTAGATAATGTTGCTAATATAAGAAACCAAGGTTTCGAATTTGTAATTGATTCTAAAATGGAATTAGCCTACGATTTTTATTACCAACCTATCATTACCTTTTCTATCTATCGCACTAAAGTTTTAAAATTATTAAGCAACGAAAACCGAATTCCTATTACCGGATTCTCTTCTACTTCTAAAAATTTAATTGAAGGACAACCTGCTGGTGTTATTGTCGGTTCGGCTTATGCTAGAGATGAAAACAATGCAATACGTATTGGTGATGATGGTTTTCCTATAGTTGACTCGAATCCTAAAATTATAGGAAATCCAATTCCTGACTTTTCTTTAGGTATTCAAAATAACTTTACTTGGGAGCGTTTAAGTTTAAATATTGATTTAGACATACAAAAAGGTGGAGATATTTGGAATGGTACACAAAACGTTTTAAATTATTTAGGTACCTCTACGCAATCTGCTACACAAAGAAATACCACTAATTTTATTTTTAATGGGGTCAACTCTTTAGGTAATGTAAATACTACTGCTGTAGATTTTTACAATCCTAACAATCCTATTTCTGAAAATCGATTTGTTCGTTATGGTTTTGAAGGCGTTGCTGAAGATGCTATTGTAGATGGTAGTTACTTAAATATAAAAAGCATTAATGTTTCCTATAAAATTTTAGGAGAGGGAGATAGGCATTTTTTTAGAGAATTAAAATTAGGAATGTATGCTAATAATTTAGTTACTTGGGCTAGTTTTAAAGGCTATTCCCCTTACAGTACTTTATATGGAAACTCTGGTACTAACGCTCTTCATTTTTTTAACACTCCTTTACAAACTGAAGTAGGTTTTAGCTTACATTTAAAAATATAACAGATGAAAAAACAATTATATACACATAGCTTCTTTTTTCTTTTAATAGCATTTGTCTTTAATTTAAATGCGCAAAAAAACAAAGTAAATCACTTAGAAAAAATTTATACACAAACAGATCGTTCTTTTTACTTTCCTGGCGAAACTATTTGGTTTAAATCGTACATCGTCGAAAAAGAGAATACGGTTTCTAGCATAAATGATATAATGTATGCGGAGTTAGTTTCCCCTAAAGGAAGCGTGGTAAAAAAACTAGTTTTAGCTATAAATGATGGTTATAGTTATGGTGATTTTACTATTAATGATGATTTTTTTGGTGGTGTTTACACCTTAAGAACGTATACTAACTGGATGCGAAATAATGGAGACACTTCTTTTTTCTCAAAGAAAATTACCATTCAAAAAATTGTAAAACCGAACGTATTACTTTCTTTAGAGTTTGAAAAAGAAGGGTATGGAAAATCTAATTTAGTAACTGCCAACTTTAATGCTAATGATTTAAAAAACAACCCTATTATTACCAAATTTAACTATATACTTTCTGTAAAAGGAAAACAGATTATTTCGAAAGAAGCCACTACAAACAACAAAGGAAAAGCTCCTATTCATTTTAATTTACCTGATAATTTAAACACCAGAGATGTTGTTTTGTTAATTACCATGCCACACAAAGGTAGTACAGAAGCTATTTCTAAAAGTGTACCTGTGGTTATTGACACGTTTGATTTACAGTTTTTTCCTGAAAGTGGTAAACTACTTTCTAACATTGAAAGCACCATTGCCTTTAAAGCTATTGATGAATTTGGAAAACCCATAGATATACAAGGGAATATTGTTAATGAGAGTGGAAAAACGATAACTTCCTTTCATAGTTTTCATAACGGAATGGGAAGTTTTAATCTCACTCCTACTAATACTGAAAAATATTATGCAAAAGTTACAATTCCGTTTGTTTCTAATAAAACAATACCACTTCCTAAAACACACACAAAAGGAGTGAATTTTAAAGTAGTATCAGATTCTTTAAACACAAAATTAACTATTCATAATACTACTAAGAAAAAACTACATTTAGAAGTTTCAAACGCTCACAAAAGGTTACATAAACGCATTATTACTAAAAATAATGAAAGTATTAACACAGAAAAATTTCCTATTGGAATTACTCGTTTTAAAATTACAGACCCCAATGGTAATCCGCTAGCAGAACGATTGGTTTTTATAAACGCGCACAAACAATTAAATATAGACATACAATTAGATAAAAAAGTATACGAAACTAGAGAAAAAGTGAAAGTGAAAGTCGTTACTAAAGACAAGCACAACAACCCTATACCTGCAAATCTTTCTGTTAGTATTGCTGATAATAAATTAGTTTCATTTGCAAATGATAAACAAGATCATATCCTTTCTTACTTATTATTATCTTCTGAATTAAAAGGAAAAATATACAAACCAGAATTCTATTTTAATTCCAAAGAAAAAAAATCATACAAAGCGCTCGATTATGTACTACTTACACATGGTTGGCGAAATTATATTACCAACCCCATTTCTCTTAAAAAGGCAAGGCATTTACCTGAATCATTAGATATTCAAAAAGGCGAAATTGTAGATAAAAATGGAAGACCTACAGAAGCTAATTTAATTTTATTTGATGAGTACGGAACTAAAGTAGCAGTTTTTAAAACAAATAAAAAAGGTCGTTTTTCTTTTAAATATAGCAAAGGAACACAATTAGTTTTAATAGCATATACCGATGATGAAAAGAAACTTAACATTATAAATGACAGAATAAAAAACGGATATATTAATTTAAAAAATAAAACGACTACTGTTAAAAACGGAATTGATATAAAAAATCCGCTTTCTAAGTTTAAAAAATCTGAAAATAAAATCATCTCTAAAAAAGGAACTACAAAAAATATTTCTTTAGCTTCTGATGTAAATGTTTTAGACGAAGTTGTTGTTGTTGGGTATGGCTCTATTAATAAAAGAAATTCTGCAGGAGCATCTGTTACCCAAATTCGTTCTAAAGAAATAAACAGAAATACTTCTGTGAATAATTTATTACAAGGCAAAGTTACTGGAGTTCGAGTTACACAACAAAATAATACTACTTCTAATACTATATCTGTAAGAGGAATTAACTCTATCTCTGGAAATAACGCTCCCTTATTAGTAGTAGATGGCGTACCTTATACTTCTGCCTCTTTAAAGAATTTAAATCCCAACGAAATAGAATCTATTACTATTTTAAAAGATGCAGTTGCAACAACTATATACGGTGCTTCTGGTTCTTCCGGAGTTATTATTGTGAGTACAAAAAACAAACTTTTTAACGATCATTGGAATGCAAAAAAAATTACAAACAAAAAATTTCATAACTACGCGGTAAAGCGTTTTGTGAATTATAATCCTGTTCAATTTTATCCATCAAAAGAGTTTTACATTCCTAAATATGAAGGAACAAAAATTCCTAAAGAGCGTACCGATTTTAGACAAACTATTTACTGGAATCCTGTGGTACAAACCGATGAAAATGGAAAAGGTGAATTTGAATTTTATAATTCTGATGCTATTACTTCTTTTATAATTACTACGGAAGGTATTGGTTATAATGGTTTATTGGGAAGAAAAAAGAAAAAATATGCTACCAAAAAATTAGTGAATGTAGATTTTAAAATGCCTAATTACATGGTATTAAAAGATACCATTACACTGCCTGTTACTATTACTAACGAAACGCAAATTACAAAAAAATTAAACCTTGCTATTCTGCTTCCTAATAATTTAAAATTACACAAATCATTTAAAAAAGAGATAACTGTAAATGCTAATAGTTCTGTAATTAAAAATATAAAAGTAATTCCTATACAAAAAGGAAATAATAAAACCATTGAAGTTTCTGTTACGGGTACTGACATGTCTGATGTAGTAAAACGTGAAACCAGTGTTTTATCTCCTTATTTTCCTACACGAGCAAGTATTTCTGGAGCTTCATCTGCATCTTATACAATTCCTATTAATAATGTAGTAGATAAAAGTTTAAAAGCAGAATTCACTATTTATACAGATGTAGTTGGAGATGTTATGAATGGTATAGAATCTATTATTCGTGAACCTTATGGGTGTTTTGAACAAGTATCTTCAAGCACCTATCCGAATATTTTAGTATTAAAATATTTAAAAGAAACGAATAAAAGTAATCCTGAAATAGAGAAAAAAGCACTCGATTTCATAAAAAAAGGATACAAAAAACTAGCAGGGTATGAAACCTCTAAAGACGGTTTTGAATGGTATGGTAAAGCTCCACCGCATGAAGCTTTAACTGCTTATGGCTTAATGGAATTTACAGAAATGAAAGAAGTTTTTAATGGTGTTAGTGAACCTATGCTGCAACGAACCATTAATTATTTATTAAGTAGAAAAAATGGTAAAGGCGGTTTTAAACAAAATCGTGGAAAGTATGGTTTTTCTGCTGCTCCAGAAAATGTAAATAATGCCTACATAATATATGCCATAAGTGAATCGAAAATTAAAGCGGATATAGAAAAAGAATATAATTCTACCTTTAAAGAAGCTTTACAAAGTAATGATACTTATAGAATGGCATTAATGGCATGTGCTAGTTTTAATTTACTCAAGATGAAGAATGCTAAGCTTTTGATTGAAAAAATTAAAACGAATATCGAGAAATATAGTTTTTCTGATTTACCTGTAGAAAACACCATTACAAGATCGTACGGAAATGCTAAAAAAATAGAGACAATAGCTTTTTCATTATTAGCTTTATTAAAAGAGATTAAAACGAATGATTTCTTAATTTCAAAAGGAATTGAACAACTAGTAAGCTTGCGTAAATACAATCGATTTGGATCTACGCAATCAACTTCTATGGCTTTAAAAGCTTTAATTGAATATACGAAAACACAAAAAGCTAAAATGGTTCAAAATAATTCTTTAGAACTTAGTATTAATGGTAAAAAATTACATTCAAATTTATTAAACGTTAAAAACGGAAAAATTGAAATCAAAAATATTGAATCTCACTTTATTAAAGGAACTCAAAATATAGATATAAAATTTTCGAATAGCGAGGTTACTTTTCCGTATTCATTAAACATTACGTATGATAGTTTTTTACCTGATTCTTCCTTAGAGTCTCCTTTAGCTTTAAATACTAGTATTTCTGATAAAAAATATAAAGTAGGTGATAATGTGAGCATGAATATTCATTTACACAATAAGAAAAAAGAACACACAGGTATGGTAACTTCTATTATAGGAATACCCTCTGGTACTACCGCACAGCCTTGGCAGTTAAAAGAATTAGTTACGCAAAACAAAATTGCTTATTATGAAATATTTGATAACTATTTGGTTTTCTATTGGAGATCTATGCAAGCAAAAGAAAACATAAAAATTCGTTTAGATTTAAAAGCAGATATTGCAGGTAAATACAAAGCTCCTGCCAGCTGTGCTTATCTATATTATGGTGATGAGTTTAAAACTTGGGTTTCTGGTAATAGTTTATCTATTTTTGAATAAAAATAATATTATTAGAGCTATCAGTAGTTTTTTTAAATTTTTTGGTAGCTCTAAATAATAACAAAAAAATATTCTCATTAATCTCCCCAACCTGCAGTCCATTTACCTCTACCTACTTTCTTCATTTTAGGCACTCCTTTACTTAGTATCATTTTAATATAACCCCAAGTTGCCAGTGTTAGCATAAAAACAAAAATACATAATAAAAATGTTACAAACGTAGGTACTTCGTTCCCATAAAAAACCGCATAAATAAGCAATGCGTTAAAGACAAGCATTATAAAAGGGATAAAGAAATAAAAACCAGCAATAGATGCTACATCATAGTACCCTTCCATTTTATTTCCTAAAACATAATTTATAACACCAGTAAAAAGAAATGTAAAAATAAAGCAAAAAATGAACGAACCTATTACTTTCAGTATTAATATAAATCCGAGTGTAATCACAATGTCATTTTGCTCGTCATAATTAACACTATATGTATCTCCAATAGTAACACTTGACGCTGAGAATTCTAATTCTCTTTCTATTAACGTACCAGTTTTTGTGGTAAACTTAACAATAGGCTTGTATGTTTTTTTTCTTCTTTTACTAGAATCGTAATATTCTTTTTTAGTAAAACCAACCACAGTTCCTGTATATTTTTCACCAAACATACTCACATTATAAACTTCTTTAGCCGTTTTAGAAAAAAACATCCATGAAAAAATTAAGAACAAATTGATACAAAATAACACCACACTTGCATAAAGAAAAGTACCACACCCTTTTTTATTCATCCTTTTAACTAGTAAATAAGCAATGAAGAGTGTTATGAATATAAATGATAAAGAGTAAACAGGTGGTATGCGCATTTAGTTTTTATTTTTTTACGAATTTAGGTAGAATATAAAGTGTCATTTAATAAACTTAATTAATGCATAAACTTACAAGATTTATTTTCTATTACTGCTTTTTTATATCACAGCTATAAAATTAACAAAGTTTCATTTTATCAACTATTTTAACCTGTTAAATATTAATTTATTGTTGATAAGCATTTTTTTAGAAACTATTTTAACTCATGTTCTCTTTATTCTACAGACCAATGAACAGCTCTTTCATTATCAAAACTCTACCTATTTATATTACTGAATGCATAAATATTTGATAAAAAAAGCATAATTTTTGATGTTTTTCTTGAATAACTTTTAACAAAGAGCAAATGATTTTTTAATGTTAATTTTATTAATTTAACAACAAAACAACCTAAAAACAATAAATAATGAAAAAATCAATCTTAAACCTAGGAAATCCTTTAAACACAAAACAACAACAAAAAATTAATGGAGGAAGTCTTAATTACCCTTCTTGTAGTAGTTGTAAATACAATCGTAAAGGATCTAAATGTATAGATAGATATGGCCATTTAGCTGCTTGTACTAGTAGTATTGGCGGTGGGTATATTTCATTTTAATTAAAAAACACAGAAGATTGTTCTAATAACAATCTTTTGTGTTTCTTTTTTATTTCTTCCTATTTACCTTACTTACCTAGTAAACACCAATTCGTTATCGGTAGACATTTCTTCAGAAAAACCATAACCATCTACATTAAAACCTTTAATTCCTTCTATATTTTCAATATCATTTTCTATTAAATAACGCACCATTAAACCTCTCGCTTTTTTAGCAAATGTCATAATAGTTTTATATTGCCCGTTTTTAAAATCTTTAAAAACAGGTACAATCATAGGTACTTTTAATGTTTTTTTAGGAACCGCTTTAAAATATTCTGTACTTGCCAAATTAACAAACAATTCATCGCCTGCTAGTTCTTCGTTTAATGAATTCGCTAAAGTGTCTCCCCAAAATTTATATAAATTTTCAGTTCTTCCTACCTTCAATTTTGTTCCCATCTCCAATCGGTATGGCTGAATTAAATCTAAAGGTTTTAATAACCCATACAATCCTGATAATATGCGTAATTTATCTTGTAATGCTGGTATTTTATCTTCTGGTAAAGAATATACATCTATTCCTCTATACACCTCTCCTGTAAAACTATATACTGCTTGCTTTGCATTTTGTAAATTAAAAGGTGTTTTCCAGTTTTGATTGCGTTCATAATTCAAATTTGCTAAATCATCAGAAATTTTCATTAATTCAGACAACTTCTTTCTAGAAAGCGTTTTTAATTTCTTAGACAACTTCTCTGAATATCCTAAAAAATTAGAATTAGTATATATATCAGTCGTTGCTTTATTTTCAAAATCTAGAGACTTCGCTGGTGATATGATTATTTTCATTAGGAATAAAATTCAATTAATTTAGGTAAAAATACAACGGTTTTATAAGTTTAAAAAATGCTTTGTATAATCTATATTTATGTTAGTATAAAAAAATAGCATAAAAATAAATTAAGCAAACATGAAAAGTAATAAAAACCAAAAAACAGGTACAGCTTCTACCCAAAAAGAAGCGTAATATTTTGGTTGTTTACTTCTTGATCTCTGCAATAAAAAAAGTAGAAAAGTAAAAATAAGTATATATATTGTTTTAAAGTTTTGATTTGGAACACTAAAAAACTCTATAATCATTGTTATTCCTAATAAAACAAAACCTAATTTTTTAGTACGTTTTATTCCTATTAATTGTGGTATTGTTTGTAAATGTTTTTTATCAAACTGCATATCACGAATATCGAAAGGTAAAATAAGTATCATTACAAATAAAAACCTTGCAACCAAATAAAAAACCATTGCTGTATTTATTTTTAAAGATCCTGCTATTAGAGGAAGTAATACTGTAACTCCCGACCAAACCAGAGCAACTATTATAATTTTTAAGGAAGTTATATTTCTAAGATTCTTAGTTAATCCTTTAAAAATGGGTACGGCATAAAAGAGTGTTAATAATGAAAAAGGTAAAAACAAAATCAAAATTTGCTGTGGCAATTGAAACGCGTAAAACAATGTTAATAAAAAACAAAGCAGTGAAAAAAGCTGAATTAACCTTAAATTTTTAGTTAAACTCATGTGATGTAATTTTGCTATACCTGCATATTTCACAAAATTATAACCAGTTATAGTACCATAAAAAATAAAATAATCTAATTCTTCATTATATGGTAAATTAAAATAAAACTCAGTAATTCTAACCAAAGCATATACAGACAATGCTACATGAATACTAGAATTAATATAAAACTCGAAAATAGACTTTAAAATTTTCACCCTACAAAGGTACTTTAATTTCGATTATCAGTATTTATTTAGTATTTAGTATTTAGTATTTAGTATTTAGTATTTAGTATTTAGTATTTAGTATTTAGTATTTAGTATTTAGTATTTAG
>CANMJA010000070.1 GCA_947498055.1 uncultured Tenacibaculum sp.
AGTCAAATCAATTACTGCTTATAAATATCTCACAAACTCTTATCACAGTATTTTTAATTGAAAAATGGTATAATAAAAAAACTTACGTGTTTACTTTTTGTAAAATAGATTATCAAATATTTTCACTTAAAGTAATTTTAGTTTTTTTTCAAATATTGTAATTAATTAAACAAAAAAGATTTATTTACTTAATAAATAAGCTAAAGGATGGTTTCCTTTTTTATTAGCATCAAAAATTACCCCTAAGCTTAATACTCAAAAAATAAACAATTAAAAACCAATTGATTATGAGTAAATTCCGACCCCACTCAGTTACCTGTCATTTTTTCAATGATCAGTGATCAATTATCTCTTTTTGGTAATGGACTAGAATCGAAATTCACCATTGACATCTTTTTAGTTGTTTTTTTCAACTACTTATAAAACCGTAACTCCTATCTTATTTGCCTTGATGCAAATACTTCCACTATCGCTCAGTACAAGAAAGCAAAAAAGTAGTACCCTATTTTATGTTATAACAGCCGTTTCTCAATTTTTTTGTTGAGATGTCACGACATTGTAGTTTTAAAACAATTCATTAGCAATGAAGTAAAAATCGAACTCAGGTTACTAAATAAACATCCATAAATCACTATATTTAATAAACAAAAAAAGATCGCAAAATTGCGATCTTTTTTATTTTATATAATTAGAGAAGTTTTTATTACTCCTTAAATTTCTTTAACCCATCTTTTAACCAACTGTGGTAAGATAACTTATCTGTATACTGCTGCGGTTTGTTTAACACTTCTAAATCTGATGTCATTAACACATAGAAAGGTTGAGAAGCATTTTTAAAGTTAACCGTTTGTAAGGTAGACCATTTTTCTCCATAAGTTCTAATTTTTTTGATTTTACCACTTGGTTTTACAAAATCAAATTGTTCTTCTACTGGTAAAGTGTTTTCATTATCATCTACATATAATGAAATTAATACGTAATCATTTTTTAGTGTAGAGTATATATTCGGATCACTCCAAACGTTTTCTTCCATTTTTCTACAGTTTACACAAGCCCAACCAGTAAAATCTAATAATACAGGTTTATTAACCGATTTTGCATATGCCATACCTTCATCAAAATTCTTAAAACAATCTAAAGCTAACGGACAATTATCACTATCTGCTTTATATACACTATAAAATTGCGGTGGAGCAAATCCACTTAACAAGTTTTGATTCCATGTAGGCTTTTGTAAAACACCAGGCCCTAAATAAACTGCAAATCCAAGTACTCCTAAACCTAATAAAATTCTTAATCCAGAAACACGTTTTACTTTTGCTCCTCCAGGAAATTTAATTACTCCAAACAAGAATAAAGCAGCTAACACAGTAATTAAAATCCAAATACCTATAAACACTTCTCTTTTAAGAAGATTCCACTGACCAACTAAATCTGCATTAGATAAGAATTTAAATGCTAATGCTAATTCTATAAACCCTAACATTACTGTTATTGCCTTTAACCAAAAACCTGATTTTGGTAATGCTTTTAATAAATTAGGAAATAATGCAAAGAAAGCAAATGGTAATGCCAAAGCAACTCCAAAACCTCCCATACCTGCTGTTAATTGCATTGGGCCTCCATCTGAAGTTAATGAACCAGCTAATAACGACCCTAAAATTGGTCCCGTACATGAGAATGAAACAATTGCTAGTGTTATTGCCATAAAGAATATACCTAAAATACCCCCTATACCAGAAGCGCTGTCTGCTTTATTACTCCAAGAACTTGGTAATGTTATGGTATAAAAACCAAAGAAAGATCCTGCAAAGAAAACTAAAACGATGAAGAAGAATATATTCAACCACATGTTTGTAGAAATTGTATTCAAAATTTCAGGATCTAAGTTATCCATAAAATGGAATGGTAAACTTAAAGCTACATAGATTGCGGCAATAAAAACACCATAAATAATTGAATTTGTAATTCCTTTAGATCTATTAGATGTTTGTTTTGTAAAGAAAGATACTGTTAAAGGTATTAAAGGGAATACACAAGGTGTTAAAAAAGCAATTAAACCTCCTGCAAATCCTAAAAGAAAGATATTTAATAAGTTTCCTTTATCCTCCTGTTGTTTTTTATCGATATTAGCTTCTAAAAGCTCGGCATTCTTTAAATCTAATTTTAAAGAATTTGTTAATTCTTTACTTTTTTCTCCAACAGTTGCAACTGTTTTCACTACTTCTCCTCCATCTAAAGGAAATGTAAAATCATCATCATAAGGTAAACAAAATTCTTTACACACTTGTGCATCTATGTTTAAAGACACTTGTCTTAAACTAGGATCGTCAACTTTAATGCGTTGTACTAAAGTTGCTTCTTCTTTAAAGAAAATTTCATCAACTCCCCAAATTTCACTAAACTCGGTAGTTGTTTTACTCTCTTTTGCTTTACCTACTACAGTGAAACCAGTTTCACCTTCTGAAGGTTTTATTGTCATTGGTAAAGATGCATCTTGCGGATTGTATTGAGAATACAAATGCCAATCATCATCTATAAAAACATTAAATATTAGATCATACTCTGTCTCTGAGATTTTCTTTACCGAGGTTTCTACTTCTACAGGCGCATCATCTTGTGCATACCCTGTTAAGGTAAATCCTAGAATTAATAAAAGTAAGGTAAAAACTCTTTTCATTGTCATTGGGGTTATTTATATACTTATTTTTAAAATACTGTCTTTATTTGTTTTGGGGGTAATTAAAAATCTTCTATCCTGTCTCATACTAACTACCCATATTATATCGTTATTATTATTGCAAAGTAACCAAGTTTCTTGCTTTTCGAATTTAGATAGTTTTTCATCTTTGAAGAATTTACTAACTTTTTTCTTTCCAACCATGCCTGTTGGATAGAAAAAATCTCCTTCCTGCCATTTTCTAATTATCATCGGGAAAGTTACTAAATTTTTGTTAACTAATATACAATTTTTAATATGGACTTGATTTTTATCTGTTTTTTCTATATTTATAGTTACCTGATCGCTCAGTTTTTTTATTCCTAAACCTACTTCATAATACTGATTTCCTTGCACTTCTGGTATTAATTCTCTTAGTATTAAAAAATTTCTATTTTTAAGTAAAGAGTGTGTTTTTGAGTAAATTATTTTTCCTGTTTGAGATGTTAAAAGGGCATTCACATTCTCCCATTCAGTAAAATTATACTCTTTTAGCAAGAAATAAAGATAAGCTCTTGTGTTTGAGAGTTTTAATAATTCATTTATTTTAATTTTTTTTAATCCTTCTTCTATTGTAATAATTTTTGGTGTTATTTCTTCTATTTTATCTTGAACTATTTCTTTTGTTTGTTCTAGATAAGAAGTCATTTTTTCAAAATTCTCTAAAACATTGGGGTTTATTTCTTTTAAAACTGGAATTATTTTATGGCGAATTTTATTTCTTGTATATTTTATTTCTTTATTAGATGCATCTTCTCTCCAGTGAATATTATTTTTTTCTGCACATTCTAAAATCTGACTTCTAGAGAAGGATAAAAGTGGTCGAATTATATTTTCATTTTTTTTAGGAATTCCTGTTAGTCCTTCTAACCCCATACCCCTGGAAAGATTTATTAAAAAAGTTTCTAAATTATCATCTAAATGATGTGCAGTTGCAATATAATCTATCTTATTTTCCTTTAGTATTTCTTTAAACCATTTATATCTTAAGTTTCTGGCTACTATCTGTGTAGATTGTTTTTTTTCTTTCGATTGTTTTTTGGTATCAAACCTAATATTATAAACTTTCAATTTCAATTGCCTCCCTAATTCTTGTACCCATTTTTCATCTAAATCGCTTTCTTTTCCTCGAAGCTGAAAATTGCAGTGAGCTAAAGAAATATCGTAATTTAGCTTGTGAAATAAATGTACCAAGACTACACTATCTATTCCGCCAGAAACTGCTAATAGTATTTTTTTTCCTTTTATAAAAGAAAGTTCTTTTTCTATGAAGTTGGTTAACTTTTTAAGCATTTTTTTATATCTGAGAGGATAACCAATTTATAATATCTTCCATCATTTCTTCTTTACATAAATCATTATGTAACTCATGGTATCCACCTTTATATAGCTTTAAGGTAGCCATTTCAGAATTATCACTAAATTCTTTTGTTCCTTTATAATCTATTAATCTATCTCCTGTTCCATGTAATAGTAACATTGGTGTATTTAGCGTGTTTGCCTTAGAAATTGCCTCTTCTCCTTTTTCCATAAAAACTAAGGAAAAGTTTGGACTTACTTTACCATGAACTAAAGGATCATTCCTATATTTTTTCACCTCTTCTTCCTCTCTAGAAATACTCGTTGCATCTACTTCATTTCCTAAAGTTATAGAAGGCGCTATTTTTCTGATAAGGTTTCCCATAAATAATTTCCATTTGGGTGGTTGAAACGCCAATCTTAAAAAGGGACTTGTTACTATTCCTCCTTTTAAATCTCTCGATTCTTTTAACATGTAATTGATTACAGCATTTCCTCCCATAGAATGCCCATATAAAAATATTGGTTTTTGGTTTCCAAATATTTCTTTTGCTTTTTTTACTACTATTTGTATACTTTCTAAAACTTTTTCATAACCAGGGTTATGCCCTCTTTTTCCTGAAGTTTTTCCATGTCCGAAATGATCAAAGGCTATTACATCAAAATTATTCTCTACTAATTTTGTTCTTGGATATTCAAAACGTCCTAAATGTTCTCCTAAACCATGAACAATAATAACTACTGCTTTTCCCTTTTCAGCAGTCCAATACTCCCCATGAAAATCCGTTTTACAGTAATGAAATTTAAATGTTTGATGTAGCATGTTTTAGTTTTATAGATTATTATACTATTGCTTTATGTGTTGGTTAACACATACTTCATTGCTTTTGCTTTTAACAAGCATTCTTCATATTCTTTTTCAGGAATTGATTTCGCAGTAATTGCTCCTCCAACAGAATAAGACACGTATTTAGTGGTGGCATTATATAAAATACTCCTAATTATTACATTAAAATCAAAACCTCCTTCTGGGGTAAAATACCCTATACTTCCTGAATATAAGCCTCTTTTTGTTTCTTCTAATTCTTCTATGATTTCCATCGCAGAAACTTTTGGTGCCCCTGTCATACTTCCCATAGGAAAAGTAGTTTTAATTATATCTACAGGATGTACATCTTCTCCTATTTCTGAAACTACTGTTGAAATTAATTGATGTACTTGTTTAAAAGAATAAACTTTACATAATTCTTCTACTGTAACGGTTCCTTTTTTTGCTGTTTTAGATAAATCATTTCGAACTAAATCGACAATCATTATATTTTCTGATCTTTCTTTTTCGTCTCTAGCTAAATCAAAAGCTATTTTAGCATCTTCTATCTTATTTACAAATCGTTTAGCCGTTCCTTTTATTGGTTGTGAAATTACTTTCTGTCCTTGCTTTCTTATGTATCTTTCTGGAGTAGCTGATAACACATATAAATCTTCATTCTTAAAAAAAGTACCGAATGGAGGCTCTGATATTTCATTTAAGTGTTTATAAGTTTCGTATGGATTTATAGTTGCATTTTCAATATAAAATTCTTGACAAAAATTAGCTTCATAAATATCTCCTCTATGAATATGCTCTATAACTTTATTAACTTTATTAAAATATTCTTCTTTATGAATACGCAATCGTATTTTCATTTCTGAAGTTTCAGAAGAAGTTTTTACATGAATATTATGTGCTAAAATTTCTTCAAAATCATCTTCTATCTCATCATCAATCATTCTTAAATATTGAAATTCTACGATTCCTTCTTTTAAAAATATTAATTTTTGAGGTTGAAAGAAATAAATATCTGAAAAATTAAGATTATCAAAGTTGTTTGATTGTAAGTTTTCTACATCGTTTTTAACATCGTAAGATACATATCCAAAAATATAATCTCTAGTATATGTTTGATATTCTTTTAGTTTTTCAAATGCATTTAAATAATCTGTTTTAATAGAGGTAAATTCATCTACAGCTAAAACACTATCAAAACTTGAGTAAGATTGTTCATGGTTATTACTATCTAACCAAACTATAGTTTCATATTGTTGTCCCCAAGCTAGTAATCGCTTTTTAAAACTACTTATATCATCAATTAAAAAAGTGCGCTTTGTACGTAAAAACATTACACAAATGTAAGAAATGCAAGTAACAGTTAGATATAAAAATTATTAAAACATATCTTACTTATTCTTTTTTAGAAATTACTTTATTTATATAATACTTATTAATAATTCTATTAAATATTAAAACTATATAATAAAAAAGAATTATCAAATTTATGAGTAAAAAAGGGATTAAAATCAACCATTTTGCTCTAACACTAAACCAAAATAAGCTAAAAAAATCATCATTAACTATCACATTATCAATAATCATTAATAGATATCCGTTTTCTACAAAATCAAAAAAACCTGGAATTAGTATTAGTAGATATAATCTTTTATTAATATTCAATAATAATGTTAGATCAAATACTTTAATTGCCATCCAAAATAACAATGTATAAAAAGTAATAAAACAGAAATCATAATATAAACTACTCTTTAAAATAGTTTTTGATTTTATCTTAGATATAAGATTATTGTAATCTTCTGAAAACTGTATTTGTAATATATTTTCTACTTCTATAGTATCTATAAAGTAAAAAAAAGAGGTTAACATTAAAGTTATTATTAAAGTATAAAACCAGTACCTACTGTAGGTATCTAATTGTAACTCTCTATTTATTTTCTTAGTATTCATTTTTTCTCATTCTTTTGTACTCTTCCCAATCAAATTTTTCAAGCTGTTCTATAGCTGCTTTTGCTCCTTCTTTAAATAGGTTTACTTTTTCTTGCTCAGAAATCCAAAAATTCAACCAATTATGCCCTTTTGTATTTACTGTAACTGTTCTCATTTTAATTTCTTCATTTTTATGCATAAAATCATTATCATAAAAATTTCTAAAAGTAGCTATTACAGAAGCTATAAATTTTAATAAACTTATTTTATTTAATTGATAACTAGAGGTTTTTTTTACTTTTCTTCTTTCCGTTAATAATACACCAAATGTTGGGTACTTGGGTACTAACTCTTCTCTCGAATGAAATTCTCTTATGGGAAAATTAGAAAGCATACCTCCATCTACAAATCTTGCTTTTAGTTTTATTTTATTCTTCTCGTTTTTTTTGTCGTGGTAATGACTTAAATTAGGGGTAAAAACTTTAAATACAAAAGGTATAGACATGGTAGCTCTTAAATATGCTACTGGCTTTACATTTTTACAGTTTCCCCAATACAAGTTAGCTTCCTCAGGAAATTTAACTATTTTATTATTTGTTAAATCTGATGTAATTAAAACTAGTTTAGGTTTCCTATTTTTGGTAACACCAACCAAATCTACATCACACATTCTTTTTTCTACATCTTCGGTTGAATGAACTCCCATTGATTTTAAAATGTCGTCTGCCCAATTATAAAAAACCTTTCCTCTATTAATACCAAAACCTCTTCCTAGTATATTTACAAATAAAATATACATAAAAACCAAGAATGCACAAACATTTAATGTTCCTATTACAAAATCATAAAATCTTATTTCTGTTCCTGTTAAACCATTTTTTGTGTTATAAATGAATCCGAATATGGCATAAATACTAATTAATATTAGTAGGCTAAAAATTAACATAAACATTTTAAAGTGTTTTATGTTTTTTAATGCTCTCTTTTGAAGTCTTCCTACAAACCCTTTCCTATCCATAAAAGAACTAAAATCTGTATTTGCAAGAATATCTGTTAATAATTCGGATTTTAAAAATGGTTGTGATATTTCTTTTGATGCACAAAAATCAGATTTCTTTTTATAAATACTATTCTTAATAGAAGCCATTAATAATGCATTAATTCCTCCAGCACTAGCTCCGCCATGACTATAAAAACGAACTCCTACTTTTTCCATTATATATGTATATCCTAACAAAGCTATTCCGTACATTCCTCCACCCTGTTGTACCAAATCTACAACTGGTCTTTCATGGTTTTTACCTTCAAAAAATTCATTGATATGTGCGTCTGAGATATATTGTTTTTTTATGCAATTATTCTCATCTAACTTCAATACTAGTTTAGAGTCTTTATTATCTATAGCATCTAGCAGTATTTTATCTGCTTCATCAAAAAACTTGCATGTATTGCTTTTAGTATCTTTAAAAGATTCTGTTTTTATCATAGCTTATGGTTATTTAACGGTTTTAACAACCTCTTTCTTCTTCTTAGCCTAAGATAAAAAAACGAAATAAAGAGAACAAATATTTTTGTGTCTTTAACTTTTCTTTTGTGAATCTTACAATTCGTTATCAGAATTTTAGTGATTACCCAAAAAAACCTTTACAAATTATTGATCAACTACCCTAACCAACCTTCTCTATCTAAACTCCTGTATTGAATTGCCTCTGCAATATGATTTGATTGTATCTCTTTAGAAGCGTTTAAATCTGCAATAGTTCTACTAACTTTTAATATTCTATCATAAGCTCTAGCAGATAAATTAAGTTTTTCCATGGCCTTTTTTAACAAACTCTTACTTTTTTCATCTAGTTTGCAGTATGTTTTTATTTGTTTTACACTCATTTGGGCATTATAATGCACATTTTTTGTGTTTTTAAATCGTAAAGATTGAATTTCTCTAGCCTTTGTCACTCTTTCTCTAATGGTAACACTACTTTCTCCTTTTATTTCTTCAGATAATTTTTCAAAAGGTACAGGTGTTACTTCTATATGAATATCTATTCTATCTAATAAAGGTCCTGATATTTTACTTAAATAACGTTGCATTTCTGCTGGTGAAGAGGTTACTGGACTATTACCATCGTTAAAATACCCTGATGGGCTAGGATTCATACTGGCTACCAACATAAAACTACTAGGATAATTTACTGTAAATCTTGCTCTAGAAATGGTGACCTCTCTGTCTTCTAAAGGTTGTCGCATTACCTCTAATACAGATCGTTTAAACTCGGGTAATTCATCTAAAAACAAGACACCATTATGTGCTAAGGAGATTTCTCCAGGTTGTGGATACTGACCACCTCCTACTAAAGCGACATCTGAAACTGTATGATGTGGAGATCGGAATGGTCGTTGATACATTAATCCTGAGTTTTTCACTTTTCCTACCACAGAATGAATTTTTGTTGTTTCTAAAGCTTCATGAAGTGTCATTGGTGGTAGTATAGAAGGTAACCGTTTTGCTAACATTGTTTTTCCTGCTCCTGGCGGACCTATTAAAATAATATTATGTCCTCCAGCGGCAGCTATTTCCATACATCTTTTTATAGATTCTTGCCCTTTAACATCTGAAAAATCAAATTCAGGAAAATTTATATGCTTACTAAACTCTTCTCTAGTATTAATAATAGTAGGTACTAATTCTTCCTTTTTATTAAAATGATTAATAACCTCTACGATATTATCTACTCCATAAATATTTACATCGTTTACAATTGCAGCTTCTTTAGCATTTTCTTTAGGTAAAATAAAGTGTTTAAATCCATCTTCTTTAGCCTTCACTGCAATTGGTAATGCTCCTTTTATTGGTTGCACACTTCCATCTAAGGATAGCTCTCCCATAATAATATACTCTTCTATATTTTCTGATGCTATTTGTTTAGATGCAGCTAGTATACCTATAGCTAAAGTTAAATCATAAGCAGCTCCTTCTTTTCTAATATCTGCAGGAGCCATGTTTATAATTATCTTTTTCCCTGGCAACTTAAAATTGTTATTATTTAAGGCTGCAGAAATTCTATAAGAACTCTCTCTTACAGCATTATCAGGTAATCCTACCAAATGATAACCAATACCCTTATCTATATTTACCTCAACAATTATAGTAGTAGCGTCTACTCCGAATACAGTAGATCCATGAACTTTAACTAGCATATTTTTCTTTAAACAATACTGCTAAGTAAAACAATAATTTTGTTAAAAAAAAATCGTTTTACTTCTTATTTTTAAAAATATAGAATGATGGAGTTAAAAATACTAAACGAATCTTCTTAAAAATGGTAGATTATTTTAAGAATTATATCTAAAAAGTGTGCTATTAACGTAAATTTTAGATAAGGTTTTTAACTTTTTAGTTGAGAAAAGTTAAAAATAATTCTTTTTCAATTTATCTCAATAATTTTCTCGTAATCAAATGAATAATGTTCGTTCCAACCAACATATCCTAATTGATTGGAAACTATTTTTGTACTAGCTATTGTAACTTCCCCTAAATCTCTATGACTATGACCAAAAATCCAATAGTCTATTTCATTTTTTAAAATGAACTCTTTTTTTTCTACACAAAAAGCTTCATTAAAAACACTTTTTTTAAACTCTTTGCTCATACAATCATAAGTAGGTAAATGATGGGTTATTACTACTTTTTTTCCTTTTGATTGTACTGCTTTAGATATAAATTGAAATGATGCTTCATGAATTTGATTAAAATGATTGGCAGTAAATTGTTTTTCTTGAAATTTGATTTTGAAAAAATCTGTAACTCCATGTTCTATTTCAAAAATATTTTTTTCTACTCTTGACCACATTGTTGAAAATATAAACGTAACCCCTTTTATTTCAGCCTGATAATTATTAACTATAAAAACATTGTCTTTAACTTGTTTACACATTGTATCTAAAGAATTAGAAACATCATATCCTCCGTAATATTCATGGTTTCCTGGTACGATATAAACTTTTTCAAATTCTTGAGAAACTTTTTGTATAAAATCTAACTTTGCAAAGTTTTTATCTAAGTGATAAGTATCTCCTGCAATTATTAAAATTTCTCCTTTAGGGATTAGAGGGTTCTTTTGTAACCAATCTTTATTTTTTTTAAACTCTAAATGTAAATCAGAGCAAATTTGGATTTTCATTTTTTATATTATAAGACCGTTGCAAGGGTAATTTTGAAAAGAATATAAAAAAGGTTAAATTTCAAATATGAAATTAGAAAGTAC
>CANMJA010000071.1 GCA_947498055.1 uncultured Tenacibaculum sp.
TCGGTGTACTTTCTAATTTCATATTTGAAATTTAACCTTTTTTATATTCTTTTCAAAATTACCCTTGCAACGGTCTTGATCTGTTTTTTAGATAGATACTAAACTTTTATCTATTTTTATAAAGATGAAATTCTTTTGAATGATGCCCTAGTTATTCCCTAGCCTACTTATACATTTAAAGAGTTAAAAAAGAATAATGAATCTAACTTATTTAGAAAAAAGAAAACACCTAAATTAAAATAACCATTAGCAACAAAACCTAAAAACATTGCTTACCAATTTTCTTACTTAGAAGAAATTAATTACAATATAAAATTTAGGTATATTTATAAACTATAACATACAAACTAACGTATTGATTTCTTTGCCGAAACATTAAAAAACGCATCAATTGAATAGAATAGCAGGAATTATTTTAACAATCTTACTTCTGATTTCTTGTAAGAATTCAGAAAAAATAGAAGTGAAGAAAAACTCTAAACCTGAAAACAGAATCACTCAAACAGAATTAATTGCTCAAAAAATACTTGATCTACCTAAATTACAATGGATGTACCATCCTGAATTAAAAGAAAGGTTACCCATAAAAGTTTTGGAGACAAAAATGATTGAAAAAAACTTTCATCTAAATAAATTCGGACAAAAGGCTAAAATCTTATCAAAGTTGGAATTAAAAAAAGAAGGCACTAAAGATTTTGTGATAATTGACAAAATAAAAATGAATAAAGATACCGCTGAATTTAGACTATCTTATAAAATAGAAGGTGCTGAATGTAGTGGGAAATTTATTAGACAAAATGGAGAATGGAAAATTCACAATTATTCTGTTTGGGAAAATTAAAAAACCATACACTGCATAAGTTTATAAAAATAATACTAAACAGACTTTTTAAAGAAAACTTATTTTTTATGACTTATTCTAATTGTTCTTAATTTAGAACTCTTTAAAAACAACCTTTAAATTAAAGAAGCATATGGAACTATTCGATATTTTGATACCATTTTTCTTCTTTTAGTCTGAAAAACTACTACCACTGACATATTTTTTAGTTACCTTTTTTTAAACACTTACAAAATGGCAACTCCTATCTTCTTTGCCTTGATACAAATACTTCAACTATCGCTCAGTAAAAAAAGCAAAAACCAAGACAGATGATGAAAATTTTGTTGAGAGCCTCCATGTGACATTTTAGTTGTAAAGCAATACATTGGCAATTGAATGTAAATTGAACCTAGGCTACTAAACAAAACCTATTCTGTAAGTATTATAATGATTTGCTTTAGATCATAAAATTTAAAAACTAAAAAAGCACTCAGAAATCTGAGTGCTTTTCAAAAATAAAAATTAGTTATATCTACTTATTTTTTAACAAGTAGTTTTACTGTTTGTCGTTTTCCGTTGATAAACGTTTTAACATAATAAATTCCTCTTCTTAAATTTCTTACATTATATCTTAATCGATTCACTCCTTCTCTAACATTTTCATTGGTAGAGAATACTTTTCTACCTCCATAAATACTAAATATAGCAACCTCTACTTTAGTATCCGTATTAGAATCAACATCAACAATAAGAGTGCTTCTTACAGGATTCGGATATATTCTCATTCTTGTAATTGCTGGAACATTTACATCTCCTCCATCACAAGAACCCAATACTGCTCCTTTTCTTAAGAAGTGTTTTACTAAAAATTCTGGAATACATTTTACTCTTCCTCTAAAACATATTTGAACTTTCTTAAATCCGTAGTAATTACCACAAGAAACATCTAGTATTTCTACAGTAATTTCTTTAGAAATACTGCACCCATTTGCATCTGTAATAGTAACTGTGTAAGTTGTATCTTCTTGCGGACAAACAGAAATATTTTCTGTAGTTTCTCCATTATTCCATACATAAGAATAAGGAGCTACTCCACCTTCAATTGAAAGTACTTCTAAAGTAGTACAAGCTTGCTTTCTATACCCTTTATATACGGTTGTATCTTCAGATACAGTAACATTCATTTCTATTGGTTCTTCAATAACAAAATTTTGCTTTATTGAAGTACCTACTGCATCTGTTACTGTTACAGTGTATGTACCTGCTGTTAAATTAGAAGTTGTTGCTGTTTCAGATCCATTACTCCATGCATAGGTATAAGGTGCCACTCCGTTAGTAGCTAAAACACTTGCAGAACCATCTTTAGTTCCATTACAATTTACATTAGTAACTTCTACATTTACTGCTAATTCTTTTAATTGTAAACGAACCGAAACTGGAAAATGATCAGATGTGGTACGAGAATATGTATTATCATAGAATTCATAATGTACTCTTTCTGAATTTGCTAAATAATTATCATCTAACTCATTTGAAATCGTAATATGATCGATCATGTTTTCTGAAAAAACGAAAGATCTAAATCCATTATTTGTTAAAGATGTTGTTGTTATAGAATAATTGTCGGTATCTTTTACATAAACATCGTACGTAGAAGTATTGTCTGTTACAGATCCTGCAACTACTGTTTCATCTACATCGTCATTATAATCTCCCAACAACACTAAGTTTGTATTTAAAAATCTAGTATCTAATGTATCTTTTAAAACCTCTACGTCGTATTTACGCATATCATACCTGTTTTGTGCATCTCTATTATTATTTGCTCTAGCATGCAACGCAACAAAACTATATTCTTCTGTTTCTCCATTTATAGTAACATCTGCTGTCATTAAGAAAGGTAATCTACCACTAGCATAAAATCTTGTTTTATCACTATTAGGATAATCTGCTAAAGCGGAATCGTCTCCTCCATTATATAAAGGGTGAATAGACCTTAATAATGCTTCTGTATTCTTAACGTTTACAGTTGCTTTTCTATAAATAAAACCTACTTTTTGACTTATACCGTCTGGAGCATTAGGACGAGAAACTGCATCAGAAAGTACATAATCGTATTCTGGTAATTCCTTTAATAATTCATCAAATAATGCTACATCTACAATTTCTTGTACTGCAATTATATCTGCATTTAACCTATTTAAAGCAGCTTTTACAGCTTCTTTTTGAATTTGGTCTGAATTCGGATTTCCTGCTGCTGGTGAATTTTCTTCATCTCCAAACCATTCTATATTCCAAGTAACAATATCTAATGTATTTTCTTTTGAAATGTCATTTACTGGAAAAGTAGGTGGCGTATATGTTGTAGCACAAGATAAATCACTTGCTTGTCTTGGTAATAAAGAATAGGTATTTAAAAACCTACTTACTACTCCTACAATTTCATTACAAGTTTCTGGTTGTCCTAATCCTACAATATCAGATACATCTAAATCTATACGTAATTGTCCATTACCACTTCCATCTGTTAATTCATAGTTTGAATTGCCAAATAAGATATCTCCTGCTTTTGGAAATGCTGGGTTTAACACTTTTACTAATTGTCCAGGATAATTAGCCAATTCACTTAATGTAATAACCTTAGCTTCTATTGGGTTATTTGGAGTTCCATTATTAATAACTTCTGTCACTTGACTTAACTGAACTTGATCTCTAAAAGAACTTCTAGTTCCTTTTACAGTAATTGAATCTCCTATTTGAAAAACATTTTCACCATACACTTGCTCATCAAAAATAGCAATTGCGCCAGTAGCATCTTGAATATAAGCAGAACCTCTAAATTCATCTGCAACTGTTAAAACCCCTGTGATAAACACTTTTTCTCCATCTACTTTATTTCTAGCTTCTGCTATTGTAATTGGTGAAGTTGGTGCTGTAACTACATCTGCATTTTCAGCTCCTGGAGTTGGTAATAATTGTGTAAATGAACTCGTATTTCTTGCACCTCCTAGCCCGTTAGGAGAACGTTGTAAAGAATGAATATCTTTCGTTCCTTGTGCATCTTCGTTTAATTGTGGTTCTCCAGCATTTAATAAAACTAGTAATTCTGCATCATCTGCATCATTTGTTCCATAAACAACAGCATCTACTAAATTTGTGGTTGTTACTGATGTACTATTTGGAAAATCTGTTACACTCCCTTGATATAATGCTACTGCATCTGCTCCGTTTTGCAATGCATTATTTGGTACTACTAAATTTACATTTGCTACGTCTTGATTTCCTACTACAAAATAACCTGCAGCATTCGTTGTTTGACCTGATAAATCAATCGTTCTATAACTTGAATTGTTAGATCCGTTATAAAAAACTAATACATGTCCGTCTAAAGAAGTATTTCCTGTTCCTCCATCAAATAATTCAACAAATTCCTGAGTATCTGTCCCTGAAGTATCGGCATCTAATTCATTAATAATAATAGAAGAAGCTGCTGAAATTGCAGTCCCTGATAAACTTACATCATCAAAACCTGCATAATCGCTTCCTCCATTTTGTTTTACATTAATAACCAAACCTACTGTATTTACAGTATCTGGAACTGTTACCGTGATATCTTCCCATCCTGTTGTTGAATATGGACTACCTACTGTAATGATTTCTTCACTCTGAGCCTGTCCGTCAAAAACAACTTGATATCCAATAGTATCTCCATTAGCAACATCATAACCTACTACATTTACAGAAAACGATAATTGCACACTTTCAAAACCAGAAACATCTATTGCATCAAATGTAAGAGAACCTCCAGCTGATGTTCCACAGTTTCCTTCTAAATCTCTAACCCCAAAAAAGTTAGCATCTGTTTTAGGAGCGTTTATAGAACCTACATTAGTAACTACATCCCAAACATCTCTTCCTCCATCATTACAAAGTGCTGGTGAAGCAGTATAGTTCCATGAATCATTTCCTTCGAAACCTTGAAAAACAATAAAATCTCCTGTATCTACTGGAGGGGTTACCACAATTACAACTCCATTTTCAGCACCTGGTGTTGGCGCTAACTGTGTAAATGAACTCGTATTTCTTGCTCCACCTTCTCCATTTGGAGTACGTTGTAATGAGTGTGTATCTTTTTCTCCTAATTCATCTTCATTTAACTGTGGTTCTCCTGCGTTTAATAAAACTAATAGCTCTGCATCATCACCATCATTTGTATCATACACAACCGCATCTATTAAATTATCTGTTGTTACTGAACTTCCATTAGGAAAATCAGTTAAAGCTGCTGAATATAGTGCAACTCCATCTGCTCCATTTTGTAATCCATTACTTGGTATTACTAAATTTACATTTGGTACATCTTGATTTCCTACTACAAAATACCCTGTTGCATTGGTTGTTTGACCTGATAAATCAATCGTTCTATAACTTAAATTATTAGATCCATTATAAAAAACCAATACCAATCCGTCTAACGAAGTATTTCCTTGTCCGCCATCATATAATTCTACGAATTCTTGTGTATCTGTTCCTGAAGTATCTGCATCTAATTCATTTATTAATATGTTAGGAACTGTTGAAATTGCAGTACCTGATAAACTTACATCATCAAAACCTGCATAATCGCTACCTCCATTTTGTTTTACATTAATAATAAAACCAACTGTATTTACAGTATCTGGTACAGTAACAGCTATATCTTCCCATCCATTAGTTGAATATGGGCTTCCTACTGTAATAACTTCTTCACTTTGAGCCTGTCCATCAAAAACAACTTGGTACCCAATAGTATCTCCATTGGCAACATCGTAACCAGCTACATTTACAGAAAATGACAATTGTACACTTTCAAAACCAGAAACATCTACCGCATCAAATGTAAGAGAACCTCCAGCGGATGTTCCACAATTTCCATCTAAATCTCTAACTCCAAAAAAGTTTGTAGCTGTTTTAGGACCATTTATAGAACCCACACTTGTTACTACATCCCAAACATCGTTTCCTCCATCATTACAAAGTACTGGTGAAGCAGTATAGTTCCATGAGTCATTTCCTTCGAAACCTTGAAAAACAATAAAATCTCCTGTATTAACTGGAGGATTTATCACTGTTCCTTCTAAAGTTGTAGTATTTACTGAATTGCTGTTTGGTGATATATTTCCTGAAGCATCTATAGCAACTACCTGAAAATTATAGGTTGTGTTTTCATTTAATCCTGTTACTCTAAAGTTTGTTCCTGATACAGAACCTACTTGTGTTCCATCTTGAAAGATTCTGTAAGCAATCACTCCAATATTATCTGAAGAAGCTCCCCAAGAAAGCGTTACTTCTGAACTAGTAATATCTGAAGCAACTAAGTTAACTGGCGCAGTTGGTGCTTCTGTATCTGGCGTTGTTGTACTATTAAATCTATTTTCAGCTTGTGGTCCTCCCCAAATAGAAGTGGCAAAAGCAGGATTGTCTATAAACGGATTTCTGTTTCCTTGAATTCCTTCTACAATTACATTTCTATTAATTTCGTATTGTGAAACTGGATCTGCTGCATTCCATTCTAAAAAGATATCTGGAATTTCAGCATTAAAAGTAGTTGCCCCAGTACCTACTCTTGTTAGTTCACATTGATCTCCATAACGTAAATACATATACATCATCATACGAGCAATATCTCCTTTCCATTCATCTCCAGGATACCAACCATTATTAAATGCTCTGGCGTTTCCTCCTCCAGCTACATCTATAAAAGGTCTACTTCCTCTGTTTGAATTCATAGTAACATCTGAAGATCGTAAATGATGAATATCTGAACCAGGTCCTGTAGATCCTAAATTCGGTCTCCCTAAAGACCTTGGATAGGTATGCTCTCTATTCCAATCAGTTCCTGCATTTCCTCCGTTGCTATTCCTTCCTCTAGTTCTATCTGTTTTAGGATCTCCGTCTACATCATTATATCCATAAATTAATAAAACGTTATTAGAGTTGCTTGGATCTAAATCTGTTTGCATTAAAGCATCCCATACACCTGGTGTATAAGACCCTGTAGTTCCTTGCTGAATAAGTACAGCCAAATTTGTTTTTAGTTCTTGACCTGTTTTTGCTATATCTGTTCCGTTATAATAAGCCGGAACTTGTGCTGATATATTTGTATAAACAAATAAGAAAAAAACAATAAAAAATACTTGCTTTTTAAAGTAATGGTATTTCATTGTAAAATTTAATTAGTTATTTTGGTTTTGCAAAAGTACAATTCTTAATTAACTCTGTTTGTTAGGTAATTGTTAGCTATATGTAAAGTATTTGATTTATACTACTGTAAATGTATACGATACAAATAGTTTATTTTATTAAAACTTCTCTATATTAAAAAATAAATCTTCTTATAAAGACTTGTTTGAAGTTGTTTTTACTAAAACTGGTATTACACAGCTGTCGCTAATATTTGCTATAGTTTTTTTGTTTATTTTTATTTACATACATTATTATGTCAATTTCATTTTACTTACGAGTTACTTTTCTTTGTGTTCCGTCATACCCATTTACTCCAATTAACCCATTCCCTTTATCTCCTGTACCTACCAATGTATATTAATTTGTCTGCTTCATCTTCGTCCACATATAATGTTGCTTGCATTGCATTAATGAGTTTTGTTTTATATTTAATAATGCAATATCTATTTACTTATTTCCCCTTTCTTTATGCATAATAACTTTATCTACCTCCATTTTCAACATCATTTATGATAACAAAATGTTTTCTTCCTTTTTTAAATTTTTCTGTAATTAATACGGCGCAATGTACAGCAGATAGCCCCCTCTGATCTGCTATAATTGTACCTTCACAATCTGGTAGATTTAATTGCTTTCGTTTAATTATAAATGTAAGAGCTGAATTATAAAACATAGAGATAAGATCTAATGCATTATAAACAAATTGTTCTACAAACAGATAATGTTAACGTACAAAAGAAGAAATTTCGTTTTATCTTACATAAAAACCAAATGTGACTTTCTTACCTTTTTTGAATCTAAAAAGAGGAACCTTTAATAAAGAAACTTTCTAGAAAAGAGGTTTTTAATATTCTTAACAATAAATTAAAATTATGAAACAATTTTTAAAATTTGCTCTATTCACATTTCTATTCTTAGCAGGAACAAATACGATATTAGCCCAAAAAACTACTTCAAAAACAGCTACCACTAAAAGTAAGAAAAAGAAAACCAAGAAGGCTACAAAAAAAAGAAACACAACAGCTAAAGTATCCAAAAAGAAAAAAACTCCTACAAAAAAAAGTGCTACTAAAAAAGAGCCTGTAGCAAAGAAAAAAACTACTAATAATACAAAAGGCACAAAAGCTAAACCAACAAAAAGAAAGTCTGCTTCAACAAAAAAACCAGCAAAAACTAAAAAAGTTTATACTAAATCTAAAGACAAAGCTATAGGTAAAGATGCTAAAGGGCGAGTAATTTATCGCGGGCCAAAAGGCGGAAAATATTATATAAATTCTAACGGAAATAAAACATATTTAAAGAAATAATTAATTTTCTTTTAAAATTCATGAATCGGTTTTCTTACAATAAAGAGGATCGATTTTTTATTTCAGCAAAAAATATTCTTAAAATAAAATTTCCCACATAAACCTGATCTTTAGTTATATTCAATTGATAATGAATTGTTTTAAAACTAAAATATCACATCCAGTGATTTTTTAGACTAAAAGGAAGAAAAATTGTATCGAGATGTTGTCAAACTATTTAATACATTTTTATTACGATTTCTACTTCGCTCAATCTCCATATAAAAATACTACTTTTGATATCTTTTTTAAAAATTAATTTGAATCTAACTCAGTTTATAATTATTCGTCTAAATAGTTAACAAAAAAATAGTTGAAATCACATGGATACAACTATTTTCTTGTTAGACGTTCATTTTATTTTTAGTTAATGAACTCTAAATAATCTTCTTCTAATATTCCTCACAATATTTCACGTCCTCGTGAGTAGGAATATATGGAGTAGTTGAATCAAAGGGCTTACATTTTGGTAATTTAATTGCTCTTTGTACCGGCGAGCCACTTCTATCAATTCCTGTTCCTTTAATACTTTTTTGTTGAGTTTTTCCTAAGACTTGTACTCCTTTCGAATTTAAAAAATCTTTCATAATAGTTTATATAGTTTAAAATTTATACGGATAAATATATTATCGTTTCTCCGCGTTTTATCATAAAGAAATGCTAAAAATTTCAATACTTTTTTTCTTTTATTTTGATTTTTTATCAAGGTAAAACACGAAACTATTGTGATACATTTTATCAATTCATTTCATTGAACTAAAAGTATTCAAATACCTAAAAATATCTTTCTAACTAGAATGCCATC
>CANMJA010000072.1 GCA_947498055.1 uncultured Tenacibaculum sp.
AGTATTTAGTATTTAGTATTTAGTATTTAGTATTTAGTATTTAGTATTTAGTATTTAGTATTTAGTATTTAGTATTTTTTTGCTGCGCAAAAAATTACTGATTATTGATTCTTAAAATATAAAAAACAGCAAAGTAACTAACGCAATTTTATTACAAACAAACTAACCCTTGTTTATTGATAATTGAAAACTGACAATTGTTCATAACCATTCTTAATAGTTAAAAACTTGTTTATGGAGTTTAAAAAAATCTTTAAGATTTCGTTATTTTTGCACACTAAAACAACAACACAACACAAATCAATGAACACAAATTCGTTTCAATTACGACACATTGGGCCTAGAGATAATGAAAAGGATATTATGCTAAAAACTATCGGTGTTGATAGTTTAGACCAATTAATTTATGAAACTATTCCAGACGATATTCGTCTACAAAATGAATTAAACCTACCAAATGCTTTAAGTGAATACGAATACTTAAATCATATTAATGAATTAGGAGCTAAAAACAAGGTTTTTAAAAGTTATATTGGTTTAGGATATCATGAAGCCATTTTACCTAGCGTTATTCAGCGAAATATTTTAGAAAATCCAGGTTGGTATACTGCTTATACTCCTTACCAAGCAGAAATTGCGCAAGGAAGATTAGAAGCTTTGTTAAATTACCAAACTATGGTATGTGATTTAACAGGAATGGAGCTAGCTAATGCATCTTTATTAGATGAAGGTACTGCAGCAGCAGAAGCAATGGCTTTATTATTTGATGTTAGAGAACGCACTAAGAAAAAGGCTGGTGCTAATAAATTTTTCGTTTCTGAAGAAATTTTACCGCAAACTTTATCTGTATTACAAACTCGTGCTATTCCTATTGGTATTGAATTAGTAATAGGAAATCATGCCAAATTTGGTTTTAATGACGATTTCTTTGGTGCTATTTTACAATATCCTGGAAAACATGGTGAAATATATGATTATAGTGAATTTGTAGCCAAAGCAAATACTAATAACATTAAAGTAGCAGTAGCTGCCGATATTTTATCACTAGCAATACTAAAAGCTCCTGGTGAATTTGGTGTAGATGTAGTTGTTGGTACCACACAACGTTTTGGTATTCCCTTAGGATATGGAGGACCTCATGCTGGTTATTTTGCAACTAAAGAAGCTTACAAACGTAGTATCCCTGGTCGTATTATTGGAGTTACCAAAGATAAAGATGAGAAACGTGCCTTACGTATGGCATTACAAACACGCGAACAACATATTAAACGAGAACGTGCTACTTCTAATATTTGTACAGCACAAGTATTACTAGCTGTAATGGCTGGTATGTATGCAGTATATCATGGTAAAGAAGGTATTCAATACATTGCCAATCGTGTACACAATGCTACTATTACCTTAACTGCTGCACTTAACAGATTAGGTTTTAAACAAAAAAACACTGCTTATTTTGATACTATTGTTGTAGAAGTTGAAGCAGATCAATTACTAAAAACCGCGGAAGGAAATGGTATTAACTTTAATTATATCGATAAAAACCATGTTTCTATTTCTTTAAATGAAACTGTAGGTTTAGATGCAATTAATAAAATTGTAGATTGTTTTGAACAAGCCTTTAACATTCAAGACATTACTATTACTGAATATACTAGTTCAGATGTAATCCCTGATGCTATAAAACGTACCACTTCATTTTTAGACAATGAGGTTTTTAACACGTATCATTCTGAAACAGATATGATGCGCTATATAAAGAAATTAGAACGTAAAGACTTAGCGTTAAATCACTCAATGATTTCCCTTGGCTCTTGTACCATGAAGTTAAATGCAGCTTCAGAAATGCTACCTTTAAGTAATCCGCAATGGGGAAATATTCACCCTTTTGTACCTTTAAATCAAGCAGAAGGCTATCAAACTGTTCTTAAAAACCTAGAGCAACAATTAAATGTTGTCACTGGTTTTGCCGCTACTTCTTTACAACCAAACTCTGGTGCGCAAGGAGAATTTGCAGGTTTAATGGTAATTAGAGCTTATCACTTAGCAAACGGAGATGCACACAGAAACATTTGTTTAATTCCTGCTTCTGCACACGGTACCAACCCTGCTTCTGCAGTAATGGCTGGTATGAAAGTAGTGGTTACTAAAACAGATGAAAGAGGTAATATTGATGTTGAAGATTTAAAAGCAAAAGCCGATTTACATAAAGATAATTTAGCTGCTTTAATGGTTACTTACCCTTCTACACATGGTGTATTTGAAAAAGCAATTAAAGAGATTACGCAAGTTATTCATGATAACGGCGGACAAGTATATATGGATGGTGCAAATATGAATGCTCAAGTGGGGTTAACAAATCCTGCAACTATTGGTGCCGACGTTTGCCACTTAAACTTACACAAAACATTTGCCATTCCGCATGGTGGTGGTGGTCCTGGTGTTGGTCCAATTTGTGTAGCACCACAATTAGTTCCTTTTTTACCTACCAATCCTGTAGTAAAAACTGGCGGTGAAAATGCTATTACAGCTATTTCTGCTGCTCCTTGGGGGTCTTCTCTTGCTTGTTTAATTTCTTATGGTTATATAACCATGTTAGGCGCTAAAGGTTTAACAGATTCTACTAAAATTGCTATTTTAAATGCCAACTATATGAAAGAGCGTTTACAAGGTCATTTTAGTACTTTATATACTGGAGAAATGGGACGTGCTGCTCACGAAATGATATTAGATTGTCGTGAATTTAAACAAAACGGTATTGAGGTTGTAGATATTGCAAAACGTTTAATGGATTATGGTTTTCATGCTCCTACAGTTTCTTTCCCTGTTGCTGGTACTATTATGATAGAACCAACAGAAAGTGAAAGTATTACTGAGTTAGATCGTTTTTGTGATGCTTTAATTGCTATTCGTAAAGAAATAGAAACAGCTACAAAAGAGAATGCTAATAATGTATTAAAAAATGCACCGCATACACAAGAAATGTTAACTGCTGATGAGTGGACTTTACCTTACTCGCGTAAAGAAGCTGCTTTTCCGTTATCTTATATTGCTGAAAATAAATTTTGGCCATCAGTTCGTAGAGTTGATGATGCTTATGGAGACAGGAATTTAATTTGCTCTTGTAATCCTATAGAAGATTATATGGACTAGTATATTTAATTATGAATTATAAATTACGAATTATCAATTTTTATAATTGTATTTAAAATATTATATACTTATAACTTAAAACCTCACTTTTAGTGAGGTTTTTTATTTTTTTAACAACCTTTAAAATAATAGTGTACGATTTTCAGATTGTAAATTCGTATTTCATAATCTCAAAAAACATACATGAAAATTGCTTTTAAAATCTTATTGTTTACACTGCTAACAATTAGTACACAAATAGGTGGAATTGTATATATTGTCAGTAGTTTACTATCTAAAAAAATAAAATGGAATTTTAAATTTAAAAATAGTGTTGCTTTTATAGCTTTATATCTTTTTACCACATTTTTAATTGTACCCTATACCGCTCCTACTTTTGGAAGAGAAAGAGTTAAACACACCAATAAAATTCAACCTACAAATTACCTCACTGTACTATTAAATAGAAATTATGTAGCTCCAAAATTGAATATTCTACTTCAAAAAACTGCGAAACAATTAAAAAACAAAAACATTAAAATTCATTATTTAGATGCTAATTTTCCTTTTATAAATAAGTTTCCATTACTTCCTCATTTAAGTCATAATGATGGTAAAAAAATAGACTTAAGCTTCCTTTATGAAACTGAGGTCGGAACTATTTCTAACAAGCAAAAATCTATAAGTGGTTATGGTGTTTTTGAAGACCCAAAACCAAATGAACATAATCAAATAAATGTTTGTTTAAAAAAAGGATATTTTCAATATGATTTTCCAAAATACATTACATTGGGTAGTATTCATAAAAATCTTGTTTTTTCTAATAACGGAAATAAATTATTCATAAAAACTTTATTAAAACAAAAGGACTTGGGCAAAATTTTTATTGAGCCTCATCTTAAACATAGACTAGAATTAAACCATAAGAAAATTCGTTATCACGGATGTCGAGCCGTACGCCATGACGATCATATACATGTACAGTTGCAGTAGTTAGTAGTTAGTAGTTAGTAGTTAGTAGTTAGTAGTTAGTTAAAATTAATTCAAAAAATGTTAACTACACTTTAAAAATCTATTTTTATTTATTTTTAAAATGCGGTTCTAGAAAACCGATAATGTCGTCCTACTAATCATTATATTATTCACAGATAATTCTTAATATTCGCTTATACGATACATTACTATAAAAACGGCATCTTTTTCTATAGTTATATTAGTTTTATTTGTTGCTACTAAAAACCCTTCTTTTATTTTTTCTTCCTGCATAGTAACTGCTCCTTTTACTACATACACTAAGCTATTTTCTGGTGTTTTATAAGTTTCTCCACTAATTAAATGTCCTACAATAATTTGTGTACTATTACCATCTTGCGTTCCGTAAACATTGGTTACAGTTCCTTTCGTTGCTTTATGCACTCTAAAATTTGCAGTTTCTTCTTGTTTTTCTGGCAATAACCATAATTGCAACATTCTGGTAGTTGGCTCTTCTTTATTTATTTCATTATGCAGAAAACCTTCTTTTCCTGATTTTTGTACCTGAAAATCTAATGCTTGTAAAGTAGTTCCATGCTCTAAAGATCCTTCATGATCTAACGTTCCTTCCACCACAAAGGTTAATACATCTATAAATTTATGAGGATGCAAACCTGTTGCTACACCACTAGCAAACCAAGAATCTGCTAAATACACTAAATTACCAACACCCTCCCAAGTACCTTGCTTTACCCCCATTCGAGGGCCGTATTGTGAATTTACAATTAATCTTTTTTGAACTATACCATGAAAACCTCCTGTTTCTATAGTATTTCTATCTAGTTTTTGAAGTGTTACTGCCATTTATTTTAATAAAGAGATATAAATAGTCTCTATTCTAAACATAAACTTACGTATCTAAAAAACTTTTTCCAAATTCTTTAATTTGTTCAATTATAGGTAATGCTTTGCTTCCGTTTTCTGTTAACGAATATTCTACTTTAGGAGGAATTTCCTTATACGCTTTTCTAGAAACAATACCAGAGTTAGTAAGTGCTTTTAATTCTTGAATTAACATTTTTTCACTAATATCTGGAATTAATCGCTTTAGTTCTCCAAATCTTTTTTTACCTTCTCTCATTTGAAAAATGATTAACAATTTCCATTTTCCTCCTAAAAGTTTTAAGGCTACGTTTACTGGACAACTTGATTTTACATGTATGGTTTCAGGCATTTTAATATTTTAGTTACTAACAAAAATAGCTAATTTATAATTTCCTAACACACAAAACTTTAGTAGTAGTAGTAGTAGTGTTATTATAAAAACAAACCGCAATCATTTTAGACTGCGGTTCTTAAACCGAATTCAAATATACTAGTGTTAATCATCTTCCCCAAGACTTCACTAATAATAAAACTTTAGTAGTAGTTAGTCTTATTCTTCATCGGCCTATTTTATTAAATATTTATTATACTAATATATAGCTTAATAAAAAACTTAATAGTATGCGCTAATTACTCAAAAAACGTTGTAATTTATACATATAGCTGCGGCTAAATAAAGCATTATATTTGTAATTAAACACATTTGTTTTGTTAAAAAATTCTAAACAATTAAAAAAATATTTATTCAAAGAATTCATTATTATTTTTTATTAATGAGAATAACTAATTTATAAACTTTCATTTTTCATGTATTTACTAAAAAAACAATGAACAAAGCAGAAGAACTTATTACCGCCTTATCTACTAAATTTAAAGATATAAGAAAGCATCTTGCAAAAGGAGCTACAGAAAAGCAAATTAAAACTATAGAGGAAACCACCAATTTACAGTTACCACAAACCTTAAAAGATCTTTTAAAAATAGTAAATGGTGGTGGTGAGCAAGCAGAAGAGTCTTTTGGTATTTTAGGGTATTTCTTTATCGGTTGTAATCAAATTTTAAAGGAAATAAATCGTTTTAGAGAAAATGAAAATCAGCACGAAACTTATGGTTTGTATCAAACAGGCATGATAAAAAATACTTTATACAACCCTAAAAGAATTCCGTTTGCTACTGATTGCTCTGGACAGTATTTGTGTATCGATTATGATCCTGATGAAAATGGTGTATACGGACAAATTATTTATTTACCCTGCGGAATTTCTGATTTTGCTTCTGTAATTGCTACTAATTTTGATGCGTATATTGATTTTTTAATTACTGCTATTCATAGTAATTTATTAGGATTTGAAGATGAACGTGTAGAATGGGGTGAAGAGGATTGGGAAGAATGGCGAACAAAAAAAAATTCGAGTATGGATCTTCTTCATGTTTATTTTTATCGTAATTGGAAAGGAGATTGGACAGACCTTGCGGATGCTTATAATGAGAAAAGGAAATAGTAAACTTATAATGTTCTTTGTTCTCAGCCATTGCTGTAGCCAGTTTTTAATCGCTATTTGCCCAAGTCAGTATTCCGTCTAAAGGATATTTATCAAATCCTTTTATTAAATCATTTTTTGAGATTGGTTGATTTTTATTCTAATCCAAGCTTCGTGAGATTCCGTCAATTCCAGGATCATAAATCTGCCAAATATGTTTTTTAGCAAATTCAATCAATTCGTAAAATCCATTTTTTCCATATAAACTTAGCATAGTGTTACTCACTGGTTCATTATGAACAAAAAAGTCAATAGTAAAATTAATTCCGATTATTTCTCTGTGATTTTTATCTTTTTTCTAAAAACAAGCTTTGTATAAAGTTATTAAAACTTTTTAAAGGTTGTTATTTTTAGTGTTTAATAATGAGAAGTTATTAAAAAAAACTCTTTAAAAAGGGGCTCAGTGAATCGTGTTTTATCTAATTATGGACTTGTGCAACGGTTACCAATGTTGTGCAACGTAATTTATTAATGATTTCTTATTGACATTGTTGAATAATCAGTAACTTTTAATCCATTCAGCCAATTAAATTCAGCTACCCTATACGATTTACTATTCCCTCTTTTTTCTGTCAGAAATTCAAATGTAAAACACATTATATTCTTTTCCTTGTTATAAGTCAATTCAACCGAGTAATTATCTGTTGCCACAGAATTGGCATTTGCCCATTTCATAGCGTTTTCAAACATTAATTCGTTACTCTGAAAATTATTCTTAAAAGGTGTAGTCGTTTTTTCATTAAAAAAATATGTATAGTTAAAATCTTTAGAAGGCCAATTACAATTAATAATTTGACCATATTTATCCATATCAATTTTTATATAATATTTCGAAACCCCTATATTCTCATCTGACAATAGATAAACAAATTGGTATTTCGTTGCCAACCAACCTCTTTTGTATGCTAATGGATTTTCTTTAAAATAGCCCTCTAAATCAGCTATCAATCCTTCATAAAAAGTTATTTTGTCAAACCAATCTCCTAAAATAATTTTTAGATAAAGTTCTAAATTTATTTTTATGTTTTCTGGTACTTTTTCTGTGTCTTCAAGAAATTCACTATAATCAATAAAACTAGAAACTGGATTGAATCTTCCTCCAACAATTTTGTTTTCTTGAGAAGAAATATTTGAAGTTGTAAAAGTCAATATTATAATTATCAATATTCTTTTCAAGGGTTTCGTTTTATGTTGCACAACGTTTAGTATATGAATAGTAGGCGATTTAGAAGTACCGAACTTTCAGTTAAGTACAAAGTTTGATACGAGCCAAAAGCTTTAAGCTTTGCAAAATTTCGCCTATTTTTTAGCCATTGTTGTAGTTAGTTTTTTGTATTCTATTTCTTTTTATTCTTTTCTAACTTTTTTAATTCTCTTTTAGTCATTAAATTATAAGTGATTGGTAATTTGAATTTAAAATGCTGTCCGTTTTTTAAAGGAACATCAAATTTCAATTTAGGTAAGCTTTCAATTATTTTAATATTTTCTTCAACAAAAATTTCATGAGGTGCTTCTCCTGAAATTTCAAAGGCTTCACCAATGTGATTTACCTTGAAAGTAACTGAAGTTTTGATTTTCTGCCCAGCTTTGAATCCATTCATTTTTGCGATACTATCAATTATATAATAATCATAATTTTCAATAGTTTCAGCCATAACTAATTTATAGTCTTTCTGAGCAGATATTAGGTTAAATGATATTATAAGAAGTATAAGGCTTAGTTTTTTCATTGTTTTTTCTTCGTGTTTAATTAACTACAACGGTTTTGTGTATGAGTAGTAGCGGATTTCTACTCACAAATCTTTCGGTTTTGCAATGACCTTTGTTATATGTTTATACTTTCGTTTTATCATTTAAACCGCTATTACTTATAGCATCGTGTTGTGCTTAGTTATTGCTTTTCAGATTTTCTTTTCATTAGTTCTTTACATTCATTTTCTCGTGCTTTAGAAAAGTAAAATTTATCCGAATTCAATATGGCTTTATGGGTTGAATTTGTTTCAATAAATGGAATTATATTCATTTTCATTTCTTCTATCCATAAATCAGTCGAAGAATTTAACTCTATTGAGTTATGTCCGCGAATTGTAGGCTTTTTTATTTGAGCCATCGCTAAATATTCATCATCGTAGACATCTCCAATTTCGGAATCGAAATACACTATGTTTATGTCATAAAATCCATGTCCAAAGGTTTTATATTCAAAAAAGATAAATACCGATAAGCCATTTCCCAAATCTTTAAATATCCGTTTAGATGTTTTAGTATGTCTTTCAAATCCTTGTGTTTTGAAAAAAACTACAATCTTTTCTTTAAATATCTTGTCAAACTCTTTTTTTCTATCCTTTGTCGTAAATTCTTCAATCATTCGTTTTGTTAATTAAGCACAACGGTTTGTGTATGAAATGTAGCGTGTAAAAAGGCGCCAACTTTTCGGATAAACACAGAGCCGAATTTTTATATTTTGTTTTTACTTTTTCTCTTTTAAAAATCCAAATTAAAAATTTGGCGGACTTTCTAAATATACACAAACCTTTCGATTTAGCACTTATTAGCTATGTTTTATAGCATCCATGAAAAAGCAGAAAGTCGAGTATCTTTAAGGTTCACCAAAACAATAAGATATGAAAACTGCAGAGATA
>CANMJA010000073.1 GCA_947498055.1 uncultured Tenacibaculum sp.
AAGCAAAAAAGAAAAATACTACATCATTAGTATTAATTTTATTCTTTTATCTTAAATATTCAAACATACGAGGTTTTAAAAACCTGTGAGGTCTAAAAAAGAATGTATTATTATTAAACTCTTAAAGTGATTTTTACTCACTATCTAAAAATTAATATTCGTAAGTCATACCATTATAGCATTAGTAAAAAACAAACAGATTAATCATTATTTTAGTTCTTAATTACAACAAAAGCAAGAGATTTAAAAAACCTCTTGCTTTTGTTAGTCTGTATTAGATAAAACGAATTAAATTCCTCTAATATAATTTGCTAACGGATCGTTAAATTGAAATCCTTTAGTAAAACGTTCTTTATTTAAAATTTTAAACTCTGCCAATGCCCATAAAATGAGTTCTTTTAAAAATAGCTTATCTTCTTCTATAAATTCTGGTTGGTATTTTTGAATTAAATTTTCTAGAGGTAAAATTGCATTAAGTTGCTCTTTAAAATAACGATCGTCCATATCGTCTAATAACTCTATTGCATCCTTTTTGTAAAACCATTGTGTGATTTCATCATAAGGTGTTTTCTCATCTTCTTTTTTCAGCTTTTTAATTTCTGGGAATAACTCTAAAAAGATCGTTTTAATAGCATTACTAATTAATATTTGAGCAACTGAATCTGCTCCTTCTTGCTCTCCTTCATATACCAACTCTACTTTACCTGTAATTGCAGGAATCGTTCCGAAGAAATCAAGTAATCTTATAGATGTTTGTGCATCTTCGGTTAGCAAACTTCTTCTTTCTGCTGTACTTAATAAGTTTTCGAATACCGAAATACTCATTCTGGCACTTACACCACTTTTAACATCTATGTACTCGCTTCTACGCGCTTCAAAACTAATTTGTTCTACCAATCTATTTGCTAATTTAGGCACATATACTGTATCTTTTTGATGTTGCAATGCATTGGCTTCTTGTTCGGTAATTTTTTCTGCAATATCTACTGATTTTGGGTAGTGTGTTAAAATCTGTGAGCCAATTCTATCTTTTAACGGAGTAACGATACTTCCTCTATTGGTATAGTCTTCTGGATTTGCAGTAAATACAAATTGAATATCTAATGGTAATCGTAATTTAAATCCTCTTATTTGAATATCTCCTTCTTGTAAAATATTGAATAAAGCCACTTGAATACGTGCTTGTAAATCTGGAATTTCATTAATTACAAAAATACAACGATTCGCCCTAGGAATCATTCCAAAGTGAATTACGCGATCGTCTGCATAATTTAGCTTTAAATTCATTGCTTTTATCGGATCAATATCTCCAATTAAATCGGCTACTGTTACATCTGGTGTTGCTAATTTTTCAAAAAAACGTTCGTCTCTATGCAACCAAGTAATTGGAGTATCGTCTCCTTTTTCTGCAATTAAATCTGTAGAAAATCGTGATAATGGCTGTAATGGATCGTCATTAATTTCTGAACCTGCTACTACAGGAATATATTCGTCTAATAAAGTAACCATTAAACGTGCTAAACGTGTTTTTGCTTGCCCTCTTAAACCTAATAGATTAATATTATGTTTAGATAGAATAGCTGTTTCTAATTCTGGTATTACGGAGTTTTCATATCCCCATACACCTTCAAAAACAGTTTCTTGGTTTTTTAGCTTTTTTATTAAATTATTTCGTAGTTCGTCTTTTATAGAAATAGATTGATAACCACTTTCTTTTAACGCTCCTAATGTTTTTATCTCTTTTATACTCATGCTTTTAATTATCTTTTATCGATGATCAATAATCAGTTATCTTTTATCAGTTATTAGTGACTGAGCGGAACTGAAATTAGCTACAGCTTCGACTTCGCTCAGCTACCCATATACTGTTATCAGTCATCAGTTATCAATTATCCGTTTTAATTTAACTCCTTAACTTCTAAATCCCTCGACTTCGACTCCGCTCAGTCACCGGTATTCAGTTATCAGTTATCAAAATTCGTAATTGTTCACTGATAATTGTTTATTGTTCACTGTTAATTGTTAAATCCCTCTAATTCGTTTTTTTCTATTTTGTTCGTAATCTTCAAAAATCATTTCTCCTAACCCTTTTAAACCAGTATAAAATGCTTTTCCTTGGTTTGCTCTGGTAAATTGTTCTATAAACTGCATTAAATAAGGATCCTGGGCAATCATAAAAGTAGTTATGGGCACATGTAATTTTCTTGCTTGCGATGCCATATTATAACATTTTTCTACTATATGCCTGTCCAAACCGTTACTATTTTTATAATACGTTCCATCGGGTAGACGTAAACAACTTGGTTTACCATCGGTAATCATAAAAATTTGTTTGTTGGTATTTCGTTTTCTTCGCAAAATATCCATTGCTAATTGCAATCCTGCTACCGTATTGGTATGATAAGGTCCTACTTTTAAATAAGGCAATTCTTTTACCGATATTGGCCAAGCATCGTTCCCAAAAACCAAAATATCAAGCGTGTCTTTTGGGTATCTTGTTTTTATTAGCTCTGTTAACGCCATGGCAACTTTTTTGGCAGGAGTAATTCGGTCTTCTCCATACAAAATCATACTATGACTTATATCTATCATCAAAACAGTACTCATTTGTGCCTTAAAGTTGGTTTCTTCTACTACCAAATCATTTTCTGTCAACGAAAAATTACCTATTCCATTATTAACCTGCGCATTTTTAATGCTTTCCGTCATAGAAATACGATCTAACGAATCTCCAAAATGATAGTTTCTAAATTCTCCTGTATGTTCATCTCCTTGACCAATTGCTTTGGTTTTGTGATTTCCTAAACTACTTTTTCTAAGTTTGCCAAAAATTTGATCAAGTGCATTCTGTCGAATTGCTTGTTCTGTTTTCGCTGTAATTTTTAATCCTCCTTTTCCATCTGGAGTATCAATTTCTTCCTTTAAATATCCTTTCTTCTTTAAATCTTCTAGAAAATCATCTAAGGTATATTCTGGTGTTGTCAATTTATATTCTATATCTAATTGCTTTAGCCAATCAAAAGCTTCGTCAAAATCACCAGATGTATACGTTATTAATTCTTTAAAAATATCGAATAGTTTCTCGAAAGGAGATATTTCCTTGGCTTCATATTTTTCAAATCGAAGTCCTTTTTTAAATTCATTAATCATTTTATAAAAATACGGCTATTTGTATTTTAATACCAACATAAAATCATAAATTCAGCCTATCATAGAATTATTATAAATAATAAATGAAATTTGACTTTAAAGAAATACAATTACAATACCAAGGTTTTTCTGAATCTCATTTCTTATGGAAAGGCATATTAGAAAACTCAATTCAAAATATAGAGTTAAAACACCGTAATTTAAAGCTAACGAAAAATTTGGCAAACCATAATTTACGATTGGGTAAACTGGTTGAGCAATTTGTTTTTAATGAGTTTCTAGCAGATACTACTATTCAAATTCTTTTAGAAAACATTCAAATACAAAAAGATAAAATTACCATTGGAGAATTAGATGGTATTTTAACACTAAATAACATTCCTATTCATCTAGAAATTATTTATAAATTTTATTTGTATGATAATACTGAAGGAGAAACAGAAATGGAGCATTGGATTGGTCCTAATAGGCGAGATAGTTTCTTTCAAAAGTTCAGGAAATTAGTAGATAAACAGTTACCTCTATTATATAAAAAAACTACAAAAGATACTCTAAAAGACCATCATTTAGATGTGAATACGATAATACAAAGAGTGTATTTTAAAGCACAATTATTTCCGCATTTGAATGATATAAACAAAATTTTCCCGCTAATTAATAACGATTGTGTGGAGGGATTTTATATTTTTAAAAAGGAACTTACGCTTTTTAAAGATTGTAAATTCTTTATTCCTACTAAACACAATTGGTTAACAAAGCCTCATACAAATATTAAGTGGTTAAAAATGGAAGATTTTCTCCTAGATTTAGATGTTTTTTTAAAAGAAAAAAATGCTCCTTTGTGTTGGTTAAAAAAAAGAAATGGAATGCTTTTGAAGTTTTTTGTTGTTTGGTGGTAATATAACTATGAAAGCAAAAAAGTCGAAAGATTGTTCTTCCGACTTTTTAATTACCTAAAAAGGTATCTATTTTAATACTGCGACATTTTTAATTAAATGTATACGTTATACCAAAATTAATTCCAAAAGAAGAATATGGTGCTTCAGGAGATGGCAAACCATTCTCTCCCCACTGAAGTTCATCTTGTAATAATGGTACTAATTGAGATAATGGAGTTGCACCTAAAATTTGACTTAAATTGTCTCTTGGAAGATCATTGTTTCCAATAGTTGCACTATAATCTCCTAATTTAGAAATATCTCTTGTAACGTTAATAGACATATATTCTACTTCGCCAAATAAAGACCAATTATTCGCTATTGGTAATTTATAACCTACAGCACCAATAAAACCTAAAGGAAATTCACCATTAAAATCGGTAGTAAAATCTGCTTTTACATCTGCTGGTAGTCCTGTTACTTGCGCTGGTAAATTTACATCTGTAACAGCTTCTGTTTTTCCTGCTATCTTAGTTAATAATCCAGCACGTACATATACGTTTTTTGTTATGTTATAAATTCCTGATAAAGATGCTCCGAAGGCTCTACCTCTTGTTTTTACATCTAAAATACCCGCTACTCTTTGAAACTCTTGGTCTGCACCATAAATATAACCAACACCTACTTCAACTCCCCATTTATTATTAAAGAAATAACCTGCTCTTAATTGCGTTTGTACTCCTTCTCCGTAACTACCTTCAAAATTTCCCATATCTACAATTCCTGTAGGAGTCAATACCGAATTAGATCCGAAATCTTTTTCTCCTACTCCGAAAGCATATCCTCCACTAAAAGAAACATAATATTGCGCACTTGATACTAACGAAATAAAAATAATAGATAATGTTAAAACTGTTTTCTTCATAATATTTAAATACTTATTTATAAAAATTGAAACGCAAAATTCATAAAAAATATCAGTATTTTTGGCTTTTATAAAGGCTAATTTTTATTTTTTTGAATACAAATATTTTAACAACTGAGGTACAATACTTTATAAATAATAATTTAAATAAAGATGTTGTTCAACTAATTTTTAAAGGTAGTCCTTTTAAAGAAATACCTATTAAAGAACTTGCAAATCAAATAATTTGTAAACAAAAAAGTGACAAGAAACTGCCTACATGGTTTTCTACTAAAAACATTTACTATCCTAATAAGATATCTATAGAGCAAAGTTCTTCAGAAATTACAGCAAAACATAAAGCTAGTTTAATTAAAGGAGATACTATTGTTGATCTTACTGGTGGTTTTGGTGTAGATTCTTATTTTTTTTCGAAATCTTTTAAGCAGGTAGTTCATTGTGATATTAATACGGATTTATCTGAAATTGTAACACATAATTTTAAGAAACTAAATGTCTCTAATATTACATCTGTAGCAATAAATGGTTTAGATTATCTAAAAAAAACGTCCTTAAAAATAGATTTTTTATATATAGATCCGTCTAGAAGAGATGCTAATAAAAATAAAGTTCATTTTTTAAAAGATTGCTTACCTAATGTTCCAGAAAACATAGATTTTCTTTTTTCTAAAACGGAAAAGATTCTTATAAAAGTTTCTCCTTTATTAGATATTACTTCTGCCATAAACGAGTTAAAATTCACAAAAGAAGTTCATGTAGTAGCTATACATAATGAAGTAAAAGAACTTTTGTTTTTGTTAGATAAAAACTATGAGAAAGAGGTTACGATAAAAACTTTGAATATTAAAAATGAAATGCTTGAAGAATTTAATTTTCAATTACCACAAGATACCATTTCTAGCAATTATTCTTTTCCTAAAAAATATTTATACGAACCTAATGCTGCCGTTTTAAAATCAGGAGGATTTCATGAAATCCCTAAAAAATTTAACGTTGAAAAGCTACAAGAGCATACGCATCTTTATACTTCTAATGAACTTATTTCATTTCCAGGGCGACGATTTGAAATAACTGAAATTATACCATTTCATAAAAAAACAATTTTAAAAAAAATTTCAAATAGAAAATTAAATATTGCTACCAGAAATTTTCCAAAAGCCGTCACGCAACTAAAAAAAGAGTTTAAAATACATGATGGAGGTAATGAATATGGTTTCTTTACCACACTATCAAACAACTCTAAAGTTTTAATAATCAATAAAAAAATTAAATAGTTTTTCTTATATTTGAACTTATCAAAGTTAATTTATTGTAAATTAGTGAGTGTTTTTAGGGGGAAACACAAATATCATTTAAATTTATTTTACTTGAGTTTTTAGTCTTGAGTTTTAATAAATGCCTCTTATTTTATGCAAACAAATTAAAAAGATTTGTATTTTAGCTCTAACATTTTAATCTCATAATTAATGCCTTTCTTAAACGATCAAGAATTAGAAAATTTACAACAGGAAATAAAAGATTTAAATTCAAAAAATGAAGAATTAGAAAATGAATTAAGCGAACGCATTGAAGAAGTTGGAGATGTAAAAAGCACTGCCAGAAATAGGAACATTTTATTAAGTTTTTTAGCTGGTATTGCCATTGCCTTTGCCGTTTATTTTTATAAAAATGGTGCTGGTGCCAACTTAGGAAAAATTAAAAAACAAGAAGCTAATAGAGTACTAGATAGTATTAATGATGCTAATGATAGTGATTCTTATGATGAAAATGAGGATTCTTATGATGAAAATGAGGATTCTTACGAAAATGAAGATTCTTTAAGTGATAATTCTACCTCTACCACAGAAGCTATCTCTTCAATAAAACAAAACATTAAAGGAGAAACTGTTTACTCTGTTCAAATAGGTGCTTTTACCGAAAAAAGTTACCCTCTTTTATCTGAATCTTTTACAGCCATTTTATCTAATGGAGAATACTTACGCTATTCTATAGGAGTATTTAAAACGCTAAAAGAAGCCCAAAATTTCAGAAAACAGTTATTAAAAATGGGATTTGAAGATGCTTTTGTAGCTTCTTTTATTAATGGAAACAGACAACAAATTCATAAACCTTATTAATTTTAAATGGTAAAATATTTTACTAAAAGAACGCTTTTGTTTGTATTAACATGTAGCGTTCATTTTTTTTACGCACAAGAAAAAGGAATTCCAAATAAAAACACACAAAATGGCTTTGCTCAACTAGATTTTTTATCTATTAAAATGCCTCTACAAGAGCCCAATATGGATTTTACTGGAATTCATTACAATTTAAAATTAAACGATTGGGCATATACTGGATTGGGTTTTTATGGTGCAGTAGGTGGTATTCGAGGTGGTTTTTTTACCTTGGGTATTAATGCTGGTATTAAATACCATATAACTAAAAAATTATTTATCGATAGTGGTATACATTTCGGTGGCGGTGGCGGTGCTTCTGCTCCAGATGGTGGTGGTGCTTTTATTCTTCCTCACTTTAATTTAGGATATGACTTTAATGATTTTTCTATTACTTCTGGTTGGAGTTATGTCAACTTTTTTGATGGTGGAAATATTAAAAATCATCAATTTTATGCTGCAGTACAAATTCCTTTATCTTTTAATTATTCTGATTTTAATAAAAGAGAACAGCAATTTTCTGTAAAAGATTTAAAAATTACGGATTGGAAAGAGCCTTCAGATAGGCTTTCTTTAATGGTACATTTAAATAATTTATCTGTTAAAGGAGATTCTAAATTTTCTACAGGTGAATCTATTAAAGGAAGAACCATGCGTTTAGCTGGTTTTGAATTAAATTCTTTTTTGAATAAAAATTGGTTCGTTTTTGTAAAAGCAGATGGTGCTTATAGTGGTATTCCTGCCGGTTATATGGATATATTTTTAGGTGGTGGATATCATGTATCTATGAATAAAAATAGAACAAATATTCAAGCAAAATTTGGTATTGGTGCTGGCGGCGGTGGCGGTGTAGATACAAAAGGTGGATTTTTAATTTATCCTGATCTTTCTATTGAACAGAAAATATTTGATAACATTTATCTTTCTATAAATAAAGGATATCTAATGAGTCCAGATGCTCATTTTCTATCTTCTACTCTAGGTTTTGGTTTAAAATATTATGTAGAAAAAGATGGTATTTTTTCTAATGATACTGAATTTTCAAAAGCAAAATTTAAAGGAGTGCAAACCATCGTAAAACAAGATTGGTATTTTGATGCGCAAAGAAATGGAAATTTTAAGCAAGATATGCATCAAATTTCATTACAAATAAACTTCTTTTTAAATAAGTTTATTTATGGAGCTGGTCAAACCTCTTTTGCAAATTTTGGAGATGCAGGAGCTTATGCCGAAGGAATTGTTGGGCTTGGTGCGCAAACAAATTCTTTCTTTAATAATAAAATAACTGCTTTTGCACAAGTATTAGGCGGGGCTGCTGGTGGCGGTGGTATTAGTACAGGACAAGGGTTGATTGTGAAACCTAGTGTTGGAATTAATTTTATGGTTACAAAGAATTTAAATTTAAGAGGCGGAATAGGTTATGTAAAAGCTCGTGGCGGACAGTTAAGTACTACGTTTGCGAACTTTGGGGTTTCTTATGATATTTCTTATTTGATTGCTAAATAACCTGATTTCTATGTAAGAATTTTAACTTTTAAATTATTTATTGTCAGTTTGAGTGTTGACTATAAGGAGATGTATCGTGAACAGTTTCATTACATCTCGATACAACTTTTATTCCTTTTAGACTGAAAAATCATTACTATTAGTGTTTTTTCCATATAACTATTTTTCCATCAAGTTAATAGACCTCACAGGTTTTCAAAACCTCGTATGTTTGAATATTTAAGATAAAAGAATAAAATTAATACTAATGATGTAGTATTTTTCTTTTTTGCT
>CANMJA010000074.1 GCA_947498055.1 uncultured Tenacibaculum sp.
CAATAGTCTTTGACGTGTTGCCCCTATGGGGCTAATCTGAAAATCAAAGCCTCCGTTTCTAACGGAGGTTTTTTACTGAAAAAATTACCAAAACCAAATAACCAAATGAAAGCATAGGCAAAAGAAATATATAAAATAGGCGTTGTATATGATAATTTTAAATATTTAGAATCTTTTAAATTCCAAGGTAAACTAGAGAGAGGTTTCCTTCTAATTTTTAGCGTAATAAATGAAGCAAGAGCAGGGGAAAACATTAAAGCCCCAACATATATACTAGTAGTACGTAACTTTAAAATAGCATAATAACTTATTACACTTAGAACAGATAGTATTAATAGAAATAAAAATATGGTTTTCCAAGTTTCTTTATTTTCTGATGTTGCCTGCATTTGTTTTAGATAGTTTTAAAGAAGACTCAGAAATGAGAATTTTGTTACAGGATTGTTTTTTTAGATAGAGTATGTTCTTTAATTTTTCATAAATATTCTATTTTTTTTATACCTTTTTAATTGATTGTTTTTGAAGTCAATTCCTATAAGAGATGTCCATGAAATATCAGAATCGGGAATGAACTCATAGGCAATATATAAATCTTCAGATTCTCTAAATATTGGAACGGCAATCATTTTAGAAATTGAAGATTCGTTGACAATAGAATCTATAGGTTTTTTGTTTTTTAATAAATAAAAATACTCATTTGCGGTGTCTTGCTTATAAGTTCCAAACGATATAAATGAAATAGTATCATTGTTTTTTATCATTTTATAATGCGCATGTATATTAGATGGGCTAAATGAATTTTTAATTAATGTTTCTTTTAAATATTTTGAATCCTCTTTAAAGTTTGTTACTGGTTTTAACGTTTCATTGTTTAATGACATGCACAAATAGTCCATATTTTTATTTACTAATCTAGTTTTCTTGTAGGTTGCTATAACCTGACTTTCAGTTTGACCTGATAAATACTCATAATTTTTTCTATACAAAGTATCCAATTTTACATTATTATTTAATACAATAATTGTATCTAAAGCAGTTACATCAAAGTATTTTTCAGCAATTATGTCTTTAATTTTATAACGTTCATTATCTTGATTTTTTGAAAGTAATTTACCTACATATTTACTTATGTTTTCATGAAATTCATTACTAAAAGAAGTAGGAGTAGAGTTTTTAAAAGAGAGAGAAATATAATAATCGTTTTCTTTATAAAACTTTTTTAAAACTCCTATATAAAGAGGCTTTTTTAAGTGTGCCTTTTTAGATATTGATTGATTGTTTTTTAAATTATCTGCTAGCTCTTTGTTATTAATTTCCTTATTTAAAGAGTTTTTGCAAGAATAACCAACGAGAATTGTAATAAGAAATAGATATTTGATCATTTTTTGTTTTTTGGTATAAAGGAGAAGAAAAACTTAATTATTTGAGGACTGAAAATGGAAAGATTAATTTTTTATTACATATTTATTTCTCCAACCTCTTTTTTCAATTCTTCTAACATTTTCAGAATCTTTAATTGATGTAAGAAAATTAGATAAAGTAATTAATTCAGTATCCTTTATATTTCCTTCATAAGGCAATATGTAAATAGCATTTCCAAAATTATCTCTTGTTTTTTCAGGAGAATCATCTACGATAAGAGATTTTTCTAATTGAAAACCTTGTTTTTTTATTTTCTTTAATCTTTTTTCTTGAACATACCTGTCTAATAAGTAATCTCGTTTTGTAGTACAACGACTTCTAGCCCAAATAAATTCAAAGTTTATTTCACTAGGTTTTATTAATTCAACAATATCATTTACATAAGTATCATCTGCTGAAGACCAAATAGCTAGTTTAAAGAATGAATTCATTTCTATTAGAAATTCGATTACATGCGGTCGTTTATATATATAATAATCCATGTACTTATAATCATGTTGAATAGCAAGTTTAGTTTCTGTAGCATGAATTAGAGTTTCATCTAAATCTAGAATTAATAGTATTTTTTCAGTTTCGTTCAAAGTTGGTATAATAGGTTTGTAAATTTAAAAAAGTTAGATAAAGGTAAGCTTACTTGAATACATAATTATCAAATGCTTACACCTTGTTTAGTTATATTTCCATTAATATCAATAATAAAAAATGTACCCCCTCCAATTTTTTGAGGAAGTTCTAATGTTTTTTTCTTCACGAAGAATGCATCAGAGAAGAAAAATATAGGGATATATAGATTTTTATTTAGTTTTAAAAATCGATTGGTTTTTTTATATAATTCATTTGAATAGATACAAGTAAGATTTTTATCACAACTATTCAATTCAAAATAAATTTCTTCAGAGCCATTTTCTAAAGAGGATATTGTAATATAGAAAAAATCACTTTTATTTTTTTCTTTTAAATATACTTCTGTAATTTTATTTAAAGCTGTTTCACTTATTTCATAAATAATTCTATGATCGGTTTTTTTATTATTACTACAATTAATTAAAAGTAGAAAAGAAAAAAGAAATAAAAAATAGGGTTTCATCGTATACATATTTATTGTAAAGCACTTTTTTTAAGTTTTTCTTTATCTATTACTATAAGTAGTATTCCAATAATAAAACCAGCTATAAGTCCACCCAAATGAGCAGCATTATCTATTCCTCCAAAAAAGCCAAGTAGTAAACTTACACCTGCATAAAGCCCTAATAGAACCCAAGTAATTCCTCTTGTGTTTTTTGAATAAACTTTAAAAATATTGAAAGCTAAAATAAGTCCATACAATCCAAAAATAGCACCAGAAGCTCCTACACTTACTATATTTTCATGCCAATAAATACTTGTTAAACTAGCTACTAAACCACAAATAATATATATAAGAATTAATTTAATAGGATTTAAAATATTTTCTAAAAAGGTATTACCAAACCAAAGCCCAAATAAATTCATAATTAAATGCATTAGCCCTCCATGAATAAACATAGAAGTAAATAATCGCCAATATTCTCCATGTACTACTTCAAAACGTCTATTTCCGCCAATTTCTAATAGTTCTTTTGCAGTAGGAGAGATAATGTTAATACCAGAAAAAATCATTATTAAGAATACAAGAATGTTTAGAAGTACGAGTATGGCTGTAGCTTTATGTGTACCTAAAGGATTTATATATTGAATAAAATCTTTTAAGTCATCTTCTTTTAAAGGTTTATTTTTTTTGAAATTAATGTATTCTTCAGTATTAATTTTCGGAATTAAAATCATCATTAAAATAATAAAAGAACCAATACCAAAAGAAATAAAAATCCAAGGAAAAGAATTTCCTAATCGATCTTCAAAAACGTCTTCTTTAGGAACTAATATGGTTAATTTCTTATCTTTTAAATCAGAATTTTTACTTTTTAGAGCTTCTACAAAACCATCTTTATCGTCAGAATTTCTTAATTTTTCAAAATAGCTAGCTTTATAAAAGTTATAAGCTGAAAATTTTTTTTCAGATTTTTTTATGAAATTTTCGTATTCTATATTTTTTTGTTCTTCTCCAAGTCGATTACTTAAGTTTTTTTGATATTTTACACCATACCAAACAGAATTTGTGTTTTTAAAAGGACATGCTAAATATAGGTAATACGTTAAACTTTCATTATTTCTTCCAGATGTTCGAGCTGTAACATAAGGAAGGCTTTCTTGAGAGTTAATTTCGTAGGAGTTTATATGAAAATATTTTTCATTTTTTAATTCTTCTATTTCAGTTACAGAAGAAATTTCATGTAATTCAAAAGAACTTTTTTCAATGTAATCTTGACTTATTATAATAGGAACAGCTATTGCTGCTACCATTGCAAACTGATATAAGAAGTACCCATTATCATTTTCGCCTCTAATGTTTACTATTCTAATTCTTCTACGTAACCAAAGAAGAACTGGAATCCAAGGAATTGCAAAAGGAATCCAAAAATTAAGTAAATTTTCTTTTAAAGGTATAATAGCTAATTTAATATCGAAAAACCAACGGAAAAAATTATAAAAAGCAATAGTACTAATTGCGACAACTAAAAAAGGAATGTATACTTCTTTTAGTTTTATTTTTAAATCGTTCAAATTCTATTTTTTTAATGAAAAACGAATGTATACTTTTTCTTATAATTTGTCAATTTAGAAGTTAAATTCGAAAGGAAAGAGTTTTAATACGCTATTATTTACCTAATTTGATCGTAATTAGTATTTATTGAATAGATGTGATAATTATACGAGCTACTAAAAGGAAAGTAACTAAACTAGATGCTTTTTCCCTTTATAAAATCAGTAATTAAATAACTAATAAACTTACCAACTTGTGTAGTTGCATTTTTGTCGTTTGTTATAGCAGGAGCGCCTTCGCAAATATGTAAATAACGGGCATTGTTATTTTTGCTTAATGCGTAGACAAAGCGCCTTGCTTGTTCAGGTGAAAAGCCACTAGGAGACATTGCACTACTAGGAAAATACTGTACGGCATCTAAATCTACTTCAATACCATAAGCATTTTTATTTATAAAATTAGAAGCTCTTTGTAGTTCACTTTCAAAAGTAGTTGTTTTATATATTTCTATTTCTTCATACATGGTGTACTCTAAGTTAATATCTGCATGAATAAAATCAAAAATATATTGAGGTGTATAGTTTTCGTGTAAGCCAAACATAAAATAACGATCTAAAAAACCATGTTTTATCGCATAAGAGAAACCATTTCCGCTATGGCGTTCTTCTACATTTCTTAAATCGGTATGAGCATCTAAGTTAATAACATTAATTTTTTCCTTTTTTGCTTCCGATACTCCTTTAATATTACCATAAGAGTTGTTATGACCACCACCAATAATAATAGGGGTTTTATTAGAAGAAATAATTATTTTCACCCATTTAGAAAGTACTTCATCTATTTTTTTAACCAAAAGATCTCCTTCTTTTCTTTGAGAACTATCGAAATTAATTACTTCATCCAAAATATCTAAATACCCAAGAATTAAAATTTCATTTCCATTAATAAATTGGTTTTGTTGTGTGTTTAATAAAGCTTTTAAAGCAGGAATAAAAGCAGTATGTGCTCCCGGATTTCCATAATTCATTCGAACACCAATATCTTCAGGAACTCCAAGAATAACATATGTAGCGGAAGAATTTTCAAGTTCTTCTACTATTTTTTTCGGATTCAAAATGGTTTGAACACATTCTCCTAATTTAGTTTCACCAGCACGAGGAGCTATAAATTCTGATATATTTTTTGAAGAGAAAATTTGTAACATATTACATTTTTTGTCCATTAACATATACGGTTTCTATCACATTAGTACCAAAACTATAAGGCAAAAAGCCATAGGAAGGAATTTCTTTTGTAATAAAAAAATTCGCTTTTTTTCCTTTAGTTATAGAACCTACTTCCTTACTTAAATTCATGGCATAAGCACCATTAATAGTTGCTGCATTGATTGATTCTTCTGGTGTCATTTTCATTTTTATACAAGCTGTAGCTACCACAAAATTCATGTTACCAGAAGGAGTAGAGCCAGGGTTGTAATCGGTAGCTAAAGCCAAAGGAAGTTCTGTATCTATTATTTTTCTAGCAGGAGTATAAGGAATACTTAAAAAATAAGAACAAGATGGAAGTGCAACAGGCATGGTATTGCTGTTTTTTAAAACCGTAATATCATGTAAGGTCATTATTTCTAAATGATCTACAGACAAAGCATTATTTCTTACACCAGCTTCTAAACCACCAATAGAAGTAAATTGATTTACGTGTATTTTAGGTTGCAAACCATACTTTTTACCGGCATGTATTATTCTTTCAGCTTGTTTTACAGTAAAATAACCAGACTCACAAAAAACATCGATAAATTCTGCTAAGTTTTCAGATGCTACTTTAGGTAACATTTCGTTTATAATTAGATCAATATATGCTTCTTCATTTGTTTTGTATTCTTTAGGAAAAGCATGCGCACCTAAAAATGTAGCTTTTATAGGAATAGTAAAATTCTCTTTCAGTTTTTTAATAACTTGAAGCATTTTTAATTCAGCTTCTACTGTTAGTCCGTATCCCGATTTTATTTCAACAGCACCAGTACCTAAAGATATTATTTCTTTTAAACGCTTGGCAGATTGTTGGTATATTTCTTCTTCAGAGGTTTCTTGTAGTTTTTTTGCTGAATTTAAAATTCCACCACCACGATTGGCAATTTCTTCATACGTTAATCCATTAATACGATCCACAAATTCTTGTTCACGATTACCAGCATATACAATATGTGTATGGCTATCGCACCAAGAAGGAAATACCATTTTACCAGTACAATCTACAAAAGTAGCACTTGAAATTTCTGGCATATCATCCATAGATCCAAAATTAATAATACGATCTTTTTCAATAACTAAAAAAGCATTTTTAATCGTAGGTAAAATATTCATTTCTTTACCAGAAACTTTACTAATGTTTTCTTCTCTTACTTGAATTAATTCTTTTATATTTTTAAATATTGTAGTCATAGATGATTTTAGAAATAAAGAAATGGTTTACATTTTTTGATTTAGATGGTTTTTTTATTAATAGCATAATAAAAAGGTATTTTCCAGGTAACTCCTGAACCTTTTTTTATAGTAATATTATTTTTACCAAAATCTAAATTATTTAGTTTAATATAAGTTATAACTCCAAATTGTTTAGTTCTAGGGTGAGTATACCTTAAAAAATCAGATGCGATCTTGGTATTATTAACAAAAATAGAAAGGTATTGATTATAACATTCTAAAAGGAGTAGGTCTTCTTCTTGCTTGGTTATATTTTCTTTCTCAAACTCACAGATGTTTTTCCTTATTTTTTTTTCATGAGTAAATAAAGGAATAAATACTTTTACGATAGTGTTTTTTAGTATGTCAGATTCTATTTCTGGGGTTAATAAATAGGTGTTTTTAGTGTTATTAACTTCATAAAAATTAGCTTGTAATTTAGTAGAGCTAAAATATTTTTTGTAGCTTATTAAATAAGGTATGTTAGTCTGTTCTATTTGATAAATAGCAACAAAACTTCCGCTAAAAAGAAAGACAATCATTAAGTAAGATAACCTTTTTTTCTTTTTAAAATTAGAGCTAAATATCATACTAACTTGTAATATGGACTTATATAAAGGTCCGTACATTATTATAGATAAAAATTTCATTATTCTGAATAAAAAAATTTGTACCTTTTTCTTTTCTTTATTAGATTTTAAATTAGCGTAAATAGAAAAAACTATTTGAAAAATGAATAGAAAGAAGAGAAGAATTAATGGAATTAATAAAATATAAGAAGGAATATAATCTGCAAGTGTGTTATAAAGTAAAATATATATACTAGAAAAAAATCCCATATAGGTATACATTAATAAAAAAGTGAAAGCAGCAGAAAAAATAACACTGCAAAGTTCGTCTACTTCTTCTATAGAACTTTTTAGTTTGGGTAATAAATTAATTATTTTTTCGGTATATATTTTTGAATATATACTGTCTTCAATACCATAATCTGGAAAAACAGAATTTAAACCAACTAAACCAATCCAATATGCTCTTAAAAAGAAATGTATAACGAACATAGAAGCTAAAATACTAATCGCAAAAAGACCAAAAAAAACAATAACATATCCGATAAGGTATTGCTCGGGGTATAATAAATCGATAAACGTGTTAGTAATCCAATCTATTACTCCCAATAATTTAAAAGTACCAAAAATAGCAATTGCTGAAACTAATAATTCAGCTTCCCAACTCTCCTCCTTTAATTTTTGAAGCCATCCTTTAGCTGTTTTTTTTTCAGTAATATCCATATCTCACTAATTTTCAACTAAAATAGAATTAAAATAAATACTAAAGAAATGTATTCAAGTATATCTAAAAAGTCATAAATTTAAATTATTATACAACTCCTCAACTCCTCAACTCCTCAACTCCTCAACTCCTCAACTCCTCAACTCCTCAACTCCTCAACTCCTCAACT
>CANMJA010000075.1 GCA_947498055.1 uncultured Tenacibaculum sp.
TTTAATTTGGTAAATAGTTTGTCTTCGCTATAGCTTCGCAAACGATTATAACCAAACAAAACATACACTTATACGTTACCACACATTAGATGAAAACCGCAATTCCAATTAATAAAAAGTTATTTGACATTTACCTGCTCTTCACAAGAGAACCCTTTGTTCAATATTTTTCAGAAGAATTAGAATTTTATTCTAACGGGAATGGTGGGCTACTTGGATTGATAAGCCTTGACATTACTGACCAAGATTATTATGGATGTATTTTATCAAGAGATAAATCAAAACAGTATAGAGCGGAATTAGTAACTGCAAGCTTAGAAACTATTGGGGAAGTAAGAAAATGGATTGACGACAAAATGAGTAGTAACTCAATTGTTTTTCACGATAATAAATACGAATATTTTGACCTTTTTAAAAATCTAAATAACGAAGATAATCAACACCCAAATTTTAAACTATTAAAGTCAAATATTGCTTTATCTATGGCTAAAGAAACTGTAAAAGAAGTTTCTTACCACTACAAAGACATAGATGGAAATTTTATAGACCAATTTCAATCTATAAACGGATTTGACTCAAGAGTTTGGGAATTATTTTTATTCTGTTTTTTTAGAGAGCAATTTTTTTCATTCAAAAGAAACTTCAACGCACCTGATTATATGGTTGAAAAGTTTAATGAAGAAATAGCCGTTGAGGCAGTAATAGTTAGCCGAAAAACAGAAATAGAAAGTAATCCAAAAAACGATAAAGAAATTCAAGAGAAATTGAAAAACGACATTCCTTTATTATTTGGAAGTGCTCTGTTTGACAAAATGAAAAAGAAATATTGGGAAAAAGAACACGTAAAAGGAAAACCATTTCTAATTGCAATAGCCGATTTTCACGATACTATGTCAATGACTTGGACTTTTAATTCTTTGTTGGAATATTTATATGGATATAAATACGAAAATTCGTTTGATAAAAACGGAGAACTTATTGTTACCCCTGTTGAAATTGGAGATTATACAAAACCAAATGGAACCAAAATCCCAAGTGGCTTTTTCTTTCATCCAAATTCTGAAAATGTAAGTGCAATAATATTTTCCTCTTGTGGAACATTATCTAAATTCAACAGAATGGGAAAACAAGCTGAACTTGGTAGTAATATTCCAACTTTAATAAGAACAGGGACTTTTTATAATCATATACCAGATGCAGACAAACCAAATTTGGTTACTTATAAAGTTGATAAGGACAGTAAAGAAACTTGGTCTGAAGGAACAGTTATTTATCACAATCCTAACGCGAAAATCCCATTAAACCCAGCGTTTTTTGATGATAAAGTTTCTCAATGTTTTTTTAAAGATAAATTAATTCATAGTAAAATGCCGAAATATTTCCCTTATAATTCATTCACACAGAATCTTATACCGAAACAAAATGAAGAGGAATAACGGCTGGTAACAATGTATAAAAAACATAGGGCGTTTGTATTATGCCGAAGGTCTGTGATTATTTACAAAGTCCGCTAAATATAAAATTTGGCGTTTATAGAACAAAAGATAAAAGCAAAATATTTATATTTAGCTAAGTTATAAACCGAAACGATAGTGCTTATCACCTGCCCTACGTTTCTTATACTGAACGTTACCACCAAGCTAAAAAAATAGTGAATCTAACTTTTGAAGACATACTAAATCTTAAAGATTTAAACGAATTTGATTCAGTACAAGTAACAAATATACTTGCAATACTGTTTGAAACAGGCAGAGAATCGCAAGATATAAAACCTATCAAAATTGGACTTGAATTTTCGGAACTTCAAAACTTAGAAAATTTCTCAGACGATGACAAAATGACTTTTCACTTTAATATTGCAAATGGTTGGTCTTATCTACAACAATTAACTCAGAATTTAAACACAGATGAATTTTGGAGTTTTAATCTGAAAGAACTCGAACAGCAAGCTATCAACTTAAGACTAGCTCTATCATTTTCAGAGCAAAGTGAAAATATTCTAAAAAAATGTCAGATTCTGACCAATTTAGGTAACCTTTTCAGTCATCTAGGTAGATTTTCTGAAGCTCAATTGTATTGGAAAAAAGTATTGAATATAGATTCTTCTTTCCCAATGGCACACGGAAATATTGGATTTGGTCTTTTTCATTACGCAAAAGTTCTTTATGACAATGGTCAGCAATTATTATTTTTCAAGTTTGCACATAAGTATTTGAAAAAATCAGTAAACTCCGATATTTATGAAGATGCAAAACAAGCCTTTAAAAACATTATCGAACTTATTGAATCAATTATAAGTCAAGAGGTATTAGAGGATATTCAAGACTTAGAAAACTTTTCTATTGGTACAACTAAACAAGAATGCGAATACAGAAAATGGTGTTTAGAAAATCAACTTTTTTTAAACCCTCTTAATGATATCATAACAAAAAATATTACAGCGCACGATTGTCTACTTCTACCAACAATGACTTTAAAATCTGGCACATCTCCAATATATCAAACAATTTTCAATCAGGTAAAGCAAGAATTTGCATCGGCTAGACATCTATTATATGAGGGGTTAAATAAGAATGAATTACACTATTCGGACAAAGATAATCTACAACTTGACACTTTAGACTTCGCTGTTTACTCTTACAGTAGTGAAAAAACGAAAATTGCTTTTAGAATATGTTACTCAATATTTGATAAAATCGGTTACTTATTAAACGACTATCTCAATTTAGGTTTCAAACCAAATAAAGTTTCATATAGAAGTATTTGGAACATCTATGACAAGACAACAAAATCATATAAATTGAATCCAGAGATAATCCAAACTCAAAATTGGGCATTAAGAGGCTTATATTGGTTAAGTAAAGATTTATTTGAAAACAAAGAAGAATTCACTTCCACTATTGAACCTGAGGCTCAAGAATTAGCTCAAATAAGAAATTTCATAGAACATAAATCATTTAAAATAATAGACTTTGGACAAAGTGGAATATTAGATAATGGATTAACTTATGTTATTGAACGAACCGAATTTGAACAAAAGACACTAAATTTAATGAAACTTGTTAGAGCTAGTATGATTTATTTATCTATTGGAATTAACCTAGAAGAGAAAAAGAAAGAAATTACGAAACCAGTATTGCCGATTGACTTTATTGAATTGAAAGATGAATATAAAAGATAAAGCCAGGTGGTAACAATGTATAAAAAACATAGGGCGTTTGTGCTAAACCGAAAGTTTTGTGCTTATTAACAAAGTCCGCTAAATATAAAATTTGGCATTTATAGTAGAAAAGATAAAAGCAAAATATTTATATTTAGCTAAGTAATAAACCGAAACGAAAGCGCCTATCAACTGCCATACGTTTCTTATACTGAACGTTGTGCGTCATACAAAAAAAGTCCGTGCAATTCAGCAAGTTTCGGGTTTTATAGGAGTGAAATCAATTCTATTTTTGCTGTTATAAAATTTGAACTTAATGAACGAGCAAGAATACATAAATTATACTCGAATAGCGGAAGCTATTGAATACATACGGCAGAACCACACAGAACAACCTACTCTTGAGGAGATTGCAAAAAAAGTTCATTTAAGTCCTTTTCATTTTCAAAAAATGTTTACAGATTGGGCAGGTGTTAGCCCAAAAAAATTCTTGCAATTTATTAGCGTTCAACACGCAAAACAAATTCTAAATAATTCAAAAACTACTTTATTTGAAACTGCACATAAAACAGGACTTTCGGGTACAGGTAGATTACACGATTTATTTGTGAAAATTGAGGGAATGACACCCGGAGAATACAAAAACAAAGGAGAAAATTTGACTATAAACTATAGTTTTACAGAAAGTTTGTTTGGGAGAATTTTAGTAGCTTCTACGCACAAAGGCATTTGTTATATGGGTTTTTCGGACGACAAACAAATTGCATTTTCAGAATTACAAAAACGCTTTCCGAAAGCGAGTTTTATTCAAAAAACAGACGAAATTCAACAAAATGCTTTACAAATTTACACGCAAGATTGGAGCAAGATTAACAAAATTAAACTACACCTAAAAGGTACAGATTTTCAGTTAAAAGTTTGGGAAGCACTTTTAAAAATACCAACGGGAAATTTAGCAACTTATGGAAATATTGCTAACCTCATTCAAAAACCAAAAGCATCAAGAGCAGTCGGAACTGCAATCGGAAATAATCCTATTGGTTTTTTAATTCCTTGCCATAGAGTTATTCAATCCACAGGAATTTTTGGCGGTTATATGTGGGGAACAACTCGAAAAACTGCTATTATTGGTTGGGAAGCATCAAAAATCAATACTTCAAATATTACGGTATAACAATGGAGAATTTAAAAACAAAACTTGCGACAACCGATTGGCAATCTGTATCTGAATCAATGAACGAAAAAGGTTACGCCATTATTCCCAAAATAATTTCAGACGAACAATGCAACGAAATAATAAAAGAATACAATAACGAAAATCTGTATCGAAAAACGGTTGTAATGGAACGTTATCGTTTTGGTTTGGGCGAATATAAATACTTTGATTATCCACTTCCGAAAATCATTCAAACATTAAGAGAAACGATATATCCAAAACTTTCGCCTATCGCTAACCTTTGGATGAAAGTGCTTAATATTGATAAAATATTTCCCGAAACATTTGAAGAATTGCAATCGCTTTGCCATCAAAATAATCAATTAAAACCAACACCATTAATTTTAAAATATGGCAAAGGTGGTTTTAATACTTTACATCAAGATTTATATGGAGAAGTTTATTTTCCAATGCAAACCGTTCTTTTTTTAAACGAGCCAGATAAAGATTTCATAGGCGGAGAATTTGTTTTGACACAACAAACACCAAGAGCACAATCCAAAGCGATAGTTTTAAAATCAAAAAAAGGAGATATGCTCATTTTTACAACCAATTTCAGACCAATTAAAGGAACAAGAGGTTATTATCGAGTAAATATGAAACACGGAGTTAGTGAAGTTATTAGCGGAGAACGACATACTTTAGGCGTTATATTTCACGAAGCAACCAGCTAATAAAATGATAAAGCATACAAACATTGATAATACCGAACTTTATCGAAGAATAAAACGAAAAGAAATCGTTTATGGCGGAAATCTAAATCTAAAAATCTACGGAACTTTACAATGCAAATCGGGCAAAAGAATGAAAACCGAAAACCGTGTTTTCTTCAACACAACCGAACAAGCCAAAAAACTTGGATTCAGACCTTGTGGACATTGTTTGCGTACAGACTATAAAATTTGGAAAAATGGACTTATTTAATACCTCAAAAAATGCTAACATCTTACCTTTTGATGGAGAAGTAAATTATTACGGTTCAGTAATGAACACAGAAAAAGCTCAATATTATTTCGACCAATTATTACAGAATATTCAATGGGCAAACGACAAAGCAATCATTTTTGGAAAATTGATTATTACCAAACGTAAAGTAGCTTGGTATGGAGATAAACCGTTTGATTACACCTATTCAAAAACCACTAAATCGGCTTTACCTTGGACTAAAGAACTTTTAGAACTCAAAGAAATTATAGAAAAGAAAACAGGAGAAAAATTTAACTCTTGTTTGCTTAATTTATATCATAATGGAGACGAAGGAATGGCTTGGCATAGTGATGGCGAAAAAGATTTGAAAAAAAATGGTGCAATTGGTTCATTAAGTTTTGGAGCAGAACGCAAATTTTTATTTAAACATAAAGAAACAAAACAAACTGTTTCCGTCCATTTAGAAAAAGGTAGTTTGTTGGTTATGAAAGGGGAAACGCAAACAAATTGGCTTCACCGATTGCCACCAACAAAAAAAGTAAATAGTCCAAGAATAAATTTAACCTTTAGAACAATCGATATTTAAAACCGCAAGTATCGGGTTTTATAGGCTTTATCGTCAATGTATTTTTGCATCATAATTATTAATCAAAATAACGAAATATGCAAACATTGAAAGACAAGGTAATACTAATTACAGGAGCGAACAGAGGAATTGGGAAATCACTCGTAAAATCATCATTAGAAAAAGGAGTAAGAAAAATTTATGCAACTTCCAGAGATTTAAGCAAAATGCCAAATTTTGGAGACGAAAGAGTTGTAACATTAGAATTGGACATTACAGATAACGCTCAAATTTTAAAAATAGCTGAACAAACAAAAGACGTAGAAGTTCTAATAAATAATGCAGGAATTTTAAGCCAAAGTAATGTTTTAGAGGGCGAAATTAGTGCTGTAGAAAACGATATGAAAGTTAACTATTATGGCACTATAAATATGATGCGAGCATTTGCACCTACATTAGAGAAAAACGCACCATCAAAAATAGTTAATATCGTTTCTATTGTAGCTTATTCACCTTTACCCTCTTTAGCAGGTTATTCAGCATCAAAAACAGCTTTATATTCAGCAACACTTTCTGTAAGAACAGAATTAGTGAAAAAAGGAGTGACTGTACACGCTATAAATCCCGGAGCAATTGACACAGATATGAACAAAGGAAGCGAATGGGATATGCCAGCACCAGACGGAATTGCAACAATAATTTTAGACAAAGTAGAAGCAGGAGAATTGGATATAGTGCCTGACGAAATGGGACTTGGAATGTTCAACGCTTGGAAAGAAGCACCCTCAAAATTGGCTGAAATGTTTTCTAATATGTATCACGGAGAATAAGAATAGCCGAAAACAATTGAGCGTGAAAAAGTACGAACGCACAACAATGTATAAAAATAATAGCGGTTTCGGTTTTTTATCGAAGTCGCTTTTTTATATTTACAGTCAGTTCTAAACGGAAAGGTTCGTGTTTCAAAATCCGCTACTATTCTTATACGAGCCGTTGTGCTTAATTAAAAATAAAACTCTTAAATGAAAATTTTTACTGCTAGAGCTAAAAGAGGTAGATTAAAATATCACGAAGAACATATCAAATATACTCTTGATGGTGCAGATGCTTATAATTGGAGGAAAATTCAAAATGAAATTACTTCTTGTACTGACTTATCACTACCTGAAGAATTAGAATTTATTACTTCTAAAATTAGCTTTAAAAATCTTGATAAAATTCATTGGTTAAAATCTGAATTTAGAATACCTATTCTGAGTAATGAGTTTATTCGAATTTTGAAAGAGTTTAATGATGTAAAGTTTCAAGAATTCCCAATTATCATTAAAGATTCTAAAAATGATTCAAACGTTAATCATAACTTTTCTGGGGTTTATATTGACAATTATTTTGATTGCATAAATACTGAATTAAGTGAATCTGTATCCTATACTGAAAAAATACAATATGATTATAGGACTTGTAAATTTAAATCTGACTTATCTTACCCCACTCTATTTAAAATAAAAAATGCTTCAACACCATTTATGCATTTTGTAGATGAAAAAGGAATGGAGAAACTAAGTAAATATGGAATTACAGATATTGACTTTAAATTAATATCAAAATAAACTAAGCACAACAATGGTAACCGTTGCACAAGTCCATAATTAGATAAAACACGATTCACTGAGCCCCTTTTTAAAGAGTTTTTTTTAATAA
>CANMJA010000076.1 GCA_947498055.1 uncultured Tenacibaculum sp.
GAATTGATTATGTCCATTACAGCATACGACATCTATACAAAACCTTTAATTGAGTAAATTAAAATATCAAATAGTATAAAATGTTCGGAAATTCCAAATGTTGGATAAGATAATGTTTCACAAACAGCATCACCATACATAAAATTGAAAATTAAATTATAATCATCACTATCTTTATTTTTTTCGTAGTATGATTTAATAAAATTATAAGATTCCGATTTACTGTTATTTATAGAGAGTTTGCTGTGTGTTTTTACACAAACGAAACGTTCCTGATGTACAAAATCTTCTAGCGTTTTTAGTCGTCGATTGTTTTGTGCCCAATAAATAGTTCTATATACATACTCTTTTGTTCTTTTAATAATAATTTCTTTAGAATACATTTCGCTTGTCCAGAAATAAGGAACACAAAAATTCCTTTCTACAAAAGCATTTAATTTAAATTTACTATCAAAATCTGTGGTATAATAATTAGTCCAACCTCCTTTTACATCATCCGCAACATTTATAAAAACGCTAAAAGAAGTATTGTTTTTTAATGTAAGATTTTTATTAACTTCCATTAAAATAGATTTAATTATTTCTTCAGCATTTATTTTTTTTAACTCTTGAATTTTATCAATAACATGATCTTTAGCCATAGGATTAAAACCTGCAATAGGAATTTTTAAATCGCTTTTAGAACTACCCTTTAAAATAGCCAAATATTCTTTAAATCGTTCTGGAGAACGAGGTTTGTTATAAATATCTAACATAGAGTCTAACACAGGAATAACCTTAAAACTCATAAGTATCAATTAATTTCGTTTAATTTATCTGACAATTGTTGTATGTGTAAAGTACCTTCTATTTCTCCATTTTCAACAACAAAAATATCTTCACACAAGAATTCTAAATCCTCATTTTCTTGTAATACCATATAAGCATGCATGTTTAAAAAATGAATATAATGTTCTTCTTCTATATTTTTATCACAAACAAAAATAAGTCCTTTTCTAGGAATAGAAACTAATAACTCTTTAGAGTTTAATAATTTGTGAGCTTCTAGCATGTGTTTTTTACTCCTAATTTTTTCTGAAGCAAAGAAAGAAACTCTACAAGATAATACTTTGTATTCTAAGTCTTCATCTGTCGGATTCCAAAACTCAAAAGGAACCTCAAAATTATCAAAGTTTTGCCTACCGTTTTTTTCTAATGTTGTATAAAAATCTTCATTTTCATGTCCGTTTTTAATATGGTACAACTCTGATTCTCCATCTTTATCTAAATTTTTTCTATCTACCATTACATGCGCAACAATTACATTTGCGTAATTATTTTCTCTTTCATGAAAAGTTGCTGCAATTTCATTCACTAAATCATATTCTTTTGTTTTTACTGAAACTAAAACAGGAAATATGTCCTCATAACTCATGGATGTATCAATATTTTCTATTGCTTTTATTGGAGTTGCTGTTCTAGGCCTAACATTCACAGGTTCTTTTGGACCTAAACCAAATATTTTTCTAAAAAAGTTCATTCTAATTAATTATTGAGTTAATACTACTTATAAGCTCTAAGCTTTTACCTCTTTAGTATTGAAATCTAAAAAAGTTAAATAAAAATAAGGAGTACTACTATAATTTCTTTAATGTCAATTTATTTCTGTCACTACTCAATTAATAACTGTAGTTCTTTTTTAATTTACTTTATACTAATAATTTGATTTAGTTTTAACAGGGGCAAATTATTAAAGCGTAATAATAGTTGAGCTATAGCAATGGTATCTTGCTCACAATAATTTACAATTCTAGGTAAATTTTGTTCTTTGTAATACACATTGGCAACCTCACTACCATCAATATCTTGTTTTGGAGAAGGAATACCTAAAATATGTGTGAGTAATTTTAAGGAAGTATAATGTTTATAATCACCAAATTTCCATAGTTCCATGGTATCTATATGTGGTATTTCCCAAGGTTTTTTACCAAATAAATTTAGTTTTTCCGGAAGTTGTATGGCGTTAATAATCATTCTACGAGCAATATATGGAAAATCGAATTCTTTACCATTATGTGCGCAAAGCACCTGTTTTTTAAGATTGAAATGAGTCTCTAAAAGAGCTTTAAAATCTAACAAAATTTTCTTTTCATTAGTATCAGCAAAAGAAGTAATTCGTAATTGTTTATTGTCTTTATTAACAACAAAATACCCTACAGAAATACATATAATTTTACCAAACTCTGCCCAAACACCTGCTTTTTGATAAAACTCTTCGGCTGTAAACTCTTCCTTTCGTTTATATTGCGTTTTGTGTGCATATAGTTCTTGTGTTTCTTCTGCAAGATTATTCCAGTTTTCATATTCCGGAACGGTTTCTATATCTAAAAACAAGATATTGTAAATATCAGTGGTATTTATCATAGCAAAACAATTTAGTAAACAAAGCAATTATAAAACAAAGATACAAAAAAACCAGTCTTACGACTGGTTCATTAAATCTTCTATTTCTTCTGCTTCAATAGGAATATTTCGCATTAAATTAAAAGGCTCTCCTTTTTCTTGAATAACAACATCGTCTTCTAAACGAATTCCAAATCCTTCTTCAGGAATATAAATTCCAGGCTCTACAGTAAACACCATATTTGCTTGCATAGGTTCGTGTAATAAACCATAATCATGTGTATCTAAACCTATATGATGAGAAGTACCATGCATAAAGTATTTTTTATAAGCTGGCCAATTCGGATCTTCATTTTGAACATCTGCTTTATCAATTAAACCTAAACCTAATAATTCTGAGGTCATTAATTTACCTACCTCAATATGATAGTCTGCCCAAATAGTATCAGGAACTAACATTTTTGTTGCTTCCTTTTTTACTCTATTTACAGCATTATACACTGCTTTTTGACGTTCAGAAAAACGACCAGAAACAGGAATAGTTCTACTCATATCACTAGAATAATTTGCATATTCTGCAGCTACATCAAACAAAATTAAATCGCCCTCTTTACATTGCTGATTGTTTTCAATATAATGTAAAACATTGGCATTATTACCACTTGCAATTATAGGAGTATATGCAAATCCTTTAGATCTGTTCATTAAAAATTCGTGTGCAAATTCAGCTTCAATTTCGTATTCCCAAACATTTGGTTTTACAAAATTTAAAATCCTTCGAAATCCTTTTTCAGTAATATCACATGCTTTTTGCATTAAATCAATTTCTATTGGATCTTTTACAGAGCGTAAACGCTGTAAAATAGGATTACTTTTTGCTACAGAATGTGCAGGATATTTATTGAATAACCATTTTGTAAAACGAGCTTCACGAGTTTCCGTTTCTATTTTAGCCCTGTAATGTTCATTAGTATTAATGTAAACAGTATCTGCTAAAGCCATCATTTCTGCTAACACTTTTTCTAGATCTTGTAACCAAAATACTGTTTTTACTCCACTGGTTTCAAAAGCTGTTTTTTTGGTTAATTTTTCACCTTCCCAAACAGCTATGTGCTCGTTGGTTTCTTTTAAAAAAAGTACTTCGCGTAAATTTTTTTTAGGACAATCTGGAAAAACAATTAAAATACTTTCTTCTTGATCTACACCACTTAAAAAAAAGATATCTCTATGTTGTTCAAAAGGTAAAGTACTATCTGCACTTACAGGGTAAATATCATTAGAATTAAAAATAGCTAAACTATTTGGCTTCATTTGCGCCATAAAGTTTTTCCTGTTTTTAATAAATAAATCCTTTTTAATTGGTAGATATTTCATGTTGAATTCGATTTTTAAATTAAACGGAACTCAAAAGTAAAAAAAAGACTTATTGAACAACGAAGCCAAATGGCATTATTTTATATTTCTACGTATTCTACTCATATTTCGTTTAGAGATTCCTAAAAAGGAAGCTAAATAGTGTAGTGGAATTGTTTGTAATAATTCAGGATCATTCGCTAGTAGTTTTAAATAACGATCTTCTGGTGATAAAGTGAGTAAATCAATTCGATAATCATCAATTAAAAAAATCTGATTCTCAATAAGATTATAATAAAAGCGATGAAAACCTTTATTGGTATTAATAAGACGTTTAAAATTTGCTGAATTTATAACAAGCAAATTGCAATTACTTAAAGCCTTAATATTTTTTCTAGATGGTTTTTGTTGTAAAAAACTTTTTAAAGCAGCAGTACAAGTGTTTTTTAATGCTAAATAAGTGGTTTTTTCTTCGTTAAAAACAGAAATGGAGTGTTGTAAAACACCACTTTCAATAAAGCAGAAATAAGGACAAATTTTGTTTTCTAGTACAAAATAGTCGTTTTTTTTGAGTTGTAAATTTTGAAAACAACTTAAGATTTTTGGAATATCAATGAATAGACTTTCGTCTATAATAATTGATTGTAAATAATTTTCGAATTGTTTATTTATTGTACTCATATGAAATAGCGTTATACAAATATAAGTTGATACACTGCGAATATTAATATATCGTCTTTTATAGCTAGTACAGGTACTATTTTTTAATGTAAAATTTAAAAAATGAATCAATTTTATTCTAAAAATAAAAATAATGTGTTACTAAAAGAAAATAATTTATTTCAGATAGTGATGCTGGTTATATTATTTATTTCTGCTCCTTATTTTACTTATAAAGGAATAAAACTAGGAGATGATATGCCAATTTGGATCGTTTTTATTCTTCCTATATGTGTTTATTCATATCAGGCTACTAGAAGAGTAGCGTTTAATTTAGATACCAAAAGTTTAGAAATCTCTTTTTGCGGTTTCTTTACTCAAAAATATGATTTAATAAATTTTAAAGAGCTTATTATTATTAATCACAAAATGAATTTTATTAATAATGGTAAGGAGGTTAAAAGGGTTTTCAAAGGAGAGAATAATAAAGAGGTATCTCTAATTAGAAAGCAACGCTTTAAAAATACAGAGACTTTTATTAAAGAGACAAAAACAATAATAGAATCCATTATTAAATAGCTACAAATATAAACCAATATACTACGAATTTGAGTTTGTAGAATATTAAGAAGAGTATAAATACTACTTTTATATAAATTAAAAATACTTATTATGAGGTTATTCCTTTTTTTAATGACATTCTTCTTGTTAAATAGCCATGCACAAGAAAGAGTAGATTTTCTTACAACAAAGTTTGGCAAACAAACTCTTTATAGAGGTTTAGACAATAAACCTTTAACGGGTTTTTTTAAAATACCTACTAATTATAATGGAGAGTATTCTGAAATTCATCTTTTAAAAGGAAAAATAGAAGGAAAACGTAAAGATTTTAATAAGGAAGGAGTTCTTGTAAGAACAGAAAATTACAAAGATGGTTTTTTGCAAGGAAAGAAAGTACTTTATAACCGAAATGGTAGTATTAGGAAAGAAAGTTTTTATAAAAAAGGGATTATAGATGGTACAACAAAAACATATAATTTAAAAGGAGAAGAGGTAAGTATTGAGCACTATAAAGAAGGAATAAGAATAGGAAAATGGATTTCTAAGCACAAACAATTTAATTCTAAAAACTATAATACCACCACTAAATATTTTACAAATGGAAAACCATCTGGTACTTGGAAACAAGTAAATGAAAACAATAAACCTATTTGGATTAAAAAATTTATTACACCAACGCATTATAAAAAACAAGAGTATTTTTCCAATGGAGAATTAAAAAAAGAATTCGTTAAAAAAGATGGAATATCATACAAAACAGCAAAAGAATATTATGATAATGGTGTTTTAAAAAATAAATATATTTATAAAAATGGAAAGCATACCTATAGAGCAGATAATTATGAAGATGGTAAGCCTAAGTTCATAGGAAACTATAAAAATGGAAAATCTAATGGGGAGCATGTACATTACAATGAAAACGGAATAATAACAAGGAAAGGAAATTATTTAGAAGGGAAACGTAATGGAAAATGGATTCTTAACACTACAGGTAAAAAAATTATAAGTTATAAAAATGGAAAAAAAAATGGAAAGGAAAAAATTTATTCTAGCGATGGGAAACTGTTTTCTGAAGGTGCTTATGTTAACAATATAAAAGATGGAATATGGAAGTTTTATAACAAACAAGAAAAAGTTACCAAAGAAGTAAGTTATAAAAATGGGAAAAGAGTATTTGAAAAGAAGTATTAAAAAGTAAAAAAAATGAGTGTTAAATTGTTTTTACAGGAGATTCCGTTTTAAAAAAGAAACTGTAGATTTTGAATTAGATACTGATGATTTACACCAAGAAGTAAAATCGTATAAGTGGAAGATGATTAAGAATGTAATCACAATCAATTAGTATAATTATAATCCTTTGTAAAACAAGAGGATGAAATAGTTGATGCTGCCTGAGTTTGATGTAATAAATATTACTTATTCAATGAAAAAAATAGTAAAACACTTTATCAAAAAACTATTGTTAATACTACTTCCTTTGGGAGGTTTATACATACTAGCTCAAATTTCATTTGAAGAAAACAGACAGAGTAAGCACCCAGTAGATGCTGGATTAGGGATTGCCATTTTATTGTTTTTTATACTACTAATTTTGTTTGTCATTTTTTTTATAGATGCCATTAAACAATATAAAAAGAAAGAGTATGAGCTAATGGGAATTACTATTTTTTTTCTACTATTATTTGCTATACCAATACTAAAGATACTTTGTTTAATGAGAGGAGGAGGTTTTTTCTGTGATACATTATTAAGATTTACAAAAGGATGGCTTGTAGATTAATTATTGATATAATACCATTTATAATATGATATTACTGTAATATTTTGTATCTTGTATTATGCCCAAGAAGATAAGTTTACCGA
>CANMJA010000077.1 GCA_947498055.1 uncultured Tenacibaculum sp.
CCACATAATCATTATTATGAGATAAATTAAAAAATAAATATTAACTTTGAAGAACTAGGCTAGTGCTTTTCATAGGATACATTGTTACCTGCTGGCTTTTCTTTCCGCAAACTTGCTAGTGTTGGCGTGAAAGCTCTTTTAAATTTGTGAGGTACGAACAAACTTTAAATGTGCTTGAACTTGCGTTGGCTTATTCCGTTTTAAATTTATCTTTCAAACTTTCTCCATTTTCGTTTTTCCAAGTCGTCCAACCATTTCTATTTCCTCCATTCACAAACTTAGCTCCACCACTTGGAGTATCAAAAGTGTAATCTTCATTAATCACAATTTCGTCTTCTTCATTTGTATGATTTAAAGATGCTATTAACGCATCTCTTGAGTCTTTGTAAGGTTGTAAAGTCGCAGGTGTATATTCTTTGTTGATTTTGCTACCACTTAATAATGTTAAGGTATTATTTTCTTGATTAAATGTTGCTTTTGCATTTTTGAAAATAAAAGTTTCAATAGTATTGACAACAAGTTCTGGTGCAACAGTAGGTGGATTTATCTCTTCAAAATTTTGCTTAATTTCTCGTATTTTATTAAATAATGGTCTAAAATGTTTAAAATCTTCTTTTTCAAAATCTTTACTGTTTTCTGCTAAAATATTTTTTGCTTTGTCTTTAATATCATCAGAAATTGAATCTAAAGATTTCCCATTAAATAAATAGTCTTCTGAAGCTTCTTTATAAGCTGTTTCAAAATGGCTAGAGGCAAACATATTTTCAACAGTAAAGGATTTACTTTTATGATCAGAATGTTTTTGATAGGTAAAAGCATAATAGCCTAGTTTATGTCTTTTCTTGTTTTGATTATTTGGAAATTGACAAGCTGTTTTACTTAATTCTGTATTGCCAGTTTCATCAGCATCAAAAATTCCAATAAATAATTTGCCATAATCAACTTCACTTGTTCTTAAACCTAGCATCATTGGAGGAATATTATTTGCTGAGTTCATATTGAAAATGTCAAAACTTAAGTCTGAGTATTCATCTTTAAGTTTGTTGAAAGCATTTACAATATGAATTTTATCGTGTTTGCCTTCTACAAATATTGTAATAGGTTTTTGAGAAGAGTTAAAAATATTTTGCTCTTGTAAATTCCAAAAATCACTTGTTAAGTCATTAATTATTTCCAGCTTGGTTTTGTCTTCTAAAACTATTTTTCCGTCTTTGTTGACAAGCATAAATACATTGTCATTATCAAAGCAATGTGTTAGAGTAGGTGAGTGTGTTGTAAGAATTGACTGAACGTGAACTTTATCTTCTAAATCGTAAAGTAAATTTTTAATTGCTTCTTTATTACTAATATGAATATGTGAATCCGGTTCGTCCATTAGAAGCAATGAATTATCATCTGCAAAAATTCGAGTAACAAATTTGATTAATATTTGTTTTTTTTCACCTTCACTTAGTTCATCTGTTGAATAATCATCCTCAAAAAAAAGTTCTAGTTTATTAATTAGTTTCCAGTTCTCTTCTCTTGGTAAAATACTTATTGAAAGTAATTTGAAAAGGTCGCTATGTGTTTGTACTACGTCTTCTTTAAAATCATCTAAGGATATTGTTCTTTTTTCGGAGTCTGGAATTTCATTAGTTATATCGAATATATTTCTAGCAAACCTTGTTACATCATTGGGGTTTTTAGTGTTGTAATTTTTAATATTAGCAATATTATTACTTTTAAACTCAAACTCAATTCGGTCTATTTTTCTATCTCCCAATATTTCCGAAATATCAAGATCAGATATTAACATTGTTAGAAGAGCAGTATTCCAGTAGTATTTATTTATAAATACCATTTTTTGTTTTTCAGTATAAGGCTTTTCTGATTTTATTACATCTTTCATAAAGTCATCATAAAACTTGAAATAATATCTATTCCAAAGTCTTAATTCTTCACCACTATAAATACTAATTATTTGAGTTGGTAAATAATTTTCTGGATCACTTAATGTGCGTACATATTTATTACGTCCTTTAGTGTGGTCATACTTAATTTTGTTAACTGCTTCATCCTTTTCATACTCTAATTCGTAGCTAAATATTGGATTAAAAAAGTTATCATACAAACCTGCAAAAACACTACTTAAAGCTTCAATAATATTACTTTTACCACTACCATTATTACCAATTAAAACGGTTATACCATTACATCTCTCAAAATTTATTTTTAAGTTATCTAGGTTTTTAAAGGTACTTTTTATTTCAAATGATTTTAGTTTTATCATAGCATAAGTGTTCTAATTGAATATCTCTTTAATAAATTCTTCTTTTGCTAAGTCATTATTTTTAATATTCTCTTTAGTTAATCTTTTAATGTTCTGTTTTTGAATTTCAATTTGTTTTGCTATTTCAATTTGAATTTCTTTTGGAGGCAATGGAATTTTTATTTTAGCTAAAATGGGTTTTGATATTTGTTTGAAGGTAGAACCTGTGCCTTGTTTAATTATTGAATCTTGAAATAATTCTAATACATTTAATAAGTATGTTTTTGATATTTTTGATTCATTAGCCCTAATAGCTGAAATCCCTCTGCCTAAATAATAACTTGAATCGCAAAAAAAAGGGTTACCAATAGTTGCTCTTATTAAATAAAGAATATCACCTTCTTGAGATATTTTAGAATCATTATTAATATATCTTTTAGAGATTATTTTTTCATTTTCAATGTCTGCTGCTCCTCCTATAAATTTATAGCCTATGGGTTCATTAGTTATTAATTTACTACTTGGCGAGTTGCCCATAATAATTTCAGAAACCTCTTGTAATTCAACTACTTCATATTTTGAATTTATACTTTCACTATTTAACAATTCATCTACACTCCATACTTTAAGATTTTTAAATCTTATTAAATTTAAAATAGAGGTATTTTTTCTTGCTGATACTTCTATGCCAAGTTTTTTATATAGATTATCAGTTATGGCTTTCTGTTCCTTTTGAATTTCTATATTTTTATTTGCCGCAATTTTCTTTTTGGCTCTATATGCTTTTATAATATCTTTTTGTTGAGAAATTGAAGGTAAAGGAATCTTTACATCTAAAAATTTAGTTTCATCAATACGTTGTCTTCCTGTCGTACCTGAACTTGCACTTTGAGCAAATTTTTGAAATTGCTCCGTTGTTGTAATTAAAACTAAAAATAGAGGGTCTATTTTGGTTTCATCAATGTCGTAAGCAAAGAAATCTGCCGTTATTATTGCTCCATCAATCTCATCAGTTGCAATACCAAAAGCACCATTTCTAGCATCAATTTTAGATAATAAAAAATGTCCTTTTTTAATTAAAAACTGTTTTTTAGTACCAATATTTTTGCCAATTTCTGTATTTCTTAACTTTACACCTTTGTTATATAAACGTATAGTTACACGCTTGTAAACGGTTTCATCTTCAATTTCTATTCTAGTTTTATTTCTAGTTAAGAAATTACCAATTCGAACTAATGGGAATTCTTCATTGTAGTCAAAATCATTGGCAAGCAAATGAGCAACACTCCAATTGGAAAGGTTTTTATAGGATATGGTTTTTAAAATCGTATTCATAAATTAATTCCAAAGGTTGTTTTTAATACGATAATCTGTATATAGCTTTAAAAGTTCAGGTAATTGATCTTCTCCTTTTGCTCCTGTTGTGGTAATTCCTGCTTTTTGAATATCAGAAATAGGCACTTCATAATCAAATTCTTCTCTAACGATTTCTTTTATTTCGTTTTCAATTTTGGTTTTAATTACTTTTATTTCTTCTCTTACAGTTCTCTTTTCTGCAGTAGTTAAAGCTTTATCACCTTTTAATTTTAGCTTATTTTCTAACGGTTCAAGCTCTTTTTTATATTTAATATTAACTTTAGTTTCTGCATTTTCACAAATAGTACTGTACTGTTCTTCTTCTTGTTCTGTGAATTTTTTTAAGAATACTAAACTCGTCTTTACAGTAGCTCCACTACTTACAAATACATCTTGTGGTAGTGAAACAAGTAATAATATTTTTGCTCGCCCTTCATAATATTCTCTTGCACTTTGTAAGTTAGAACTATTTAAGACACCTTCAGGAAGAACAACACCTAATCTACCTCCTGGTTTTAATAAGTCGATACATCTTTCTATAAAAAGAACTTCTGTTGCCCCAGAGGTTTTACCTGTGTTAAAAAGACCTCTAATTGATTCTCCAATATTGTCTGTAACTTGTTTTAACTCTTCTTCATAAGCTTCTCCATATTCTTCAATATACTTTTCAATCATTTCTTGATTCGAGTATCTATCAGAATTTTCAACTGTTGGAGTGTCCTTTTTCAAATTTGTTCCAAATGGCGGATTTGTAATTATTACATCAAACCTGTTTCTAAAGATTCCATTTACATTTAGTAAACCGTCATTGTGATGAATTCCGTTATGTCCGTCTCCGTGCATAATCATATTCATTTTAGAAACTCTTGCCATTCTCGGGTTAGCATCTGTTCCAAAAATGGATTTACGAGATAAGAATTGGATTCTTTCTTCTTCTTCTTTATTTACTTTGGTTAAAAACAGTTCGTATTGATTTTGAAGTTTTACATCATCAATATTTTCTAATTCTTTGCCAAATATTTCTTGCTGCTTTTCTTTTTTCAGATTGATATATTCGAGTTCAATTTGCTCTTTTACAGTTTCAAAGCATTTGATTAAGAAACCACCACTTCCAGCACAAGGATCGCAAACTAATTCTTTCTCTTTTGGGTCTAATAAATGAACTATAAAATCAACAATTACTCTTGGTGTAAAAAATTGTCCAAGTTCTCCTCTAAATGTTCTTCCTAAGAATTTCTCAAATGCAATTCCTTTAACATCAGAACTTGTACTTGTTAGATTGTATATTTCTAACTCTTTTACTATTTGCTCAAAACTATTGTCTCTAAGTTTTATTTTCTCATTGTTTTCAAAAATATTATCGTTTACAAATTCTTCTTTTACATCTTCAAAAAGTCTTTGTACATAAGACGTTTCTTTTTCACTTTTTCCTCTACTTAAATTCCAAGCATCTTTTAATTTTTCGAATTGTTTAAGAGAAAATATAGCTTCTTGTTTAGGATTCCTTTCATACATTATTTTAATAAAAAGAATTTTGCTTATTTCATCAAAAGAACCTTCAGGACTTAGCTTATCATTATTTCTAATAATATTGTGGCATTTATGGAGTAGTTTAGCAAATTCATTACCTGTAAACTCTTTTGTTTTTGCTAGAGCCTTTTCAAGTTTGTTTTCATCTGCTATATCTTTTGCTAAAGGGATGTCATTTACTGGTTGAAGTTTTAAAGGAAGCTCTTCTTCAATCGTTTTATAAACTTGTAATTCGTTTCCGTTACTAATAGCAAATAATTTTGCTCTACTCCAAGTTGCATAATTGTAACCTTGATAACAATCTTCAACTTTTAATTTTAAGCTTTTAGCTTTTAATTCAACAACAAGAAAAGCCGTTTTCTTTTTCTTTTTGTCTTCTTCACTTTTCCATATGACCAAATCGGCACTTGCTCGTCCAGTTCCTCTTACAGATTTTGTAAGTTTAACCTCTTGATCCATCTGTTTTAATGAATAACCATAATCATTGACTAATTTGCAGATAAATTCTTGTCTTACAATCTCTTCTGGTTGAGCATCAAGTTCTTTGTTTTTTAGAGGAGCAAAGATTTTATTTTTCTTTTTATCTATTTTTATTTCCATTAGTCAAGTGTTGAGTTGATTAATTCCTTCACATCAATATTTAGCAACTCGCTTATTTCTATTAGCGTTTCTAATGAAGGTTGTACTTCATTTGTGCACCATCTAGAAATAGTTGTTTCATTTTTATTTAGCTTTTCAGCTAACCATTTATTGGTTTTACTATGCTCAGCCAAAATAACTTTAAGTCTATTAATTGCTTTTTTATTCATATTTATCTGCATCTAATGCAAATGTATCAACTTTTTACGATTAATCAATAATTCAGTAAATATAATTCAACTGGGTGGCGGTGGGGAAGGGCAAGCTCTTTTAATTTTGTGAGGTACGAACAAAATTAAATGTGCTTGAACGTGCGGTGGGCTTTTTCAGCTTGCAGGTAACGTTTTATGTATGGTTTGTTACGTCTTAAAATCCGTAGGATTTTGTATTAAGCACTAAAAATACTAAAAAAGCG
>CANMJA010000078.1 GCA_947498055.1 uncultured Tenacibaculum sp.
CTCCAACTGATACTACTAAAACAAAAAGTGAAGATCCGCCATCGTCTGAAGGAGAAACTGGAGAAAGTGAGACGGAAGAAAAAGAAGTGTTTATTGAACACAATGGTAAGACGTATAAGAATGAAGATATAATAGAAGTACCTTATAATGTAGATAATACAAATTTCGCTTTTTTATTAAAAGATTATCCAGAAAAGGCTAAAATAAATTGGCAAGTACTAAAAGGTGGAACAGATAACACCTCTGCTTTTGCTACTAATGAAACCATACATAATAATTTTGGTATAGATATGAAAGAAATACACATTCTTGATGTGGTTGCAAATTATAATGATAAAAAAATAAAAGTAACTATAAAAAGAATTGTTCAAAATTTTGATTTTATAGAACTTACTGTTGAAGAAAAAGCAAATAAGAAAAGGAAAGCAGAATCAGATGAAATATTATATTTAGTTAAAAATTCTTTAGCCACTGGTAGTAGAGGTGTAAAATATAAAGTTAATTTAGAATCTAAATTAAATATGAATTTAATACCTTCAAACTCTTTGAAATGGAGTTTTGATGGTATAGATTTTAATAATAGAACTACCACTACTCTTAAATATTTAAATAAAAAGAGTACAATTTATAGAGCTAAAGTTTTTGCGGGGTATCCAAATAGAATTGAGAAAAAGGTAGATGTTAAATGGATAGATGAAAATTTAAGAACTGAAAAAGTTACTTTAAGTAACGCTAATTATAAGTCTGATTTAATAAAAAAAGCTTTTGAAGCGACAAAATTGGTTGAAAAGTATGGTAAAAAATTAGAAAAATACTCTTTTTTAAAATCAACAGATTCAACAAGCCCTGTCAATATCTCTTGGAATTTTGAAATAGTACCTTTTGAAGGGGGTTATAAAAATGTAGAAGATGATGCGTCAAGATTATATTATAAAGAAAAAGTAACAAAAGGAGGGTTTAAGATAGGTTTAAAAGGACAAGTAACTGTTTGGAAGTGGAGTATTTTAGGTCTTTTACCTGATTGGGTACAAAAAAGGATAAAAAAATATGCCACAGCAGAAGTTAGTATTGTTGCAAGTGCAGACTCTTCTGGAGAACTTAAAGTTTTAACTGAAGAACGAAAATATGTTGAAAGTAATAAATGGAAACAATATGATAAAAGAGTAGATCCAGCTATAATAAGTTTAAACGTAGCATTTGCAGCAAAAGGAGAGTTTAGTATTTTGAAAGATAATGATTGGTTTGGACTAAGTGGTTATGCAGATGGCACAGCAGGCGCTGAACTTCTAAGTATTGGATATACTCAAGGAGAATTTGGTGTTAAACTCCTAAGAAAAGGAGTATATTTAGATTTACGTGCAGGAGCATATGCAACGTTAGCAGGGTTTAAATATGAAACAAACCCTTATTATAAACGAATACAATTAATAGACCCTTTTAAATAAATAAAATATAACAAATGAAAAAAATAAGTATTGTTCTTAGTTTATTAGGTTTTTTTGCATTATTATTTGAAACTATTAATAGTTTTTCTAAAACAGAATTATTATTCGTAATAAACTATAATAATTCATCTTTTATCAAAGATACATTAATTTTAAAAAAACGTACTATTGTAGATGGACACCTTTCGGGATTATATAATATTGAAGGATCTTTAAAAAAAACTAAAATAGAAAAAAAAATGGTAGGAAATATAAACGCTTTAGATAGAGATGGATCTGGTAATTTTTTAGTTTGGTACTATAAAAAAAACGAAACAGATTTTGTTTTTTTTAGAAAAAAAAACGAAAGTTCACCGCCTAGAATAATAATATCTTTATGGTTCAATTTATTATTAATGATTTTATTTTTACCTTCTTTAATTTATTACTTATATATAACAAAAACATATAAAAATTAGACTAATGAAAAAATATTTAACTGTAATGCTTATTTTATTTTTCTATAATGCTTTTTCACAATTTCAAAAAGATGAAGGAATAACCGTTCGTTTTAATAAAGAAATTGAAGCCACTTATAGTATATATAAAACACCAATACGTATTAACCAAGTAAAATTAAAATCTGAGATAGATTATTCAACAAATGAAGGTTTAATTCAATCTTTTTTCTCGGCTTCTAACAGAGAATGGGCGTTTAGTGATTATATAGATAAAAGACAAAAAATTGTAAGAGATGAAGAACATTTTAAAGCTGTTAGTAAAAGGGATGTTTTTAATAATTATATACAAATAGAAACTATTTATTATTATAATTATGAAGGAAGAAATATGGCTTTCGTAAAATATTCATTTATAATTGATAAAATTCCTTTTCCTTTAACAGGGGTTCTATCTACAGAAAAAGTTAATAATAAATGGTATATAAGTGATCTTTTAAATCAAAGATATATTACAAATGTATTTTCCAAACTAGAACCTTCTATATTATTAGAATTATTAAAAGGGAAATCTGATAATAATAAATTTATTAATGAGTTAATAGAAGAAACAAGAAATGAAAAGAATATTTTAGATTTTAAAAAATTAAATAACCTTCTTCAAAATTGGGAAGAGAAAGAAGAAACAGAAAAACTACATAAAGTAAAAGATAAGCGACTTGTTTTAGAAAATTTTAAATCTCCAAAAGCAATAATAAATAGCATCCCTCAAATTTATAAAATTAAAAGCAGTCAATCTTTTATTTTAGAGAAATGTTTTTTTTTAAAATACTCTTCTAGTGAAAATAAACTAATAGATAATGAGAAAACAAAGAAAAACTATAAAGGTAAACCTGAATTTAACTTAGTTAGTACAGATGAGAAAACCCTAGTTCATAAATTTGTTTTTGAAGATAATAATAGTATTTATAGTATAATTAAATATGGAGTGAATAATGTTTATAAAGCTATCTTATTAAAAAAACTGAATGGTACTACTTATAAAGAGGTTACTAATGAATATCTTGATTGGGTTAATTTTTTTAGAAGGATAAAATCTGAATTATTTTATGATTTATATACAAATGAAAATCTAATAGAACTTAAGAATCAAATAATAAATGATGAAAGAATATTAGATATAGATAAATTTATAGAAGTTGTTAATAAGAATGAATTGTTATTGTCTGATTATATTGATAAGTAAGTAGAAATATTTAAAGTTTAATATAAAAGCTGAAGAATATGATTATGCTAAAAAATTGAGCACAACCGTTAAAGCAAAAATAAACTAGTTGTATAATAGTTATGGATTAACTTTTAGTAGAAAATGTGAAGTATAGATAAATTAATTTTTGATCTAAAAAATGGAGAAATATCTTTGGAAGATAATTAACAAATTATCAATATGTTTGTTTACTTTGTCTGTTGTTTTACTATTAATATTTGTGTTTATAATTACTATAAACAACTTTAGATATTACAATCAATATATAGAAGGAGTGGTTATTTCTAGTAAATCAAGAGGCGCAAGTTCTAGTGATGGCCCTTTATACAGGGAGTTCGTTTATAAAATAGATGTTGACAATGAATTATTTACTGCTGTAGATTCTGAAAAAAACATAAAGGTAGGTGATAAAGTTTTTTGTAAAAAAACAGCTTCAAAATTACTGAAAATAATAAAAGTTAATTCAAAAAAAATAAATAACGAGTATAATATTATAGACTTAATATCTTTAACTATAAGTTTATTAGTACTTTTTTTGATATTTTTATTTATAAAAAACAAGTTAAAATGAAAAATAATATTCTCTTATCCTGAAGCTTCGACATAAAATTATGGTGGGATTTGTCAACCAATTTAAAAAGTAGGCTATAAGATACAGAAAATAGAATACGACTTTGTATATATTATATTAGAAAATACAAATATAAACTCAGCAATAACTCTATCTAGATTAACTCTTGGTTTTTGCTTTTAGAGATTATTATTTTATAATCGATGTGTATTAGTTTTTTGGAATACCTTTTAAGAAAGATAATGTATCTTTTATGGGCTAATTTAATTGAAAATAATACCTTTGCAGCTTGAATATGATAAACTAGTAAAAAATTTAATTAGAAGCTTGTTAATTAAGTTAAAAAAAAAATAATAATGATGAAAAAAGTAAACTACCTAATAATTATTCTAATTCTTACAATTATAACTGCTTGTAGTTCGAGTGATTCAGAACAAGATACACCATTAATAGATGATAGATTAATACCTGTCGATTATATAAGAAGTTTTGGGAGTCTTATTGATTTTACTGTAACTCCTTCTGGGGAAGTTTTTTATTTAGATCAGATGCCTTCTAATAGTAGACCAGGTTTTATGTCACTTTTAAGGGTGGGAAATTCAGGAGAAGAATCAGAGATAGATAAAATAAATACTGTTAGGGTTGGAGATTTTGAAGGAATTACCCACTCAAACAATAATGAAATTTTATGTACAACTGATTATAATCTTTCAAATAGTAAAATACATACATATAATTTAGAAAACAATAATAATAAATCTATATATGAGATAGTTGCAAAGCCCCATGAGTTTTTTTCCTTGATAAGAAATTATGGAGATGATACTTTTATTTTCGATGATCGTGATAATGCTGCTTTAAGAAGGTACTTTCCTAAAGAAAATAGAGAAACTTTAATAACTAAAACAGAAAGTTTTCCTACTTACATAAAAGAAATGATAGTACATAACAAAATAATTTATGTAATTGATAATGATAACAGTTTGAAGAAAATTGAAGATAATAATGGAGATAAATTTACTGTTTCTACACTTATACAAAATCATCCTGAAGACCTAAATAGCATTACAGTAGATGAGGAGGGAAATATATTATTAGTATTAACAGGAAAAGGTATTTATAAATTAAATTCTGATAATTCTTTAGAGGAATATTATACAAAACCTTTCGATATATCTTCAGTAGGACTTAGTAGTTTTAATATAAGGCCATCAAAAATACATGTTTTAAATTCAGACTTATACTTATTAACACGTGGTGATATAATTAAAATTTCTGATTATAAGTCAAAACTATTTAAATAGGTCAGCTCAATTTATATATGACTATAGAAAGAAAATACAGAGAGATGATTTTTTTAATTTATATTACATATATTTTAAACTTTGAATGCTTATCTATAATTAATTATAACCTCTTCTTTTGTTACAATATTTCAAAAGTTCCAAGTATATTTCGTTCGAGTTCCAATGAAAAATAAAATATAGCCCAAAACTAATTCTGTAAGACTTATAAAAACAAGGTTTTTGCCTTTTTTCAAAAGTTCCACCTTGTTTTTACCGTTTAAAGAATTTTACGCAGGGCATATTTTATTTGAGTATATAAAACCACCGTCTTTGACGGTGGTCATGTTTTAAAGGCTTTGCCATTTTTTAGGTTTACCT
>CANMJA010000079.1:0-2500 GCA_947498055.1 uncultured Tenacibaculum sp.
GCAACGTTCAAAGAAATTTTGGAAGAGTTTTAAAAAGCTTACTAGTTCGAATCTAGTGTTTCTACAAAAGAGAAGTTAATTTGAGAATTGGTTGAGATAGACTAATGTAAAGGTTAACAAAGTTCATTGAAAATATTGAAATTGACAGCGTAATTAAAGAGTAGAATGACCAAAATTTTCTTCGGAAGATTTAAAAATTCTTTTGAAACTTATTCATTCATAATATTAAAGATTATACAATGAAGAGTTTGATCCTGGCTCAGGATGAACGCTAGCGGCAGGCTTAACACATGCAAGTCGAGGGGTAACATTGTAGCTTGCTACAGATGACGACCGGCGAACGGGTGCGTAACGCGTATAGAATCTGCCTTGTACAGGAGGATAGCCTTTAGAAATGAAGATTAATACTCCATAATACTTAGAATAGGCATCTGTTTTAAGTTAAACATTTATGGGTACAAGATGACTATGCGTCCTATTAGCTAGATGGTAAGGTAACGGCTTACCATGGCAACGATAGGTAGGGGGTCTGAGAGGATTATCCCCCACACTGGTACTGAGACACGGACCAGACTCCTACGGGAGGCAGCAGTGAGGAATATTGGGCAATGGAGGCAACTCTGACCCAGCCATGCCGCGTGCAGGAAGAAGGTTCTATGGATCGTAAACTGCTTTTATACAGGAAGAAACAGATCTACGTGTAGGTCCTTGACGGTACTGTAAGAATAAGCACCGGCTAACTCCGTGCCAGCAGCCGCGGTAATACGGAGGGTGCAAGCGTTATCCGGAATCATTGGGTTTAAAGGGTCCGCAGGCGGTCAATTAAGTCAGAGGTGAAATCCCATAGCTTAACTATGGAACTGCCTTTGATACTGGTTGACTTGAGTCATACGGAAGTAGATAGAATAAGTAGTGTAGCGGTGAAATGCATAGAGATTACTTAGAATACCGATTGCGAAGGCAGTCTACTACGTATGTACTGACGCTCATGGACGAAAGCGTGGGGAGCGAACAGGATTAGATACCCTGGTAGTCCACGCCGTAAACGATGGACACTAGTTGTTGGATTATTTCAGTGACTAAGCGAAAGTAATAAGTGTCCCACCTGGGGAGTACGATCGCAAGATTGAAACTCAAAGGAATTGACGGGGGCCCGCACAAGCGGTGGAGCATGTGGTTTAATTCGATGATACGCGAGGAACCTTACCAGGGCTTAAATGTGGTTTGACAGCTTTAGAGATAGAGTTTTCTTCGGACAAATCACAAGGTGCTGCATGGTTGTCGTCAGCTCGTGCCGTGAGGTGTCAGGTTAAGTCCTATAACGAGCGCAACCCCTATCGTTAGTTGCTAACAAGTAATGTTGAGGACTCTAGCGAGACTGCCGGTGCAAACCGCGAGGAAGGTGGGGATGACGTCAAATCATCACGGCCCTTACGTCCTGGGCTACACACGTGCTACAATGGTATGGACAATGAGCAGCCACTATGCGAATAGGAGCGAATCTATAAACCATATCACAGTTCGGATCGGAGTCTGCAACTCGACTCCGTGAAGCTGGAATCGCTAGTAATCGGATATCAGCCATGATCCGGTGAATACGTTCCCGGGCCTTGTACACACCGCCCGTCAAGCCATGGAAGTTGGGGGTGCCTGAAGTCCGTCACCGAGAGGAGCGGCCTAGGGTAAAACTGATAACTAGGGCTAAGTCGTAACAAGGTAGCCGTACCGGAAGGTGCGGCTGGAACACCTCCTTTCTAGAGAAAGATGGTTAGTTACAAAAGGGGTTTATTTTACTCTGCTGTTAATTTTAAAAATATTAAGCTAAGATCTTAAAAAGTCTCGTAGCTCAGCTGGTTAGAGCGCTACACTGATAATGTAGAGGTCGGCAGTTCGAGTCTGCCCGAGACTACAGATTATCTAAATATTATTAAATAATTTAGATAAAGATTTAAAGAAGAGATTTTAGTTAAGGAAATTCTAGAAGTTGAGGATGAAGTAGCTTAGATAAGTAGTCTAACTACTCACTACTAACTACTCCATTACTAACGACTAGTATATGGGGGATTAGCTCAGTTGGCTAGAGCGCTTGCCTTGCACGCAAGAGGTCATCGGTTCGACTCCGATATTCTCCACGAATTAATTAGATAATTAGATAATTTGAAGATGTATTAATTAATTGATACATTACTAAATTTTCAAATTTTCAAATTGATAAACGTTCATTGACATATTGGTAAAATGATATCGTAAAGAATCAAGATAGAGTGTTAATCTTCGGATTAACAGCTAAAATAGAACAAAAGTAAAAATTATAAAGAGCTCGTTGTTGTATTTAAGAATTTAAATATAACAGCAAAAAGTACAATAAGCTAAATAAGGGCGTATGGCGGATGCCTAGGCTTTCAGAGGCGATGAAGGACGCGATAAGCTGCGATAAGTTACGGGGAGAAGCACATATTTTATGATCCGTAAATTTCCGAATGGGGCAACCCGGTATATT
>CANMJA010000080.1 GCA_947498055.1 uncultured Tenacibaculum sp.
CGCTTTTTTAGTATTTTTAGTGCTTAATACAAAATCCTACGGATTTTAAGACGTAACAAACCATACATAAAACGTTAGCTACAAGCACTAAAAATTGATTAATCTGAATGGGATTAAGAGACGTAAAAAAGGAACTTAATAAAATGGATAAATCTGAAATGATTAAACTCATCTCAGAAATGTACTCTAAAATACCATCGGCTAAAGAGTTTCTGGATATTTTTTCTGGTGTTAAAATTGAGACACTTATTGAAAAGTACAAAAAGGAAATTGAACGCTATATATATCCTAGTGGAAGAGAAATGGTTTTACGTGAATCAGAAGCTCGGAAAATAATACGCAATGTGCGCAAAATGAAAATAGTTGAACTTAATGTTGAACTGGAATTACATTATGTTGAATGTTGCCTTGAAATAATTCAAGATTTTGGTTATTCTGACGAAAATTATTACATAGCTATAGAAAAAATGTTTGATAGCGCCACAAGTGGAATATCTCAAATTGGTGAAGAGGAAAAATATGAGTCAAGAATTAACAATATATATAATGTAGCAAGTGAATATGGAATAGAGTTTTATTATTAAAAAGCCAGTAGCTAACATTATATATGAAATCAGAGCAAAGTTTAGTGCTAGATCGAAGGGTCATTTCCTTTTTGCAAAGGCGCTAGATTTTTATAAATTAACAAGAAATAAAAATGCGCAGATAAATCGATTGGTTTAGGTATACTTGCCTTGCTCCGATTCATATATTTGGCGTTAGCAACAATTATGATACGAAAAAGTAGAAATATTAAAAATCGAAATAAATACTCGATTTTATTTCCAATTTTGACGATAATTGTAATTGGAATTATTTCAGCAATTTCGTCAAATTACACATCTGAGTGGCTTTTTAATTGGAATGATGTTAGAGGTGAAATAAAAGACTCTATAAAATTAGCTAGTTATCGAGGTATAACAAGTGGTGTAGGTGGAATGGGAAGGTCTACAAAAGATGAAGTTAATAGCAGGATATGGATAATGAAAAATGCAACAAAATCTGAACTTCAAAAATTAACTGAATATCCAAATGGAACTATAAAAGCTATCTCTTATGAAGGCCTTATAAAGAAAAAAGAAGTAGATAATAAATATAAATACGATTTAATTATAAGAGCTATTAAAGACACTACTTATCAAGTCAGTTATCAATCAGGTTGCCTTGGTTGGGAAAGGAGTATTGGAGAATATTTGATACAAGATATACTTAGAATTGATGATAGATTACCACCTGTGGCTCGGGCATTTAGAGCTAGTTTTGGATTGACTGATTCTCAAAGGAAAAAAATATTAATTGAATTTAAGAAGACTCTTGAAAAAGAAAAAGTTGCTAACAAGATGTAAACGCAATGCTTTGTTATTGCTAAACCAAAAGTTAGTTGTGTATTTGTGAAGTCGGCGTCACAAATTTTATTATTTTACATTCGAAATTTAAAAATACTAAAAGTGTAACGCCTTGTGCTTTACCGAAAGTCATTGACCTTCATCACGCACAGACGTTTACATTAATCGTTAGCAACAAGCTAAAAACACCATCGTAAATTAATGAACAGAATTATACTTATAGGAAATGGCTTTGATTTAGCTCACGGAATGAAAACAGGCTACAATGACTTTCTTAAAGATTTTTGGAAAAAAACTATTACAGAAGTCCATAAATTCGAAGGAAAAGAAATTTTCGAAAACGAAGACATTATTATTAGAAACGTACCTTCTGAATGGCTTCCTGGTTATGAGTATTCTAATTTAAAAAAAACACTTAAAAGGGCTAAATCTAAAATAGAATTTAAAAATATCTTTTTAGATAAAATTTCAGAAAAAGCATATATTCAAAATTGGGTAGATATTGAGAATGAATATTATGAATTATTAAAACAATCTTTTGATAAAAGACTTTCTTCTAACTACTATATTCAGCAACTTAATTCAGATTTTGAAAGAGTTAAAAATTTATTGGAGGAATATCTTCTAAAAATAGAACTAGAATTTGATAAAAGTAAACACGCTAATTTTTCAAGGACTAGACATCGAATTCAGCAAAGAATATATTCTTCATTCAAATTAAAAGATTTTTCAGAAAGCTCACAAAACATAAAAATTGATGCTGAATATGCTGATTATTTAAAAGATGCTGTACCGTTTGGAAAAGGAGACATTGATAGAGACGATTTATCAGAAAAAAGACTAGCACTTATACAAGCAATTGGTGCTGATGCAGACAAAGATAAATTTAAGAAACTAATTTTATCTCAGGATGCCGATAAATTTTTCGACTTAATTCCAAATCATACACTTTTTCTAAATTTCAACTACACATTTACAGAACTTCATTATGAGTTTCCTTTTCATAAGTCAGAATGGAAAAAAGGGAAAATTGCTGAATTTATTCACATTCACGGAAGCAATAGGAAAGAAGATAATAATCCTATCATTTTTGGTTTTGGAGATGAATTAGATGAGGATTACAAAAGAATTGAAAAACTTAACGATAATGACTATTTAGAGAATATAAAGTCAATTAGATATTTAGATACAGATAATTATAAAAGATTATTAGAATTTGTAAATAGCGGAAAATATCAAATTATGATAATGGGTCATTCTTGTGGAACATCAGACCGTACATTATTAAATACAGTTTTTGAAAATGAAAATTGTGCATCTATTAAAACATATTATCATAACAAAGGAGATAATAATGACAATTTTAGTGATATAATTAAAAATATATCTCGAAATTTCAATGACAAGGCTTTAATGAGAGATAAAGTTGTAAATAAGACATACTGTGAGCCATTGAATTGAAAATTGCCAGTTGCTAACAATGTATAAAAAACATAGGGCATTTGTGCTAAACCGAAAAGTCTGTGCATATTTACAAAGTCCGCAAAATATAAAATTTAGCGTTTAAAAAAGAAAAGATAAAAGCAAAATATTTATATTTAGCTAAGTAAAAACCGAAACGAAAGTGCTTATCACCTGCCCTACGTTTCTTATACTTAACGTTAGCAAGCATATAAAAACGATATGAAAAGAATATTAATAACATTTAGCTTTTTGATTCTATTTATTGGAATTAGCTATGGACAAAACCAATTAACAATTTCTGAATTTGAAAAACTTTGTGATTCTTCAGGTTTAAAATTTAATATGCCAGACGGATATAAAATAACAGATGTAAAAGAAAACAGAGATTTAGGATATTCCTTTGCTGTCATTAATAGCGATTCAACTATGGAAATTAGATATACCATATGGTCACTAAAACCTGCATTAGAAGAATATGAAAAATCGTTAAAAGACAGTAATTCAACAATGATCCCGCCAAATAACATTTACAAAGGACTCATTCAAGCTAATGTATTAAATATGACAGGAGGACAAATGTATGATATCGGTTCATTTCCTACACAAGCGGTGAAAAAGGAATTTAATGCTGACAATGGAGGTTCTTGCTTTTTTGAATTTAATTGTCAATTTGGGAAAGGATACAAATATGGACAATTTATGTATTTACATAAAGATGATATTGCAGACGTGATTGTGACGTTTATGAGTAACGACAAGGAAACCCATTCTGACTTAATGATGGTTGGATTTCATTCATTGACTTTTAAATAAAATACGACTTGCTAACAATGGCTATAGTTAATGCGGATTTTGGTGCTTAATCCAAAGTTAGTGTATTTTTATAAAGTCCGCCAAATCTTTTGATTTGGCTTTAAAAATGAAAAGATAAAACAAAATAAAAAGTTTTGGCTAAGTGCTTAATCGAAAGGTTATTTACTTTTAATCCCGCACTAACCATAGCCGAGACGTTAGCGGTAATTAAAGACAATGAAAATAATATTCTTTCTTTTAACTTTTTCAATTATTTTATCTTGTCAAAACAATAACTATTCTTATTTTATGTTTGGCAGGATGAATGAAGAATTCTCTTTTTCTTCAATGATATTAAAAAATCAAATTGATGAGAGTTTACACAATGAAAAGATTATTAATAGTAAAGATGTGAAAAAGTATGATCGATTGACAAACGAATACCTAAGTTATCTTGACAACTTATATTCTGAATTAATTAACAATCCTAAAATAGTAACACCAACAAATTATAATGGTGAAATCTCAAAAAAAGAATATGTAAATGATTTATTTTTTATGAATGAAAAATATAGCTCTGATGCAAACGATTTTATAGATAAAACTAATGTATATAGAACTGAAATATTAAAATTGATCGGTGATAAAAATTTAATCAAAAAAGTAAATCATACTTTAAATACTTCCGATTTTATAACTCGAGATGGTAAAAAATTAAAAAATCTTGATTTTCTTTATAAAGATATGCCACTGATAAGTGTTCTGACTCACCTTAAAAGAAAAGAAAATGCCATTCTTGAAATAGAAAATGATTATTTAAAAATCGTAATTTTAGAAGAATATCAAACTACCGCTAACACTATGTAAACGCAATGCTTTTTCAGTGCTTTGAGCAAAGGGAGTTTTGTATTTGTGAGGTCGGCGCCACAAATTTTACTATTTTACAACTGAAATTTAAAAATACTAAAAATGTAACACCTTGTGCCTACCGAAAGTCGCTGGCTTCTTACACGCACAGACGTTTACATTTAACGTTACCAAGCATAACAAATCATTCTCAAATACTTGACAAATAAAAAAAGATTTAAAACACCAAAATAGTGTGTTAA
>CANMJA010000081.1 GCA_947498055.1 uncultured Tenacibaculum sp.
ACTACATCATTAGTATTAATTTTATTCTTTTATCTTAAATATTCAAACATACGAGGTTTTGAAAACCTGTGAGGTCTTTAAAATCAAATTGTCCCAATAGTATAAGTTAATTTTTGTCATGTACTTAATTAAATAGTACTAAATTTTCTTAATAAAACTTCTTAGAGGAGAATTATATGTGATATAAACAGGTTAGTTAAATATAGTAGGTGCAAATTTTGTCAAGCGGTTATGTTGTAATGTATTTAGCATTAAACCTATCTATTAAAAAATGAAGACTAAGATAGCTATTAAGAATAATTTCGTTTAGTTAGATATTTATAATCTAAAATAGAAGGCATATAATTCATGTAAATTGATGAAACAATTATACTTTTTTCAAATACCGTCTTTTTCCTGTTTTTATTGTGAAATAAATTTGTAAATTGTTGATAGTAATTTTGTTATCGTTTAAAATGAATTTTAAATAATTTTTTAATTTCATATTTTATTCTTTAAATTTTAAAGGTAGTAAAAAAATATACCTTTATAGATAGTTTAATATTTACTAGTATTATTTGTAAATACTTAGAAGATTGTTTTATACTCAACGTTTTAAAACTACCATTTATCGATCATTTAAGGTAGAACTATCTAAAAAATAATTTAAAGAAATAATTGAGAAGTAATTTAGCACTGTAAATAAAAACAGTCAAATAAATATGAATATTTTTCAATTAATGAAGTCGATCTTTACTAAGATAACTAATACAGGTTTAAAAACTGAAAAAATACCTGTCTGTATAGAAAGAAATAGAAGTCCCTTTTCTAGATAGGTAGTTGCCCCCCACCCCTCAAATCTCTAGCATCCCCCTTTATTACTTTTTAGTAATAATTTATATAATCCCCAAAAAAAGGAACTCCAAAAAGAGTTCCTTTTTTATCTTTTATCCTGTTTTACGTAATTTAATTTCGTATAAATTTTTTGTTACTTCAAGTTTTTTTATTCTGTTATCTTTATATAAAAATCACTATTGTTCTTATTTTTAGACTTTCGCAAAATAGGTAGAGTCATAAAATTCGGTTTTACTTGAAAAAGGAGCCTCAAACAGACATGCTCTAAAATTTTAATCGTTTTGTATTAAATATTATTTAAAACGTTGTATTAACTAAACATTTTAGCAATTTTATCAGCTTTTCTGTTTTCAGAATAATCATAAAAACCTTCCCCTGACTTTATTCCTAATTTACCAGCAGTAACCATATTAACTAGCAGAGGACATGGAGCATATTTTGGATTTTTAAATCCATCGTACATTACATTTAAAATAGATAAACAAACATCTAATCCAATAAAATCAGCTAATTGTAATGGTCCCATTGGATGAGCCATACCTAATTTCATAACAGTATCTATTTCTTTAACACCTGCAACACCATTATATAATGTTTCTATAGATTCGTTAATCATAGGCATTAAAATTCTATTGGCAACAAAACCAGGATAATCATTTACTTCAACAGGCACTTTCTTAATTTTTTGTGTTAATTCTACAATCGTATTATTAACAACATCTGAAGTGTTATACCCACGAATAATTTCTACCAATTTCATAATAGGTACAGGATTCATAAAATGCATTCCTATCACCTTATCTGGTCTAGAAGTTGCAGCAGCTATCTGAGTAATAGAAATAGAAGAAGTATTAGTTGCTAAAATGGTTTCTTTAGAGCAAACTTCATCTAATTCTTTAAAAATTTTAAGTTTTAAATTACTGTTTTCAGTAGCAGCTTCTACTACCAAATTAGCGTTTTTAACTCCTTCTTTAATACTTGTAAAAGTAGTAATGTTTTTAAGAGTTGTTTCTTTATTTTGTTCTGTAATTCTCTCCTTTGCTACCATTCTATCTAAGTTTTTAGAAATGGTAGTAATTCCCTTGTTTAAAGCTTCTTGAGAGATATCTATTAGTTGAACATTATAACCAAATTGGGCAAATGTATGTGCAATACCATTTCCCATAGTACCTGCCCCAATTATTGCAATATTTTTCATGTAAAGTTTAAATTTATATAGTTGTTTGTTATTTAGAAAAACAATCAATTATTTGATGTGCTACTCGTAAAGCTTCGGCTCCTTGAGAAAGAGATACAATAGGAGTTATATCTTCATTAATTGCATTTGCAAAAGAATCTAACTCATCTAAAATAGCATTGTTTTGCTGTATTTTAGGGTTTTCAAAATAAATTTGTTTTTTTATACCTTCTGCATTTTGTAATATAATGGCAAAGTCATCTATTGTTTCTGGCGCATCTTTCATTTTTACTACTTCCGATTTCTTTTCTAAGAAATCTACAGAGATATAAGCATCTTTCTGAAAAAAACGTGTTTTACGCATGTTTTTCATAGAAATTCTACTAGAGGTTAAATTAGCAACACAACCATTTTCAAATTCTATTCTAGCATTTGCTATATCTGGAGTTTCAGATATTACGGAAACACCACTAGCATATACATTTTTCACTTTCGATTTTACTACAGAAAGAATAATATCAATATCGTGTATCATTAAATCTAAAACAACAGGAACATCGGTACCTCTCGGATTAAACTCTGCCAATCGATGTGTTTCTATAAACATTGGAGAGTCTATGATCTCTTTTACAGCAGTGAAAGCAGGATTAAATCGCTCTACATGCCCAACTTGTCCGTGTACATGGTTTTGACTAGCTAATGTTTTAATCGCTTCTGCTTCTTGTATTGTATTTGTAATTGGTTTTTCAATAAAAATATGCTTCCCTTTTTCAATGGCTTGTTTAGCACAATTAAAATGAGATAATGTAGGAGTTACAATATCTACTACATCTACAGCATCTATTAAACTTTCAATAGAATCAAATAAATGGTATCCATATTCCAATGAAACTTTTTCAGCATTTGTTTCATCTGGATCGTAAAATCCTACTAATTCATAATTTTCAGATTCTTGTAATAAACGCAAGTGAATTTTTCCTAAATGACCTGCACCTAACACTCCAGCTTTTAGCATAAATAATTAAGTTATAAGTGATGACTAGTTTTATAAAGTCTATGAAAACAAAGATACATTTTTTAAAGTTTATTTTTATTTTATAGAAGATAGAAAAGAAGTATTGTTTATAAATGTGTTAAACAACGAATCTATCTCTAAGAAAAGATTTTTATGTGTTTTATATTATAAAATCTGCCTGTTATAAGAAGTGTTTTTTAGAAGATTAAAGTATATTTGAACCCCTACTTAAATATAATGAAAGATACTACCAAACATCAAGGCCTTAGAAACCAGCTTGCTACTGTTTTAATGAAGAAAGGAATAGTAGATGAATACGTATTAAACGCAGTTAGAAAAATTCCGAGACATTTGTTTATAGATAGTAGTTTTGAGGATCATGCTTATCAGAATAAAGCTTTTCCTATAGCAGCAAATCAAACGATATCACATCCATACACTGTGGCATTTCAATCGCAAGTTCTAGAAATAAAAGAAGGGGAAAAAGTTTTAGAAATAGGTACTGGTTCTGGGTATCAAACCGCTGTTTTATTAGAGTTGAGAGCAGAAGTATATACTATAGAAAGACAGCATGAATTATTTAAAAGAACTTCTTTATTCTTACCAAGAATAGGTTACAAGCCAAAGAGGTTTGTTTTTGGAGATGGCTATAAAGGTTTACCAGAACAAGCGCCGTTTGACAAGATTATTGTTACGGCAGGAGCACCTTTTATTCCAAAACCTTTGTTAGGGCAATTAAAAGTGGGAGGGAAGTTATTAATACCTGTAGGAGATAAAACACAAATTATGACTTTATTGATTCGAAAATCATTAAAAGAGTTTGAAAAACATGAATTAGGTGATTTTAAGTTTGTACCGATGTTAGAAAAGAAAAATTAATTATTCTTCCTATTTTCAATTTCTTGCTGTAGTTTAATCTTATCGTTATTAGATAAAGAGGTGTTTAAAGAAATAACAGAATAGATTTTATTATTTATTAGTTCAATTTTTAAGGCTAATTCCTTAAAAATAGATTTAGTTAAAGTTATTTGTTTAATGTCTTTAATATCAGTTGTTTTATCAGATGTGCTTCCATATCTACTGGTAAACACATTAATAATTAGCTGCCTTTTGTTTAAAGTACACACTATTCTTTTTGATGTAAAATTACTAATAGATGTTATGAAAAGTATAGTAGGAAATAAAAAAAGACCATAAAAAAGAAAATATTTTACTGAATGTTATTATATGTAATGCTTATAAAAAAGACAGAAATAAGCTATAATAAATTAGATAGAGCGGATTTGCAATTCGTTCCCTATAAACTATAACTTAAAATAGAAAAACTATCTCCATTTCTTAAAATAGTTTCTTTATATATTTATTCTTTCTTACTCATAATCGACTCGAAAAGCATTTCCGAGATATCTGGCTCCCTAGTGCCTCCGACAATGAGTATCTAAAACAAATTTTAGGCATTAAAGTGTAAGTTTACCCTGCATGTTTTCTATAAAAATTTTAAAAACATAAAAGATTTGCTAAATTAGCTACTTACAACAATTAATAACAAAAATGACAAGAGATTGGAGTAATAAAAAAATAAATAAGCTTCCTCCATCTATTTTTAATAAAAA
>CANMJA010000082.1 GCA_947498055.1 uncultured Tenacibaculum sp.
TCAAAGTGAGTAATTAATAGTTCTGGTAATATAAATTTTAAAACCTCTAATGATAATTCCAAGTAATCTGTTTTTTTACAAAAATCGAAAATCTATTTCAATTCACACACAACTTTTGTTCTTGATCCTTTTTACCTATTAATATAAATCCAACCACTTATTTTTTTGTCTAAATTATCATTACCAAAATTTAAAATATAAAAATAAGTACCAACAGGAAGTTTTCTGTCTTTTTCTATGGTAGCTCTACCTTGTGAAATAGCATTCCAGTTATTCGTATAATTTTCAACTTCCAAAACAGAATTTCCCCATCTATTAAAAACACTTAATTTATTTTTATTGAATAACTCTAAGCCTTCGAATACAAGGAAATCATTTTTATTATCATCGTTTGGTGAAATAAGTATATTTACATTATCTATTTCTCCATTAGAAATGGATCCAATTGTTATGATTTCATATTCATTTGGAGTAAAACTATCTGAAGTTAAGCGACCAGATGTAAAATTACCATTAATTTCATTTCCTCCTAAATCAAACCATTTTCCTTCTAATTTATTCCACCCAACAACCCTTAATGTATTAAGATTGTCAGATATAGATTGGATATTACTTTCAAAATCCCAAGTAAGCGTAACTTTTGTCTCTGTTTCTCCATCTAAGTCCCAGTATTCATGTTGACTAATGTTGTCAAGAAAAACTTGCTTTAATGAGGTATCAAAGTTCATATTATTAAAAAAAGTTACAGTAGAATTTGGGTTTTCAAAGAAATATGCACCGTTAAAATAAGATTCAATATTTTGATTTGGTATTATCATTGGTCTAAGACGATCATCATCTCCAATAGGAAATACAAATTCTAGATTACTAGTTACAGAAGAATAACCATCAGTATGTCTATCATTATCTTCACCAACATAAAAATTATGACGAATAAAATCTAAGGAAATATTAATATCATTACGTGGAGTAATTACTTTACCGTTTATATATTCTAATTCATTTGTAACACCTAATGAAGTTTTTAATTCTAGATCATCAACAGCATCTATTTCAACATTATAAAAAATAGGCCTATTTAAACCAGATACAGTTCTAATACCAGAATCACTATAAAAACCAGCAAAACCTAGATTTTCATCAAATTTACCATCATTAATTACATCAGTATGAAAACCAATTTTTGCATTAGAATGCATTTGGATGTCACCAAAATTTTTAAAAAGAGTTTGGGCATTAATGGCCGTTGTCATGAAAAATGACAGATATATAAAGATTCTCATAATTCCCCCCGGGATTATTTATATTAATTTAACTTCAACTAAAAGATTTTAACATCTTTATTTACATATTATAATTTGTTTTATTATCAATTTACATTAAATAAAACAAAAACTAATTAAAATTTTATTATAACCAAAACTACAATAATTTAATATAATAGTCTTTAATTTTCGATGAGTTTACTATTACTAGCGATTAAGCGAAAAAAATTAAAACTAATAGAATAAAGAACATTATTTATTATAATAATAAGACACTTTAAATTATAAAAAGTCACCTTTAAATTATTGTATATAAGTATTTTATTTTTTATTTATACGCTGTGTAAAAAACAATTAAACTTTCATCTAGTATATCATTATCTCTATTAATATTTCCTGAAAGACCTAATACATAATCTATATTTAAAGTAAAGCCATTTGTGTCAAAAGATGTTAATGAGGCAGAAATAAGCCCTAAATTAACTGCATTTTGATCACCATACCTTAAACCTAAGCATTGATTATTTGAAGAATATCTAGAAATGTTATTAATAGAGGTACCACTACCACCAATATAAATAACTGCTTGAGATATTGTTCCACTATCATTTCTTGCAAAACCATTCATTGTACCAAAAGAATTTGCAAGAGTAGCTGTATTATTACCTATATCATTGTTACTATTTATACCAAAACTTTCAATATTCGCATGCGTAACAAAAGTAATTTGACTTGGTTGAAAAGGTAAACTATTAATAGATTGACTAAAAGAAGTTGCTGTTGTACCTCCTGGAGCATTAATTATAAAAAAACCAGTATATACATTTCTTTCTGTAGTGATCTCTGTCCATCCAGTTGATGTATATTCAACTAATCTATCTTTATCTGTATCAAATGCAATACTTCCAATTTGTGGAGTAGGAGAGGTGATTGCATTTAATTCGGCTGTAGTAGCCCTAGGGATACTCATGACAGATTCAGAGTCAATTTGTGCAAATAAATTAAATTTAATAGATAAAAATATTAATAAGAGTATTATTTTTTTCATTTTACAATATATTATTCGATTCAATAGGACTACCAACTGTATATCCATGGGGATTATTCCCCCAAGTAAACTCCATAAAATCACCACCCGTATTTTCATAATACCAGAATTCAATCCTATGATCACCTTTAGCTAAATTTACCGTAGCTGACCTTGTCGTTGTTCCTTGATCGAACCAATTTTCTAAAACTAAAACATCATCAAGATATATCCTGGTACCATCATCAGATCTAGCATTAAATGTAAAATATCCAGTATTATTAACTGTTAACGTACCAGTATAAAGTAATATATAACCATCATTATCTGGAGCTATATTACCACTAGATGTATTATTTAATGGAATATTTGATACCCCTTGACTTGTTGAAACTCCCAAAGAACGTTTACTGTTTATATTTGGTTGAGTAAAATTACCTGTATTCCATTTATAATATTGTAATCCAGTGTTTTTACTAGGTTTTGTGTTAATTTGTTGCCAATTAGTTCCATTACTTTGAATCCAAAGTATATCTTCATCAAAAGTATTTTGATTGTTATTATTACTATCTAAATAATTAGAAGTTGTTAAAATTCCTCCTGAAACATTTTTTTTAACATAAACTCTTCCAGAACATGAGTTAGCTGCGGGTAATGTTATAGTTGCTATTGTTGTTACAAGAATAGTATGATGATCTTCAGTAAGTGTAAAATTACCATTAACAGTTTGTATTGATTTAGATACAGAACCTTGAACTTGTAGTGTAGAATTAGTAATATTTAAACCTGTTTGAGGTTCATTATAGGAAGGGGCAACTAGTGTATATGTAGAATTAATGTTTATACCAAATCTCGTTTTGGCATCTGCTACATTAGCATGTCCTTGTACTCTAAATAGTTTTCGATAAGATTGATTTCGATAATCAAACCTTTTAAAACTGATTGGTTCAGCACCATCATCGCCAGTAACAATATCTAAACGTCCATCGTTACTAGGATCTCCAGAACCGAATTCAAATATATCTGTTCTTCCAGAGCTACCTTTTAATCTAAAACTACCATTTGGTGTTGTAAAAAAGAGAGGCTTATAAAAGCTAGCACCAGCAACAGCAAATTGTAAAGCAGATACATTACCATTTAAATGTACTAATGGTTGATCAAGGTCATCATAATCTATAAAAGTTTGATCTAAATTTGATGTTTCTCTTCTTCCAAATTCTAGTATATGGGTATTATTTGAACGAATTTGCATTCTTACATCATCTATAGTTTCTAAAAAGTTTGTATTGTTGGTACCGTCAAACATATAAATACCTCTTTGAGCTATATTATAAACAACTGATCCGATATTAGCCCCAGTAATAGCTATCATTTCTGTATTATCAGTTACTGCTGGTAAAACCATTAGTGAATCAGCATCTATTTGAGCAAAGGAATTAAAACTTAAAGAAATAATTAATAATAGAGCTGAAAATACTTTTTTCATAAATAAACATGATTTTTAATTAAGTCCATATTATGGAAGTTTTATAACTGTAAACATAAAATCTAAATCAATATCATCACCTTGATTAGTACCATTATCACTATCTTTTATATTTACTCTAAATCCGTTTTCATCTTGAGCATAATATGTAATACCAGGATCGTCATAATTTGCATTAGAATTTCCAGGACAGTTTCCACCACAATCAGGTATTGTTAATTGAATAACGTAAATTGTACCCGCAGGAAGAGGAGTAGTAAAAGTAACTTGATAATCTCCTTCGGGACCACCACCACCATTATTTGTAGTTAATTTTGTAATTGTAGCATTATAAACATTTGCAGCTGTTCCATTAGCGTTTACTTTACCAGCAGAATAAATAACAGGACCAGCAAAATAAGCACCACCATTCGCTCCAACTTTTATATTATTGTCTGCTTCTGCTGCTACTACTTGAGCAGTACTTGTTGTCCCTGCTTCATTCGTATATGTAATTTCTCCTGTAGCTGTTGGATCTGTTGAAGAAGGGGTGTTATCTTGAGTTAAGTTAGTTACTGTTTCATTAATAGTTGTAGGAGTACCATCTTCTGCATTATAGGTTCCGATGGTTCTAGCAGTTCCTGCAGTTACTTGAGCATCTTGATTACCAGTAGCTTGTGTCGCAGTAGTTATTGTTTCATCAATATCTACGGTTGTACCATCTAATTCGGTAACAGTAGCGATTCTATTACCCGCAATCACATTAGAGATTACAATCCCGTTGGTATCGATAGTCACATCAGATCCATCGTTGTTTGTAAAGGTATAAGTACCATCAGGATTTGCAGTAATATTAGCTTT
>CANMJA010000083.1 GCA_947498055.1 uncultured Tenacibaculum sp.
TCCAAGTTGTAATCTGTTTTTTTACAAAAATCGAAAATCTATTTCAATTCACACACAACTTTTGTTCTTGATCCTATTATATAAGTATTTTTAATATGTTTGTATTAGCTTGATTTAAATTTACGCATGCTCATTCATAAAAAGAACCATGTTAACACCCCAACCAATAATGAATAATAAGAGCATATTCTTTTTTCTCTTTTTTTTAACTAATTGTTTTTATACTTTTTCTCAAAAAGAAACAATTCTTTTATCAGAAATAGTAACGGATAATGCTAATATTTTAAACGATGATGAAGAAAAAGAGTTAAAAGAAAAACTAACTAATTTCGAAACAGAAACTACAAATCAAATTGTAATTTTAACAATACCTAGTTTACATAGTGAAAGTATAGAAAATTATACTTTAAATATCTTTAATGAGAATAAGCTAGGGCAAGAAAAACCAGATAATGGCATCCTTTTATTATTCTCTCTTAAAGAAAGAAAAGTAAGAATCGAAGTAGGGTATGGTTTAGAACACATCATAACAGATGCTTTATCTTTTAGAATTATCGAGAATAGTATTGTTCCGAATTTTAAACAGGAAAAATATTTTAACGGAATAAACGAAGCAGTATTAAAAATAATTGAATTGCTTGATAATTCTGATTTTACTGAAGAGTTATCTTCTATTAAGAAAGAAAAAAAGAAAACATCTATCATTAAAAAATTACTTATTAATCTCTTTTTAGTTCCTATTTCCTTTTTTGTATCTCTTTTTGCATACAAAAAAATTACAGGGAAAAGCAAATTAGTAAACATTAAAAATTTTTATCATTCAAATAGAAAATACGCTCTAGCTATTATTTTCTCTAGCATTTTGTTTATTTCTTTTTTTTTAGATTTTTTCTTGAAAATTTCCACGATAGCTGCTTCCTTTATTTTATTAGTTTCAATTACTTACTTAAGTATAAGCCTAATGTTAATAGAAGCTTATAAAAGGCTAGAAACTATTTTTAAATCCTTATTTACAGGGAGACTAGGTATATTCATTTTTCCTTTTTATCTACGAACTCCTTTATTATTATTTTTATTTGGAATCCTTTTTTCTTGTATTCCATTATTCGTTATTGCATTCTTTATTATTAAAAAAAGTTTAAAATTAAATATTATCAACATCGTATTTTTAGAACCAACTATTTTTCTTTATTTTTTTATTAGCAGTTTAAGTCTTTTTACATTTTTTCCAATTTTTATTGCCATAAAAAAAATAATTAATAACAAACAAGAATCTTTTAGCTTGTCATTTTTTTCTTTAGATTTAGAACTCAAAAATGACTTTTCTAGTGACACTAATAACAGTCGTAGTTATTCTTCTAGCTCCAAATCTTCCTATTCAAGTAGTAATTCATCCTCTAGTCGAAGTTTTTCAGGGCACGGTGGAAGTTCTGGTGGTGGCGGGGCTAATGGAAGTTGGTAATTTATCCCTTATAAATAATTAAATAGAACATAAAACTGCCCAAAAAGTGAGGGCAGTTTATTTTTATTTTTCAGGCAATTGAAAAGTAATTTTAGTTTTCTCTACTTAAACTTCATATAACAGTTATTTTAGATATAAAAAATTACTTATTAGAGCATGTATTTTCTGGGTACTTTATTGGTATTTCAATAACAATAAGATTATTAGTCTCGTCGATCTCGTCTACTTCCTCATTATGATCTATTTGTAATAATAAATAGTTATAATTTGAAACAACTTCACCTCCTACTGTAGCTCCAAAGCTTCTATAAATGGTCTTTGTTGGTTCTAAATTTCCAAAAACTAAACCTCCTGCCGCTACATCTGATCCTAAAACCTTGTCTTTTGACAACCATGCTTGTACTGTTACTTTACCTTCTGATTCTCCTATATTTTTCACTGTAGCTTCCCAACCTATTTGGTAATTCTCAGACGATGGGCAAGTTATATTTGCAGAATCGAATACAAAATCTGCTTTAGAGGTTGCGTTTCCACAAACTTTTTCTGGGTACTTCTTTGGTATTTCAATAACAATAAGATTATTAGTCTCATCGATCTCGTCTACTTCCTCATTATGATCTATTTGTAATAATAAATAGTTATAATTTGAAACAACTTCACCTCCTACTGTAGCTCCAAAGCTTCTATAAATGGTCTTTGTTGGTTCTAAATTTCCAAAAACTAAACCTCCTGCCGCTACATCTGATCCTAAAACCTTGTCTTTTGACAACCATGCTTGTACTGTTACTTTACCTTCTGATTCTCCTATATTTTTCACTGTAGCTTCCCAACCTATTTGGTAATTCTCAGACGATGGGCAAGTTATATTTGCAGAATCGAATACAAAATCTGCTTTAGAGCTTGCGTTTCCACAAACTTTTTCTGGGTACTTCTTTGGTATTTCAATAACAATAAGATTATTAGTCTCATCCATCTCGTCTACTTCCTCATTATGATCTATTTGTAATAATAAATAGTTGTAATTTGAAACAACTCCACCTCCTACTGTAGCTCCGAAGCTTCTATAAATGGTCTTTGTTGGTTCTACATTTCCGAAAACTAAACCTCCTGCCGCTACATCTGATCCTAAAACCTTGTCTTTTGACAACCATGCTTGTACTGTTACTTTACCTTCTGATTCTCCTATATTTTTCACTGTAGCTTCCCAACCTATTTGGTAATTCTCAGACGATGGGCAAGTTATATTTGCAGAATCGAATACAAAATCTGCTTTAGAGGTTGTATTTGATTCGATGTCAGAATCTACACAACTATAATTAATAATTAAGAACACAAAAAATATAATCCTAAAAACATTGTTATTACTTTTCATTTTAAACACTTTTGATTGATTAATAGTGTCGAAAATAAAAAGTCTTTACAATAAAAATCATTCAACAAACATCACAATTCTTTCAATAAAAAAAATTATTGTTGTCCGATAAAAACTAATAAATCCCATTTTTAATTCTCTGCAGTCAGTAAAACCGTTGTTTTTTTA
>CANMJA010000084.1 GCA_947498055.1 uncultured Tenacibaculum sp.
TCTTAGATTTAGATTTAGATGTTCGTTCGTATTTAGAATCGGTAGATGTTGGTTTACGTGATTTATTACCTCATGAGTATACCGCTTTAGAGGCAGTTCAGGGGTATAGTCAAGTAGACCGTCAGTACCCACTGTTTAGTAGTATTTTAAACTACCGTCATAGTAAGAAAGAGGATGAGTTAGATAGTAGTTCTTCTAGTATTGAGATGTTATTAGATCGAGATCCGAGTAACTATCCCTTGAGTTTAGATGTTGACAGTTATGTAGGGGAAGAAGGTTTTTTATTAACAGTTGAAGCGCATTCGATTTTAGATGCAGGAGCTATTTTATCTTATGTAGAGCGTTCCTTAGAGGTTTTATTGTCAAGTGTTTATCTTGAAGATGTTTTAGTTAGCGATTTATCGATTTTACCAGAAAGGAGTAGAGATGTTTTAGTCGAAGAATTTAATGCAAGTACCGTTTCTTATCCTTTAGATCAGACCTTTATGGATTTATTTGCACGACAAGTATCGATCAATAGGTCTAGTATTGCTTTACGATTTGAAGGAGTTAGTATGAGTTATGGGGAATTGGATGAGAGTTCTAATCAATTGGCACGTTATTTACAAGAAAAAGGAGTAGTAGAAGATGTGTTGGTCGGTCTTTGTTTAGAGCGAGGCTTTGCAATGATTGTTGGTATTTTGGGAATCTTAAAGTCTGGCGGAGCTTATGTACCTATTAAGCCTGATTATCCAGCATCTCGTATAGTTCATATTTTAGAAGATATCGATTGTAGATTATTACTTACGGATGTTTTTAGTGAGACTTTGATTTCAGATCTGACTCAAGAAAGTACTGAGGTAATTACAATTGATTTGGATGTTTCTGTTTACAGTAGTTATAGTAGGGATAGTTTAGATAAAGAGTACGTACCCTCTTCGTTATCATATGTTATTTATACCTCAGGAAGTACAGGAGTTCCTAAAGGAGCATTAATAGAACACAGGGGTTTATTGAATCACTTGCTATTGATGAATGAAAGCTTGGATTTGGATAGCGAAAGTCATGTTGCTTTTACAGCCCCTTTTACCTTTGATATTTCCGTTTGGCAGATTTTAAGTAGTTTATTAGTTGGAGGAACTACGGTTATTTATAGAGAAGAATCGTTATTAGATCCGGTTGGTTTTGTCGGAAGTTTAAAAGCCGAATGTGTTCATATTTTACAATTAGTACCTTCATATACCTCTAGTTTATTATCGAGTACAGCGTCAGGAAGTTTATCAGGTTTGCGTTATTTCTTAGTTACCGGTGAGGCAGTAACGAAGGATGTTTTAGAGCGTTGGTTTAGCTTATATCCAGATATTCCAGTGGTTAATGCTTATGGTCCTGCGGAGGCTTCAGATGATGTTACGCTTCATATCATGGGAGAAGTTCCAGCGAATACTTTAGTACCTATAGGAAAGCCAGTTGCTAACATGCAGGTTTATGTTGTAGATGTTCAAGGGAAGTTATGTCCTATTGGAGTAACCGGAGAGTTATGGGTAAGTGGAGTAGGCGTTGGTCGCGGATATTTGAATTTAGAGGAGTTAAGTAAAGAGAAGTTTATCGTTAATCCATTTACAGGCGAAGGTAGATTATATAAGACAGGCGATTTAGGTCGTTGGAATTCGGATGGAACTTTACTTTATTTAGGACGTCTAGATGATCAGGTCAAGATTCGCGGTCACCGTATTGAGTTAGGAGAGATAGAGAATGCCTTATCGGTATTGGAAGGAGTTTTAAGTTGTTGTGTAGTTGCCCAGCAGGATGCTCAAGGAGTCTCTCGCTTGATAGGTTATGTTGTAGTTTTAGAAGATTTAGATAAGTTTCATTTAGAGAGATGTTTAAGTACTAGTTTACCAGACTATATGATTCCAAGGCTTTGGGTTTATTTAGAGGAGATGCCATTAACAGGCAATGGAAAGATCTCCAAGAAGGATTTACCATCTCCAGATCTTTCAGGTCTATTAAAGGGCTCTTATGTAGGAGCAAGGACAGAAAAGGAAAGGCAGTTAGTTGGAATTTGGGAAGATTTACTAGGATTGGAACGAGTAGGCATTTATGATAACTTTTTTGAATTAGGAGGTCATTCTTTACTGATTGTCCGTATGATTTCGGAGTTACAGCGTTTAGGATTTCAGGCCAGTGTTCGAGATATTTTAAGTACCCCAAGTATTAGCGAGTTATCGTTAAAGTTGAGTTCTAGGTCAATATATCAGGTTCCAGCCAATGGTATAGAGTTTGGATGTTCATATATCACTCCAGATATGGTTCCTTTAGTTGATTTTAGTCAGCGAGATTTAGAAATAGTGATGGATAGTGTTTCAGGTGGAGCAAATAATATCGAAGATATCTATCCATTAGGTCCTTTACAAGAAGGGATTTACTTCCATCATTTAATGAGTGATAGGTCGGAAGGAGATATTTATCTGTCTCCTAGTTTATTGCGTTTTACTAGTTTAGCAGACCGTTCTAATTTTATAGCTGCCTTATCGTTTATTATTGCTCGTCATGATGTTTTACGTACGTGTATAGTTAGTGACGGTTTACCTCATGCAGTTCAGGTAGTTTTACGTGATGTAGAGTTAGTTGCACAGGAGTTGGATTTACCTGGAGTTTTATCTGTAGAGGAGGAACTAAAGGGTATTGTTACTTCAGGGAATCAATGGATGGATTTATCCCATGCACCATTGTTGGAGGTAAAGACAGCATCAGATGTTACTAATGGTTCCTATTATATTTTATTGAACGATCATCATATTATTCAGGATCATGTTGGATTAGAGATTATAATAGAGGAGATCTCTATGTACTTAGAAGGGAAAGGAGATTTATTACCAGTTCCAGTGTTGTATCGAAATTTTATAGGTCATGTTCAGTATCAGCAGTC
>CANMJA010000085.1 GCA_947498055.1 uncultured Tenacibaculum sp.
GATTTTGACCCTTAAAAATATTCATATTTTAACATATTTATTGATTCCAAAGATAGGTATTTAACTATTGACCTCTATAATTTAATATACACATCTGTCGTTTTGGGAGATTTAATTAATAGATGTGAAGATGACGAACTTCAAATTTATAATGCATTATTAGTTGAAGAACCCGAAGCTCACTTGCATCCTCAATATCAGAATACTTTTTTTCAATATTTAAACAAACTTCAAAGTACAGGTGTTCAAATATTCATTACGTCACATTCACCAACTATTACAGCTAAATCAAATTTTGAAAATATTACAGTTTTACAAGTTCAAAATAATAAAGTTTCTCCATTTTGTTTCTCTAGATTAGGTTTGGATGAATTTACAACAAGAAATAGAAATCATCTCAAAAAATTCTTAGATACAACTAAGTCTAAGTTGTTTTTTGCCAATGGCGTGATATTAGTAGAAGGGATTGCAGAGGCGATATTAATTCTTATAATTTCCCAAATATTTTTAGGTTTCGATTTGGATAAACTTGGGATAGAGATTGTAAATATTAATGGTGTTGCATTTGAACATTTTGCGAAATTATTTAATAATAGTGATGTAAAGAAAAGAATGTCATCAAGATGTTCAATTATAACTGATAGTGATCCAAAAGGAGACAAACCAATTTCGGATAGAGCGATAAAGGCTCAGGGATATGAAAATGAAAATCTAAAAGTTTGTCTTGCTCCTAATACTTTGGAGTATGATTTATTCAATGAGTCAGTTATAAATAAATCAGTTATGAGATTTGTTTATAGGTGTCTTCATTTGCAAACTCCAGATTTATTAATGGATTTTAATGCTGATACACTAATGGAAAAATTGAAATCGAATCAAGATAAAGGTGATTTTGCCTTAGATTTAGCTAATAAACTTAAAGATGTTGAAGGGTTTGAAGTTCCAGATTATATTGAGAAAGCTATTAAATGGGTATTAAAAATAGAGGAGAATGTTTAGTAATCTTACTGAAAAACAAAAAGAAATTGTTGATTGTGAAAAATCTCGAATAGTTGTAAAAGCTTGCCCTGGAAGCGGAAAAACTTATTCAGTTTCTGCAAGACTTGCAAACTTAATCACAAATAAGAGTTATAAACATAGTGGTATAGCAGTTATATCTTTTACTAATACGGCGGGTAATGAAATTAAAAAGAGTTTACTCGAAAATTATAACATTCAAAATATAGGTTACCCTCATTTTTTGGGAACTATAGATAGTTTTATCAATAAGCACATATTTCTTCCTTTTGGACATTTAATTATGGAATGTGAAGCAAGACCAGAAGTTGTTGGAACTGAATTTAACCAATGGTATGATTATGATTCATCAAAGAGAAATAGATTTTCTCAAAAAATTACTGACCCAAATTATTATTTTGATAAAGTTTCATTTGACAAGAATGATGTTTTATTGAGACTTCTACCATATAACTCATATCATTTTGGAAAAGCAAAATGGGATAATATGTACAAGGTAAATAATGAATATAAAAAAGAGATAAGTGATTTAATAGAATGTAAAAAGAAGTATTTCAAAGAAGGAAAAGCTAATCAATCTGATGCTAATTATATTTCTTTAAAAGTTTTAAAGAAATATCCATTTGTCCTTAATAGCTTATCTAAAAGGTATTCAAATTTAATAATTGATGAAGCCCAAGATACTACTGATATTCAAATGGAGATTATTGAACTTTTAGATAATGCAAAACAAGAAAATATAATTTTTATAGGTGATCCTGATCAAGCAATTTTTGAATGGAATACTGCTGATGAAGAACTATTTTTAAAGAAATACAATAACGAAAAATATTTTAATATTGAACTTGATGAAAATAGAAGGTGTTCAGCTAAAATTTGCTCTGTATTAAATAAAATGGTTGGATCAACTACTATATCAATAGCTGATGTAAAAGACGATATCAATCAACCTGAAGTAAAAGGTTATGACATAAATGATAAAGATTCTGTTCAAAAAATAAAAAACGATTTTCTTGAAAAATGTACGGAATTGGGTATAAAACATAATAAAAGTGCTATCCTTTTTAGAGGTAAAAGTTTTGGTGAAGAACATTTTGAACTTGCTATAGATAATTCATATGATAATCCCTGGGTAAATAAACATTACTATGTTAAAGATATCGTTCACGGTAAATTTCTTATGGAGAAAGGAGAATTTCGAAAATCTCTAAAATTATTAGAAAAAAGTTATTACAAATGTTTAGTTCCAAAATTAAAATATGTATCAAAAGCATTCTTACAAAAAGAGATTGAAAAAAAAGGGTTTAGGGAATATAGACAGAAATTGTTTGGTTTTATAAATTTACTACCAGCTACAACTTCAAAAACCTTAAATCAATGGATAATTGAAACTAATTCTATTTTTGAAAAGAAGGGATATAATAAATTTTTAGTAAAAACAAGCAAGTCAAATTTTTTAATAAAAGAATTATTTCACAAAGTTGAAACTTCTGATTTCCAATTTAATTTAGGTACAATACATTCAGTTAAAGGGCAAACCTTTGAAGCTACATTACTGTTTCTGAAAAAGAAGACAGTTAAAAATTATTCTACAGTTTTGGCAAATAATTATAATGAACCTGATGAAGCTAAAAGAAGAAAAGATATGGAAGAGTTAAGATTAGTATATGTTGCTTGTTCTAGACCTAAAAGATTATACCATTTATAATATGATATTACTGTAATATTTTGTATCTTGTATTATGCCCAAGAAGATAAGTTTACCGATA
>CANMJA010000086.1 GCA_947498055.1 uncultured Tenacibaculum sp.
GGAGGAAATGGAGGAGCTTATACTTATGCATTATATGATAATGCAGCAGCAGCAGGCGCACCACTTCAAACAACAGCGCCATTTACAGATGTAGCAGGAACAGTAGGAGGAACTTCTTATTGGGTTGTAGCAACAGATGTATCAGGAGTTTGTAGTTCGGTACCATTTGAAGTAGTTGTGACATCACCAACACCATTATCAGTAGTTGCAGTAGGAACAAACTGTTATGATGGAACAAATGGAGAAGTTGAAATTACGATAGCAGGAGGTGAGGCACCATATTCGGTATCTATCAATGGAGGAGCGTCAGTATCAATAAATACATTAACTTATACTTTTACAGGATTAGGAGCGCAGAATCATGTAGTAAATATTACAGACAATAATGGATGTATAGCTACAGCTAATGATGATGTAAATAATGAATTGAGTGCTACGGCAACTCCAAGAAATATAAGTTGTACTACAACGGGTCAAATTTTAGTAAATCCAATAGGAGGATCTGGAGCTGGTTATCAATATTCTGTTGTTCCAGATGGAATGGCGGCAGGAACATTTTCAAATGTAAATCCAATAGTTATAGCAACACCAAATACATATGATATTTATGTAGTAGATGGAGATGGATGTCCATTTAAAATAGAAGATGTTAGAGTGAATGAATTTATGGATCCAAGTATGGTTGTAACACCTAACCCAGATCCAGTTTGTTTTGGTGAAACATCAACAGTAAATGTTACTATTAGTGATGGTTTAGCGCCATATACTGTAACTATATCTAATGGAACTACGGTTAATCAAACGGTGACAACGAACACTAATACAGTTAATTTCCCAGGTTTAATGGGAGATACATATACAGTTAGTTTAACAGATGCAAATGGATGTGTACCAACACCGGCTACTGTTAATTTATCGATTACAGAATTACCTGAAATAGATGCTATAATTACAGGAGTAGTACCTATGACATGTATTCCATATGTTGGTAATGAATCTCAATTTGGTTTTGATTATGATTTACCAACAGCTTTAAGTGCTATAGGGGCTCCTTATGTTGTTCAAGTAAGAGATGAATCTGGAACTTGGGTTAATGATGATGGTACTAATACTTTTACAAGTATTCCACCAGATACAACAATAAGTCCGGCAGTTCGTATATTTAATACTACAACTGGAGTTCAAGTATGTATTAAGCAATTTGATGATTTTGAAACAACTTATGCACTTAGTACTTTAGTGATTGATATTTCTTTCAATTTGTCAATGTGTGAAGATGGTATGAGTGTTAGAGTTCAAGCATCTGGTGGTCTTATCACCAATTATGGTTTTGCCATTGATGCAATACCAACAACTCCAGCAGGTTGGATTACTCCAGGTGTAGGAATAGATTTTGTAGATTTCCCAGGGTTAATACCAGGTAGAACATATACATTTTATGTAACTGATTTAAATACTGGTTGTATTGAGGAAGAATCAGGGATTTTTAATCCGACTATGGACCCAGCAGATTTAATACCAATAACATCTACAGTAACAACAGAAGGATGTGGAGTAGCTAGTGGAGAAATAGAATTTACAGTCGATAATTCAAGTGGTAATGCAACGGCAACTTCAGCAACATGGCATGTTTATGAAGTAGGAGTACCATTATCTCCAACCTTATCTACTAATGCAATTGAAAGTGGAACAGTGCCAGCAGGAGCTAATTTCACTGTTACAACAACTGTACCTTTAGCTGCAGGAACCTACTATTTACTGATAGAAGAACCAGGAACTACTCCAACATGTAAATGGGCAAGTGGAGATGTTGAAATTAGAAATGGGACACCAATAACAGCAGATTTAAATGTTATAAATAATATTACATGTAGTGTAGATGGAGTTATTAGTATTGATAATATAGCAGGAGGTTTTCCTGGATATACTATAACAACAGTAAATTCATATGAAACAGGTACTCCAACTAATGTAATAGCAAATACCTTAACAGGAAACTTAGTTTCTGTTGATTTTGCTTCTTTAAGTGGAGCAACTTCAGTAAAAGTAGATGTAACAATCACTGATAGTAGAAACTGTAATGAAACATTCAGTGAGGTTTTAACAGTTAGTCCAGTACCAACAATAACATCAGCTACAGGAGATAGTTGTTCTCCAAATAAATCTATAGAAATAACAGTTACTGGAGGAACTCCTCCTTATAAATATTCTGTAGATGGAGGAACAACTTATAGCGCTGCTATGACTGCTACAACATATATTGTTGATGGTTTAACAACTGGAGTATATAATTCAATTCAAGTAGAAGATAGTAATGGATGTATTGCTACATTTGCAACAGCTGTATCTTTATATGATGATTTAGATTTCACTACAAATTTAGTAACAGCGTTAGATTGTGCACTAACTAATGGTGTTTATCGATTAGATATTACCTCAGGTTCAGGGGGTGATTATACATATAACATTCTTAATGCATCAGGATTACCGGTAGATTCAGGAACAATTTCGGCATTAACAGTACCCAAGACTGTAAACTTTAATATACCAGCTGGAGTACCAGGAACTTATAATGTAATAGTTACGGATGTATTATCGGGTTGTTCAATCCCTAAGCCTATAGAAGTAGCAGCAGCAATTATTCCAGTATTTACAGCAGTAGGAGTTGATGCGATCTGTGATGGAGATTCTAATGGGCGTATTAATATAACTACCACA
>CANMJA010000087.1 GCA_947498055.1 uncultured Tenacibaculum sp.
AATCATATCATATCTTGGGTCTTGAAATACATTTTTTTGGATTATATAATACATTTTATTTTAGTGTGATTTTTTTGCATTATGCACAACGTTAAATGTAAACGTCTGTGCGTGTAGAAAGTCAGAGACTTTCGTTAGGGCATAAGGCGTTACACTTTTTAGTTTTTTAATTTCGATTGTAAAATAATAAAATTTGTGACGCCGACCTCACAAATACAAAACTCCCTTAGTTCAAAAAACTAAAAAGCATTGTGTTTACATAGTGCGTGTGCCTTGAATGATAAATATAATTCAAAATGATGAATGTCCCACAGGGTGTAAGTCCCGATTACGAAGAAGTAACGCTCCTAAGTACAGCAAGTGGCAAGGTTGTTTGGAGTGATCCATAAACTGAAGTAAGCCAGACTGCGTAAGCTATACTGACGAACAGAAACTGGATAAGAGGCTATAAGGTTGGATAAGTAAGCACATGATTGCGAAGTAAATTATGGTTTTGTTCCGACTTATAAACGAGGGGAAAAGGGTAAATATCAATTGATAGTAACCAAAAAAAAATGGGTTGTATTTAAGTTAAAATTGAAAAGACTTACCCGAAAGACAATCCCTATTCGTTTTTCAGAGCGAATAGATCGTATAAATAGGTTGCTACGAGGTTGGTTAAATTATTTTAAACTCTCCTCAATTCAGTCCAAAATAAAGAAGTTAGACGAATGGCTAAGAAATCGGTTACGTTATTGTATTTGGCATGACTGGAAAAAGCCAGAACGCAAAAGAAAGAATCTAATCCGCTTAGGAATACAACCAGATCAAGCTTATGCATGGAGTAGAACAAATTTAGGCGGTTGGAGAACAGCTCAAAGTCCAATTTTAGGAACTACCATCACATTAAAAAGATTAAAATTACGTGGTTATATCAGTTTATTAGATTACTACAGGAAAACTAAGTATCATTAACGAACCGCCGTATACGAGACCCGCATAAGGTTTATCCTGAGCGACAGTAGAAGGGTACGGTGGTGTGAGAGGCGCACTCTCTTCAATTATGGAGAGAGCCGTCTACTCGATTGGCGGTAGTTTTTATTCCGCAGTTTGAATTGGTGTGCAAATCTCAATAATAAATCCGTTTAAGTCTCTCAGATAACCAACTTGTTGTCCCCAAGGCTTTGTTACTGTTTCTTCCAAAAGTACAGCTCCGTTTTTAATTGCACTTTCCATTACTTTTTCAACTTCTGATGTCGTAAATGCTAATTCAATTCCAAATGGCTTTTCATTCAAATTACTTTCTAAAAAACCTTTTTTAAAGTTCGAATTACCAAGCTCAATATTGGCAAATGCGATTGTTGTGTTTCCTGATATGATTTCGCCATAGTCATTTTCAGGTGTTAGGAATTTTTGTTCAAATCCAAATGCTTTGTTGTAGAATTCTATTGTTCTAGGTATGTCTTTTACGTAGAGTATTGTGTATGCGTACTGAATGTCCATTTCTTTTGTTTTAAGTTCGTGATTATCAACAATACTTTTTTCTGGGTTATTAACCTTATTTTTACAAGAGATAACCATAATTAAACTGATTGATAAAACCCAAAATTTCATATTGTTATTTTGTTACAAAGTTACTCGACTATAAAAATATTACTTTGTAAAAAAACGACATTATCTAAAGAAGCTTGGATTTTCTCCAGCAATTCGGTTGAATTCATAATTCATATGAGAATGGTCAAAAAAACCTGTATCAAAAGCAATTTCTAAAAGGCTTGTTTCGGTAAAGGATTTAATTAGTTTTTTAGCATTTTTGAATCGTACCACGTTTGAAAATTCCTTTATAGTCAAACCGATGTAACTTTTAAAACGTCTCTCTAATTGTCTTAAACTGATGTTGTTCGATTTTGCTATTTCGCTAATATTGATATTCCCTTTTAATAACCTTATTTTCTGTGCTACTGACAGAACCAATTTATCTTGTCTTTGATAATTTTTCTGAAATGATGTTGCTATAAATTTTTCAAGAAAATTAACTTTCTCTGTTGTTCGCTTTAAATTGTTTAATTGGCTTAATGTATCTTGTTCGCAGACAGGAAATATTTGTGATAATTCAACTCGTAAGTTTTTAGTTTCGTTTAGCGGAATTTTTGATAGGGAACCAAATTTTTCAGCTTTGAAACGAACTCCGATTAAATCCGATTCGATTGATAATTCTGGAAGTTGATAATTTGTCATAATTCCCGATATAAAACCTTTATTTTGGTTAATGTCAAATATAATATCGGTACAAGTATCAGGTAATACTTTGAAGTTTTCACTCGCTTTATTATTCGAGAATGTCCAAAAAGAGTCGATTACATTATTAAGTCCTTCTGATGGTTTTATCTCTTGGTACATTGTTTTTTAAATTACCGCCAACGGCTTCGGCTATGATAAGTGCGGGAATAAATAAGCGATTAATTTCCGATTAAGCACATAGCCAAAACTTTTTATTTTGTTTTAATTTTTTCATTTTAAAGCCAAATCAAAAGATTTGGTGGACTTTATAAAATAGACTAACTTTTGGATTAAACACCAAAACCCGTATTAATTATGAGCCATTGTTGTACATAGTGCTTTCTGCGTTATTTTCATAATAATTTTCGAGAGCTTCTATAATTTTCTTTACGTTGCCATTATAAAATC
>CANMJA010000088.1 GCA_947498055.1 uncultured Tenacibaculum sp.
CCTACCTTCTCAATCCCTAATAATTCTTGCCAAATAACGGCTAATTGTTTTTCCTCCAATGTGTTTGGTGCAACATACACTGCTGTTGATAAACTACTCATATCAGGAGATGGTAAATTTCTCCTATCTATTTTACCACTAGTAGTTAATGGCATATCTTCCAACTCTATCCAAATACTAGGAACCATATAATCGGGTAATCTACTACGCAAATAGTTTCCTACTTCTACTTTATTAAACGAATTTCCTCCAACAATATAAGCCACTAAACGTTTATTTCCTGTAGTATCTTCCTTAGCTAAAACACAACAGTTAGAAATTTCAGGAATACTAGATAATACATTTTCTATTTCTCCTAATTCTACACGATAACCTCTTATCTTAACTTGATCATCTATTCTTCCTAAAAATTCAATAGTCCCATCTTCTAGCCATAATGCTAAATCTCCTGTTCTATATAAACGTTTCCCTTCTTTAAATGGGTGTGCTATAAACTTTTCTGCTGTTAATTCTTTTTTATTCAAGTATCCTCTTGCTAATCCTGATCCTGATATACATAATTCACCAGCCACTCCAATTGGTACTAATGATAACTCTTTATCTAATATATAAACTTCTGTATTGTCTATAGGCTTACCTATAGATATTGGAGCTGTATTTATTTCTCCTTTAAAAGTTGTAGCACAAATACTGGTTTCAGTTGGTCCATAAGCATTTATATAATGTCCCCCTTGCAATTTAAACAATTTAGCTTGCTCGAAAGGAGCTTCTTCTCCTGCTGTGATTAAGGTATGTAAGCATTCCATTTTACTTACATCTAAGAGTTTTACTAAGGCAGGCGGTAACGTTGCTAAACTTATTTGGTTATTCTTTAAATAATCTGTAAAATATTCTGAATCAAATTTCTTTTCTTCAGGAATTATATAAAGTATTGCTCCACTTAAAATACCTAAGAACATTTCCCATATAGAAGCATCAAAACACTGATTAGCAAATTGTAAACATCGATCATCTTCTTTAATATCTAAGGCAGAAATTTGAGATATTATAGTATTTACAATTCCTTTATGTTCAATCATTACTCCCTTCGGATTTCCTGTACTTCCTGAAGTGTAAATAATATATGCTAGTGAATCTGATTCAATTTTAATTGATGTACTTATTGAACTAAACTCTTGCTTTTGCTCCTTATAAAGTGTTATAAAACTCTCTGTAATCATGAGTTTACAATTACTATCATTTTCTATGTAATCAATACGATCTTGAGGGTAATTAGGGTCAATAGGAACATAAACTGCACCTGATTTTAATATTCCCATCACAGCTATTATCCACCAATTATTACGATTGACTTTTAATCCAATAAAATCCTCAACTAATATTCCATGATAAGAGATCAAATAATTTGCAAAGCGATTCGATTCTTCTTCTAATTCTCTATATGTTAATTCTTCACTATCAAAAACAATTGCTAATCTATCTGAGTTTTTTATTGCTTGTTCTTTAAATAAATCTACAAGAGTTATGTTCTTTGAGTAATTCTGGTATGTATTATTAAATGTACGAAGCAATTTTTCTTCTTCTAGTGGTATAATAGTAAGATCCGCAATCTTGATATTATCATTAGAAATATTCTCTATAATTTCATTTAAAGCTTTTTCAAAATAAGACAAAACACGTTCTGCATTTAATTCCTTATGTACTTCTACAGTTAACTTAAAGCCTTCTTCATTAAAATAAGAATCTACACTAAGATTAAAAGGATAATTACTCGGATCACGATCTAAAAGAACTTCAACATCAAAATCATCGTCATTATCGAAATCATCTACTTCTCTTTCCGAATGTCTATAATTAAGAAGTCCACTAAACAATGGAACCTGTCTACCTATACCACTCCAACCTTGAACAGATTCTAGTGGTGTCTGTTCATATGGCAATAAACTTGTAAGCTCTTTTTGCATATGATCTAAATACTCCAATATACTACCTGTAAGATTACAAATAACAGGTAAAGTATTAATAAACAAACCTATTGAACGATCTGCTCCAATTACATCTTGCAAACGACCTAACAAGACCGTACCAAAAACAACATCGCGATAACGACCACTACAAACTCCAACTACTAATCCAAAGGCGCCATGGAAAATACTCGCTGGACTCATATGTAATGCTTTGGAAATAGCATAAATCTTATCCGATAACTCCATACTCAACTCCTTGGAAATCTCATTGATCTTACTACTGTCCTCCTGCTGAATATCTGATAATCC
>CANMJA010000089.1 GCA_947498055.1 uncultured Tenacibaculum sp.
AGGACATGCTATTTTTACAGAAGACGCAGCAGAACGTAGAAATACATTCGATGGTAATTTGGTATTAAAAGTTAGAAACCCAGAAGAACAATTTGCTTTAAAATTACATGAATTTGAAGAGGATAATAGAGGTTCTTCAGGTTTTTGGATTAGTAACCCAGATAACACTACGATAAATAATCATGTAGCTGATAGTCAAGGTCATGGTTATTGGTTGGCATTTCCCAAAAAACCATTTGGTGAAAGTGCAGGGGCATTATATGAAGATGGAAAGATAATGAATCCAGGTAGAATGCCTTTTGGAATTTTTGAAAATAACACGGGGCATTCTTGTAAAAATGATGGTTTGCATAATGATCAACCAGAAGTTGCTGAAGATGGAACAACAACGGCGTCAACTTATACTCCAGAAAGAAATGGTCGTCCGGGTAAAAATAATGGTCAAGATAGGAGTAGCTGGGTACGTTTTGATATTAAAAGATTTAGTAGTTGGAAAAATAAACATGCTGTTTGGGATCGTACCAATTTTGTAAACACACTAGAAGTTGTAGCATCAGATAATTTTGAAACTTGTTTTTCAGGATCAGGAGCTAGAGGTTTAATATTAGGATGTTTAGTAGTAGGTAGAAGCTTAAATTATGCGAAGAATGATTCTGAACAAAATAAAAAACATATTAAAAATGCTTTTGCGAGTTATCACCATACATTCGAAATACAAGGTAATGTTGCTATAAACTTTCCGCCAACATTAAACAGGCGTTCAGGTGTTTTCGGGATGTTTGATTATTATATACGTCCTGTAGAAAAAGGACATTGGCAAACTGAGGGAAATATTTTAATAAATAGTCATCCTGGAGTAAAAATAACAGCAAATGAATCCGAAATACATTGGCAAATGGGAGGTGCTACACCGCATCTTATTTTTTCAGGCGCTATACTGGATTACTATGGGTTTTGGGGGCCTAAAAATAATTATTTAGTTAATGATAGCCCTTTTTACTATGGAGAAAAAGAGGAAGGAGTAGAGGTGTTATCTCCATGGCCTAGAGAGTTAAATGGAGGAGTAAGTGTACCAGGTCCTTTTTATGGGCTTACTGATATGGAAATTAAGGCAACTAGTGGTTTCGTTATAGAAAGTGAGAACGGATCTGGTTCTGGAGATAATAGAACAGATATGATATTTACACGTTATAATGATGATTTGAAAAAGATAGATTCGTACAGACTTTATGAAAAAACTAAGATTGATGATGGAGGGAAACTAGTACACTCTAGTATTCAATGGTTCAAGCATGCGGCATTGCAGAAAGGCGGAATATTTGAAGTGAATTACCCTACTTTAGAAGGAGTACATGATTTAACAATTAGTTTAGATAATCTTATAAAACAAGAAGATGAAATCGTTTTGGCTGTAGAATTCGATGGGAGAAAAAACCCTGTAGTTAAAAGTTATACAAGAGGTTTTACACTTGATATAGATAAACCACACGCTGTATATACTAAGGTTACAAGTTTTGAAGAAGTTAAAAATTCAGATACAGAGGCTTATTGGCAAGACAAAGCAAATAACAAAGTTTGGATGAAAATAAAAGGAGGTGTAAATAATTACAAATTAAATTTTGTAATCTGGGAAAAATTTGTTTACCAGACTTTTTTGGTTAGAATTTTTGAAGACAAATAAAAAATAATTGTAGAAATTAATTTAATAAAAGCGGTTTGGGTGATAACTCAAACCGTTTTTTGTTAAGTGTTTACTTTTTGCTAAAATAGAGTCCTTAAAAATTAAAAATAATATTAATACAATAGATGTGAACATTAATATAGATATGTTGAATACCACTGAAAACGGGGTAAAAAGGAATTTTACTTTATAATAATTTTGTAATGTTAATCATAAAAATAAATAGTATGTAATATCCTTTTTAAAAAACGAAAAAGCAATAATTTTTAACCCCTAAAACCAAACAAAATAATTATTAAAAATGAAAAAAAATCATTTATGTGCTACTTTTTTTAGTGCAAAAAATGATGAGTAAACTACAACAATAATTTAATCCCTACACAAAATAACATATTGTCTTAATAATTAGCAGAGAACATTAATTACATAAGAAAGTACTTTTTACTACGAGATACTAGATGAACTAGTCTTTAGTCTAATTGATGATACTTTTCTAGATAAGAAAAATTCCATAAACATAGAAAAGGAATCAGAGATCTTATATAA
>CANMJA010000090.1 GCA_947498055.1 uncultured Tenacibaculum sp.
AGCGTTTGAATTTTTTCATCAACACAAAATACGTCTTTTATAATTTCTAATTCTTTATTGAGTTTTTAGAGATGCCCTATACTAATTATTTTCTATTATTACATAGACTTTACCAATATTGACAAGCACCTATGTTTCTCCCATTAAAAATGTTATTGCAATAAACATCCCCAGGTCCAAAAAATGGATGATCTTTGTAACAATCTAAACTATTATTACAACCTCTTCCTGCGACATCCCAAGAACCTCCATTAACTTGTTTTTGTTCTTCCTTTGATAATCTTCTACCTAAATTTTTCATTTTATATAAATTTTAATTGGTTAATATACTCTATTGTTAATCATAAGAAAAACAAATAATTACTTATTGAATTTATAAAAAATCGAAATATATTTGTAATCCTTGGTTACTAGAGAAAAAAGAATACCTCTTTTTTATATCTCTTTAATCTTTAATGAATTTACCTTTTAATAAAGATTTTATTTTAAAAATAATGCAATTAATTCTTTATTGACAAACAAGATAATAATTTAAATTAATCTAAAAAAATGAAGTGGATGTTTGCATTAAATTTGTAGACAAACGATATAATTAGTTATGAAAAAACTAGTTTACAAACACTTACATTGAAATACCTTTCTAAAATAATTACACAAAATATTATTACATCTTGTTTTTCTAGGCATGGTAATTTAAGTTAATTTTGTAAAATAAATATTACGTATAATTTTAGATTTTAAATTACACAAAAAGGAATACCCTGATAAATTGATAAACATTAGACAAATTAATATTGAAACACCAATAGGTCATTCTATAGCTATAAGTCAATTTATCGCTAAAAAAACGAATAACATTGCCGTTATATGCTCTGCTACTGGCGTTTTACAAGGTTATTATGCTAAGTTTGCTTGCTTTTTAAGTAAAAACGGTTTTACAGTATATACTTTTGATTATAGTGGAATAGGATTATCAAAAAAAGAAAACTTAAAAACTTTTGATACTACGCTTTCCAATTGGGCTGTTAACGATATGGAAAGTGTTTTTAAGTATGTAAAAAAACAACATCCAACACAAAATATTCATTGTGTTTGTCATAGTATTGGTGGTCAATTATTAGGGTTAGTACTTAGTAACAATATATTTAAGAATGTTGTATTGGTAACAGTTCAAAATATAAATCATAGCATGTGGAATGGTTTTGGCAAAATTCAAATGTTTACAAACTATCACTTTTTAATTCCTTTTGTAACCATTTTATTTGGTTATTTACCAAGTAAAAAACTTATGAAAATGGAAAATTTACCTAAATCAATGGCTCTAGAATTTGCTAGTTGGGGACGAAAAAAAAATCATTTTTTTCATTATAAAAACAAAGAAGAGTTGTTTCATCATCAAATAAAAGGAAATATTACTTCTTATAGTACAGAAAATGATAATTTTGCTCCAGAAAAAGCCGTTGATTGGATGACACAAAAATATTTGAATGCTAATAGAACTCGAAAACATTTATTGGCGAAAGATTATCAGGTAAAAAACATTGGGCACTTTGGCTTTTTTAAATCTAAATATGAAAATTCAATATGGCAAGAATTCTTGTCTGATTTAAATGCATAAATGAAGCAATTACACCACGAAGAAATAACGAATACTAAAAAAGAATTTCCAATAACTATTGTTTGCGATGCTATTCGTACACCAGAAAATATTGGTATGTGTTTTAGAATTGCCGAAAGTTTTGGGGTTTCAAAAATATACCTACACGAAAGTTCTCCTACTATTGAAAATAGAATTGTAAAACGAACTGCGAGAAATACCCTTAATCAAATAAATTTTGAGCATTATAACGATTTTTCTCAAACAATACATACTTTAAAGAAAGAAGGTAATTCTATTATTGGTATTGAAATTACTGATAAAAGTATAAATATTCAAGATTTTAATTTTAAAAATCACCAAAAAATCGTTCTACTTTTGGGTAGCGAACGTCATGGTATTAAAAATATTGATTTAGTAGATGCTACCATTTCTATTCCAATGTATGGAAGAAATTCTAGCATGAATGTAATTCATAGTTTAGCTATTACATTATATGAAGTAACAAATCAGTTAGTGAGTAGTGAGTAGTGAGTAGTGAGTAGTGAGTAGTGAGTAGTGAGTAGTGAGTAGTGAGTAGTGAGTAGTGAG
>CANMJA010000091.1 GCA_947498055.1 uncultured Tenacibaculum sp.
CTGCAGTTTTCATATCTTATTGTTTTGGTGAACCTTAAAGATACTCGACTTTCTGCTTTTTCATGGATGCTATAAAAAATAGGGCGAAAAGTGATAACTCAAAGGCTTGTACTTTTTTGCAAAGTCCGCCATATTTTTAATTTGTATTTTAGTAAAAAGATAAAAATAAAATGAAAAATATGGCTAAGTTTAAATCCGAAAGTAAGTGCTTATCAACTGCCCTACTTTTCATATACTGAGCCGTTACCAAGCATAACAAATCATTCTCAAATACTTGACAAATAAAAAAAGATTTAAAACACCAAAATAGTGTGTTAAAAAATAAATTGGATTTGACATTTTCTATGGTTAAAATCTTGCCCCAATTCTCATACAATAAAAGTGGATTGACAAGTCTAACTGCTAAAATTTTGACCCAATCCTGATGTAATAAAAACGGACTGAGGATCTGACTGAAGAAAATTAGATTCTGTAAACGGATTAAAACTAAACGGAATATTAAAGGTGTTTAGTAGAATCAAAAAAAAACGCTTGGTAACAAAATGTATAGTTTATTACGGCGGATTTTCTTACGAAAATCTACGCTTTTTTAGTATTTTTAGTGATTAATACAAAATCCTACGGATTTTAAGACGTAACAAACCATACATAAAACGTTGTGTTTCATACCCAAAAAAAATAAAATAGAGTAATTATGCCAAATATGTCAAAATATCAAACGGAAGATTTCTCTAAGAATTTATCTATTGATATTGGTGCAAAACACTCGTTCAAAAACTATGAAAAGATAAAAACTTGGTGTGATAACGAAATAGAATATCTTCAAGAAATAGGCAATCCTTCAAATAGCGTTAATACTTTTACTGGTCAAGTTAAAAATCAGATAAATAGTAAGTTTACCCAAAATAGAAATGAGAACTTTACTATTGATGATTTATTGGTTGAATTTAAGACTCTTATTGAAAGAGCTTATAAAACAAACGGTTTAATCTCTTCAAAAAGTAAAGAAGGTAAATGGTTACTGAAACAACACGAAGCTAATCCATCTTTAACATTAGGTTCACTTTCTTATTTTCAAAATAAGATAAAAGGTGTTGTAAATAATAATACTAGTCAGAGAGATGGTGAATTCTCAGCATACCTTTTTGACAATAATATTGAGCCTGATTTTAATACTGAAAAAGAACAATACAGTTCTTTCTATCAAGAAATTATAGAACAGAAAGATGAAATTCTTAAAGAGCTTTTAGATATAAGAGAAGAAAATAAGAAGTTAAATCAAACTATACAACAGCAAAATACAGATTGGGAAACAACTTTTGAAACCCAGAAAACAGAAGTAGCGTCAAGATTTGATGAAGAATATGACCGTCACAAATCGAAAATGGAAGAATCTGAAGATTTCTATGAAAAGAAATTAGCTGTAAAAAATGCTGTGACTTATTGGTCAACAAAAGCTAAAAACCACCAAATCAATAGTTTTATTTTCGGAGGTATCGCTGGTTTACTAATGATATGTGCTGTTATTATGGTATTTAATTCTGGAAATTATATAATTGGTTTAGATCTTAATGATGCTAATGGAATAGGAAGAAAAATTTTAACAGAAAAGGGAGCTCTTCAATTATGGGTTTATGGCTTTTTTATAATTTCTATGACACTAGTTATTTGGTTTATCCGTCTTTTGGTAAAAGTTTTTCTAAGCAATTTACACCTACTTTCTGATGCAAAAGAAAGAGAAACAATGATTCAAACTTATTTAGCTTTTGAAAGAGAAGAAAACACATTAAAGGATACTGATAGGGATTTAATATTACCATCAATATTTAGAGTTTCAGCAAATGGTTTTATAAAAGATGATGCGACACCAAATACTCCTATTAACATTATCACAAAAAAATTTACAGGTTAAAAAAGTACGAAAACACAACAAGGTATAAAAAACATAGGGCGTTTGTGCTAAACCGAAAGTTCTGTGCATATTAACAAAGTCCGCTAAATATAAAATTTGGCGTTTATAGTAAAAAAGATAAAAGCAAAATATTTATATTTAGCTAAGTAACAAACCGAAACGAAAGTCCTTATCACCTGCCCTACGTTTCTTATACTGAACGTTGTAGTGCATTGTGGAAAAACTAAATAATGAGAATAATTTATTGCGATAGCGTATTTGATAATAAAATAATC
>CANMJA010000092.1 GCA_947498055.1 uncultured Tenacibaculum sp.
TGGTAACGTCTCGGCTATGGTTAGTACGGGAATTAAAAGTAGTGAACTTTCGATTAAGCACTTAGCCAAAACTTTTTATTTTGATTTATCTTTTCATTTTTAAATCCAAATCAAAAAGATTTGGCGGGCTTGATTAAAGCTCTAAACTTTGGGTTAAGCACCAAAACCCCGTATTAATTATAGCCATTGTTGTGCGTTCGTTATTATTCATTCGATATTTCTTCTATAGTATCAAGCTCTAAAAAAGTCGATAATTTAGCAGGGAAAAAATCACCTCCAAAATCATCAATTGTGTTTAATTGAGTCCAAATTCCTATACTACTTTTGTCATCGTTACCATAACCTAAAACAATTTCAAGTTTTGGTATATTGAAGTGTAAATTGTCTAAATGAGCATTCTTGATTAAGTTCCAATTCGTTGTTATCATTCCTCGCTTATTTGAACTCCTAGTTTCCCCATTATCATTAAGGTATAAATCACTTTCTTTTAATTCTTCTATTGTTTCGAAATTACTTAATTGGGTAATGAAATTTTCTGTAAAATCTAAATCATTAATAACGAAGTATTCCAATCCAAAATGTTTACATAAATCTATAAGTAATAAGGCTGTTGCTTTACCGTGATGAGGAACAATACTTATATTTCTAAAATTCAAGTATGATTTTGAATAATTTACATCATCAATAATGCTTTTTACCATTTTTTCAATTGCAAAGTTATAAGCTAATAAGTCATTAGGACCTTCAACAAGAATTACTTTTCTACTGAATAAAATCTTGTTTAAATTAGGTTCAACTGATTTTATATAACTATTGTAATTTTCTAAAGAAATTATTGGCTCTACATCAGGAACAAAATCATCTAGCTTATTATATTTATTAACTGTTCTCTTTTCTGTTTCGTCAAATTCTAATCTGATGATACTTTTGGTGTCAAAAATATCTATCATTTTATCTGAATGAGTTGTGTAAATAACCTGGTGACCTTTTAAAGCTAAAGGACATAAAACCATTTTATAGAAATAATCTTGATGATTTTCGTGTAAAAAGCTTTCAGGTTCCTCGAATAAAAACAAACACTTATCTTCGGTATTTGATTCTGCTATTGCTTGAATCACAGCCATTACAAACATTGAAATATAACCATCACCAAATTGATTAAGAGGGATTTGTTTTTCATTATCACCGTTTAAACCTATTTTAAAAACCATTTGAAGAAATATATCTTCATAATTGGGTAAACCAAATTCAACGTGACAATTATTGTTTCTTAAATTGTTAGTATAGTTTAATTTTATTTTAGATATAAATTCTTTTAAGTCAGAGTTTTCTAAAACGGTTTCAGTAGCTCTCTTTGTGTCTAAGTTGAAAACATCTTTTTTTTCAGACATTTCAGAATCTCCTTCAACAAGTTTTTTTATATGTTTAGCTAAGAAAGAAGTTAGATTTCCCCAACTAGTTTTCTTAGTTGAAATTTCTTCTTTTATATTATGAAAGTTAATGTAGAAGATGTTAAAGTATTTATTTGCTCCAAATGCTTCCCAATTAGTGTCTGAATAATTTGGTTTTAAGTGTTCAAATTTAGCTCCTTCAATTTCACGTCCATCTGTCTGAATTTTAAGTTTACTGTAACCACTTAAATCAGCTAATTTTCCATCGTATTTTTGTTCACGAGTACTTTCAGTTAGAGCGATTATTTCCGGAACATTATTTATGTCGCGATTATAGAAATCATTAATAGTGAAAGTATCTTTTGTTGTGTATTTGTTACCAATACCGTAAAGTATTGAGTTCATTAAATTGGTTTTTCCTGAATTATTATAACCAATAATTGAGATTGGTTTCAAGTAATCTTTATCGGGAAATTTAAAAACTTGACGTTCTTTAAAAGACCTGTAATTTTCTATTGAAATTGTATTTATCCTTATTTCAGACATTCTCTATTCAGGTTTTTTTTAATGACGCACAACGTTT
>CANMJA010000093.1 GCA_947498055.1 uncultured Tenacibaculum sp.
ATTATTTGGTGAGAGATTTAATCGGTATATACGAAAAAAGCCTCAAATATTGAGGCTTTTTTTATCGGACACTAATGTTTTATAATATAAAAAAATGAAAGTAACGTTAATTAGTATTCCTGTAAGAGACCAAGAAAAAGCTTTAAAATTTTATACTGAAAAATTAGGTTTCATAATAAAGAAAGATACGCCATTAGAGGGAGGAAATAGATGGTTAACGTTAGTTTCACCAGAATGGCAAGATGGCCCAGAATTATTATTAGAACCAGCTCCCAATCATTTCGAACCTTGTAAGGTTTTTCAAGATGCCTTAATGGAAGCAGGGTTTCCTTACACTCAATTTGATGTTGACAATATTGATGTCGAATATGAAAGACTGTCAAAACTTCAGGTTGAATTTAGCGTAAAACCAACTGTAATGGGAACAGTAAAGTTTGCAATTTTTAACGACACTTGCGGAAATAATATTCAGATTGTTGAAACCTTAAAAAACGCATCAATTGAATAGAATAACAGGAATTATTTGAACAATCTTTCTTCTGTTTCAAATAGAGCAGATTTGCACCTTAAATCAGTTCCCTATAAACTATACTTAAAATAGTTTCTCTAAATATTTGTTTTCGATTACTCGTAATCGGCTCGGAAAGTGTTTTCTAGCTATTTGGTTATAAATATTTATCATTCACAATATTTCCAACCATCGTTAGTTCTTTTATATAATCTTATTTCCATATTTATAAAGTCTGAAAATTGTTTTTCAAAATTATAAAAAGGTGTTTTGTTTATTTTTTTATAAGTAACATCCACTTCTGCGGTAATTGACATTTCTCTTATTTCTTTTGCCTCTAGGAGTTCATAATCATAAACTTTTGTTATAGTGATATTCTTTGGTGCTAACCCAAACCCTGACTGTTTTCCTGTTTCTAGAACAAAATCTTTTGCTTTATCAGTAAATGATACTTTATATGTAATATATTTTTTTGATGTTTTTTTTAAATCAAAAAGAATGTAACCTTGAATTGCTAAGTTTTTATATTTTTCTATTAGTTCTAGATCGGGTTTTCTTTCTGTATTAAATCGTATTTCGCCCGTTTTGAAATTAATTGTACCATACTTAGGATTTTTTTCTAAACATTCTCTAATTATACCCTCTGCTTTTGAATTAGTTAAATTGTCTGAACAAGAAGTAAGCAGTAATGTTAAAATTAATATTGTTGTGATTTTTTTCATTCTTAGTTCCAATTAATAATTAAGTTTCTAATTTACAATTCTTCTTTTTCTCTGTTTTTACCATCTTTATTTTTAAACAGTATAGTTCCGTTAACTAAATTTAGGTTTTTCGTTTGAGGTAAAATATTCCTAAAGATTGATTCCTCTACGAATCTACTAAAACTTACTGATTTTCAAATGATTTAACTTAAGAAATTTACGCCTGAAACCCACACGAGTCTTTTACAAAAATATGTCCCATAAATGGGATTTGTTCAGTATGCTAAATAGGAAGATTGGCATTTATTACCGAAAAACTGGAAAATAGTCAGATAGAGCAGATTTGCAATCCGTTCCCTATAAACCATAATTTAAAATAGAAAAACTACCTCCATTTCTTAAAATAGTTTCTTTATATATCTATTCTTTCTTACTCATAATCGGCTCGGAAAGTATTCTAGAGACACTTAACTTCCTGATATGTAAGACAATGAGTATCTAAAACAAATTTCAGGTATTAAAGTGTAAGTTTGCTCTGCATGTTTCCTATAAAAAAAGATTTGCTAAATTAGCTACTTACATAAGAAATATATAGTTACCAAGGTAACTATATATAATTGTTGTGATGCAATAGTTCATT
>CANMJA010000094.1 GCA_947498055.1 uncultured Tenacibaculum sp.
CTATAATTACCAGACCCTGAACTTATACTAATTTCATACTCTGGGCCATTTGTACAACTTAAAATACTAACTGGATTCACACTAAACTCCAAATCTGGATGAATCGTAGCTGTCTGTGTTGCTAATGCTGTACATCCTTTATTATCTTCTACACGAACTATATACTCTCCTGCATCTAATCCTACAAACTCATTGCTTGGATCTAATTGATTGCGAATTTCTACAGTTCCTGTTGGTGTTACTTCTAATAAAACATATCTATACGATCCTGTTCCTCCTGTTGCATTTACCTCTATTACTCCACCTGCTGCAACACATGCATTGTGATTGATTGCTAAAGTAAAGCTTACTTGTGTAGGGTTCGCTAAATTAACTTCTGTCTCTTCAATACATCCTTCTGCATCTCGAACCTGAATAACATAATCATCTGAATTTAAATTCTCAAATAAATTTGTCGTTGAATATGCCGCAACTTCTACTCCTGGTGCTGCCCTTGTTCCACGTATTAATCGATACTCATATCCACCCCATCCATTACTTGCAACTACTGAAATACTTCCATCCGATCCATTTATACAACTGATTGCATTTAATGTTGGTGTAATTGTTAATGCCGCTGTTGGACCTGCTACATTAAAAGGTGCTGAATCTCTTACACAGTCTGGAGTAGCTGTCATTGTTAATCGGATGATATAATCACCTGCCGATAAACCAGTTACATTCTCTACTACATTTCCTAACCCTGAGCCTCCTAATCCTGGAACTACTACTAATCCCGGTGAAGTTAAAACTTGGTAAGTATAAGGGCCTGTATAAGCCGTGCTTGCATCTACGATAAAACTAACTACTCCATCATCTCCTCCGAAACATGATACCGAATTAACTGGTGTTACATTCACTAAATGGTCTACTGGTTCTTCTACTGTATAACGCGTGCTTAAGCTACACCCTGTTGTTGGATGAGCTACTGTTATTGTATAAGTATCTGCTGGTAAACTATAACCTACAGCTATAGATGTTCCGCTATTTACTGGTGTAATTGCCGCATAACCTGCTCCTGTTACATCTCCTACTATAGTTATCGTTGCTCCTGTAATTACATTCGTAGAATTAAATATTATTGAAATATCCTCATCATTATTACAATCTAATGCTCTTACTTGACTTGCTGTGATATCTGTAATTCGTTCAAAGGCTGGTAATGTCTCTGTTACTGATACATTTGAACATCCTTCACTATCTACTACACGAATATAATAATCTCCACCTAATTCATCTGTAATTGTATAAGTATAAATGCCTCCACTTACACTTAATCCTGATGTTATTTCTACATCTCCACTTGCAATGTCTTGATATAATTCTATATTATAAGACCCGTTTCCTCCTGATATACCTGTGCTATCAAATACTAAAGTCGCATTAGTAGTCACATTTCCTGATGTACAACTAAAGTCATTTACAGCTAATACTGGTACAACTAACGGATCATAATCTTCTATCCTAATTGGTATTGGTAGTGAGGAACATCCATTAGCTCCAGTTCCTATTACATCATAAGTTCCTGCTGGTAAGCCTGTGATTGCACTTGCTGCTGCATCCCATGTTCCTGTTACAATTCCTCCTGAACTCGTGGTCGCTTGGTAAGTAACTGGTATAGAACCCGATGTGGTAGTTATATTAATACGCCCATTAGAATCTCCATCACAGATCGCATCAACTCCTACTGCTGTAAATACTGGAA
>CANMJA010000095.1 GCA_947498055.1 uncultured Tenacibaculum sp.
TTATTTAAGTCTTCAACGATTGAAGATATGTTATCTCATTATCAGGAGTTATTAGAGAATATAGTTTCCGATTCTAGTCAGGAAATTTCATCGTTATCCATTTTATCGGAAGCAGAACAAAGTGAGTTGTTGTATGATTTTAATGCAACTTCTACTTCCTATGATTTAAGTATTACGGTATTAGATTTATTTACAATTCAGGCTATCCAAACCCCAGAATCGATAGCTTTATGTTTTGCAGGATCGTATATGAGTTATAAGGAATTGGATGAGAAGTCTAATCAATTAGCACATTATTTAATAGAGCAAGGAGTAGTAGAAGATGTGTTGGTCGGTCTTTGTTTAGAACGAGGCTTTGCAATGATTGTTGGTATTTTGGGAATCTTAAAAGCAGGGGGAGCTTATGTTCCTATTAAACCAGATTATCCATCATCTCGTATAGTTCATATTTTAGAAGATATCGATTGTAAGTTATTACTTACCGATGTTCTGAGTGAGACTTTGATTTCAGAACTAACTCAAGAAACAACTCAGGTAATCGCAATTGATTCGGATGTTTCAGTTTACGATAGTTACCGCAAGGATACGGTAGATAAGGAGTACGCACCATCTTCGTTAGCATATGTTATTTACACCTCAGGAAGTACAGGGAAGCCTAAAGGAGCATTAATAGAACACAGAGGTTTATTAAACCACTTATTATTGATGATAGAGGAGTTATCTTTAACAGAGGAAAGTAGGATTGCTTTTACAGCTCCATTTACTTTTGATATTTCAGTTTGGCAGATTTTAAGTAGTTTATTAGTTGGAGGACAAACCGTTATTTACAAGGAGGAAGATTTATTAGACCCTCAAGGATTTGTTTGTTCCTTATCAGAAGAAGGAGTAAGTATTTTACAATTAGTACCATCGTATACCTTAAGTTTATTAGAAACAACCACAGGAGCTGAATTATCGAATTTATCCTATTTTTTAGTGACAGGAGAAGCAGTTACCAAAGATGTTTTAGACCGTTGGTTTGCTAGCTATCCTAGCATTCCAGTGGTAAATGCTTATGGACCAGCAGAGGCTTCAGATGATGTTACATTACATGTGATGTATGAATCTCCCGAAGGTTTAGTTTCGATAGGAAAGCCAGTTTCGAATACCCAGATTTATATTGTAGATTCACAAGGATCCTTATGTCCAAAAGGAGTAATAGGAGAGTTATGGATTGGAGGAGTTCAGGTAGGACGCGGCTATTTGAATTTAGCGGATCTTACGCAAGAGAAGTTTATAGAGAATCCGTTTACAGGATCAGGGAGAGTTTATAAGACAGGAGATTTAGGGAGATGGTTATCAGATGGACGTATAGAGTTTGTAGGAAGATCAGATGATCAGGTAAAGATAAGAGGTCATCGTATAGAGTTAGGGGAGATAGATAATGAGTTGTCTGTTTTACCAGGAGTAATAAGTTGTTGTGTTTTAGCCAAGCAGGACCAAAGTGGAAACAATAGTTTGGTAGGCTATGTTGTTTTAGAAGAAGGAGTTACTACAAGTATTGTTCAAGAGGAATTATCTTTGAAGTTACCCGATTATATGGTTCCAAGGGTATGGATTGGATTAGAAGAGATGCCATTAACGGCAAATGGTAAGATAGCCAAGAAGAATTTACCAGAGGTAGATTTTAGTTTATTAACCTCACAGACTTATGTAGCACCAGAGACAGCAACAGAGATTTCCTTGGCTGC
>CANMJA010000096.1 GCA_947498055.1 uncultured Tenacibaculum sp.
ATTTACGGGAATGATTTCCAAAAAGAAGAAATTACAGCTTTGAAAAAGTTTAAAACAAAAATTGAAATAATAGCTGACTTTAATTGAATAGTATAAAGATGATAACATTGTATATAAAAAACAGGCGAAACAGCACTATGTTCAAGCATTTGGGCTCATATCAAACTTTGTGTTTAACAGAAAGTTTTTGAGCTTCGGAATCGCCTACTTTTCATATACTAAACGTTGTGTGTCAGCTATCAAAATACCTAATAAAAATAAAATCTATTAAAAATTCACAGTTTGCTTTTTCTACTGTCTAACATAATGTAGCCAAAACTCATTGGTTATTTAAAATTTATTAAAATGTCAGTAATTAAAAATCACGATGTACAAAGTATTAACTTATCAACATCAACCGAAAAAGCATTTGATTACATTGCTAATCCTGTAAACTTAGAAAAATGGACTGGAGCTTTTAAAAATGCCGATGACAAATCTGCACTATTAGTTACTCCAAATGGAGAACTTAAAATTGGTTTAGTAACAAAAACTAATAAAGAATTAGGAACTATAGATTGGTATATGACAATGCCAGACAATAGCGTAGGCGTTGCATATTCAAGAGTAACTTCCGGACCTGATGGTAACGCTATTTATTCTTTTGTTTTAATAGCTCCACCCGTGTCTTTAGAAGAAATTGAAGGAACTTTAGCTGTTCAAATAGGTCAGCTTAAAGAAGAACTAATAAAATTACAAGAGATTTTAACAGCATAAAAAACTAAAAAATGGCTAAATTTTATTTTAGCCTTTTTTTAATATATTGCAAATATGGAAGAGCAACTGATAAAAGATAGTTTAGCAGGAAATAAAAAAAGTCTTGAAAAATTGATAAAATCTATTGAAGGTTTAGTGTACAATTTGTCACTTCGTTTTTTATGGAATAAAGCAGATGCTGAAGATGCCACCCAAGAAATTTTGATAAAAATAATAACCAATTTGAGTAAATTTAATGGAAAAAGTAAACTTGACACTTGGGTTTATAGAGTTTCTACTAATTATTTAATCAATCTAAAGAAAAGCACGTTTGAGAAACATCCTATGTCGTTTAGTAGTTTTTCTGAAGAATTAAATATGATTAAAGAGCCTGTTAGTTATGATTTACCTGATAAATATTTATTAGAAAAGGAAATGAAAACAGGTTGCACCTTAGCAATGTTACAATGCCTGAGTAGAGATTTGAGAATTGTATTTATACTTGGTAGTGTTCTGAAAATAAAAAGCAATATAAGTAGTGAAATTTTAGAAATTACACCAGCTAATTTTAGAAAAAGACTGGAAAAGTCAAGAAAACTAATAGATTCTTTTATGAATTCTAATTGCGGTGTTTACAATCCTAAAAATCCTTGTAGGTGTAATAATAAAATAAACAAGGCTTTAGCTTTTAAAAGAATTGTAAAAAATGACCTGAGTTTTGTTTCTGATGTAGAAGTTTATAAGGAAGAAATGGAAGAATTAAATTCGATGACTGGTATTTATGAGAATCACGGAAAATTTAAAAGTAAATCAAACTTTTACAATGAGATAACAGAACTTGTAATGAATAAAAGAATAATAAATTTCTAGCAATAAATAAAGCCGAACACACTATCGAGTAGACGGCTCTCTCCATAATTGAAGAGAGTGCGCCTCTCACACCACCGTACCCTTCGACTGTCGCTCAGGA
>CANMJA010000097.1 GCA_947498055.1 uncultured Tenacibaculum sp.
TAGGTATAGAAAAGGTAGGTCTTCATGATAATTTCTTTGAATTAGGAGGGCATTCTTTGTCAGCTACGCAGTTGGTTGCTAGAATTCGTCAATATTTTGATTTGAACGAGATTTCGGTAGTTGATGTGTTTAGTAGGCCTGTTTTATTAGATTTGGCAGGAGTTATTTCAGAGAAGCAATCTGTAGGTAAATCCTATATTTCTATAGGAAAAGCTCCTATTCAGGATGATTATGAGCTATCTCATGCTCAGAAGCGTATGTGGATTCTACATCAATTAGAAGAAGATCAAACAAATTATAATATTCCATATGCCTTACAATTTATAGGAGATTTGGATATTACCATTCTAAATCAAGCGATTCAAGTTATTATCGATAAGTATGAGATTCTTCGTACTATTTTCCTGAATAAAGAAGGAGAACCAAGGCAAAAGATTTTAGAATCATATGTATACAAAGCAACGTATTTAGACCTTACAGAAGAAGAAGAAACAGTAGCATTAGAGAAAGCAAAAGTATTGGCAGATTCTCATGCTCACATTACATTTGACTTAGAAAGCAAGCCTAGTTTTGCTGTCAAGTTATTAAAGATTTCATCAGAACGTTATGTTTTCTTATTCACCTTGCATCATATTATTTCAGATGGTTGGTCAGCTCAGGTTTTATCGGAAGGTATTTTTGATAATTATAGCTTGTTATTAGAAACGGGAAGTTGTGATCGAAGTATTCCAGATATTCAATACAAAGACTATAGTTTTTGGCAACATGGAATCTTGAGCGATTCAAGTTCAAATAGTGTAAAGCAGTATTGGAATGATAAATTCAGAGAACCTCTTACAGATTTAGAGTTGCCTTTTGATTATCCTAGAAAAAGCACCACGAGTATGAATGGAGCTACCTCGAGGCTTTCTTTATCAGAAGATACATACTTAAAACTTAAGGTTTTTGCTAAGGAAAGAGAAGTAACCTTGTTTACAGTTTTATTATCTATTTTCAAAGGCTTATTGTATCGCTATACAGGTCAAGAAGATTTAGTAATAGGTACACCAATCAACGGTAGAGATCATGTTGAGTTAGAAGATCAGATAGGTTTTTTTGTGAATACATTAGCAATTCGATCAAATTTAAAGGATAGTTTTAGTTTCACAGATGTTTTAGCAGAAGTAAAGACTAATTTACTAGATGGGTATCGTCATCAGATGTATCCTTTTGATAAGTTAGTTCAAGACTTGAACTTACGAACAGAATCAGATAGGAATCCATTATTTGATGTTTTAGTAGATTTTGTGAGTGAAGAAGAAACAGAAGATAGTTCAGAAGAAGTATTTGAAGTAGAAGAGTTTGAACAGGATTTAACTTTAGTGAAGTTTGATTTATTATTTAGTTTCACAGAGGAAGAATCAGGGGTGAATATGTCTGTAGATTATAAGACAGATTTATTTGAATCGGCTACAATGATTAGATTTTTAGCTCATTTTCAAGAGTTTTCAGATCAAGTATTATCAACTCCCGAAGAACCTATTGTTTCATTAAATTATGTAACAGAAGCAGAAACAAACTTATTCGATAAAGTAAACAATACATTATTAGACTATGCAAAGGACACTACGATTATTGAAGTATTTAGAACTCAATTAGAGCAAAGTTCTTTAGATTCTGCTTTAGTATTTGGAAAATCTAG
>CANMJA010000098.1 GCA_947498055.1 uncultured Tenacibaculum sp.
AAATGTTATTTGGTGTTTTTGAAAATAATACAGCGCATAGTTGTTTACAAGATGGTTATCATAACGATAATCCTGAAGTAAGTGAGGATGGAAGAACAGGAAAGCCAGCTGGTAGTGAAAAAAATTATAAAAGCTATACTTCAGATATTACAGGTCGCCCTAGTAGCAATAGGGGGCATAATACCAGTACTTGGAGACGTTTTGATATTAAAAGGTTAAGTGTTTGGAAAACAAGAGCTGTTTGGAATGCAACTAACTATATAAATAGTATAGAAACTGTGGCAGCAGATAATTATGATATTTTCTTTAAAGGAACAGGAAGAAGAGGGCTTGTTATAGGTAGTTTAGTAGTAGGTAGAAGTTTAAACTACGCTAAAAATGCATCTAAAAATAATGATAAACGTGTACATAATGCTTTTGCTAGTTATCACCATACTTTTGATTTTCAGGGAAATATTGCTGTTAATTTTCAAGGGATTTCAGGAAAACCTTCTGGGGTATTTGGAGTGGATGATTACTATTTAAGACCTGTAGAAAAAGGACATTGGTTAAGTATAGGAAATGTTTTAGTTAATAGTCACCCAGGAGTAAGAGTCACTGCTACTGAATCAATTAGACCTTCTGAATCAGATCCTTTAAGACCACATTTTAATTTAGCAGGAGCTATTTGGGATGCTAATGGAATATGGGGGCCTAAAAACAATTATTTAGTACCTAACGATCCATTTTACACCTATAATAGTGCAACTACTATTATAGAGCCTAATGTTGAAATAAGTGGAGGAGTAAGCATGGAGGGACCTTTTTATGGTATAGATGACGATATCGTTAAAGCCAAAAAAGGAAATGTTAGAAAACGAAAAACCACTATGGTGTTTACACGTTATAATGATGATTTAGAGAAAGTAGGTGGGTTTACATTATACCCGACTGAATTCGTAAAACTCCAAACTATGAAAGATTTTGCGGCTAAAAAAGGAGGTGTCTATGAAGTAAATTATCCTGATTTAGAGGGTATTTATGATATACAAGTTACAGCAACTAATTTCCTTTCAGAAGAAGATGAATTAGTATTTGCTATCGAGTATTCTTCAACTCTAAACGCAAAAGTATTTGCAGAAAAGAATAAGACTAGTAATGTACTTCATAAATATAAGAAGGTTTCTAGTTTTAAAGAAGTTAAAAATTCAAATACAGAAGCTTATTGGCAAGATAAGAAGAACGGAAAAGTTTGGATAAAAACAAAAGGAGGAAGAGTTAATAATGCTTTAGATATAGAAGGTAAGTGGGAAGATGCAGTATACCAAAATTTTGAAATAAGAATTGTAGAAGACAAATAAAAAATAATTGTAGAAATTAATTTAATAAAAGCGGTTTGGGTAATTACTCAAACCGTTTTTTATTAAGCGTTTACTTTTTGCTAAAATAGAGTCCTTAAAAATAATATTAATACAATAGACGTAAAAGTTAATACAGATATGTTGAATACCACTGAAAACGGGGTAAAAAGGAATTTTACTTTATAATAATTTTGTAATGTTAATCATAAAA
>CANMJA010000099.1 GCA_947498055.1 uncultured Tenacibaculum sp.
AATTTGTAATTATTTACACCTCCTTTTATTTTCATCCAAACTTTGTTATTTGCTTTGTCTTGCCAATAAGCCTCTGTGTCTGAGTTTTTAACTTCTTCAAAACTTGTAACCTTAGTATATACAGCATGTGGTTTATCTATATCAAGTGTAAAACCTCTTGTATAACTCTTAACTACAGGGTTTTTTCTCCCATCGAATTCTACAGCCAAAACGACTTCATCTTCTTCTGAAAGTAAATTCAGTGCTGAAACTTGCACATCATAAACACCCTCTAACTCAGGGTAATCCATTTCATAGATACCTCCTTTTTTAGCCGCAAAATCTTTCATAGTTTGGAAAAAATTGGATTCATTCGAATATAATGTAAACCCACCTACCTTCTCTAAATCATCATTATAACGTGTAAACACCATAGTGGTTCTTCGTTTTGTAGCATCTCCTTTTTTGGCTTTAATGATTGCGTCATCTATACCATAAAAAGGTCCTTCCATGCTTACTCCTCCACTTATTTCAACATTAGGCTCTATAATAGTAGTTGCACTATTATAGGTGTAAAATGGATCGTTAGGTACTAAATAATTGTTTTTAGGCCCCCACATTCCATGAGCATCCAAAACAGCTCCTGCTAAATTAAAATGTGGTCTCAAAGCATCCGATTTACCAACATCAACTGCCTCAGTAGCAGTAACTCTTACTCCTGGGTGACTATTAACGAAAACATTTCCTATACTTAACCAATGTCCTTTTTCTACAGGTCTTAAATAGTAATCATCCATTCCAAACACCCCAGAAGGTTTTCCTGAAACCCCTTGAAAATTAACAGCAATATTTCCCTGAAAATCAAAAGTATGGTGATAAGTAGCAAAAGCATTATGTACATGTCGTTCGTTCATTTCAGATGTGTTTTTAGCATAATTTAAACTTCTACCTACTACTAAACTACCTATAATAAGCCCTCTTTCTCCTGTTCCTTTAAAGAAAATATCATAATTATCTGCTGCTACAGCTTCCAAACCATTTATATAATTAGATGCATTCCAAATAGCTCTTGTTTTCCAAACACTTAATCTTTTAACATCAAAACGTCTCCAAGTACTGGTATTATGCCCTCTATTGCTACTAGGGCGACCTGTGATATCTGAAGTATAGCTTTTATAATTTTTTTCACTACCAGCTGGCTTTCCTGTTTTTCCATCCTCACTTATTTCAGGATTATCGTTATGATAACCATCTTGTAAACAACTATGCGCTGTATTATTTTCAAAAACACCAAATAACATTTTACGCGGATTCATTACTTTTCCATCTTCATACAATGCACCTGCACTCTCTCCAAATGGATGTGATGGAAATGCTAACCAATAACCATTACCCTGACTATCACCTACATGATTGTTGATTGTAGTATTATCTGGATTACTAATCCAAAAAGCTGCAACCCCTCTTCTATTTTTAGGCAATTCATGCTTTTTTAAAGCAAATTGTTCTTCTGGACTTCTAACTTTTAATACCAAATTACCATCGAATGTATTTCTACGTTCTGC
>CANMJA010000100.1 GCA_947498055.1 uncultured Tenacibaculum sp.
GATTTTGGCCCTTGAAAATATTCATATTTTAACGTATTTATTGATTCCAAAGATAGGTATTTAACTACAGACCTCTAAAATGAGAAATTCATCGACGAAGAAGAATGGGAAAAAAATGTAATTCTTAAATATAGAGGAGTACATGAATTCATTGAATTTTTCGGAGAATATGAACCAGATTTATTTGTTGGAGATAAAAAGTATGGTGTAATTGAGATATTTGGTCAATCAGGAGGTTCGAAATATTTTGGAAAAATTAAAAGTTTTAAAAAAACATCTATTAAAGGAAATAGAATAATACTACCTTTTAGAATTAAAGCTATTAATAACTGGATAAACAATTATGAAAATTTCAAGAAATTAAAATGGTATCGTCCTAAAAAAAGAAACAATTTTTATGTTACCGATAGTTGGAATAGAGATACTGAAATAACTAATGTTTTCTTATCCCATAATGATTTCATTTGTTTTGAAACAAAATTTATAGAAATAAAAGCATTGATAAAAACTGTACACAACAATGTATAAAAAACATAGGACATTTGTGCTAAATCAAAGGTTCTTTGGTATTTACAAAGTCCGCTAAATATAAAATTTGACGTTTATAGAAGAAAAGATAAAAGCAAAATATTTATATTTAGCTAAGTAATAAACCGAAACGATAGTGCTTATCAATTGCCCTACATTTCTTATACAAACCGTTAGTATTAATTACAGCATGAATCCCAAAAAAAAGTTTCTTAACAATTTAGAATTAACAAAACACTATTGTTCTATTAAAGCTAATGAGACTTTTACTAATTACGCTTCTGCATTGAGGACAATAAACCCAATTATTGATGGAAGCCCGATTTTTGACTATAAACTCACAAAATTTGATTTTAAGGATTATGAAGATTTAATCTTAGTCAAATGGAACTTAATTGATGACCTAGAATATGGTAATGCAGTACATGAGCTATTTGATAAACAAATTGATATAAAAAAAGAGAGTTTTATAAATAATCATATTGATTCAAAAGGTAGAATTCTTATTTCTGATTATTTATGTACAGTTATGGATGGGGCATCAGAAGTTGAATCAAAAGGGCTAGTTGATATTTTTGATTTACCACCTATTGATACTTGGTTTTATATTGACAAAGAACTTGGTTTACTTTTTAGTTGGATTCCTGATAAGTTCACAGATTTGATTAATGAAGCTGTATTGGTTAACTGTGTTGACATTCTTCAATGGATGAATACCAATCATGATTATTATCAATATATTTTTGAAGAGGAAAAACCTATCGAAAATGAGAATATAAAAACTCTTGAAAGTCATGTAAAATCAAGAAATGGACTATTTAGCGTTATAAAACATTGGTTTGAAAATAACTAATGCTAACACTATATCCTATGAAAAGCACTAGCCTAGTTCTTCAAAGTTAATATTTATTTTTTAATTTATCTCATAATAATGATTATGT
>CANMJA010000101.1 GCA_947498055.1 uncultured Tenacibaculum sp.
TAGCATCCATGAAAAAGCAGAAAGTCGAGTATCTTTAAGGTTCACCAAAACAATAAGATATGAAAACTGCAGAGATAACTCCACCAAAGTTATACATTGGGATTGATATTCACAAACGAAGCTGGAAAATACATTGTTCCACTGATTTATTTTCAGGTAAATCTTTTACAATGCCATCAGATCCAGAAGTACTACTCAATTATGTAAATAAACATTTTAAGGGGTATGATGTTACCACGGCGTATGAGGCAGGTTGCTGTGGATATTATGCGCATCGTTGTTTTGAGAGTTATGGCTGGAATTCATTAGTTGTAAATCCCGCAGACATCCATCGAAAAGGGAAAGAAAAATATACAAAGACGGATAAAATAGATGCGCAATTAATTAGTAGAGAACTTAAGGATGGTAGATTGGATAGTATTCACATACCAGAAGTTGAAAGAGAACAACTACGAAGCCTCTTTAGAAGGCGTAATGATTTGGTTAAAGATTATAGACGAGTAAAAAGTTATATAAAAATGCAGTTATTGTATTTTGGGGTAACCATTCCAGAGGAATTTGATAATAATCACTGGAGTCATAAATTCCGAACTTGGGTTGATTCCCTTGTTTTTGATTACCCAACAGCTCGAGAAACATTAGATAGCAGAATGCGTTATTTTCGATTCATAGACAAAGAAATACGAAATATCTCTACAAAATTACGAGCCTATTGCCGTAAACATTATAAGAAAGATTATTATTTACTTCGAAGTATTCCTGGAATTGGTGGTATAGTTGCCTGTGGTATTTTATGTGAACTTGGAGATTTAAGACGTTTTAATAACATCAAACATTTGTCTGGTTACGTAGGTTTAGCTCCTGGTATTCATCAGAGTGGGGATAATCAAAGGAGTACAGGAATAACGATGCGAGCTCATCGCTTAATGCGTAGTTATTTTATAGAAGCCTCTTGGCAAGCGATACGAACTGATCCGGTAATGCAGGCTTATTACCGAAAACATATAGGCAAAAACGTAAAAACGATAATCATAAAAGTAGCTCGCAAATTATTAAGTAGAACCTTAGCGGTAATAAAAAGAGAAATACCATACACCATAGGTGTTTTGGAATAATATAAACCAATAACAAAGCTCAAAAAAAGTAGCAAAACCTGTATCACAAAACACTGTGGGTGACCAACTATTAATGTTAGGATCACATCTTATAGCAAGTGACCAGGTTTATTATAGCTTATAATCATACAGATGCTGGTGACGACTCTAGAAGTTGATCACATATAGGATGCGGAGCAAGTTATATAAAGGTATTGAAATATTAATAATCCTATCGGAATTATTAACATTCCAACACCACATAATCATTATTATGAGATAAATTAAAAAATAAATATTAACTTTGAAGAACTAGGCTAGTGCTTTTCATAGGA
>CANMJA010000102.1 GCA_947498055.1 uncultured Tenacibaculum sp.
GGCTCAAGTAAATTTTATGGGGATTAAGCAAATAATTTTTCTAATCTGAAGAGGAAAAATTTAATATCTCTTACGCCTCTTAAATTCGCTCTGAATAATTTTATTTTAGAATTAAAGGATTCTGCATTAGCATTCGTATTTCTATTGTCAAAGAAATTTAAGATGGTCTGAAAATGATATTTGATGGTATTTGTTGCAATATTGAAATTCTTAATATTTAATTCTTTGGTGTCTTCAAACCAATTCTCAAATCGTTGTTTAGCTCTTATTTTACATTTCTCTTCATAAATACTTCTAAATTCTAAAGTATGCTTATATGCTTTTTCGATATTAGGATAAATTTCAAATAATAATTGCGCTCTCTTTTTTTGGTTTTCTGTCCAATCCTTTTTCTTTTTTACCAAGATATATCTACTTCTAGCTAAAAGTTGTTTTTTTGTGTCTCCATTTGATAAGACTATACTTTTGTATTTGATTCCTTGTTTTTTAGCCTCTTCAATAGCTTTGTTTTCTTGCTCAATAACTTTCCATCGATGCTGTATTCTAATATGTTGTAAAGCTTCAATTACTAGTTTTACAACATGAAATCTATCGGTTACAATCTTAGCATTTGGAAAACAAATTTTAGCTGCTAAATTCATGTTATTTGCCATATCTAAAGTAACCTCTTTAACCTGTTTTCGTTTATCTAATGAGATTCTTTCTATGGAACTAATAATATCTTGACTTTTCACTCCTTTTACACAGCTAACTAATGTTCCTTGTTTACCACATCCATTTTTATTTGTTAAATATGTATAGAGCTCTCCTTTAGATAAACTTAGCTCATCTAAACTTAGAAATTCACCAATATTATCTGGATAAATAAGATAATCTTCACTGTGAGACTTTTGCGCCCATTGCTCAAATCCACTTACTTGTTTTTTATAATGACGTTGTAAAGTTCTTGGTAAAATACCGTAATGACTAGCTATATTACTTATCGTATCTTCTCGGGTCTCTACCTGTAGCTTTTAAAAAACAAGAAAGTTCTGTAGTTAACTTTGAACCTTCCGCAATAAAAGAATAATCATTACTTATTTCTTTTGATTTGGTATCTTTATCTCGCCAACGTCTTGTTTTTATATGCAAATAGACTGCCTTTCCACGAATAGGAAAGTCTTGAATTTGTTTGCTACTCTTAAATCCTTTTGATTCATATTTTAATTTTGAATACCCCATTGGTAGTTCATTTTTCTCTTCTAAATAGATGTGGAAAGTGTCCTTTTTTGTCGAAATATCTCCCAGTTCTTTAAAGGATATAATCTCAAAATACAATAATAAATCTTCTGGTAAAATTATACTTAATAACGATGTAGTCATGCTTAATAATTAAAAATC
>CANMJA010000103.1 GCA_947498055.1 uncultured Tenacibaculum sp.
CCACATAATCATTATTATGAGATAAATTAAAAAATAAATATTAACTTTGAAGAACTAGGCTAGTGCTTTTCATAGGACACCGTGTTACCACACGTTATCTTTCACTTTTTGCATATTTATTCAGCTTCTTTATCGGTTCTCTAAATGCTTTTTCCATTCGTACAGAACTGTCAATCATAAACTCATACATTTTGTTCCAATCTTCTTTCTCAAAATAACTAACTCCTGTTAATTCAGATTTAATTCGGCAAGTTATTTTGTCGTCCATCCTTTCCCATTCTAATTCACCACCAAATTGATTTTCTATAGTTTCTTTCATTCGATAAATGAAATCGAATAAGTCTTTATTTACTTCTTGAACTCCACGATTTATATAAATTTCACTTCTACAATAGTTTTTACTCGCAACTAAATTCAAGTTTACACCACTCATTCCTATTCCAATTCCAATCCAATTGTCCTTTGAAGGCGATATATTGGTAAATAGATTATTTGCTTTATTACTTTCTTTTATAAATCCTTCCCAAAATTCAAGTCGAATGTGATGTCTGTTTTTTAGTGTTTCTTGAACTTCTACTTCTTGTTGTGCTTTTGTTGCAATTCCGATAGCAAAATCTTCTGTGCTCTTAGTTGGAAGTATTTGCTCTACATTTAAAAATAATTGGTCGTTTAAGGCAAAAGGTGTTACTTGAAAACATTGGATTCTCATTTTAAAATTCATTAACCAAAGAACAGATGATGTGACTTCTTTTCTGAAATTTGAAGCAATCATTATCAATCTTTGAGAATTTAAACCTTGATTTAAAAATATTTCGTCAATTTCTTTTCCATCGAAAAATTCAGATATTCTTTCTTCTGCGTTATTGTTCGAACCTAAATATTCTTGGTAAATCTTAATAATTTCTAATTTAGTTAAACTGGAACAATACGAAGCATATTTTATAGTCTGCCAAGTTACGTCTTTTCCAGAATCATCTAATTTATTTTCGATAATTACAAGATTTCCATATTTGTCCAGAGCCAATAAATCAAGTCTTTCATTTGTGTCATTAAACCCACTAAATTCTTTTTGGATAATCAATAATTCTTCTCCGAGCGAATTTGGATTATTTGCAATCCATTCCTGCAAATGTTCACGTTCTCTAAATTTCAATTCAGAGAATGTTTTTTGCGTTAATTTGGTAATTCGATTTTCTAATTTATTGATTAAGTACATTGGTTTGTTCTAATGTGTGGTAACGTCTCGGCTATGGTTAGTACGGGAATTAAAAGTAGTGAACTTTCGATTAAGCACTTAGCCAAAACTTTTT
>CANMJA010000104.1 GCA_947498055.1 uncultured Tenacibaculum sp.
TTAATTTGGTAAATAGTTTGTCTTCGCTATAGCTTCGCAAACGATTATAACCAAACAAAACATACACTTATACGTTAGCAACAACCCGAAATGAAAGAAATATGTGCTTTATATAAAACAGAGGAGCCTCTAAGAGAGAGTCATATATATCCTAAATTTTCAATAAAACACAATTCTAAAACAGGTTCTAAATATTTAAGAAATTTCGAAAAACCGAATAAAAGATTACAAGATGGAATTAAGTTTAAATTATTAGGGGCAAAAGCAGAGCAAGAGTTCGGAAATAGAGAAAAATGGTTTGCTGAAAATATTTTCAGAAAGTATATTAAAAAGAAAGGTAATTTAGAATATAATGAGAATTTATATTATTTTATTGTTTCGTTTTTATGGCGAATTATCCATTTAGAATTGTACTCAAATAAAGATTTTGATAATAGATGGTTCTATGATTTAATTAAATCTGCTGAATCTGATTGGAGAAGTTTTTTAGTTAATCCCAAAATTAAAAACAAATACAATAAAGTATATTTATTATTAACAGATAGAGTAATAAACCCTCCTGAACATTTAAAACAAGTTGATTTTTATCTTACAAGATGTTTTGATGCAACGATTATTAGTAACGAAAATCAAAGTTTTGTCGCTGTATATGGAAAATTCAACAGATTTATAATGTTTAGTATTTTAAAAAATGAAGGTCACCAAGAAGAGCTTTCTGATTTGAAAATAGTAAATGGACAAGGGATTTTAAAAATTCCTCAAGATTGTTTTTGTTATCCTTTTAATTCATTTATAACAAATAGAATAGAAGGACTTAATAAGTTTGATTCGCCAAATGAAAAGCAGATGGAGAAAATTGAAAAAGAAGTTTTGTCTAATTTAGACAACTTTATAGAGTCAGATTCTTATGAATCGATTAACAATGAATACAAAAAAGGCAGTTGCTAACACTATATATAGCAAATAGGGCGGTTTATGTCGGTCGAAAAGGTTGTGTTTGTTTGCTATGTCGCCAAATCTTTTGATTTGGCTTTATAAAGAAAAGATAAATCAAAATGCAAAAGTTTGGCTTAGTGCAAAACCGAAACTAATCGCTTGTCCTTTGCCCTAAATGCCATATATTTAACATTGTGATGCAATAGTTCATTTCGTAAGGATAATTTTTTCGGAGGAGAGCGCTGGAATTTCGGAGTTTTCTTCTGATC
>CANMJA010000105.1 GCA_947498055.1 uncultured Tenacibaculum sp.
CAACTTTGATTTTTCAAGTAAAGACCTGTTTATCAATGATTTATTTATTTAGTGTTTTAAATTTAAACAGTTTTATTTATTGATTTTTAGGTAGTTAACTGAATTTTTCTAAACATATTATAGGTTAAATTCATTAATCCTATCACTGTTTCTGCTCTTTTTATACCTATTTTTCTAAAATACATACTTCCCATACTATTCTCCATAAATCCAAATACATGCTCAACTCTAGCTCTTGTTTTTGATTTTTCTTTGTTCAATTCTTTTTGAGCATCTGTCAGAGGGCTATTTTTGTAGCCTTTCTCATGAATTTGATCAATTACATTATGTTTTTGCAGCACATGGTCTTGACCTACATAAGCACTATCTGCATATAATTTTTCTCCATTATCTTTTTCATTGAGTAAATTATCTATAACTTGACTATCATGAACTGAAGCTGTTGTTACCTTATAAGAGGTAATAATTTTACTATTGCTATCTACTTTTGCATGATTTTTATATCCAAAATAATTTTGAAAATTCTTCTTTGTCCAACTAGCGTCTATGTCTTTTTGAGCTAATTTGTTTGGATTTGATTCCCATTCTCTTGGTGCTGATTTGGTCTCTTTGATATGTTTGTTATCGTCTCGGTTATTACGTTGACGTGGAGCTTCTACAAAACTTGCGTCAATAATCTTACCTTGATTAACGATTAAATTCAACCTTTCTAACTCTTGCTCAAATATCTCGAATAAAGGCTTTACCAATTCTAAATCTGTAAGTCTTTCCGTGAAATTCCAAACTGTATTGCTGTCTGGAACATCATCTGAAATTGTTAAATCCAAAAATCGCATAAAAGACATACGGTCATTGATTTGAAATTCTATCTGATTGTCTGACAAATTATAATAACGTTGTAAAATCAAAATCTTAAACATCAATACATAATCATATGGACGACGTCCTCCCTTACCTTTAGGACTTTTATAAAGCCCTTCTTCTAAGAATTTTCGGAAAATCTCAAAATCAATACCTGATTTTAATTTAACTAAGGGATCTCCTAGTTTACTTAATTTTTCTAATCGGAAATCTTGATCGAAGAAACCGTAATCTTTAGAGCGTTTGAATTTTTTCATCAACACAAAATACGTCTTTTATAATTTCTAATTCTTTATTGAGTTTTTAGAGATGCCC
>CANMJA010000106.1 GCA_947498055.1 uncultured Tenacibaculum sp.
CGAAAATCTACGCTTTTTTAGTATTTTTAGTGCTTAATACAAAATCCTACGGATTTTAAGACGTAACAAACCATACACCAAACGTTGTAGTTAATTAAAACATTACAAAATGAATCTAACATTGAAATTAAGTAGATATTTTATAGTAATATTATTTTTTACTAATTGTAAAAGTAATCAAGGAACAGTAATTCAAGGAAAAGGCGGAGAAATAGAGTCTGGAAAAATAACAGTAAGATGCAGTAAACCATTAAAAACATACACAAAGGAATTGGAAGGAAAATTAGATGGCGAATTAGATTCTCTATCAAATATTTCTAACTCTAAACTCGAACTTAGTTTAAAAAATAAAGTTGTTAAACTTACACAATACACTTCTGAAGGTTTAGATAGAGATTTAATGTATTTTAGAATTTGTGAAATAGCGAATAATAGAGGATTAACTAATGAGCAAACGGTCTCATTATTGGAAAAATCTTTAGATGCATTTGATAAAGAAGTAAAAAAAAAGTCCCGACAATAGATAACCATATAATGATAATAACTTCCTATTTAAATAAGGACGAAATACTTAGAAATCAAAAAACAGAAGCTTTACTATTAGAGAATACTGGTAAAATCATAAAAATAGATGCAGTGTTTGGGACTTATTTCAATTTAGATTCTGACTATGAGAATTTTGAAAATTTTTTTAAAGAAATTGAATGTTATGATGAGGCTTCTCAAGAAAATAGTTGTGAAGGAAGTTTTATCCATAAACCATTACCATTATATACTAATTTAAGACTTACAGCACCTTCTGAACTAAACTTTCATTTATTAAATAAAAGAGATTTAAAGATTTCATTTGGAGGTACGGGAATACAACAGTATGCTTTAAATGGTTTTTTTAAAATAGAAACTTTATTTATGGCATCTGGTAACATTTTCCATCTATATGAAATACAACAAACAGTAAACTTTCAACAAAACTGACTACAACACCGTGTATAATTAATTGCTTGGTTTTATTCAATTTACGAAAGTCCTCGCGGACTTTCTATCTATGTTTTATTTGCTAACTTTAGTTCTTAAAACACGCAACTAATCATACACAACAACGTTACCAAGCATAACAAATCATTCTCAAATACTTGACAAATAAAAAAAGATTTAAAACACCAAAATAGTGTGTT
>CANMJA010000107.1 GCA_947498055.1 uncultured Tenacibaculum sp.
AACTATCCAAATTTGGCACCAGGGACTTATGATATTACAGTAAGAGATGCAAATAATTGTCCAGTTACTACGCAAGCAGTAATTACAGCACCTATAGCAGTTACAGGAGCGAATCCAGTAGCAACAGATTTAGAGTGTTCAGCAACAGGAGTAACTCAAGGAACGATCACATTTACAGAGCCAACAGGAGGAACAGGAACCGGAACTTATACCTATTTTTATGGAGTAGATGGAAGTGGAGTATTTACATCAACAACATCAACTACAGTTAGTGGATTACCAGCAGGGACTTATGATGTTAAAGTAGAAGATGGAAATGGATGTGAGTTAATTTATCTAGATGTAACTATCGATGCTTTACCAACAGAACCGACTTTAAGTGAATCTATTACTTATAATTGTGATGGAACAGGAAATGTAACAATAACAGCAGCGCCATTACCAACAACAGGAACTTATACGTATACAATATCACCAGGAGGGACGTCAAATACTACAGGGATTTTTACTAATGTAGCAGTAGGAGATTATACAGTTGAAGTAGATTATGGACGTAACTGTACAACAGACATTGCAGTACGAGTAGAAGCTGATAGAGAATTACGTGGAAGTTCAGTAGGAACACCAGTAACTTGTAATGGCGGAAATGATGGAACCATTATAATTACAGTAGAGAATTTAACAAGTACTTCAGCCGGTACTTATGAGTATAGTATAGATGGCGGAACAACTTGGTTACCATTAGGAGGAGCTGGAACGAATGTAAATCCATTTACAGTAACAACTTTAACAGCGAACACCTATAATGTAGAAATTAGAGAAACAGGAAATACCTCATGTGAAGTATCTGCAGGAACAGTAAGAATTATAGAATCAGATCCAGTAGTAGTTACAGGAGTTAATGAATTAAAAGGAGTAACCTGTATGCCATCTACAGGAGCGACATTAGATCCAATTGCTACAGGAGGAAATGGAGGAGCTTATACTTATGCATTATATGATAATGCAGCAGCAGCAGGCGCACCACTTCAAACAACAGC
>CANMJA010000108.1 GCA_947498055.1 uncultured Tenacibaculum sp.
CCTACCTTCTCAATCCCTAATAATTCTTGCCAAATAACGGCTAATTGTTTTTCCTCCAATGTGTTTGGTGCAACATAAGCTACAGTCGATAATTCACTCATATCTGGCGATGGTAATGCTCGCCTGTTGATCTTTCCATTACTTGTTAATGGCATTGCGGCTAAAGAAACCCAAATACTTGGAATCATATAACTAGGTAAACGATCATTTAAATAACTCTCTACTAAATCTTTATCAAGATCGTCTGAACAAACAACATAACCAACTAATCGTTTATTCCCTACAGTATCCTCTAAAACTACAACACAACAACTATGAATCAAATGATGATCTAATAAAGCAGCCTCTATTTCTCCTAACTCTATTCGATAACCTCTTATCTTGACTTGAGTATCTACTCTTCCTACAAATTCTATATTACCATCTGGTAAACATCGAACTAAATCTCCTGTTCGATATAAATTACCTACTCCTGTAAATCTATTTGGTATAAATCGTGCTGATGTTAATTCTTCTCTATTTAAATATCCTTTAGAAACTCCAGATCCTCCTATATATAATTCTCCAACTACTCCTAATGGTACTAATTGTTGATGTTTATCTAATACATAAGTTTGCGTATTAGAAAGACCCTTACCTATTGGAATAGTATAAGAGTTTTCAGAAATGGTTTCTACTCTATATGTAACTGCGAATGTTGTAGTTTCAGTAGGGCCGTAACCATTATATAACACCCCAGATCCTAATACATTATAAGCTCTTTGTACATGATTAAATGAAGCTTTTTCTCCTCCAAATAATAAAATTCTAAAGCTTTTTAGTACTGAAATATCGCGATCTACAAAAGAATTAAATAAAGCAATTGTTAAAAATGTAACTGTTATTTGCTCTTCTACGATAATTTTTGATAATTCTGATACGTCGGAAGCTACTGTATTTTCTATTAAATATAATTTTGCACCACTTAATAAACTACCATAAATCTCATAAGTACTCCCATCAAAAGCATAATTTGACCATTGTAAAACTCTATCTGT
>CANMJA010000109.1 GCA_947498055.1 uncultured Tenacibaculum sp.
CAATTAATAACAAAAATGACAAGAGATTGGAGTAATAAAAAAATAAATAAGCTTCCTCCATCTATTTTTAATAAAAAGGAGCTAGAGACTTTAATTTTAAAGGCAAGTAATATTCGAGACATACAAGATGAAATAAGTAATCTCATAAACTTGAAAGAACTAGATTTATCAGAAACAAAATTAAAATCACTACCTGACTCCATTGGTCAGTTAAAGAATCTTGAGATTTTAAAACTTAGTCGTTGCTATGAATTAAAAAGTTTACCTACATCAATTGGTCTCCTCAAAAATCTGAGAAAATTAGACATAAGTTATTTCCCTGGAAAAGTACCAAACACCATAACTCAACTTCAAGAACTAGAAGAACTTAATGCTAGTGGAATTTGTGGCGAAACCCAACCTGAAAAGTTCCCAGATTGGATTCACAATTTAAAAGGATTAAAAAAACTAAACATTAGTAAAAATTCATTCAGAAACCTCCCAAGGGAAATTTCACTACTTTCACAATTAAACTATTTAAATTTAAGTGATTCTTTAGGCTATCTAAAATCAATACCAAACTTATCTAAACTGAAAAATTTAAAGAGACTAGAATGTAATGGAGGAGGATTAGATGAGTATCCAAAACAAGAAATCCTTGAATATTTTTTTCAAATTAAAAGTCTCGAATTTTTAAGAATTGACTCTTTCAAGAGTGAAGAAAAGTGGCTATCTGAACCTGAATTAGAAGAATACAAAAAGAAGTTTAAAAATGACCCGGCAGGGCTTACGGATTTTGAAAGTAGATTAAGAGTTAACGATTCCAATCATTATTACTTAAACCAAAGAAGAAAAATGTGTAGTGCTGATTTTAATGGCATCAGTAAACTTATTAATCTACGAGAATTAAGTATTCGATTTAACAATCTTCAAGAATTTCCAAATGAAATTTTCGAGTTAAAAAAACTTGAAAAAGCACACATTTACGGGAATGATTTCCAAAAAGAAGAAATTACAGCTTTGAAAAAGTTTAAAACAAAAATTGAAATAATAGCTGA
>CANMJA010000110.1 GCA_947498055.1 uncultured Tenacibaculum sp.
TGGGAGTATATTGTATATGATCAATTAGATCGTCCTGTATTAACACAAGATGCAAATTTAAGAACTAGTAATAAATGGTTGTTTACCAAATACGATGCTTTAGGTAGAGTTATATACACAGGAATACACACACACAGTAGTTCATTAGATCAATCTGCTATGCAAGCTCATTTTAATACTACTAATAATACTGCCGCTAAATATTATGAATCAAAACTTAGTACTCCTGGTAAATTAGGAATACATTATAGTTACAATAATTTCCCTATTGCTGTTGAAGTATTAACAGTAAATTATTATGATAACTATACTTTTGACAGAGCAGGAGCAGCAACTTCTGTAACCTCTTATGGAGTTTCTTCTACAAGTAATTTAAAAGGATTAGCTACAGGAAGTAAAGTAAAAGTATTAAATACAAATGACTGGATTACCACAGTTACTTACTACGATGCAAAAGCAAGACCTATTTACGTGTATTCAAATAATGAATACTTAAAAACTACAGATATTGTAGAAAGTAAAATTGACTTTGTAGGAAAAGTACTAGAAACAAAAGCTACCCATAGCAAAGAAGGAAAAGCAGACATTTCTACCGTAGATACTTTTGAATACGATCATGCAGCTAGATTAAAGAAGCAAAAACAAAAAATAAATAGTAACGCAGAAGAGGTTATTGTAGAAAACAACTATGATAATTTAGGACAATTGATAAACAAAGAAGTTGGTGGTGGATTGCAAAAAGTAGATTATAAATACAATGTAAGAGGCTGGTTAACAAAAATTAATGAAGATGCTAGTAATGACAATGATTTGTTTAATTTTACGTTACAATATAACAGACCAACATCAGGAAATGCTTTATTTAATGGAAATATTTCGCAAACAAGTTGGAGTACACTAAGTGCAAATAACACTAGTAATCCAAAGTTAAATGAATACACCTATACTTATGATGCACTTAATAGAATAAAAGCGGCAACTGGTACAGGTACTACAAATTATAATGTTTCTGGAATTACATACGATAAAAATGG
>CANMJA010000111.1 GCA_947498055.1 uncultured Tenacibaculum sp.
TAACACACTATTTTGGTGTTTTAAATCTTTTTTTATTTGTCAAGTATTTGAGAATGATTTGTTATGCTTGGTAACGGACTTGTGTATGAAACGTAGCGTGCAAAAAGACACTAACTTTTCGGATTAACACAGAGCCGAATTTTTATATTTTGTTTTTAATTTTTCTCTTTTTGAAAGCCAAATTAAAAATTTGGCGGTCTTTGTAAATAAGCACAACTCTTTTGGTTAAGCACCTAATTAGCTATGTTTTATACACCGTGTTAGTAGCTGGCTATTTTATTTAGTTATTTCCTTTTTTCAAGGTATATCAACTCCAATTTTTCATTTATCCATTGTTTACGAAATTCAGAATATCCAAGTTTATTATACAAAGATAAGTTTCTAACACTCTTGTGTCCAGTGAATAGCTCGAAACGACTAACATTGTCAAACTCATTTTCAATCTGATTCATCAATAGTTTTCCTAATCCTTGATTCCGAAATTTTTTATCTACAATCAGTCTACCAATTTTACAAGTATTAGATTCTAAAAACCCTCTAACCGAACCAATTATTTTTCCGTTAGATTCAACTTTCAGAATTTTTTCTTTTTCATAGTCAAGTTCAATTGATTCTAAAGTTTGAGTTAGTGGAGGAATTGAAAAATCATCATATAATTCCGCCTCCTCCATATAACAAGACTTTTGCAATTCTAATATTTCTTTAAGGTCTTTCTTTTCAGCTATTGATATTTTCATTGTTCAGTTTGCTTGCTACTAACGTTAAGTATAAGAAACGTAGGGCAGGTGATAAGCACTATCGTTTTGGTTTATTACTTAGCTAAATATAAATATTTGCTTTTATTTTTTCCCTTATAAACGCCAAATTTTATATTTAGCGGACTTTGTTAATTTTCACAGAACTTTGGAGTTAGTACAAATGCCCTATGTTTTTTAGCATCCATGAAAAAGCAGAAAGTCGAGTATCTTTAAGGTTCACCAAAACAATAAGATATGAAAACTGCAGAGATA
>CANMJA010000112.1 GCA_947498055.1 uncultured Tenacibaculum sp.
TTATCCGTTTGCGGGTGCAAATATACAACCTCTCTTTAAACTAACAACGATTTTTCTACCTTTTTTTAATAAAAAAAAACCACAAAAACATAGTTAACTACTAACCAATAATATAACCCATAAAATATTTTATCTCTATTTTTGAAAAACTCTTTAAAAACATAAAACTTGTCTTTGTAAAGGATCAAAAACTGTACATTCAGTAAATAATGGGCAAGACAAGCCCTGAGGTTTCAAACTTTCTTTTCATTCACCAACACGAATACAGAAAAACCCTTATTGATCAAGTCATAACAAAGTCTTTCTAACTTATAAAACAACCATTTTGTATTATTTACCTATTTAGATTTTAAACAAAAAAATTATATCCATACTCAACCATTCAATAAACACACACTTCTACTTCACAAAAAACCTACCTCTATTATACTCCCTCTGCATTTTAAATAAACTATTAATACTCTTTTTATCTATACAAAGCCACCTCAAGAACATTTTAGAAGTTAGTTTACGCATTTTAAAAATGAATCTAAGAGTTATAGACTTAAATTGACTGCACCAATAAAAATAGTTATTCCATATTTGACATAACCTAATATATGTTTGATAACAAATCACAAAACAACCATTCTAACTACAAATCTTCTATACTTATCTTCGAGTGTATAAAATAAATTAAGTCAATAACAGCAATTGTTCTAAGGAAATGCATTGGAAATCCATTCTATATCATTTTTCTTCCTTTTTATCTAAAAAATTACTCAATATAATATTTTAGCTCATAAACCACCTACTGTCAGCAAAATACAACTAAAAATCAAGTTATTAAACATTCATTTATAAATCCCTCAACAATCATATTCCCATTCAGATTCCAACCTATCTTATCGGATAAATAATATTACAGGTTATGTTAGCACTAAAAATTACATAAGTAAAAAACCTCCGTTAGAAACGGAGGCTTTGATTTTCAGATTAGCCCCATAGGGGCAACACGTCAAAGACTATT
>CANMJA010000113.1 GCA_947498055.1 uncultured Tenacibaculum sp.
TTATCCCAACAATTCCCTTTTCTACTCATACTTTGTATGACCTTAACATTGTTGTTTAATAAGGTTACTATTTTTTTAGAAGTGTATTGTACTCCTCTGTCAGAATGAAAAATAAGATTGTTACTAATATTTCTGGTGTTTCTGGCGTTTATCCAAGCTTTATAGACCGTATTTTCTGTTGTCATATCTTTACTTAAATTCCATCCGACTACCTTTCGATCTGCTAAATCAATAATAGTAGTTAAATAATTCCAATGCTTACCTACAGGAATATATGTAATGTCAGACACCCATTTTTCTCCTAACACAGTACTTGTAAAATCTCTATTGAGTATGTTTTTTGCTACAGGATTATCATGCTTTGATTGTGTAGTTGCTATAAACTTTCTTTTCAGAATACTTTTTAATCCCATTTGTTTCATCAATTTTCCGATATAAGAAATACTATAAACTAAACCTTCTGATTCTAATTTCTTTTGAATCCTTGTACTTCCATAAATGCTATGATTCTTAAAAAAATAATGCTTAATTCTAGCTTTTAAATGATCTAATTTTTTATTTATTTGATCAATATTTGATAACCAATTATAGTATGAATTCCTACTTACTTTCATGTATTTACACATTTTCTCAACCGAATATTTAGACTTATTTTGAAATATGAACTTATATCTTAATGGTCGCTCTTGGAGAAAATGCTCACTGCCTTTTTTAAGATATCTCGTTCTAGCTTAACTTCTTTCAATTCTTTTCGTAAAGCACGTAATTCTAATTCTTCAGTACTCAATTCCTTAGGTTTTGATAAATCTCCTGATTTTGCTTTGTATTCTCGACACCAGCGACTAATCATACTGGGGCTTAAATCATATTCCTTACTTAAAGCTTTAGTTGACATTCCTGATTGTTTCAATTCTACAATCATTACTTTAAATTCATTACTGTGAACTCGTTTTTCCATAA
>CANMJA010000114.1 GCA_947498055.1 uncultured Tenacibaculum sp.
AACGTTACCATACATAGTAAAACTGACTAATGAATTTTATCAAAAAACTTTTTTCAAATGGTAATACTGATGACGAATTCAGAAATAAAATCATTCGTAAATCGGTAGAACTAGAAATAGGCGGACAACGACCAAATAATTCTTTAACTTCAAGTTGGTTTGGAAAAGTTTTATTAGCTAAATCTAATGAAAAATGGCCCACTCAAGATGGTAAACCGATGAAACCTCTGTGTCAAATTAACATAAAGGAGCTTGACTTTGTACCTGATACACTTGATGGGATTCACTTCATTACAATATTTATAACTGATGAAAATGAAATCCCAATACTCGATTCTAATGGTGATGGTTGGTTATTAAGACATTATTCAAATATAAATGAGCTTGTAGAAATAGAGATTCCCGAATTTCATTCAGAAATAAAGGAATTTCAGATGTTTTCTAAATCTTCTGATATTGATTATCCAACTTGGGAAGATTGCCCAACAGAAATACCTAGTAAATTCGAAGATAATTTTCACGAGATTTTTCCAAATAAATCTGGCTTCAAAATTGGAGGCTGGCCTACTCTAATTCAAAACTCAGTATTTTCAGGCTTAGACCCTTCTAATAAAACGGAATATGCTTTTCAAATTGATAGTGTTGCCACAGATAAAGCTAATTTATATCTGGGAGATAGTGGAATAATGTATTTTGGTATAAATAAAGTTAATGATAAAATAAATTGGGAAATGACTTGGCAGTGTATGTAAATAAAACGTATGGTAACAACACCTATGCGATAATGCGGGGTTTTGCTTAATCCAAAGGTCAGTGCCTATTTGGTTTGTCGCCAAAGTATTAAATTTAGTATTTTAGAAAAGATAAAAACAAAATATAAACTTTGGCTAAGTGCTAGCTCGAAAACCAATGATTTTCTGCTCCCGCACTACGCATAGCTAAACGTT
>CANMJA010000115.1 GCA_947498055.1 uncultured Tenacibaculum sp.
AACGTTGTAGTGCATTGTGGAAAAACTAAATAATGAGAATAATTTATTGCGATAGCGTATTTGATAATAAAATAATCGAGCCTGATTATGAAGAAGAAAAAAAATCTGCAGTTAATGTTGGTTTTGACTTTTCATTAATCAGCTTCGAAGAATTGACTGATGGAAATATTACAACAGCTTTACGGTTTATAAAACAATCAGAAAATAAAGAATTTGGAATTTATAGAGGTTGGATGCTTACACCAAATCAATACCGAAATCTTTATGACGGACTTCTAAAAAAGAACATTGAGTTAATAAACTCTCCAGATGAATATAAGCATTGTCATTATTTACCAGATTCGTACGAAAAAATAGCATCTAAAACTCCAAAATCAAATTGGACAACAGAATTGACTAATGATACAATACTTACTTTGACTAGAAATTTTGGAGAATGCCCAATAATAGTAAAAGACTTTGTGAAATCTGAAAAACATAATTGGGATGAGGCTTGCTTTATTCCAAATGCATCTGATTCTGATAAGGTAAAATCTGTCGTAGATAAGTTTATTGAATTAAGAGGGGATTTATTAAACGAAGGATTAGTATTTAGACAGTTCGAGGAACTCGAATTTTTGACTGAACACTCAAAAAGTGGAATGCCTTTGACTAAAGAATTTAGAGTGTTTTTTGCTAATAAGAAGATAATAAAGATATTTGATTACTGGGATGAAGGAGAGTATGGTGAAACGAAACCTGAGCTTGATGATTTTATTGAAATAGCACAAAACATTGATAGTAAATTCTTTACAATGGATATTGCTAAAAAGAAAAATGGAGACTGGATTATTATGGAACTTGGAGACGGGCAAGTTGCTGGATTACCTGATAATGCAGATAGAACTGAATTTTATAGTATCCTAAAAGAGAACGCACTACAACACTATAT
>CANMJA010000116.1 GCA_947498055.1 uncultured Tenacibaculum sp.
CTCCAAAGTTCTGTGAAAATTAACAAAGTCCGCTAAATATAAAATTTGGCGTTTATAAGGGAAAAAATAAAAGCAAAATATAAAAATTCGGCTCTGTGTTAATCTGAGAAGTTAGTGTCTTTTTGCACGCTACGTTTCATACACAACACGTTGTGTTTAATTAAAAACTAATATGAAAATATTTATTTCAGAATGGCTCTAGGAAAATTAACTCAAGACAATTTTATTGAAAAAGCTCTCAATCAGAATTTCCCGAATAGATTCTCTATTGAATTCCCTTTTGTTTTCATTGAAAATGACGAGTTTGTTTTTCATCTTATTATTGAAACATCCAACTTAGGTAGAACTTCAATTTCTCAACCTTTAATTTCCTATAAAGAGATTAATTCAGTAATCAATCCGTTCTTAGATAAATTTAAAATCATTCATAGTAAATGGTCTCAGCGTTTTACTTACCCTATTAAGTGGAAAGAGGACTTAACCTACCTCCATTCGGATTCTGAAGAAGAGATGGATGAATTAATTGAAAAATTAATCCCTTATATTAATGAATTCTGTATTCCTTTTTGGGAGAAATTCAAAGACACTAAAAACGTATTGAGTCTAATAAAAGATTATTCTGAGCAGGAGTTAAATCAAGGAATATTTCAAGGCGTTCAAGGAATTATGAAACGACTTGTTATGGCTCATAACTTAGATTACAAGTATTATAAGGAGAAGAAAGATTTTTATAACGAAATGATTAAATCTTATTCCGAAAAGAAACCTGAACAATATGAGAATCTATATTTGGCTTTCAAGGAATTGACAAACTTTTTAGATAAAAAAAACTAAACACAACACGGTGTCCTATGAAAAGCACTAGCCTAGTTCTTCAAAGTTAATATTTATTTTTTAATTTATCTCATAATAATG
>CANMJA010000117.1 GCA_947498055.1 uncultured Tenacibaculum sp.
CCAATCTTATAGCCTCTTATCCAGTTTCTGTTCGTCAGTACAGCTTACGCAGTCTGGCTTACTTCAGTTTATGGATCACTCCAAACAACCTTGCCACTTGCTTTACTTAGGAGCGTTACTTCCTCGTAATCGGGACTTACACCCTTTGGGACATTCGTTATTTTGAATTATATTTACCATTCAAGGCACACACAAGGTATAAGAAAACATAGGGATTTTGTGCTTAATCGAAAAGTCTTTGCTTATTTTCAAAGTCGCCAACTATAAAATTTGGCATTTACTGGAAAAAGATAAAAGCAATATATTTATATTTGGCTTAGTACCAATCCGAAACGTATCGCTTATCACCTGCCCTACGTTTCTTATAAGAGACGTTGTGCCCAATTAAAAAAAACAAGAATATAATAATAATAATTGCAAGCTAAAATTAAATATAACTTTACAGGTAAAATATGGTATGGAGGATGGTTTTTTGTCTCTTTGCCAAAAGATATTTCTAAAGAAATTCGAGAACATTTAAAATGGCAAGAAGAAGGCTGGGGACGAATGAAAGCCACTGCTACTATTAAAGAAATTGAATGGAATACAGCCATTTGGTTTGATAACAAACACAATACATATCTTCTTCCCCTAAAAGCTAATATTCGAAAGAAAGCGAGCTTGGAATTGAATGATATTATTGACGTAAGTATTGCCATATGAACAGACTTACAAGAATAACCGCAATCTTAATTCAACTTCAATCAAAAAGAATAGTTCCTGCCAAAGAAATTGCTGAACGATTTGAGGTAAGCCTTAGAACAATCTATAGAGACATTAAGGATCATGCCCAATTGTTGTTGTTACGCAAAAATTTGAGTTAATCTGTATAGGAAGAATTCGACATTTCTTACGCCT
>CANMJA010000118.1 GCA_947498055.1 uncultured Tenacibaculum sp.
TTGGTCTTTATCTCTTTTTAGTGAAGAATTAACAAGTATTTACAATGCCCTGTATTTAGGAGTTCCAGTGGATCTACTAGTATTACCAATTCAATACTCCGATTACTCTATTTGGCAACGAAAGTATATTTCAGAGTCTTATTTAGAAGAACAATTACAGTATTGGGAAGATAAGTTATCAGGAGTTAGTCCTATTTCTTTAGCCACAGATTTTGTTAGAGGAGCAGTACAAAGTACAGAAGGATCTTCTATGACTATAGAGTTAACAAGCAGCTTAAAAACATCTTTAGAATTAATTTGTAAGAAGGAGGAAGTTACTTTATTCATGTTATTACTTTCTTCTTTTAAAGTTTTATTACATAAATATAGTGGAGAGGAAGATATTTGTATAGGAACTCCAGTAGCAAATCGAACTACGATGGATATGGAGCGTATGATCGGATATTTTTCTAATACAATAGCCCTTCGTAGCCATGTAGCTTCTAGTGTAAGTTTCCAAGAATTTTTACAAGAGGTAAAAGAGACAACTTTAGAGGGTTATAATAACAGTGAAGCCCCATTTGATAAGGTAGTAGATAGGGTTGTTGCAGACCGCGATATGAGTATTACTCCAATATTCCAAGTAATGTTTAGTTTCGATAATGTACCAGACGAATTCACAGAAGAGGAAGTAGAACAAGAAGAAGAATCTTTAGAGATTGTTTCTTATGAATTAGAAGAAGATACAGCACAGTTTGATTTAAACTTCTCAGTAAGTGACCATGAAGAAGGAATTTCTTTACATTTAGAATATTGTACAGATTTATTTAAGTCTTCAACGATTGAAGATATGTTATCTCATTATCAGGAGTTATTAGAGAATATAGTTTCCGATTCTAG
>CANMJA010000119.1 GCA_947498055.1 uncultured Tenacibaculum sp.
TTTAGTCTAATTGATGATACTTTTCTAGATAAGAAAAATTCCATAAACATAGAAAAGGAATCAGAGATCTTATATAATAACTTTTGTTTAGTGGTAATAAATCAAATAAAAAGATAAAAAATGAAATTAATTTTAAAAATTAGTGCTACTCTATTGTTTATCAATAGTTCTTTTGCACATAATATAAATGGAAATGAGCTCTCTAATAGTAGAGAGAAAATAGCATCTATACACAGTATAAATAATGATGAATTAACAAAAGTATACCAAGGAGAAGATAGAACAAGCCAAAAAAGTACTCTAAATCGCAACAATATAGCCGGATTTACAGGGTCAGGATTTGTAGATTTTGGAGGAAAGGATAGTTATATAGAATGGGATGAAGTAATTATTTCAGGAAAAGAGGAAGCCAATTTTATTTTTAGGTATGCTAATGGTTCTAATGTAGATAGAAGCTGTGAATTATTTATAAATGATGTTAGTTATGGAATTCTAGATTTTTCTACGGTGGTTTCAGGAAATTGGGCAGCATGGGGAGTTAATGAAAAAAAGGTAACATTAGCTCCAGGCACATATAAAGTGAAATTAGTTACGGCTACAAATAGCGGAGGTCCTAATTTTGATAAAATGGAAATCGTGCAGCAGTCTAATAATGATTCTCCAGTTATAGAAGAAGCCGATCATATAGTTACTTTAAATACAGAATTAGCTGACTGTGCAGTTTCTAAAAAAGTAAACACTTCTGTTTTAGCTTCTGCGAAAGGTAACTCTATTACAAAAAGTTCATTTTTAAACTCCTTTATAATTTGGCCAAACCCAACTAATGGAGGAACAATTCATTTGCAACTGAAAGAAAGTATTGAAGAAG
>CANMJA010000120.1 GCA_947498055.1 uncultured Tenacibaculum sp.
GAAGAAAACTCCGAAATTCCAGCGCTCTCCTCTGAAAAAATTATCCTTACGAAATGAACTATTGCATCACAACGTTCCGTGTAACAGGCGTAGCATCCCGCAGGGTGCTATGATTTGTTACACATTGTTAGGTGTTTTTTTCATTTCTAATTTATAGATTAATACGCCATTATTAGTCAGAGCAACATCACATCCATTGTATTCCATTTTCAATAGTGGTGTGTAAGGATTTAGATTCTGATAATCAGTTAAACACCATAAAATCCAATTACATGGAATATAGGAAGATGACATTCGATACATTGGCTCATTTAAAAAGAAGTATGCGTTGTATCCCTTTTCCCCAGTAGATTTTTTGACAAATGTCGAAAATTCATCATCTAACTCTATTGAGATTGAATCCGCTTGACTTAATAAGTCTAAACGCAATTTATCATCACCCTTTTTTAAAACGATTTTTGGTTCAATTAATTCGTCAGATGGCTGAATCTTCTGTAATATTTCAATAGCTATTTTTGTCTGTTGAATTAGTTCTTCATCAGTCAATTCTTTATTCAAATCTCCTAAATGCCCCCATCTTAATCGATATGCTCGCTGGGCTATTTCAGTTCCATTAGGAAATCTCTCGAACAGTTTAAAAAAATCGTTTTTCTCTAAATCCCAAATATCAAAGTGTAAATCAAAGTCACAATCAGGTTCAATTTCAACATTTAAAGGTTTCCCCATAATCTGTCTCCATTCATTTTGCCATATTTTATGTTGTTCTTTCATTTTTGGTCAATTACACCTAACGTATAAGTGTATGTTTTGTTTGGTTATAATCGTTTGCGAAGCTATAGCGAAGACAAACTATTTACCAAATTA
>CANMJA010000121.1 GCA_947498055.1 uncultured Tenacibaculum sp.
CGTAAGAGATATTAAATTTTTCCTCTTCAGATTAGAAAAATTATTTGCTTAATCCCCATAAAATTTACTTGAGCCGTGATTTCCCATGGTTTTCATAAACAAATCATAGTAGAAGATTTTCCTTTAAGAGGTAAGGTTGTGTTACTTCATATTACACGTAGAAGATGGCTCAATAAAACAACTCAAAAAGTAGTATCCAGAAATTGGAACTTAGTAGCACAGGGAACTCGAATGACCGTTGAGTTTGCTGTTTTTTTAAAAGCAATTAGTAGCTACTAATGCTAACGATTGCCATACCATAGCCAATCTTTATGGGATCATGCCCAATTGTTGTGGTTACGCAAAAATTTGAGTTAATCTGTATAGGAAGAACTGGACATTTCTTACGCCTCTAAATTGTACTCTAAAAACTTTGATTTTTGCATTGAAAGATTCTGCAGATGCATTTGTGCTTCTATCATCAAAATAATTAACTGGATGACTTGCTCAGCTTTAGTTCCTGCAATAACAGCTACAATACTGCCTGCTTTACCGTTGGCTTTTTTATTGATAGTATATAATTCACCTTTAGATAAAACTACTTCGTCTATAGAAAGTTGTTTCTCTATATTTTCAGGAAAAAGTAACCAATCTTTAGCATGAGATTTTTCTTTCCATTGTTTAAAATCACTCAAATAATCTTTAAATAGACGTTATAACTTCTTTCCATTAAGACCATAAAGACTATTATACTCACCTATCTTAAAGCTATTATAAAACAAAAAACACGCATTCATAAGAATGCGTGTTTTGTTGTATAAAGAAAGGCGACGACCTACTCTCCCACCAGTGGCAGTACCATCGGCGCTAATGGGCTTAACTT
>CANMJA010000122.1 GCA_947498055.1 uncultured Tenacibaculum sp.
TTCGTCATCAGTATTACCATTTGAAAAAAGTTTTTTGATAAAATTCATTAGTCAGTTTTACTATGTATGGTAACGTTCCTTGTATGTTGCGTTTGCTTCCCAAAGGAAGCATATGCAATATACAAATTGTTGTGCTTTCGTTTTTTATTCTAATTCTTCGTCATTTTCCCCTTGTTCAGAAGGGATTATATTTTTTTGGCTAGCATCAGATACACTAATAACTCCTAAATACTTAAAGTTTTTCAAGTCAAAAATAGAAGTATGCTTATCCGAATGAGATTTATAACCTATAATCCAATTTTTCTTGATACACAGCATTTCTCCTAATTCAGTTGTATTTATTGAAGAACCATTAGGAGACTTACTTATTGAGATACTAAGTGCGTAATTTGTCATACCATCATTGTAAACAATTGACAAACCTTTTTCAGTCCATTTATTTGCCCAAAATATACAAGTATCCTTTGCAGGAGCCATAACCCATTCAAGTTGTCTATTTCGATGTGGTTCTAATTCAAGTATAATTAATTTAATTATGCCAGAATTTTCTTCTGTCCAAGATAGATAATTTACTTTTCCAAAATCCTTTAAAGCTATATTATCTACATTCAATTTTACTCCATAAGAATTATCATAATAAAGAAATTCAGTTCCATAACTTTCTTCAAAGTATGAGATTCCATAAAACTCTTTCCATATCAGAAATTCTTTTGATTTTTTATCTATCATTTTTTAATGAAGCACAACGTATAAGTGTATGTTTTGTTTGGTTATAATCGTTTGCGAAGCTATAGCGAAGACAAACTATTTACCAAAT
>CANMJA010000123.1 GCA_947498055.1 uncultured Tenacibaculum sp.
CAAAAAAATCACACTAAAATAAAATGTATTATATAATCCAAAAAAATGTATTTCAAGACCCAAGATATGATATGATTTTTGAAGTAATGAATGAACTCGGACTTGATTATGAACGTGTAGAATTTAAACCAAATAGTAACGAGTTTGAAATACAAACCGACCGAAAAGATATTTTTGTTTACGGCTCGGTGAAATTAGCTAAAGTAACCGCAGATTTAGATTGGCTTCCAGGTTCATTTTATGGAAACAATCACGAATTTGAAAAATATTCCAAAGGTTACGGAATTAATACAATTAATTATAGAAGCTATATCTCTCAATTTTCAGATAAAATTGATTGGTCGAAAAAAACGGAATTATTTATTAAACCAAGTATAGATGCTAAAGTATTTACTGGAAAAGTGTTTAATGAATCCGAATGGAATGATTTTGTTTACAACAGTCTAAACGACACTCAAAACCAAAGAATAAATGAGAAAACTGAGATTCAAATTTCTCAACCTTTTAAATTAATAAAAGAAGCGAGAGTTTGGATTGTAGGCAAAAGAATAGTGACAAGTTCTTATTATAGATTTCACGGAGGAATTAAATTCGAAGAAAATGTAGAACAAAGTGGATTACAATTTGCACAAAATATGGCTGAATTATATAATGTTGCGGATGCATATGTAATGGATATTGCATTTACTTATGATGGCTGGAAAATAATGGAAATAAATTGTATAAATAGTGCTGGATTTTATAATGGCAACGTAAAGAAAATTATAGAAGCTCTCGAAAATTATTATGAAAATAACGCAGAAAGCACTATG
>CANMJA010000124.1 GCA_947498055.1 uncultured Tenacibaculum sp.
CAACGAAAGTATATTTCAGAGTCTTATTTAGAAGAACAATTACAGTATTGGGAAGATAAGTTATCAGGAGTTAGTCCAAGTGCATTAGCAACTGATTTTGTACGTCCATCTGTTCAAAATACCGATGGTGCTTCTGTTACTATTGAGATAGATAGTTCATTACAAAAAAGAATACAAGAAATATGTAAGAGAGAAGAAGTAACTTTATTTATGTTCTTATTATCCACTTTTAAAGTCCTATTGCATAAATACAGCGGAGAGGAAGATATTTGTATTGGTACTCCTATAGCAAATCGAACAACGCTGGATATGGAACATATGATAGGATATTTTTCAAATACAGTTGCACTTCGTACTAAAATGAATGCTACAGAAAGCTTCCAAGAATTTTTACAAGAGGTAAAGACAACTACTTTAGAAGGGTATAATAATAGTGAAGCACCTTTTGATAAGGTTGTAGATCGTATTGTAAGCGAACGCGATATGAGTATTACTCCGATATTCCAAGTAATGTTTGATTTGGATAATGTCTCGGAGAAGGATATTAATAAAGAAGAAGACATTAGTGAAGAATCTTTGGAGATTGTTTCTTATGAATTAGAAGAAGATACAGGACAGTTTGACCTAAATATGTCGGTTGAAGAGTATAAAGAAGGTATCTCTTTCTCTTTAGAATACTGTACGGCATTATTTAAGTCTTCAACGATTGAAGATATGTTATCTCATTATCAGGAGTTATTAGAGAATATAGTTTCCGATTCTAG
>CANMJA010000125.1 GCA_947498055.1 uncultured Tenacibaculum sp.
GTAGATCCACTGGAACTCCTAAATACAGGGCATTGTAAATACTTGTTAATTCTTCACTAAAAAGAGATAAAGACCAACCATCACTTGCAATATGGTGGAAAACACAAACTAAAACAGATCGACCTCCTGCTAATTCATATAAAGTAGATCTTAGCATATAATCCTTAGACAAATCAAAAGGTAGATCTAAGTAATCTGTCATTACTTCTTGAGCATCCGCTTCTACACCTATCTTCTCTTTTGTTAATTGCCAAGAATCTGATGCTATAATCTCTTGATAACCTAATCCTTCATGTTCCTTAATTACTGTACGTAAAATCTCATGTCGTTCTACAACCATACGTAACGAACTCTCTAAAATAGCTACATCAAAATCTCCTAACAACTCTACTCCTACTGAAATATGATATTCCGTACTGCCCTGCAACTTATCTATAAACCATAATCCTTGTTGACTATAGGATAATGGAATATATGCTGGCTTATCTTGTACTACAATCTCTGGTAAAATAACACTACTTGAATACGTAGTTAATTCTGAAGATAATCGAGAAATTGTTGGGTGTGTGAAAATAATCTTTACTGGAACCTCTATTTCCAACTCCTTTCGAATCATAGAAATAACTCGAGTTGCCAATAATGAATGACCTCCTAACTCGAAGAAATTATCATTCATTCCTACCTTCTCAATCCCTAATAATTCTTGCCAAATAACGGCTAATTGTTTTTCCTCCAATGTGTTTGGTGCAACATA
>CANMJA010000126.1 GCA_947498055.1 uncultured Tenacibaculum sp.
TTGATTATGTCCATTACAGCATACGACATCTATACAAAACCTTTAATTGAGTAAATTAAAATATCAAATAGTATTACCTAAGCATTGTGATGCTATCGGGCAACTTTTACAGATCTTAGAGGAGATTCTATATTCTTTCTTTTTTGTCTGGGTTCTATAATCTAAAAATACTTTCTTAAAAGGAATAATATTTCCTTGAGGACATAAATAATGATCCTCTTCTTTATGATATAAAAATCCGTCAGGACCACCTTTATAAGTACCATGAGGTGGAATGTAACTTTCTAATCCTTTTGCTTCTAAATACGCATAAACTTCTCCACTACTATACCCTGTGTCTGCAACTAAATTTTCCCAAGACAATCCATACTTCCATAAACGAACCGATAAGCGATTTGTAATATCTTCTAAACATTGACTATCTTTTTTATCAGCATGATAGGCATGAACATCACTTATTACATGATTAGCAGTATCAACGCTAAGTTGATTCATATAATTTAGTTTTCTTGCTTTCCCTGGTTTTACACTAATACGTGCATCTGGATCTGTAGGGCTATAATGGGTTTTATTACTCGTATAACGTGCTCCTTTATTACCAGATCCTGGACGTTGATTTTGTTCTTTTGACCACTTCTTATTTCTAGATTGTATACTCGCTAATTCTTTGGCGTTTGCTGTTATTTTTTGGGTTTGTTGACTCGCTTTATTGATTTTAGCCTTTCTAAAAACTTCCTTATCTCTAGCACTTA
>CANMJA010000127.1 GCA_947498055.1 uncultured Tenacibaculum sp.
TATACGATCTTTTAGTTGTTGATCTTTATCTACCAGTTTTAATATTTCATTTTCGCATTGTTCAATGATTTTTTGATATTCTTGATCTAGTTGTTGATGTACTTCTATTATCTGTTTCATGCTATTATTAGCACTTTTACTAGCATGTAATTGAGAGCTATTAGCCGTTTTCATTTTCTTTAACCTTAAAACAGTTCTTGATAAATCACGTATTTGCTTAAAGTTTTTACTTAAAGGTTTCCATAATTTCAGTTCTCTATTAAGTCCCATTATAGCAATCATTTTAGCATCTGTTTTATCCGTTTTTGTCTTTATATTAAGACTTTTTGCAAAATATTTTACTTTTTGAGCAAGCTCTACGCAAACCATTGCTTCTTTTTGATGAAGATAATAACATAGATTCTCATGATACACTCCTGTTGCTTCCATTACATGTAAAACTTCTTTAATATCTCCGCGTTTTTGAGACCAAGACCAATATTGTTCAAAACCAGAAACATTGTTCTCAAAACTACGAGATCCTTTAATTACCCTATCTCCATTATCTATCTGTATCATAAAAACTACATCAAATTTCTTCGAAGCCATGTCGATACCACTAACTTTAGTTATTTTTGTCATGTCATATTGTTTTTTAAGCTAAATGGAGAGTAAATCCTTCCAATGAC
>CANMJA010000128.1 GCA_947498055.1 uncultured Tenacibaculum sp.
GCTTCTTTGCAAAACGAATTAAAAGCCAGCTTACAACACGGTATAAAAAACATAGGGCGTTTGTGCTAAACCGAAAGTCCCTGACTTTCTATTTCCGCACTAACCATAGCTAAACGTTGTGTGTCATTTGTACAAATCTGAATAAAATGTGTCAAGAAAAAAATAATATTATTTTTTGTACTTGTTCTGAAAAAAAAATTGGAGCAAGTGAATCTTTGAATGATTACTCTTGGAGTTTATCAAAATATTTAGGCCGTAAAGAAACATCATTGAGAGGAAAAATAGTAATTCCTAAAAAAGATTTAGGGAATGGAATAACAGTTGAAAATATACTAATGCTATTAAATTCAAATGTAAAAAGTTTTGATTTTGATTATGAACCAACCGAAAGAGACAGTTTGAGAATTGAGATTCCACATCCAACAGAAAGAATGAGATACTTCAGAGTAAAATATTTTAATGGTGAATGGACGGAAGGAGGAAATAATATATTTACTTCTATAACGGAAAATATTGCAGAAGGAAAAATAAAAAAACGAACACACAACAACGGTAACCGTTGCACAAGTCCATAATTAGATAAAACACGATTCACTGAGCCCCTTTTTAAAGAGTTTTTTTTAATAAC
>CANMJA010000129.1 GCA_947498055.1 uncultured Tenacibaculum sp.
AAAATAGACGCTCCAGCTTGTGAAAGCTACTATTCTGGGTTGCTTTTTGTAAGTAACAATAAAGAAGAAGATCCAGGTGAGGGTAAATTATTATGGTCAGAAGCATCTACTTGGGGCTCTAAAGGCAAGCCTAAAGCAGGAGAAGAAGTAATGATTGCTAAAGGCAAGCATATTATACTAGATGAAACGCCTCCAGCACTTGGAAAAATGAGAATTATGGGTACATTAGAATTTGCTCGTAAAGATTTGTCTTTAACGGCAGAGAACATAATGGTACATGGAGGAGCGTTTCTTGTAGGTTCAGAAGAAAATCCTTTTACCAATAAAGCAATTATCACATTAACAGATACCGATACATCCGCAAAAAATACAAGAGGTATCATGGTAATGATGGGAGGAAAATTAGAGTTACACGGAGCTTCACCAAAGGTAGCTTGGACTAAGATAAATGAGCATGCAGAAGATGGAGCTACTAAAATTACATTAAAAGAAAATGTGAATTGGAAAGTAGATGATGAAATAATAGTAGGTCCTACGGATTTTTATGAGGCAGCAAGAAAAAAATCAATTACTCAGAGAATAGGAATTAAGACTATTAA
>CANMJA010000130.1 GCA_947498055.1 uncultured Tenacibaculum sp.
TAGAGGTCAATAGTTAAATACCTATCTTTGGAATCAATAAATATGTTAAAATATGAATATTTTTAAGGGTCAAAATCTTCTAGAGTTCTCTGATCGCTTCAAATCAGATCTAGATTGTAAAGAATATTTAGCAGAAATAAAATCAAAAACATCCTACAAATGTAGCCGTTGTAATCATACTGCTTATCAGTCTTTAAAGGATTTTGGTAGAAAATGTAATATTTGTAGCCATATTGAATCTGCAACAGCAGATACGCTATTTCATAAGGTTAAATTTGGAGTTCGAAAAGCTTTTTTCATTTGTTTTGAGATGTCAACTACCACCAAGAGTCTATCAGCTAGTTATATGGCAGTACGCTATGGAATCACCGAAACTACAGCCCGTCTTTTTATGCATAAAGTAAGAGAAGCTATGTCCTCTAGTGGTAATCACCCTATGGATGGAGATGTACATGTAGATGAATTTGTTATTGGAGGAAAAGATGAAGGTAAAACTGGAAGAAGTTATGATAGTAGGAAAAAGAAAGCTGTTACAGCGGTTCAGTTAACAAAAGATGGTAAAGTCAAGCGTATGTATGC
>CANMJA010000131.1 GCA_947498055.1 uncultured Tenacibaculum sp.
AAGTAAAAAACCTCCGTTAGAAACGGAGGCTTTGATTTTCAGATTAGCCCCATAGGGGCAACACGTCAAAGACTATTGATGTGATTGATACTTGACATATCTTTTTATCATTTCTTCATCTAAACCTACAGTACTAACAAAATAACCTCGAGACCAAAAGTGATTTCCCCAATATGGCTTTTGCTTTAATTTAGGGTAAGTCTTGAATAATTTAATAGCTATTTTTCCTTTTAATGTACCCATGAATTCAGATACAGATAATTTTGGAGGAATCGAACAAACCAAATGAATGTGATCCAATTGAATATTGGCTTCCTGAATCTCAACATTTTTCCAACTACATATAGTTTGCATATCGTGTTCTACTAGAGATTTTATCATCCCTTCTAGAATACGAAATCGATACTTTGGCGTGAAAACAATGTGATAATCGCATTTGTAATAGACATGTTCAATTTTCTATATTTACTCATCTTAAAAAGTTTTAAGAGGTAAACCTAAAAAATGGCAAAGCCTTTAAAACATGACCACCGTCAAAGACGGTGGTTTTATATACTCAAATAAA
>CANMJA010000132.1 GCA_947498055.1 uncultured Tenacibaculum sp.
TCAAATAAAGCATAATTATTGTAAGCTTTATCAAATAACAATACTTCTGATGAGTTGGCAACTCCTTGGTGTTGTATAAATAAGGAATCATGTTCTTTAGCATCGCTATGATAGACTTTTACAGGAATGCCTGCTTGCATATCTAACTTTTGATGGCTCTTTATACCTCCTTTACGTTTACCGTTACTTGGATTGCGTCCAACACATTCAAAAATAGGTTGAAATAAGCTAATTGTTGTAGAATCTATAGCATATACCTTTTTATCAATAACTAAATTTTGATGGCTGTCCGCTAAATCTGGATAGTATTGGGCTACTAAATCATAATAGATAGATTCAAAAACTTTATAACTACGTTGTTTATTAGCATCTGAAAGTGTACTCTTATTGGGTGCATAATCAAATTTACAATGACTAATTCTATCTCCATAACTAACGATACCTGAACACAATTCTCGTAAAGAATTACAGCCCGAAGTAATGCCGTAAAGTAGCGTAATTAAGTGTTGGAAAGTGGTAAATCGTTTATAATAACGGTCTGATTTATGAATTTCTGCTTG
>CANMJA010000133.1 GCA_947498055.1 uncultured Tenacibaculum sp.
TGAAAAATACGAATCAAAAAATCAAAAAGCAAAAATAACTCTGTTCATTAAGGCTTTTGCAACGGTCTTATTATGTTTTTTGATTTGAAAATAAATATTTACTAATAAACGTGAGTTCGACTTAAGAAAGAGTAAAAACAGAGACAAAAAAAGTAGAATATTCAGTAAATTAAAGTACTGAATTACAATAAACTAAATTATTCTACTTATGATTTCTGACACTAAAATTATTGAAATTTTCTGTAATCTAGATGACTTTATGAACGAATTTGATACTATTTTGACAAAAAATAGTATTGCTGATCTATCAAAGCCCAAAAAACGAAACAGAAAGTCTAAAATGAGCCAAAGTGAAGTGATGACTATTATGGTTATTTTTCATCTAAAATCTTATCGTAATCTAAAGCATTTCTATCAACATTATATCTGTAAGCATATGAAGGATTTCTTTCCCGAATTAGTTTTGGAGTAACTACTTTTGTTTGTACAATTAATTTAAGACTATAACTCTTAGATTTGAATTATGGAAAAACGAGTTCA
>CANMJA010000134.1 GCA_947498055.1 uncultured Tenacibaculum sp.
ATACCATTTATAATATGATATTACTGTAATATTTTGTATCTTGTATTATGCCCAAGAAGATAAGTTTACCGATATTAGAAAGTGAAAAAGAATTACAGAAATTATTAAACAAATCTAGAACAGACCGAGTTCGAGGAAGGCTAAAAGCTTTACTTTTAATAAAGAAAGGTAAAGTAAGTTATCAAAGTGATCTTTCTGCCAAATTAGGTTTTACAGAAAAAACAATACGTGAATGGTTAAAATTATATAAGTCACAAGGTCTTTCTAGTTTTATTGAAATACGTGTTGGAGGTAATCGAGCTTCAGTATTATCCCCCGAAATTATTGATTTTATTAAAGTTCATTTAAATAATGAACAAACCACGATAACTTCTTATGTGGAATTACAACAACTGATTTACGATAGTTTTGGAGAAGATATAAATTACCAAACACTATATGGTTATTGTAATCGAGTTTTTAAAAGTAAATTAAAAGTATCTAGAAAATCACATTATAAAAAAGATGATAAGGCTATTGAAGCCTTTAAAAAAAATG
>CANMJA010000135.1 GCA_947498055.1 uncultured Tenacibaculum sp.
ATGAAAAAGAAGTAGAATTAAGGCTTGTGAGTTTTTATCATCAAGAGAAAAATAAAGCCTATTATTTCTTGACTAATTTATTTGAAGAACCTGCTGAAAATATTGCTAATCTGTATAAAAAACGTTGGCAAATAGAATTGATGTTTAAGAAAATTAAGCAAAATTTCCCATTACAATATTTCTATGGCCAAAATAAAAACGCTATCCAAATTCAAATATGGATAACCTTGATTGCTTTATTGTTGATAACAGTAATGAAAAACAAACTTACTCAAATCTATTCGTTTTCCAATTTCATAAGTTTGCTACAGAAACATTTATTTTCATATGTAAAATTCACAGATTTCTTTAATGACATGAAAAATTTTGCTAAAAAATACCTCAAAGAAGTAAATACGCGGAAATTGGCACAACAAATGGAAATAGAATTCACTTAAATTCAAGGGGCTTACTTTTTTAAAAAAATAAAAAAACAACGGTTTTACTGACTGCAGAGAATTAAAAATGGGATT
>CANMJA010000136.1 GCA_947498055.1 uncultured Tenacibaculum sp.
CTCCAGTCTTTCCCTGGAGCTGCTTGTTTTAAAACTCTATTTAATGGAGAAGCCTCCAGTTCTTTACGAGAAAAAGCGTTGATTTGGTTATTGGTAGTAATATCAGGAAAATCATCTGCATAGTTGGTTCTATAATATGCTTGTGTTGCATTTTTAGCTCCTGTTTTTATGCTACCATTATTTTGACTAGAAGCGTAAGGTAAAAACTCGTCTACCATTCTTCCTAGTTCATCATATTCTACATGAGTTACAATATCTTTTTTAGTAGGCGATTGTTTAATTCCAATACTTTGTTTGGCTCTACCAAGTCCATCATAATAAGTGATAGTTTCTATAACGTCTCCATTTTCTGCTACGGTAGTACTTGTAGTTGCAGTTTGAAAAGAACGTGTTAGCACATAATTTTCATTATCGCTTACATTTAATGGTAAGTAGGAATCTGCAATAATTTTAGCAGTAAAATTTACACCTGCTTTAATCCAAGTGGTGGGTTTTATAACAATGCT
>CANMJA010000137.1 GCA_947498055.1 uncultured Tenacibaculum sp.
TGGGATTTATTAGTTTTTATCGGACAACAATAATTAAAAATCTAAAATAACAAATCCCCATAAATTATCGTTGACCCATGATTTACTTTTCAAGGAGATTAACAACCAATTGGAAGCTCATAATATTATAGTAAAAAAAGGAGCTATTGTAGATGCTAGTGTAATTGATACTGCTTTAAAACCCAAAGGGAAAACTAATCATAAAGTTACCGAAGATAGAAAAGATACTGAAGAAGTAGCTGTGAAAAAAGACTATCCAGATAGTGTAGATAAGGAAGCATCTTGGATAAAAAAAAGAGGTAAGTATAGATATGGTTATAAAAAACATTATGTCACTGATAATGAAGGATTAGTTTTAGGAGTTGTAACTACCAAAGCAAGTACTAATGAAATCGCTAATTTAGAAGAAGTTTTAGAGGCTTCTGATTTACCAGAAAATATTCCTTTAAAAGCAGATAAAGGCTATAAATCAGAAAAAAATGACCAACTTTTAAAAAGG
>CANMJA010000138.1 GCA_947498055.1 uncultured Tenacibaculum sp.
AAATAGTTTGTCTTCGCTATAGCTTCGCAAACGATTATAACCAAACAAAACATACACTTATACGTTGTGCTTCATTATAAAAAAGATGGAATATACCAGACATTGGTCGATGGACACACCTGAAAAGGTAAATAGCAACCTAAGCTCATTACTTTTTGATTATCCTTATTCTTTCCCTTATGCTGACAAAGAAAATAATGACACACAGCTTATTCCTACCTTTAATTTTATAAATAATCTACTAAAAAGTGGTGGAGATAGTGGTGGAATGTCTCCAGGCTGTACTTGGGAGAAGTTTGAAATAACTCGTGATGAATATTCTGAACTTGTTAAAGAATTATTGACAAAAGAATTACATAACTTGAAAGAAGAACATCCATATGCTCCTAATAAACTTATTATAGATAATGAATTAAATGAGATAGAGGTAAGCATTTAGTTACCTATCAATTTTGAATGATTAATGTTATCAGCTTCAACCATTCTACATATTAGATT
>CANMJA010000139.1 GCA_947498055.1 uncultured Tenacibaculum sp.
TTTACTGTGATTGTTCCTACTCCTGTGATTACTGTTGGGCTTCCTAAAGTAATCGTATCTGGAGTACCATCGCCATCTGTATCTACACTTGCTCCTGTGATACTATGACTTGTGCTATCTGCATCTGTTAAGTTGGCAAATAAATCTCCGTTTAAAGTTGTATCCTCTGCCGTTGTTAAAGTCTCATTAGCATCTACAATAGCATCCGTTACTGCTGTTACTGTAATGTCTAAAGTAGAACTATCCGTATCCGTTGGATCGTTGTTATCTACAAGGTCATAACCTACTGTTGGTACAGTTCCGTTATAGTTTGCTTCTGGTACAAATGTAAAAGTACCATCTGTATTTACTGTGATTGTTCCTACTCCTGTGATTACTGTTGGGCTTCCTAAAGTAATCGTATCTGGAGTACCATCGCCATCTGTATCTACACTTGCTCCTGTGATACTATGACTTGTGCTATCTGCATCTGTTAAGTT
>CANMJA010000140.1 GCA_947498055.1 uncultured Tenacibaculum sp.
TGCTGTTATTTTTTGGGTTTGTTGACTCGCTTTATTGATTTTAGCCTTTCTAAAAACTTCCTTATCTCTAGCACTTATATGCCGTATAGATGCTAAATGTGAATTTAAATCTTCTTCAGGCACTTTTAATTCCAAAGTATCCATACTAGCATTGGCTTTTATAGGTGCAGAGTCTATGGTTTGAGTATGACCACTTACCATTCCTTTTGAAACACATAAACTAAATACATTTTCAAAAACAACCGTAAATACTTCTTCTGGAAATAATTGTCGGGTGCGACTTATTGTAGAATGCCATGGCAATGGCTCATCGATATCATATCCTAGAAAATATAAAATATCTAAACGCATGCTGCAATGAGAAATCAACTTACGGTCACTTATAATATTCTCTAAATAACCAACTAAACTAAGTTTGAAGAAAACGACAGGATCAATGCTTTTTTGTCCACTTGTTCCATAATGTGTTTCAGTCCTTT
>CANMJA010000141.1 GCA_947498055.1 uncultured Tenacibaculum sp.
GCCTTTACTCCTTTAGCTGTAATAGTTCTTTTTAAACCAGTCATAAGCCCATATCTAGTTTCATCTTGAAACATCATCTCTATTCCATCATATTTATCTTTATCAAGATTAATTCTAATCTCAGATAGTAAATTGGGTAGTTTTTTTAAAGGCTTCTACAGCCTGTTGATCTTTTTTATGATGCGATTTTCTTGCAACCTTTAATTTAGATTTGTGTTTTCGTTTGCAATGTTGATAAACAGCAGCATATGTTAAATTATCTTGTGTCTGTTCTAGAATACTAATTAATTCAACATAACTAGTAATTGTACTATATGGATCGTTTAATAGTTCCTCTATTTTATCTATAGTAACTTGTGATAATAGAGGTGTATTATTTCCTCCTTTATTAACTTCACAAAGCTTTTGAATACCGCCACTTTTATAGTCTTTAATCCAATTGTAAACTGTTTTTCTTGTAACTCCAATT
>CANMJA010000142.1 GCA_947498055.1 uncultured Tenacibaculum sp.
AGTTATGATAGTAGGAAAAAGAAAGCTGTTACAGCGGTTCAGTTAACAAAAGATGGTAAAGTCAGGCGTATGTATGCAATGAGAATAGACGACTTTTCAGCAGAATCGCTTCAATATATTTTTGTAAATCAGATAAGTCGGGATGCAAAAGTGACCACTGATAAATGGAGAGGCTATAGACCTATTTCAAAAGCATATGATATTACACAAATTGAAAGTAACAATGGTTTAAATTTTAAAGCACTTCATACAATGATACATCAAGTTAAATCATGGATAAGAACCACTTATTCATGGGTAAGTGATGGAAATCTTAACCGTTATTTTAATGAATTTTGTTATAGAATTAATAGATCACAAAGTAAAGACACGATTTTCAATAATCTAATATGTAGAATGGTTGAAGCTGATAACATTAATCATTCAAAATTGATAGGTAACTAAATG
>CANMJA010000143.1 GCA_947498055.1 uncultured Tenacibaculum sp.
TGTTTATCTAATACATAAGTTTGCGTATTAGAAAGACCCTTACCTATTGGAATAGTATAAGAGTTTTCAGAAATGGTATGTATTGGGTAATAAGTAGCATATGTAGTGGTCTCTGTAGGGCCATATACATGAATTAAAACATCTGACCCTAAAACTTCAAGGGCTTTTTGAGTATGTGTTAAAGACACCTTCTCTCCTCCAAATAATAAAATACGTAAACCTCCTAATGATGCTATATCATAATCTACAAAAGAATTAAATAAGGCCGTAGTTAAAAACACAACGCTTAATTCCTCTTTCGCTATAAGGTCTGATAACTCTGACACATTAGAAGATAATGACGTTTCTATCAAGTATAAACTGGCTCCACTTAATAAACTACCATAAATCTCATAAGTACTCCCATCAAAAGCATAATTTGACCATTGTAAAACTCTATCTGT
>CANMJA010000144.1 GCA_947498055.1 uncultured Tenacibaculum sp.
GCTTTTTCTCGTAAAGAACTGGAGGCTTCTCCATTAAATAGAGTTTTAAAACAAGCAGCTCCAGGGAAAGACTGGAGTTTGGGTCGCGGACATGAAATTGAGTTTGACTATCAGACTAATACTACTACCGATGCCGTAAAACAATATAGTGTTACCACATCTCTTTCAGAAACTGTGTATGAACCTACTTTAGTAGATGATGGAGTGTATGCCATTGGTGAATTATATAAAACGGTTACCAAAGACGAAAATCATACAGGTACTACTAACTTACATACCACAGAAGAGTTTAAAAATAAACAAGGACAAGTAGTTTTAAAAAGAACTTACGCAAAAGTTGGGTCTCCAAGCGTAGTTCAAGAGCATGATACCTATTATATTTATGATGATTTTGGAAATCTCACCTATGTATTGCCTCCAAAAGTAACTACAGGA
>CANMJA010000145.1 GCA_947498055.1 uncultured Tenacibaculum sp.
ACCAATATCGATTATACCGATGAAGATGGAAATACAACTCAGTTAAACCTTACCAATATTGTTCAAAACTTACAAACTTTAACAAATATCTCAGATGCAGGAAATGGTTTCATTACCTATAGTAATGAGAACGGAGTTACTCAAACTGTTGCTAAGGCCAACTTAATTCCTAATGTTGATGGAACTTTTACTTTTACAAATAATGATGGTAGTGATGTCGTTATTCGTCTTTTAAGCAATGATGTAAACAATGATCTTGTTTTTGGTACTGATGGCGGGCTCTTTTTAGATGTTTCTGCCGTTACTGTTACAGAAACTAATACTACTATTACACAAGCTACTGGTAATGCTGATGCAGAAGTAACTGCAGGAACTGCTAGAACCATCGGAACCTATAATGCTGAAGATGGTACTCCTACAACTATTAATGAAACA
>CANMJA010000146.1 GCA_947498055.1 uncultured Tenacibaculum sp.
TTAACCCACAATTAACAGGTACAGTAGTACCTACAGATGCAAATTGTGCTGTAGATTCAGGGCGAATAGAAGTAAATGTATTAGGAGGAACAGGAACAGGTTATACATATGCAATTGTAGCAGACGGAGTAGTTCCAGCAGCAGGAGATTATGTATCAAGCAATACATTAGCTGTATCAGCAGGGACTTATGATGTTTATGTATTAGATAGTGCTGATTGTCCATTAGTATTACAAGATATTAGAATCAATCAGATACCCGATCCAACGGCAAGTACAATAGTTACGCAACCTTTATGTAGTATAGACAATGGAAGTTTTAGTTTAACAATAGGATCAGGTCAAGGACCTTATAATATTACAGTAGTTGAATCAGCAGGAGCTACACCTATAGCACCTCAGTCAGGAGTTTTATTGGCAGCAAGTCCAAT
>CANMJA010000147.1 GCA_947498055.1 uncultured Tenacibaculum sp.
CGATTTTCAATAATCTAATATGTAGAATGGTTGAAGCTGATAACATTAATCATTCAAAATTGATAGGTAACTAAATGTTTACCTCTATCCTTAGTTATTTTCTAATTCAACTAATGTATCATTTTCTATGTTCTTAGATGAATTGACAATAGTCTTTGTTTTCGTTTTTTTGAACAAGAAAACAAGGTTAATATTATTACTATAGAGAATAACTTTTTCATTTGTTTCTAGTTTTTTGGATTGTTTTTTGTGTTGTTTTACAATAGAATAAAATTACTTTTTGTTTTTAATTTAAATTAAAGAAAAATAATATTTGAGGTATTTGACTTTAAATAAAAAACCCACTCAAAAAATTGAGTGGGAAAATTGCTATGAAAAAGAAAAAGTGCTTAGACGTCTCTAAGACTTTAGACTGTAAATATAGTTAA
>CANMJA010000148.1 GCA_947498055.1 uncultured Tenacibaculum sp.
GATGGAAAAAATATTAACTAAAAATAAATATAAAATGGTGGCTTAGATTAATTGTACCAAATTTATTAGGTAGTCCATTATCGTAGTAATACTCCTATGCGAATTAAAGACCATTAACGTTCTACCCTTCCTTAATTTGTGAGACCTCTTTGTTTTTTTTTCCAAGCTCGTTTCCTTTAAGTACTATGGCTTCTGCTGACTTCTCTATTCTACCAACTCGTGATTATAGAGACCTCCCTCGGTAAGATAAATACCCTTTAAGCTATCCCTGCTGGATCTACTATTTCGATTATCCTCTCTAAAAAAAAAGAAAGGTTTAGGACTTCGCAATCATGTGCTTACTTATCCAATCTTATAGCCTCTTATCCAGTTTCTGTTCGTCAGTACAGCTTACGCAGTCTGGCTTACTTCAGTTTATGGA
>CANMJA010000149.1 GCA_947498055.1 uncultured Tenacibaculum sp.
ATGCTAGGGATTTTAAAAGCAGGTTGTGCCTATGTTCCATTAGATCCTAGTTTACCAACGACTAGATTACGTTTTATAGTAGAAGATGCCAGTATTGATAAGATTATTTATAGCGATGCTAGTTTAAAGACTAAAACCCCATTTTCTTCAGAATATTTTGTTGATTATGAAGAATTACTATCCAAAGGAAGAGCAGAAGTTTTAGGATTGTCTAGAACTATGGATAGTACCGCTTATATTATGTATACCTCAGGTACTACAGGAACGCCTAAAGGTATTTTGGTAAGTGATGAAAATATACTGAGTTTAATTTATGATAGATCTATTAAAGTAAAATCCACAGATAGAGTTTTACAATGGTCAAATTATGCTTTTGATGGGAGTACTTATGAGATTTATGGTAGTTTATTAAGTGG
>CANMJA010000150.1 GCA_947498055.1 uncultured Tenacibaculum sp.
GAAGATAAAACCAATAAGAGTGGTGGTTTTTATGATCAAAATGCAGGTAATGATTATGGAAGAGATGCTAATGGAAATATGATCTTTGACAAGAATAAGAAAATTACCAACATTAAATACAACCACTTAAACTTACCAACTAGAGTTACTATAAACGGTAAAAACATCGATTACAAATACGATGCAGCAGGCACAAAATTAAGTAAAACCGTAAACGGTGTTACTACAAAATATGCAGGCGGTTATATTTATGAAAATGATGTATTGCAATTCTTTAACCATCCAGAGGGATATGTAAAAGCAAATGTCACATCGAGCGGAGTCGAGATGGATTACGTATACCAATACAAAGATCATTTAGGAAATGTACGTTTATCTTATACAGACAATAATAACGATGGTACAATTACCCAAAA
>CANMJA010000151.1 GCA_947498055.1 uncultured Tenacibaculum sp.
ATGATAGTGCAGGTTACTTCAAGGGTCTTTATGGTGATTTGCGAGAGCCTACATTACCTTTTGGATTATCAGATATTCAGCAGGAGGACAGTAGTAAGATCAATGAGATTTCCAAGGAGTTGAGTATGGAGTTATCGGATAAGATTTATGCTATTTCCAAAGCATTACATATGAGTCCAGCGAGTATTTTCCATGGCGCCTTTGGATTAGTAGTTGGAGTTTGTAGTGGTCGTTATCGCGATGTTGTTTTTGGTACGGTCTTGTTAGGTCGTTTGCAAGGTGTTGAAGGATCCGATCGTTCTTTAGGATTGTTTATGAACACCTTACCTATTGTCTTAGATTTAGATTTAGATGTTCGTTCGTATTTAGAATCGGTAGATGTTGGTTTACGTGATTTATTACCTCATGAG
>CANMJA010000152.1 GCA_947498055.1 uncultured Tenacibaculum sp.
CACTGAGCCCCTTTTTAAAGAGTTTTTTTTAATAACTTCTCATTATTAAACACTAAAAATAACAACCTTTAAAAAGTCTTAATAACTTTATACAAAGCTTGTTTTTAGAAAAAAGATAAGGCACTTGTTTTCTATCTTACTTTTTGCTTTTTTAGAGATAAACTTCATGTATTTCTTTATATTATATGCAATTGCAGACATATGCATCACTTTATTGGCTTGTTGTATTCCGATAGTGTTTATTTTTCGAAGCCCTAAATGTTGAGTCAGTGTTCCAAAAACTGGTTCTACTGTACTCTGTCGTTTGGATTTCATATAGCGGCCTTTTTTACTATTAACACGCTTATTATTTCGTTCATATTCTTCTCGATAATAGGTTACTGAAAACTTCTTTTCTTTAGCTGTTTTA
>CANMJA010000153.1 GCA_947498055.1 uncultured Tenacibaculum sp.
AAGTAGGAATCTGCAATAATTTTAGCAGTAAAATTTACACCTGCTTTAATCCAAGTGGTGGGTTTTATAACAATGCTATTGGTAGCAGTTGCTAATCTAGAACTACTAATTTCTTCATTTTGTATTACCAGATTTTCTTGTGCTTGTGCAAAGAAAAATAATGGTATTTGTAATAGACATACTAATATAAATTTTTTCATAGCGATATTAGTTTTTATAGTTGTATTGAGTTTCTTGAATTAAATTTCCTTGTGCATCTTTGATGAACTTTAAGCGATTGAAACCATCGTATTCATAATACATTATATAGCCTCTAGGATCTGTAATACTAGTTACACCAATTAAAGGATCGTAAGTAAATGTAGTGACTTGGGCTTCAGGGAAAGCTTTTCTTAATAATGTTAATT
>CANMJA010000154.1 GCA_947498055.1 uncultured Tenacibaculum sp.
CAACAGCAACAGAAGATATAGACAAGAAATCGATTCAGGCGGATTTGGCATTATCGTCTTTAATAGTAGATAGTGCAGAGGCATCGCAGATTGTAATCAATCCTATTTATTTTGATTTTGATTTATACAATATACGAGAAGATGCAGAATATGAATTAGAACATATTGTAAGTGTCATGAAGAATCATTTAGATATGGTAATAAAGATAGAATCGCATACTGATAGCAGAGGAACAAAGGCATACAATAGAACATTATCTACCAATCGAGCAAAATCGACAAGAGATTATTTAATATCAAGAGGAATTTCATCTACAAGAATAGAGAGTGCTATAGGTTATGGAGAGGATCAATTATTGAATAATTGTGATGATGCAAATCAGAAAAAATGTACAGAAGAAGA
>CANMJA010000155.1 GCA_947498055.1 uncultured Tenacibaculum sp.
AACTAAAAATAAAATGAACGTCTAACAAGAAAATAGTTGTATCCATGTGATTTCAACTATTTTTTTGTTAACTATTTTTGAAAAACTATCTGGGTAAATAACAAGAGTTTAAAAGTTAAAGGAGATATTATTTATCTAAATAATAATGATTTCTAACTATAGATTTAACCGTTTTCACTACTCATAACTTCCTCCGTTTTATACAAGCATTTTTTAGTCGTTTAAATTTTCAAAGAATTGATTTTTAAATCTTTGTTTTAATAAGCCAAACTTGTTCACAGGAATTAAGTTCGGTTATATATGATGGCATTCTAGTTAGAAAGATATTTTTAGGTATTTGAATACTTTTAGTTCAATGAAATGAATTGATAAAATGTAT
>CANMJA010000156.1 GCA_947498055.1 uncultured Tenacibaculum sp.
TCTTGTTAGACGTTCATTTTATTTTTAGTTAATGAACTCTAAATAATCTTCTTCTAATATTCCTCACAATATTTCACATCCTCGTGAGTAGGAATATATGGAGTAGTAGGATCAAATGGCTTACATTTTGGTAATTTAATTGCTCTTTGTATCGCCCCACTTCCATCAATTATTGATGCTCCTTTAATACTTTTTTGTTGAGTTTTTCCTAAGATTTGTACTCCTTTTGAATTTAAAAAATCTTTCATAATAGTTTATATAGTTTAAAATTTATATAGATAAATATATTACCGTTTCTTCACGTTTTATCATAAAGAAATGCTAAAAATTTCAATACTTTTTTTCTTTTATTTTGATTTTTTATCAAGGTAAAACACG
>CANMJA010000157.1 GCA_947498055.1 uncultured Tenacibaculum sp.
AATTTTAGCAGAAACAGATGGTTTTAGAAATTGTTCCAGTATAAAAAAACTAACTTCATATGCTGGCTTAGATGTATCTCAAAAACAATCGGGACAGTATAAAGGAAAGTCAAAAATATCAAAAAAAGGAAATGTTTACATTAGAACGGCTTTATATATGCCTGCATTATCTGCAAGTCAACATGATCCAAAATTTAATGAATTTTATGAACGCCTAAAAGAAAGAATGCCACGAAAAAGACAAGCTATAGTGGCTGTCATGAGAAAACTATTAATAACTATTTATACATTATGGAAAAACCAACAAGATTACAATCCAAAACACCAATGGTAAAAAAAAGGGCAGAAAATTCTGCCCTGAGGATAGTTGAAAAA
>CANMJA010000158.1 GCA_947498055.1 uncultured Tenacibaculum sp.
CAGATGTATCAGGAGTTTGTAGTTCGGTACCATTTGAAGTAGTTGTGACATCACCAACACCATTATCAGTAGTTGCAACAGCAGTGACTTGTTATGATGGAACAAATGGAGAAGTTAGTATAGTTATAACAGGAGGTGAGTTACCATATTTAGTATCCATAAATGGAGGAGCGTCAATATCAATAAATACATTAACTCATACTTTTACAGGATTAGGAGCACAGAATCATGTAGTAAATATTACAGACAATAATGGATGTACAGCTACAGATGATGATGATCTTAACCCACAATTAACAGGTACAGTAGTACCTACAGATGCAAATTGTGCTGTAGATTCAGGGCGAATAGAAGTAAAT
>CANMJA010000159.1 GCA_947498055.1 uncultured Tenacibaculum sp.
TGGTATTTTTTTTGACCTTGCATATATAAAAATACAAAATATTTGTACTTTTAAATAATCTTGTGCAACAGACACAATGGCTAAAATTAATACGGGTTTTGGTGCTTAATCCAAAGTTTAGTGTATTTTTATAAAGTCCGCCAAATCTTTTGATTTGGCTTTAGAACAGAAAAAGATAAAACAAAATAAAAAGTTTTGGCTAATCGCTTAATCCGAAATTAAATGCTAATTTAATCCCGTACTAACCTTAGCCGAGCCGTTATCATCAATTAATAACAAAAATGACAAGAGATTGGAGTAATAAAAAAATAAATAAGCTTCCTCCATCTATTTTTAATAAAAA
>CANMJA010000160.1 GCA_947498055.1 uncultured Tenacibaculum sp.
ATCAGAAGAAAACTCCGAAATTCCAGCGCTCTCCTCCGAAAAAATTATCCTTACGAAATGAACTATTGCATCACAACGTTAAATATATGGCAAGTTGGGCAGAAAATAAGCGATTATTCTCGGTTTAGCCACAAGCCAAATCTTTTATTTTGTTTTAATTTTTCTCTTTAATACCAAATCAAAAGATTTGGCGACTTTGCAAATTGACAATGTCCTTTTGATTAAATACTAATTGCCCTATTTGCTATATATAGTGTTGTAGTGCGTTCTCTTTTAGGATACTATAAAATTCAGTTCTATCTGCATTATCAGGTAATCCAGCAAC
>CANMJA010000161.1 GCA_947498055.1 uncultured Tenacibaculum sp.
ATTAAACGAACTGTTGCTTGGTTTATAGGTGCTCCTGTTTTTACATCGGTAACTACTCCTGTAACATCTTCTTTACAACGATAAATTACAAAACTATAAATATCGTCATCTCCTTTTCCTCCTTTTCTGTTAGAAGAAAAATAACCATAAGACTTATCTTCACTTATTACAAAACTAAAATCATCTAAAGGACCGTTTATTGGACTTCCTAAATTAACTGGTTTTGTGAAATTACTACCTGATATTTTTGACTCAAATACATCTAAAGCTCCCAATCCTAAATGACCATCCGATGAAAAATACATCGTGTTTTCTGTATCTA
>CANMJA010000162.1 GCA_947498055.1 uncultured Tenacibaculum sp.
AAATTTCACCCCTAAACCTCTCACAGAACCGTACGTGATAGTCTCCCATCATACGGCTCTTATTATGCAGCCAATTTTAACTAAGTTAAATGATAACCTAGTGTCAGATAGAGCGGATTTGTAATCCGTTCCCTATAAACTATAACTTAAAATAGAAAAACTCCCTTAATCTCTTAAAATAGTTTCTTTATTTATCAATTCTTTTTTACTCATACTCGGCTCGGAAAGCATTTTTGAGCTATCTAAGACCGTTGCAAAAGCCTTAATGAACAGAGTTATTTTTGCTTTTTGATTTTTTGATTCGTATTTTTCACTTTTTA
>CANMJA010000163.1 GCA_947498055.1 uncultured Tenacibaculum sp.
GTTCATCTAGTATCTCGTAGTAAAAAGTACTTTCTTATGTAATTAATGTTCTCTGCTAATTATTAAGACAATATGTTTTTTTGTATAGGGATTAAATTATTGTTGTAGTTTACTTATCATTTTTTGCACTAAAAATAGTAGTACATAAATGATTTTTTTTCATTTTTAATAATTATTCTGTTTGGTTTTAGGGGTTAAAAATTATTGCTTTTTCGTTTTTTTAAAAAGGATATTACATACTATTATTTTTATGATTAACATTACAAAATTATTATAAAGTAAAATTCCTTTTTACCCCGTTTTCAGTGGTATTCAACAT
>CANMJA010000164.1 GCA_947498055.1 uncultured Tenacibaculum sp.
TAGAGGTCTGTAGTTAAATACCTATCTTTGGAATCAATAAATACGTTAAAATATGAATATTTTCAAGGGCCAAAATCTTCTAGAGTTCTCTGATCGTTTCAAATCAGATCTAGATTGTAAAGAATATTTAGCAGAAATAAAGTCAAAAACAGCCTACAAATGTAATCGTTGTAATCATACTGCTTATCAGTCTTTAAAGGATTTTGGTAGAAAATGTAATATTTGTAGTCATATTGAATCCGCAACAGCAGATACGCTATTTCATAAGGTTAAATTTGGAGTTCGAAAAGCTTTTTTCATTTGTTTTGAGATGTCAAC
>CANMJA010000165.1 GCA_947498055.1 uncultured Tenacibaculum sp.
ATACAACACCAAGGAGTTGCCAACTCATCAGAAGTATTGTTATTTGATAAAGCTTACAATAATTATGCTTTATTTGACAAATGGAATACAAGTAATATTGGTTTTGTAACGCGTTTAAAAAATAATGCTAAGGAACGATTTATAGAAGAGTTTGATTTAAAAGAAGCTACACCTGACACTATTTTGAAGGATGCTAAAATAGGGCTTAAATACAAGGAAGAAGGGAATGAAAAAGAAGTAGAATTAAGGCTTGTGAGTTTTTATCATCAAGAGAAAAATAAAGCCTATTATTTCTTGACTAAT
>CANMJA010000166.1 GCA_947498055.1 uncultured Tenacibaculum sp.
TAACGTTTTATGTATGGTTTGTTACGTCTTAAAATCCGTAGGATTTTGTATTAAGCACTAAAAATACTAAAAAAGCGTAGATTTTCGATAGAAAATCCCCCCGTAATAAACTATACATTTTGTTACCAAGCGTTTTTTTGATTCTAATAAACACCTTTTATATTCCGTTTAGTTTTAATCCGTTTACAGAATCTAATTTTCTTCAGTCAGATCCTCAGTCCGTTTTTATTACATCAGGATTGGGTCAAAATTTTAGCAGTTAGACTTGTCAATCCACTTTTATTGTATGAGAATT
>CANMJA010000167.1 GCA_947498055.1 uncultured Tenacibaculum sp.
AGATTATTTGAGTGATTTTAAACAATGGAAAGAAAAATCTCATGCTAAAGATTGGTTACTTTTTCCTGAAAATATAGGGAAACAACTTTCTATAGACGAAGTAGCTTTATCTAAAGGTGAATTATATACTATCCTCACCAATAAAAAAGCCAAAGGTAAAGCAGGCAGTATTGTAGCTGTTATTGCAGGAACTAAAGCTGAGCAGGTCATCCAGTATCTTCATAAAATACCAAGCGCTAAACGTAATAAAGTCAAAGAAATTACTTTAGATATGGCTAATACT
>CANMJA010000168.1 GCA_947498055.1 uncultured Tenacibaculum sp.
GATTTTGACCCTTAAAAATATTCATATTTTAACATATTTATTGATTCCAAAGATAGGTATTTAACTATTGACCTCTAACTAAGGAAATCTATCTGTATTTTTTGTTTCTAAAACAACCTATTAAAAGAAAGTAAAACCTCTCTATTTTTATTGAAAAATATATTTTTTTGTTAAATTTTATTAAAACTAACACATATTATAAAAAATTAACTATATTTACAGTCTAAAGTCTTAGAGACGTCTAAGCACTTTTTCTTTTTCATAGCAATTTTCCCACTCAATT
>CANMJA010000169.1 GCA_947498055.1 uncultured Tenacibaculum sp.
TACCAACAGTAGGTTATGACCTTGTAGATAACAACGATCCAACGGATACGGATAGTTCTACTTTAGACATTACAGTAGTAGGAACTCCTGTAATTCCAGATACTGAAGATGATATGGTAAGTACTAATGAAGATACCCCAGTTGTGGTAGATGTATTAGGAAACGATCCAACAGTACCAACAGCGGGAACTATTACAGCAACAGATGGAACAAATGGAACAGTAACAGTAACAGATCCGAACGGAACACCAAATGATCCAAGTGATGATGT
>CANMJA010000170.1 GCA_947498055.1 uncultured Tenacibaculum sp.
ATAATTCCAAGTAATCTGTTTTTTTTACAAAAATCGAAAATCTATTTCAATTCACACACAACTTTTGTTCTTGATCCCTTTAAATCCTGATTCTTCGACTTGGACTGCTCAATAAATTTGGTACTATTTTTTATGCTATTTTATGCTATTTTATGATAGTTTTTAATTTTCAATTCTGACTCTTTTTCAGTAGGAGAGAAGTTTTAGAGGCTGCTGATTTACCAGAAAATATTCCTTTAAAAGCAGATAAAGGCTATAAATCAGAAAA
>CANMJA010000171.1 GCA_947498055.1 uncultured Tenacibaculum sp.
TCTTCATACAATGCACCTGCACTCTCTCCAAATGGATGTGATGGAAATGCTAACCAATAACCATTACCCTGACTATCTCCTACATGATTGTTGATTGTAGTATTATCTGGGTTACTAATCCAAAAAGCTGCAACCCCTCTTCTATCTTTAGGCAATTCATGTAATTTTAAAGCAAATTGTCTTTCTGGACTTCTAACTTTTAATACCAAATTACCATCGAATGTATTTCTACGTTCTGCTGCGTCTTCTGTAAAAATAGCATGTCCT
>CANMJA010000172.1 GCA_947498055.1 uncultured Tenacibaculum sp.
AAGACCGTTGCAAGGGTAATTTTGAAAAGAATATAAAAAAGGTTAAATTTCAAATATGAAATTAGAAAGTACACCGACCCTAGCAGATAGCATTTGTGATCTACGTTCTCGTAAGATCAAACAAACCTTTTTTACTCAATTAAATACTCTATTAGATTGGGAATCTATAGAGACTTTAATAGATAAGCACTATCAAAAAGGCAAAAGTGCTACAGGAAAGCCAAGTTATAATGGATTATTATTGTTTAAAATGTGCTTGCTACAA
>CANMJA010000173.1 GCA_947498055.1 uncultured Tenacibaculum sp.
GATAATATATTTATCCGTATAAATTTTAAACTATATAAACTATTATGAAAGATTTTTTAAATTCGAAAGGAGTACAAATTTTAGGAAAAACTCAACAAAAAAGTATTAAAGGAGCAGGAATTGATGGAAGTGGCTCGCCAGTACAAAGAGCAATTAAATTACCAAAATGTAAACCCTTTGATTCTACTACTCCATATATTCCTACTCACGAGGACGTGAAATATTGTGAGGAATATTAGAAGAAGATTATTTAGAGTTCATT
>CANMJA010000174.1 GCA_947498055.1 uncultured Tenacibaculum sp.
TTCTTTTTCCTACTATCATAACTTCTTCCAGTTTTACCTTCATCTTTTCCTCCAATAACAAATTCATCTACATGTACCTCTCCGTCCATAGGGTGATTACCACTAGAGGACATAGCCTCTCTTACTTTATGCATAAAAAGACGAGCTGTAGTTTCGGTGATTCCATAGCGTACTGCCATGTAACTAGCTGATAGACTCTTGGTGGTAGTTGACATCTCAAAACAAATGAAAAAAGCTTTTCGAACTCCAAATTTAAC
>CANMJA010000175.1 GCA_947498055.1 uncultured Tenacibaculum sp.
TTTATCAATAGTTCTTTTGCACATAATATAAATGGAAATGAGCTCTCTAATAGTAGAGAGAAAATAGCATCTATACATAGTATAAATAATGATGAATTAACAAAAGTATACCAAGGAGAAGATAGAACAAGCCAAAAAAGTACTGTAAATCGCAACAATATAGCAGGATTTACAGGATCAGGATTTGTAGATTTTGGAGGAAAGGATAGTTATATAGAATGGGATGAAGTAATTATTTCAGGAAAAGAGGAAGC
>CANMJA010000176.1 GCA_947498055.1 uncultured Tenacibaculum sp.
AAGAGCATGATACCTATTATATTTATGATGATTTTGGAAATCTCACCTATGTATTGCCTCCAAAAGTAACTACAGGAAATAGTGTTTCTGCTACAGAACTTTCAGAATTAGCATATCAATATAAATACGATACTCGTAATCGTTTGGCAGAAAAGAAAATACCAGGGAAAGCCTGGGAGTATATTGTATATGATCAATTAGATCGTCCTGTATTAACACAAGATGCAAATTTAAGAACTAGTAATAAATG
>CANMJA010000177.1 GCA_947498055.1 uncultured Tenacibaculum sp.
AAGAGCATGATACCTATTATATTTATGATGATTTTGGAAATCTCACCTATGTATTGCCTCCAAAAGTAACTACAGGAGATAGTATTTCTGTTACAGAACTTTCAGAATTAGCATATCAATATAAATACGATACTCGTAATCGTTTGGCAGAAAAGAAAATACCGGGGAAAGCTTGGGAGTATATTGTATATGATCAATTAGATCGTCCTGTATTAACACAAGATGCAAATTTAAGAACTAGTAATAAATG
>CANMJA010000178.1 GCA_947498055.1 uncultured Tenacibaculum sp.
GTTGGTGAAGGAAACTTAACAATCTGTTTTCATAATTCTGATAAGCCGCTCTACAATTCCGATTCAAATTTGACTTTGTAAAAATTTTTCACGACCTTGATCAAGTATTTTTAACGTGCCAACGTTTGGATAGTGCAACTCTCCACGATGCCATCGCAAAATACTTAGAGCAAATCCTTTTAACAAAAGATTTGTCCATTGCTTGCTGATCAGAAGAAAACTCCGAAATTCCAGCGCTCTCCTC
>CANMJA010000179.1 GCA_947498055.1 uncultured Tenacibaculum sp.
TTAACATTACAAAATTATTATAAAGTAAAATTCCTTTTTACCCCGTTTTCAGTGGTATTCAACATATCTATATTAATTTTCACACCTATTGTATTAATATTATTTTTAATTTTTAAGGACTCTATTTTAGCAAAAAGTAAACACTTAATAAAAAACGGTTTGAGTAATCACCCAAACCGCTTTTATTAAATTAATTTCTACAATTATTTTTTATTTGTCTTCAAAAATTCTAACCAAAAAAGT
>CANMJA010000180.1 GCA_947498055.1 uncultured Tenacibaculum sp.
CTTTCGAATTTAAAAAATCTTTCATAATAGTTTATATAGTTTAAAATTTATACGGATAAATATATTATCGTTTCTCCACGTTTTATCATAAAAAAACGCTAAAAATTTCAATACTTTTTTCTTTTATTTAAATTTTTTCTCAAGGTAAAACACGAAGCTATTGTCATACATTTTATCAATTCATTTCATTGAACTAAAAGTATTCAAATACCTAAAAATATCTTTCTAACTAGAATGCCATC
>CANMJA010000181.1 GCA_947498055.1 uncultured Tenacibaculum sp.
CCATCTAAAGTATCATTATCCGTTACATCTGGAGTCGTATCTCCTCCTGTGATTGGGCTACCACTATAATCATCTACCACTGCATCTATTAGATTTTCTACTAAAACGGTAGCACTTGCTGTATCACAATTGGTTGGACTTGCTCCGTTCTCACAAATCTCATAGGTATACACATAAGTACCTGATGGTGTTCCTGTAGCTACTGTGATTTCTCCTGTTGTTGGATTCAATGTCAGTTCTGT
>CANMJA010000182.1 GCA_947498055.1 uncultured Tenacibaculum sp.
GTGAAACATTAAAGTTAAATGCTAGTCATCTTACATCAGACCAAAAAATACAATGGCAAAGCTCTACAGATAAAACAGAATGGGTAGATATTTCTGGAGCTACTACAAATAATTATGTAGTTACATTAGTTAATTTACCTATGTATTTTAGGGCAAAAATAGACGCTCCAGCTTGTGAAAGCTACTATTCTGGGTTGCTTTTTGTAAGTAACAATAAAGAAGAAGATCCAGG
>CANMJA010000183.1 GCA_947498055.1 uncultured Tenacibaculum sp.
TGCAGATTTCTTATATGCGTATTCTTTAAAATACCTATCTGCTGCATACCTACGTTGACTATAACCTGTAAAGTTTAGGGCTATAATACAAATTAATAATATTCTCTTCATGAATAATTAGTTTAAAAAAATCTAGGGGATTTCATTATACTTTCTCTAAATATGTCCCAGCGTAACATTAATTCATATGTCCCTGAGTTGTAATTACTGTAATTCGATGTTGTTAAATC
>CANMJA010000184.1 GCA_947498055.1 uncultured Tenacibaculum sp.
TTCAATTTGTGTAATATCATATGCTTTTGAAATAGGTCTATAGCCTCTCCATTTATCAGTGGTCACTTTTGCATCCCGACTTATCTGATTTACAAAAATATATTGAAGCGATTCTGCTGAAAAGTCGTCTATTCTCATTGCATACATACGCTTGACTTTACCATCTTTTGTTAACTGAACCGCTGTAACAGCTTTCTTTTTCCTACTATCATAACTTCTTCCAGTTTTA
>CANMJA010000185.1 GCA_947498055.1 uncultured Tenacibaculum sp.
GAGGAGATTCTATATTCTTTCTTTTTTGTCTGGGTTCTATAATCTAAAAATACTTTCTTAAAAGGAATAATATTTCCCTGAGGACATAAATAATGATCTTCTTCTTTATGATATAAAAATCCGTCAGGACCACCTTTATAAGTACCATAAGGTGGAATGTAACTTTCTAATCCTTTTGCTTCTAAATACGCATAAACTTCTCCACTACTATACCCTGTGTCTGCAA
>CANMJA010000186.1 GCA_947498055.1 uncultured Tenacibaculum sp.
AATCATCTGCATAGTTGGTTCTATAATATGCTTGTGTTGCATTTTTAGCTCCTGTTTTTATGCTACCATTATTTTGATTAGAAGCATAGGGTAAAAACTCATCTACCATTCTTCCTAGTTCATCATACTCTACATGAGTTACAATATCCTTTTTAGTAGGCGATTGTTTAATTCCAATACTTTGTTTGGCTCTACCAAGTCCATCATAATAAGTGATAGTTTCTAT
>CANMJA010000187.1 GCA_947498055.1 uncultured Tenacibaculum sp.
GCTGGACTTGGATTTACCGTTACCTCGCCTGGATTCGTTCCTACAACTACTGGTACGCCATCTAAAGTATCATTATCGGTTACATCTGGAGTCGTATCTCCTCCTGTAATTGGGCTACCACTATAATCATCTACTACTGCATCTATTGGATTTTCTACTAAAACGGTGGCACTTGCTGTATCACAATTGGTTGGACTTGCTCCGTTTTCACAAATCTCATA
>CANMJA010000188.1 GCA_947498055.1 uncultured Tenacibaculum sp.
GTCATGTTTTAAAGGCTTTGCCATTTTTTAGGTTTACCTCTTAAAACTTTTTAAGATGAGTAAATATAGAAAATTGACACATGTCTATTACAAATGCGATTATCACATTGTTTTCACGCCAAAGTATCGATTTCGTATTCTAGAAGGGATGATAAAATCTCTAGTAGAACACGATATGCAAACTATATGTAGTTGGAAAAATGTTGAGATTCAGGAAGCC
>CANMJA010000189.1 GCA_947498055.1 uncultured Tenacibaculum sp.
TAAAATTCGGAAATACATAAATTCCTCCGAGTTCTATATTATTTTCATCAATTTTTACTAATCTACCAAGTCCAGCATTTCCATTTCCTACTTTGGCAATAACAATATATTCGTTTTCATAATTAGATTTAACAAAATCTACTTCACTATATTTTGCATTTATCCAATTCAATTCATTTTTTTCAGCCTGTTTAACTGTTACTTTGCTCATTTTACTTTC
>CANMJA010000190.1 GCA_947498055.1 uncultured Tenacibaculum sp.
CCTTTGTCATTGTGGTTCTAAACCTACTTAAGGTACTATGATCTGGAGCTACACTATCAATGGTTAATCCACAAAAATAACCAAAAGAAATACTATCGTTTACACGATCTTCAACTTCATAATCACTTAAACCATACCATGTTTGTAGCAAGCACATTTTAAACAATAATAATCCATTATAACTTGGCTTTCCTGTAGCACTTTTGCCTTTTTGATAGT
>CANMJA010000191.1 GCA_947498055.1 uncultured Tenacibaculum sp.
AACTTCTCTTTGTAGAAACACTAGATTCGAACTAGTAAGCTTTTTAAAACTCTTCCAAAATTTCTTTGAACGTTGCTCTCATCTCTGAAAGCGGATGCAAAACTACAAACTATTTTTAAACTGACAAAACTTTTTTTGAAGTTTTTTTTAATTTATTTCTTACACCAACATTTTAATGAACATCCCCAAAATCGGACTGCAAATATACAAGCTTTATT
>CANMJA010000192.1 GCA_947498055.1 uncultured Tenacibaculum sp.
CAATATCTGTTACACGAACTGTATAAGTTCCTAACGGAGTCGTTTGTAATAAAGTAAAATTAGCTGTTACTACACCTGTTCCTGTAACATTTCCTGTTGGGAATGTACCTATACTACCTGCTGGAGCTATTACTTCATAGCTATAATTACCAGACCCTGAACTTATACTAATTTCATACTCTGGGCCATTTGTACAACTTAAAATACTAACTGGATT
>CANMJA010000193.1 GCA_947498055.1 uncultured Tenacibaculum sp.
TTTTTTTTAATTTATTTCTTACACCAACATTTTAATGAACATACCCGAAATCGGACTGCAAATATACAAGCTTTATTTTTAAACCCGCAAGTAAAATATTAAGTATTTTTTAACACCCTTTTTACTTTTTATTTACATTCTGTTAAGGAACTTATCAAACCTCTAAACTAAAGCTTATCCGTTTGCGGGTGCAAATATACAACCTCTCTTTAAAC
>CANMJA010000194.1 GCA_947498055.1 uncultured Tenacibaculum sp.
GTTTAAAGAGAGGTTGTATATTTGCACCCGCAAACGGATAAGCTTTAGTTTAGAGGTTTGATAAGTTCCTTAACAGAGTGTGAATAAAAAGTAAAAAGAGTGTTAAAAAATACTTAAGATTTTACTTGCGAGTTAAGAAATAAAGCTTGTATATTTGCAGTCCGATTTTGGGGATGTTCATTAAAATGTTGGTGTAAGAAATAAATTAA
>CANMJA010000195.1 GCA_947498055.1 uncultured Tenacibaculum sp.
CTCATGAGGTAATAAATCACGTAAACCAACATCTACCGATTCTAAATACGAACGAACATCTAAATCTAAATCTAAGACAATAGGTAAGGTGTTCATAAACAATCCTAAAGAACGATCGGATCCTTCAACACCTTGCAAACGACCTAACAAGACCGTACCAAAAACAACATCGCGATAACGACCACTACAAACTCCAACTACTAATCCA
>CANMJA010000196.1 GCA_947498055.1 uncultured Tenacibaculum sp.
GTTATAATCGTTTGCGAAGCTATAGCGAAGACAAACTATTTACCAAATTAAAACATACATAGTGTTGTGTGCTTTATATTTTTTAATTTAATTTTCTCCAAAATAAAAAAAATAAAGGGACAGTAGTTCAATTTCGGCAACATTTTTAATGCCAACTTTTTCGGAGCTTCCCAAGCCTATGGAATATACAGTACCCTGTATGGTC
>CANMJA010000197.1 GCA_947498055.1 uncultured Tenacibaculum sp.
ATAAAACGTAATCTAGTCGTTGGTAAACTAGGATCTAATGGAACATAGGCACAACCTGCTTTTAAAATCCCTAGCATACTTACCACCATATCAAAGCCTCGGGTAAAAAGTAATCCAACATGGGAACCAGGTAAAACACCTATTCTTTGTAAGGAATTTGCTACTTTATTAGATGCTTCTTCCAACTCTCTATAACTCAT